>JAFNXL010000041.1 GCA_017379075.1 Bacteroidaceae bacterium
AAAAGTTGTGTAATCTGCTTGGCAGACGTGGCAGGGTGACACGTGTGACACGTCATCTTATAAACTTTTATGGAGAAAAAAATTAATTGATAGTCCCCTTTAAGGAGGGTAAGAATTAATTTTCATGTTTATAAATGTTGTATAAACACGTGTCACACGTGTCACCAAAACGATACAACCACCCGATTATCAGTCGGATGGTTGCGGTGACAGGACTTCATATTTTTAAGCTATGGGAATCCTTAATCATTCAATCCCTTTCCATAAACCATGGAGATTGCAGTACTCGCGGGCGTATATCGCCTTTTCTTCGGTCAGGAAAACAGCTTCGGGTGCCTCTCCTGGTTTAAGGAACTTGCGCAAAACGGTATTTTCTGTAACCAACTCAATCCACTGGATGTAGTGTTCGTCCAGCATGGGATGAGTGACGCTGCCTACAACGACTTTGTAACCGCCTTCAATGGTTTCAATTACTGGAACATGCTTTTCAGTGGCGGCATCGGTGGTGTTGCCGATGAGATGTTCCATGGGTTTCCCACAGCAGACCAGGATACCTCCTCCTGCTTCCAATACTTCGACAATGTTGCCACAGATTGGGCACTTGTACACTTGTGTTCTTTCAATCATAATGTCCTCCTCTCTTTATTGATTAGACACCGCAAATTTACATAGAAAATACGAACGGGCAAAACACTTCTCCGGCCGCTTAATGATTTTTATGAAAAAGGAATGTGGATTTGACAAAATTTTAGATAAAGGCATATATAAAAAAGAAGGTTGTCATCCCGACAACCAATCTTTTCAATTAACCTTAAAATCTAATACCATGAAAAACACGGCGCAAAATTACTGCTTTTCCGGGAATCTGCAAGTCTGTACGCGTTAAAAATGACAGACATGCCGTTTTTATTGATTTATGTCAAAAACAATTCCATCTGAGAGGGAAGATTCACGTGTTTTATCCGTCCAGAGTAAATGTACCATACATAGCCTTTTATCTTCATATTAGGGTACATACGAGACATCAGTTCCATGTAGGCGCACACTTGCTGGACATGCTCGGGCCATGGCTTGCCGCATTTGAAATCTATGACGGTAATGTCGTTTCCAGAGAAAACAATACGGTCAGGGCGTCTGACTTCTGGTTCTCCGCTCATAGGATTTGTGGCAACGATACTGCATTCATTGTACACCTCGTTGTCCGGTGAGAACCATGAACGTACTAGTTCCTGCTGCATGCCCTGCTGTATGCGCTTTATAATGGACTTGCGTTGTGACGGATTGGAAATGAGCCCCTGACTTTGGCAACGGTCAAGCACGGAACCCACATCGTCAATGTGGGATATCTGGCTGAGGACATAGTGCAGAATTTTGCCCAGTTCGATATAGTCCTGGCCTTCCATCCCTTCTTCACCAGCTGTAAGTATAAACTGCGAGGATTCATTGCTTTGCATGAAATCAAGATGCGGTCTGAACGTTGCATATTCAGTCTTCAAGTCTTGTGCAAAAGGAGTCATCCGGTTGTTCTCTCTTGTGCGTTCCTTTCTCTCTTTGCCCATTTGCTCCCCAGACTCATAGCTGTATTCGTCTCCGTTTTTCTCGAGTTCCAAACCATGACGCAACAGGTCACCGGACATGGAAGATGGAGAAAGTTTGTCTGTCTTGGATGTCATTCCCCAAATCATCATATTACATTCTGCACGTGTGAATGCCACATACATCATATTGAGTGCATCCACGCGTTTCTGTAAATGCTCCTCTTCGTACCAAGGGGCAAAAATGCTTTGCCGAATATCCGAACCTGCACTAATGGGCAGCAACCCCAAGTCATTATATGGCGCTTCTGGTGCTTCACACCAGAGTAAATCACCTCGTTTGTCTTTTTCAATATCCCAATCTGTATAAGGGAGCAATACGGTGTGGAACTGCAAACCTTTGCTTTGATGTATGGTCATAATCTGCAGCCCCGGAATCTTTCCGCATGGAATCGGTTCGTTTGCCAGTTTCTCGTCCCATGTCGACAGGAAAGAACGGAGGTCGGAGGGGTGGTTACGCAGATAGTTCTGCAACTGGTCGAAAAAGGCAAACAAATATGCCGACTGGCCGGGGATACGTGAAAGATTGAAAATGGCATAGAGTTTTTCGCAAAGCACATATAGCGGTAATGTGGCAAGTTCTGCCTTGTCTTTGAGAAATTCATCCGGAAGACATTGCTCTGCGTCTTTGGCCGTGAAATGATCTGGCATGGTTGGGCATCCCGACACATCCGCCAAGTAATGCTTTATCAAATAATGTATGGGCACGGGATCTGTGTCTTGAGGATCCGCCAGTACACGTAGGGCATTGACAATCATCTGGACCGCGACACTGGCAGACAACAGGAACGACTCGTCACTGACCAGACGGATGTCTGGCGCAAGGCGATGAAACCAATCAATCAGTTCCGTACCCATGTTGCGCCTGCGGACCAGCATGGCCATGTCCGACAGTGGCACCCCTTTGTCCATCAGACCACGAATCTGCTCAATCATGTCACGGATGAACCGTTCTTCATAATTATCAGGACGATTTATGCCGTTCTTTTCGTATATTCGTACGCTTACATAGCCTTTCCCACCATCTTTTTTGCACTTTTGCGCGACATCGGCATATATGTCCTTGATTTGGAAACGGGCATCCGGAGACAAAGAATCCAGCAATTCTGCCGCTTTGGGGAAGAACGTATTGTTGAAACCTATGATTTTTTCCTGACTGCGGTAATTGGTGTCCAGTGGGACAATGTCTGGCCGCATGAATCTCATCTCATTCTCTATGCCGTGCAAGACACTCCAGTCTCCATTGCGCCATCGATAAATGCTTTGCTTTACGTCACCCACCACCAGATCGTGACCTCCTGTGGCCTGGTTCTCCAATAATAGGGTTTTGAAATTTTGCCACTGTAACAGACTGGTGTCCTGGAACTCATCTATCATCACATGGTGGAGTTGAGTGCCCATTTTCTCGAAAACAAAAGGCGCGTCACAATCTTCCACCAGCTTGCTAAGCAAAATAGGCGTTCGGTTGAGAAGAAACTGGTTTTTCTCTTTACAGATTTGGTCAGCCATCTCTTCAATACAGCCGAGCAAACGTAGCGGATTGATATGCTTCCGCGCCAATCTTGCGGATTTAATTTGTGAGATGTTGTCCTGGTAGGTTTTGAGCAGATGTCCGATTTTACCAGAAATCACTTCAGCTTCGGCTAACAACGCCTCGTTCTTCTTGTCCGTACTTTTGAGCAATTTTAAAGGTTCTGCGGCGGCAGAGGGAAGTGTGGCTTTGCTTTGGTCGAAGGCCAATGCCATGATGCTTTGCAGAGCACTATGATAATTGTTTCCGCGAGAGATACGCTCATAGTTAAGCACACCTTTTTGCAACAGCTCGTCCAGGGTTTCCGCTTCTTTGATAATGGCTTGCTCTGCATCCACTTCGATGTCTTTCATCCGCTTTTGGAAACCTCTGATAACCTGCTCGTTGTTAAGCAGTTCGCGTTGTCGTGCATTGCGGTTCTGGAAACTCTCTTCAAAGATGCACCTGGCAAATGACTTCACGCTACGGGTCACATCCCATTTCTCATTGTTCTCAATCCGTTCGGCCACATAGTTTAGTACCCATTGCTGGATTGCCGGATTGTATTGAAGTGTGTCAATTATCCGGTCAACGGCATGCGAAATCACTTCTCCCGTATTTAATTCCACTTCCAGGTTGGCCGTAAGTGACAGTTCGTGCGCAAGATGGCGCAGAATGCTCTGAAAAAAAGAGTCTATGGTCTCAACCCTAAAGTAATTGAAGTCGTGCAGTATGCCAGATAACACTTTGCCGGCTTTCCTTCGTATCTGATTTTCTGTCAGTTCCACGCCATAGGCGCAGAGCCGTTTTTGAACGGCTTCGTAATACACTTGACCTTCAGGAAGGTTATGCGCCAATGCATACAATTGTTGAAGTATACGGTCTTTCATTTCGGCTGTGGCCTTGTTGGTGAATGTCACGGCCAGGGTGTGGTGAAATTCCGTGTTCGAGACAGATGAAAGCAGCAAGGCAATATATTCGACAGCCAAAGTGAATGTTTTGCCAGAACCTGCAGAAGCCTTGTAGACAGTAAGGGTGGAATGCATCGTATGGGTGTGTTTTTGATGCAAAGATAGTGTATTTCCTTTCAAAAACAACGGCATTGTGTAAGAAAATGTGTAATTTTGCAGCAGAATTACATTTATGTCATTTAAAAACGTTTTGAGATTATGGCAGGATATTTGGTAGAAGACACACGGAAAATTACGACAAACCGATTGATTGAGATGAAGAAGCAGGGTAAGAAGATAGCCATGCTCACCTCTTATGACTATACCATGGCACAAATCGTAGACCAGGCAGGAATAGAAATTATCCTGGTTGGTGATTCGGCCAGCAATGTGATGGCAGGAAACGAAACCACCTTACCCATTACCATTGAGCAAATGATTTATCATGCTCGCAGTGTAACACGCGGTGCCAAGCGTGCGTTGGTTGTGTGCGACATGCCCTTTGGCACTTATCAGGTGAATCCGGTTGAGGGCGTGAAGAATGCCATCCGTATCATGCAGGAAACGGGTGCTGACGCACTGAAACTGGAGGGCGGTGTAGAAATTCTGGACACCATAAAAGCTATTTTGAATGCGGGTATTCCTGTTATGGGGCATTTGGGCCTTACTCCACAGAGTATCAATAAATTCGGCACATATGCAGTACGCGCCAAAGAAGAGGCAGAAGCGCAGAAACTATTGTCCGATGCCAAGGCGCTTGAGGAGGCAGGATGCTTCTCTTTGGTCGTGGAAAAAATACCCACCGCATTGACCGAGAAAGTATGCAACAGCCTGCACATTCCTGTGATTGGAATCGGTGGTGGTCCCGCAGACGGTCAAGTTTTAGTGGTGCATGACATGTTGGGAATGAACAAAGGCTTTGCTCCTAAGTTCCTGCGCAGATACGCAGATCTGCATACTATCATGACAGATGCGATAGGTCAGTACATCATGGATGTGAAGGAAGGAGACTTCCCTAATGAAGAGGAACGCTATTAAGTTCCAAAAAATAGTACATTTTTGTAGTTATACAGAATAACGGGAACTAATGCATGTTTTATTTGCATGTTCCCGTTTTTTTCCCTAACTTTGCAGAAATAACTTCGGGAATATGGTAAACTCATTTTTCTATAAATTTGCCAAGTGGTATTTTACTAAGAATGCACTGCCATATTGGATAATTCTGTTAATAGATTGTACCATAGTGTATTTGTCAACTCTGTTGTCCTGTTTTGTAATGCATAGGCCAGGGTATTTGACAGAATATTTTGTTGAGATTACCTCGTTGTCTGGTGTCTCTTTAATCTTTTTTATACTTGCATTCCGTATCTTCCATACTTATTCCGGCTTTATGCGATATAGTTCGATCTATGATTTGCAACGTATTGCATTGAGTATGTTGGTTGGTTCGGCAATGGTGCTGTCGGCACTTTATTTGTTCCGGTCACAAGACTGGCTCTTCCCGATAAACGGCCGGGACTGGGTACTGATGGTACTGATAGCCACAATAGTAATGTTCTCTGTGCGAATGATCATTAGTGCTGTTTACGAAAATTTCATGAGTTCGAATACAGGGAAGCGTGTGTTCATATATGGTGTGAAAACAGGAGGTGTCGGACTTGCTCGTTTTATTTCAGACCAACCTCAATATGCGAATTATAAGGTTGTAGGTTTCATAAGTGACAAGGAAGACTCAGATAAAAAATATTTGATGGGCAAGCGTATTTATGCCAACAATGACAAGTTGGCAGAAACAATGAAAGCTCTACACGTAGAAATATTGATGGTCTCGCCTTTGAAGATCGACCGTTTACGTAATAATGAGAAATTCGTAAATCAGTTGATAGAAGCAAATATAAAAATTATATTTGTCAATTCTTCAGAGGAGTGGGATGGAGTGACTCCATTAGACCATGCACGTTTGAAAGAGGTTGAGGTGGAAGACTTGTTACCCCGTGCAGAGATACAGGTAGATATGGAGGCGAACGGCGCGCAGCTCAGAAACAAAGTGATCCTGATTACTGGGGCGGCAGGAAGTATTGGTCATGAAATGGTTCGCCAAATAGCTGTTTATAAGCCAAGAAAAGTTGTACTGATTGACCAGGCAGAGACACCGATGCATGATGTCCGCCTTGAAATGAAGCAGAAATTCCCCTACATTGATGCAGTCACAATTGTGACCAGTATAACAAAAAAACGTCACATGAGGGACATATTTGATGCACACCGACCAGATTACGTTTTCCATGCCGCCGCCTATAAGCATGTGCCCATGATGGAAGACAATCCGGCAATTGCGATTCAGAATAATTGCTATGGAACGCGCGTCATCGCTGACTTGTCTGTAGAATTTGGAGTCAAGAAATTTGTGATGGTTTCCACAGATAAAGCCGTAAATCCCACAAATGTGATGGGATGTTCCAAACGAATATGCGAGATTTATGTGCAGTCTCTCAACAATGCAATCGTTGAGGGGAAAGTGAAAGGAATTACCCAGTTTGTGACGACCCGCTTCGGAAATGTGCTTGGCAGCAACGGTTCAGTGATACCTTTGTTCCGCGAGCAAATCCAGAACGGAGGACCCATTACAGTCACACATCCGGATATCATCCGTTATTTCATGCTTATTCCCGAAGCGTGCAAACTAGTGATTGAAGCCGGAACGATGGGTAAAGGCGGTGAGATTTTTGTCTTTGACATGGGACAACCGGTAAAGATTGTGGATCTGGCAAAAAGAATGATCAAACTTAGTGGTGCAAAAGACGTTCAAATACAATATACCGGTTTGCGCGATGGCGAAAAACTGTTTGAGGAAGTGCTCAATGACAATGAGACCACAAAACCGACACATCATCCGAAGATCATGATCGCCAATGTCAGAGAATACGATTATGAAAAGGCCAAGGAAGATGAAGAAATCCTCTTGGAGTTGAGCTATACTTATGATGACATGACTATCGTAAAGAAAATGAAGGAAATAGTGCCTGAATATAAGAGTCAACACAGTAAATTCGAAGAACTGGATAAGTGATATCGGCAGTACGACTAAAGTTGAAATAAACATTTGGCCCTTAGAGAAACGGACTCTCTAAGGGCCAAATGTTTATTTTGTGCAATATCTTAACAACAGACTGGCGCGTGGGTTGGCAATGTGGAGCGTGAGCCCTTTTAGGAGTTCTGCACCACTTTTCTCCACAGATTTTCCCGTATCTTTGCAAGTAAGAATGTATGTACTTTCGGCGTCAAGGCCAGAAAGTTTGACATTGTAGTCACTCTCCTTATTGTCCGGACGGCGGAACGCAATAATGTAACCTGTCTGGTCTGAGGGTTTGTGCAACTGGTACGCCAGCCAACAATCATTCCCGGTAAGATTGCCTGTGCCACTTAGAGGATAATAGTCTTCGTAATAATAGGGGCGTACTTCTTTATATTCCTCAATACATTTCTGCATATCCAGGAACGACTGGCCAGTTTGGGTGAATTTCCAATTGAAGACTACTGCGCTGCTCATGGAAGAACGGAAATCGAAACGGTCTACATAGTAGGCACCTGTACCATGCTGCGGGAGAAAGAAATTTAGACCGTATGTGTGGCATTGGTAACCCATCGGTTCGCTGTATTGATAGTCTGTCCTCCATAGTGGTGCGCTTCTTAAGGAAGTCTCATAGTCGAGTCGTCGTCCGCCGCTTGCGCAGTTGTCTATTATCATGTTGGGGAAACGTTGCAAAAGGTAATCCCAATAGGCATAAAGTCCCTCTATGTATTTTACTTCTGTGATGCCTCTGCGGTTTGGTTCGTCTGCCTGATGCCAGAAATCCAATGGCTCTATATTAAAGTCCTGACGGTAGTGGTCTATGCCATTTTGTTCCATGAAATCGCCCATGTATTGGCAGAGCCATTTCAATGCGTCCGGATTTCCCAAATTATAGAGGTAATTGCCGTTGCCTTTTTTTGAAAGCATCCATTCAGGGTGAGCCTCTGCCCATTCCGAACCAGGCGAAACGCGTTCTGGTTCAAACCAAACCATAAACTTTGTGCCTAATTTATGCGCATAGTCTGACACGGGACGGAACCCTTTTTCATAACGCTCTTTGTCTGGAATCCAAGTACCGGTAGTATTGTACCAGTTGCGCCCTTTCTCATATTCATCCGAATGCTCGTACCATCCGGCATCCATCCAAAAGACTTCGGGCAGAATGCCAAACATTTTTGTCCGCTGCATCAGTGCGATGGCATATTCGGTGGTGACGCAACTATATTCATTGCAAGGTGCAGGATCACCCCAATTGAAACCGCAGCTCATAGGATAGAAAATAGTCTCCCCATTTATCTTGCGTGAACGGTGGGCCAGCATGAAACGTCGGAACAGGTTGTGTCCTATCATACGGTCTTCCCCTTTCCAGAAAAGCAGACAGACACTGGCTGTACGGATGCGCTCGCCCGGTTTGAGATAGGCATTAAAGTGCTCCAAACCAGCATCCAAATGAACAGCGGACTCGGATATGGGCTTTATCCGGCCATACCATTGTCCGGTCCAGCCGATGGCAACCATCGCTCCGCAATCTGCAGCAGTTTCAATGTTGAAGAATGGGAAACCGGCATGTGAAGAACTGCGGCCTCCATGCGGTGCGCGATACAGACTGTCGCCCATATGCAAATCCGTCATCCTGGGTGCAAAATCCTGTCGGGAACCCGTGCTCCCCTCTGCATAGTGGATACGGAACGCTCCCCTGGAAGAGGTGCTTAACGAGAGGTCTGCGCTGCGTACATCAGAAATTTGTGCAGAGTTGGATGTGCCTTTGTTTGAGAACCTTAGTGTCCAGTCGATGGCTGCGTATTTAGGATAACCTGTGATTTCACATTCTACTTGAAACCCAGTTTTGGGTTCTGTATAAGTGACGGTATAGGCACAGATGCTTGCTCCTGCTTTTGTGTCGCGTACTTTTTGGTAATTCCATTTCTTAATGAAGCGTTCCGAAGGAGTGCCATCATATATAAAGGAGAACGGAGGAATTTGTCCTTTCCCGAAATTACGGTTAATCCATTGTTCCACATCCGCACTTTTGGTGTTAATCTTTATGGTTCGCTGGGCATAGCCTCCTAATAGGGAAACGGTAAAAAGGAATATTAAAAGTAACTTTTTCATGATATTATGTATTAAAACATTCATTCGGTGAAACTTTTTTCCACAAGTTCTATCGGCAGTCCATCGGGATCATGGAAGAAACAAAATCTTTCTCCATTGGGCGCAGTTCGGACAGGCTCGTGGGCGACCTGCATCCGTTCCAATACAGAAACGGCTTCGGTTATGTCAGCTACCGTAAAGGCCAGATGCCGCAAACCGCAGGCTTCGGGGTAGGAGGGGCGAGGCGGTGAGCCGGGGAAGGAAAACAATTCTATCAGATACTCGCCATTCAATGCGAGACGTCCCATCATGGAGTTCCGCTCTTCCCGATACTCCTCGCCAATCACTTCCAGACCCAGCACTTGGGTATAGAAGGATCGTGAGCGGTTATAGTCCGATGCGATTATCGCAATATGGTTTACGGACTTCAGGTGAAGCATATACTGAAGTATAAGTTATGTGTTATTGAACAACAACCTTGCGGCCATTTATGATATATATGCCCCTGGGGAGACGGTCTTTAGCACTGACCATGCGACCATCGATAGTATAGATGTGACGGTCCATTGTGCTTTGTGGTTTCTCATCCTCTGCGATGTCCAGAATGGGAGTGGGGTCATTTACCACATCAGGATATTTCTCTGCATACCCCAAAGTGTTGGCCAAATGGTCATATATATGATTGGCACGGGCAGTAAGCCATTCCTTGGCCATCTTCATTTGCTCTTCATAGTCCGCATAACCCCAAAGCTCGCTGTTGTGGTCAAAACTGGGTTGCGCATATTCTCTGTATTCATCGCAGAAGTCCAACAGTTCCTGCAGATGATTCTGTATGAAGTCTGTCCAGACGCGGAAATATTCGCGTTCAAATGCCTCTCCGCTCTTATAACGCAGATCTCTGGCATATTGCCATGCCTCCATGTTCGAAGCCCCTGTCCAGTAGTCTTCTGTGGGATTCATATAGAAATAATTGTGATTCTTTTCAAAACCGAATCCCCAGTCCAAATCCCATACCGGTCCGAAATGGATAAGGCTGTCGGCGTTCAGCACGTCACGACAGAAGTAGTATGTGCTCTTGGGATGCATGAGCTCGTAATTGACCACCAACTCGTTGGTCATCAGGAACGTGGCCATGCTTTGTACATTGGCGTGACTTTCAACTCCAGTTCCTTGCTTCAGAGCGCGAAGGAAACCGGTGATGAAACGTCTTTTTATATTATCTATAAACTCTTTCTTCTTTTCATCATCCCAAATATATTTATCTTCGAATTCCGGTTCCTTAATGTTAACAGGCAGAGAGTAATAGGTTGTGGCAGTCCTGAATTTATTGATCTCGTCATAATAGGTGTCCAGTTCCATGAGGACGGCATTTTCCAAGGTGTCAGAGACATCAAGGCTGTTGTTGCCAAAGCCGACTTTCTCCGTCAGATTATAGCTGCCTCTGTATTCGCCGTTGACATATAGCTCTACGGGAATGAAATCATTCGTAGCCTGTGTGCCCACCATGCGTGCCACCTTCATGCCGATGGCATTGCTCATCATGGACATGTGCTGTTTGTTGGCGATGAGGTTCCAGTGCTTGCCTTTCTTCAGACCCAGTACGCTCGCTTTTGAACTGAACTTGAAGTGATAAGGATTCTTGTCCTTGGGATTGCTGGACCATGAAGAGTTTCCGCGGCCCTTTATCTGCATAGGCATTTCGGCCATATCGGGGAATACTCCGCCACCATCAATGGCAATGGTGCCATCCTTGTATGTGGCCTTGGTGGATACGGGTCTGCCGTCGGCAGTTGTGATGTAGATGGCAGGCACTCCGTATTCGCCCGTAGGACTGTCTGTGAGGAAGTCTACTTGAATACGGTAGTCTTTACCGAAGGGCAGCATCATGAATTTGCCTCCTGCTGTTGTGCGCAACATCTGGTAATTCTCGCGTGAAACGGTGTAGATCACTTCGTGTTTGAAGCTGTTGCGGCTAATCTTGCTTTTTTGCAACTTGTCTGCCACATAGACTCTTGCGCCGGCGGTATCAGAGAGTTGGAAAGAGGGCGTGAGCCATTTGCCAATTCCAGCCACGGTCAACTGTACGATGCTGTCATTGATGATGGTACCCAAGGCATCCTCAATGATGTCGGGGTTGTATTTGTCGTTGAACTTGAAAGAAGTGATTTGTGCAAAACTAGTTGGAGCATCATTGCTGATGCGTTCATAATCGTCTGACTGATAAGTGAATGACGTGCCGTCTTTGGCGGTAATCTGCAATCTGCCGCCTGACTCTTCCATGCTGCTCAGATAACTTTCGGGGAATGCATCCACACCGCCATCTGTGCGGAAGACGTAACTGATGGGGCCTTCCGGTTCCAGCAAAGTGCTTCCGTCCTTTACCGTAACTTTACAAGAGGCATAGCAGTAACCGCCATCCAGAGAATAGACTCCGATTTGTGTGGTTCCAGGGGCAACGCCGGTTACTTCTCCGGTGGTGTTGTTCACAGTGCAAATCTCCTCATCCTGAGAGAAGAACCAAACGGAAGTGTTGCTGGCATTTTGTGGCTCTAAACTGTATTTCAGTCTTGCGCTTTCGCCAGGGAACAAGGACAGGGAAGAAGGTTCTAATGTAATGGCGGTAACGTATACAAATTCGCCCACAGCATTTAGATTCTGTTCTGTGAAGACAATGTTGGAGCCTTTGTCCTTTGGCGCATCGGCACTACGCCAAATGCCAATCCAGTTCTCGTTGTTGAAATCGTTCCAGCAGGATGTGGGATAACCGGGATAATGGAAGTTGTAACCACCGGAGGCGTTGTCGCTCAATTTCCATTTGTAGGTGCCAATTGAGGTTGTCTTATTTTCCATCACAATCGGAGTCTCGTTCGAACCTCTGGAGGCATAGACCTTGTAAGTGGCACCGGACACGTAGTTGTAAATCTCAAATCCGTCTTCCGCATTTCCAACAAAAGCCCACAACTGGTCTTCAAGAATGTTTTCCGTTTCTTCACACTGGAGTTTGTTGCCCTTGGTGTAGATGTTTTTCTTGCCACGGATGGTCATGGTGTACCAGTGTGTATTGCTGGCCAACGAACCGTCTTCCAGTTTCTTTGTGGGTTTAAAAGGCAACCCTTCATAAGAGGGAGTGTCAGGGTCACCGGAAATTAACTTGAATGTCATGCGGCATCCGTTGTCGCTTGGCGCACGATTGTTTACCCATAACGTAAGCAGGCCATCGCCATGGAGGTCATTGATGCAGGTATAGTTATCTTTGGGATAGTAGAAATTATATCCGTTTCCGTTCTGCGAAACCTTGAACGTGCGGGGAGAGAATGCCTGGCCTATGCCGGTCATTACAATTGGGTCATGTGTGGTGCCGTTGGCCGCATAGGCTATCTGGCTGGCGCCTTTGGCTTTGTTGAATACCCTGAAGCCGGAAACATTGTCGCCGGTAAAACACCACAGGTACTCGTCGCTTAGTTCGCTGGAAGAAACCGCCGAGCAATAAACCTGGTTAGAGCCTTTCTGCGTGTGCCAAAGTTTGCCGGAACTCACGCTGATGCTATACCAGTGTGTGTCGCTGGCAAACTCACCATTGTGTATGGTGGTGATTTCGAAAGGAATGTCTAATCCGTCATTTGCATCAGAATATTTTTCATCTAATTGGGCATAGGCGGAAGTTGGTGCCATAAGGCGGGTTAAAAAGAGCACTGCTAACAAAAGATAGCGGCAACTGGTTTTGGCATTCTGCTTGTTCATGAGATTTTCGATTGTTTTATCGTGCAAAATTACGGGGTTTTAGCATAACAAGCAAAAAAATAAAGATAAAAATCTTTAAATAATTTTAAAATCGGTTTCTTCTCAGCCAGAGGGCATCGCTTCTTAATCGTAATAATCTTTTACAGAACAAATCCTATTGACCTCATCAGGCTCGGTGCAATGACTTATCTTAAATCCTATGCTGTAAGGTGTGGCGCAAAAAACGGCCTCCCGTGGAAAAAATTTTTCTCTCGCGAGGAAAAAAGAAAACTGTCCTGTTCTAATCCTTTATCCCTGCTTGCTCAGTACGGCCTTGATCTTCCTAAAATGAAAAAATCAGATAAAAAAAATATTTGACAGTTTGCAAAAAAAAGTCCGTAAGTATGGTTGGACTTACGGACTAATTGATGCAAGTTTTGAAAGTGAGATGCTTATTCTATAATTTCAGCCTCTTGTATGGCGTTTTCTTTCCTTATTTTCCGCTGGTATGCCGCCAGCCGGATGCCGTAGAACAATTCTGAGGCTCCGTTGAAAATGCAGCAACAGCCAATGATGACGAATGGTAATGAGGCCGACTGGAGAGGGTAGGCCAGAACCATTATGCCGGCTCCGGTTACGCAAATCGGAAACAGGAAAGACCACCAACGCACCGGTGCAATGCGACGGTACATGTAGATGGAAATCAGTTGGTTCATGCCTATTACGACAATGACTGCCCCTAACAGATACATCAGGACGGAAATGAACTTGTCTGGGAAAAGTCCTAACAGGACACCTAGACCGATGCTTCCCAGTCCGGTCAGAGGAAAGACAGGCACCACAGGAGCCGATTTGGAGAATCTGGCACGAATGTAATGCAGGATTGACATCAGTCCGGAGAAAGCGAATAGCGCGCCTATGACTTGGACAATGAATGCCGGTGTGTCCGGATTAAGCACCAGCAACAGGCCAATCATGAACATGCATAGTGAACGGAAGATGTAGCTTGAAAAAATTTTCATATTTGTACGTTGTTAGGTTACCACTGGAATGATGATACCGCACGGGCTGGGATGGTGTAGTTCACATAGTCCTTGCCATTGGCGGAGACACTGAATTCGATGGGGTGGTTGGCTTCGTTCATGCAGACAAAGGCAATGCTCTTGTCCGGATTGACGAAGGCGGAGCACATCAGACCTTGTGGCAGATGTGGCAATTTTGTCTGTACCCTGACTGCACCGGGCTTGACTACTTTGGACAAATGTCCAATGATGTAATAATGAGAGTTGTAGGTGATGTCCGTATAGTTTGAACGCTCAATGTCCACCGCGCCATAACAAGTCTGACATCCGCCTTCGCGGTTGGGGCCACGTTCGGAGTCGAGCATCAGGTTCCATACCATAACGGCTTTGCATCCGTTGTTTACGGTGCCCAGCGCCACCTCTCGCATATCATCGGTAAGACGCTTTGCCAGATTGCGTCCATCGTTCCACATGCCGATACTTGTCTCGGTGAAAATCAGTTCCTTGTCGGGACGCTTGTATCCTACGTCAAGAAGTTCTTCCCTGTTGCCTCCGTAATTGTGATAGGCGGCTCCGGTAAGGAAAGCGGCGGCTTCCTCGTCATTATAGATTTTCAGCGTGTAATCTTCTTCATCTATAATGTTGTCATAGTTGTAATTATGGTCAAACGCATAGATTTTTGCGGTGATTTCGGCACGCTTGAAGGCAGGGCCCAATGCGTCGCGGACAAACTTGAGCTCTTCGCGCCAGCCCATATACAACGAAGCGGAATTGCCGCGGTTAAGAGGCTCATTCTGAGGGGTAACGGCATATATGGAAATGCCGTGTTCGGCAAAAGTCTGCACCCATTTGACAAAATAGGTGGCATAGTCTTGGTAATACTTGGGGTTGAGTTGTCCGCTTGTCCATGAATCAAAAGATTTCAAATCTTTTAAATTGTCCACTTTCATCCATTTGGGACATGTCCAGGGCGATCCCAGAATCTTTATCTCAGGATTGATTTCAAGAATCTCCTTGAGAATGGGGATGACGTATTCAAGTTCTTCTTTTTGCAAGGCGAAGTTTTCTATGCCAGGCTTGTCGCAACAAGTATATTCGCTAAGTGAAAAGTCGGAGCAACCGATACTGATGCGGATATAGCTGTATCCCAAACCTTTGGAGTGGGAAAATGTCTTCACCAGGAAGTCCTTTCGGGCAGCTTCGCTCATCTGCATCAAGTTGTAGCAGGAACTGCCGGTTACCGCAGCGCCGAATCCGTCCATTTCCTGGTATTTTACATTCGGGTCAATGATAATCTGCAATGGATTTTCCGCCGTTTTCTCAAGTTTGATTTTCTGCAAATCAAAAGATTGCTCGCGGTTTGCCGTGGTGGTCATAACCTGTGCTTTGCGGGCAAAACCACAGATGGGCATGCAAGTAAGGCATGCGAGCAGGAGTAAATGGTTCTTTTTCATTTTTTCCAGATATTAGGAGTTACTGTTTGCAAAGATATGGAAAGTTTTTCAGAGTAGCGTGTTTAAATGTATGTATTTTTGATTTTTAAGTATATTTAGCAGTTCATTAAGAGCACTTCTTGGTTATAAAAATAAATTTATGTAAAAAAAAGTTTTTTTTCTTGTCCGTATAATAAAAATAGTGTACTTTTGTACATTATTCCTGTATAAGGTATATATGTGGACAATACATTAATTAAATAAAATAAAAACATTTAACAAAACAATTAAATTTATGAAAGCGAAAAGACTACTTACGTCTCTGGCGCTTGTCGCCAGTACGGGTGTTGCATTGCATGCACAGTACGACCCGAGTCTGAGGCCAATAGCCGATGCTCAATGGGATTTCGAGAACGCAGCCAATTTCACTGAGAACTCTATTGAAGGCTCAGCATTTTCAATTGAATGCGGTCTCGCAGGAACGAAAACATTTTCTCTGGGCGAAAATAACATTAGCCCAATAGATGGTCCAAGTGCGGAAGATAAAGCCATTACTTTGCAGCCTGGCGATATTTTCAAGATGAATCTGAACACAACAGAGACAGTGAGCAACTACACATTGTTGTGGAATGTACGTATCAGTTCTATTGCTAAATATCACGCTTTGCTCCAAACTGCTCCCGACAATACAACTGACGGTGATTTGTTTATTAACAAAAGCGGACAGGTTGGACTTGCCTTTACTGGATTCGGATATGGTGGTAACGTTACACTCAACGAATGGCACACCATCGTGCTTAGCGTAAAAGACGGAGTTCCCACAACTTATATGGATGGTGCAGTTCTGTTCGCAGGTTCTGCTGCCGATGCACGTTTTACTCTGCAGAACGGCTATGGCCTGCTTTTCTGTGATGAAGATGGTGAGTATGATGCCATGGACGTTTCAAAAGTGGCATATTGGAACCGTACTTTGACTTTGGATGAAGTCTTCCCCGAAGATCCTTCTCTGATGCCCGAATTGGTTGACGGTTTCTATCAGCTTGAAGATGCTGCAGACCTCAATTGGTTTGCAAAGCGTGTAAACAAGGGAGATAAGACCATCAATGCTGTTCTGGCTAACGACATTGACATGCAGGGCGTTGAATATACTCCTATCGGTACCACAACAAACAAATATGCTGGTAAATTCGATGGTCAGAATCATGTAATCAGCAATCTGATTGTAAACCTGCCCAATCAGGACTATGTGGGTGTATTCGGCGTAATCACCGGTGGTGCTGAGATTAAGCACTTCACTGTAGACAATACCTGTGCATTCATTGGTAAGGCCTTTATGGGTGTTGTCGGTGGTTCAAATGACGGCGGAACAATCATTATCGATGGAATTGGTAGTGAGGCAAACTTTACCGGTAGTGCCCAGAATATTTCAGGTATTTTCGGTGTAAACATGGGTGGAGCCAGCAAGCCCCAGATCAGCAACTGTTATGTAACCGGTAAGATTGTCGGTGCAAGAGAAAGTGCTGCTATCTCTGGTTGGGCTAACGGTGGTTCTGTTGCCAATTGCTACAGCATTGCTGAGGTTACTGGTGCTGACAATGCTTCTGCTACATATACTCGTGGTAACCCTGTAATGAGCAACAACTACTCTAAAGATGGTGCAAATGGCTCAACTGTTGTTACAGAAGAGGATTTGACCTCTGGTAAGTTGGCATTTATGCTGAATGGAAATCAGGACGAAGTACACTTTATGCAGACTATCGGTACTGATGCTTTCCCCACATTCGCTGGCAAGCAGGTATATTTGGCATGTGCTGATGGTATCGATTGTACTGGTGCTCCTAAGGGCGAGACCTTCGTATATACAAATGATGCCGAGATCGCAACTGCTGTAGACAGACACAACTTTGTTGAAGGTGTTTGTACAGAATGTGACCTCCTTAAGGAAGACGGCTTCCAACCCAATGAAGACGGTGTTTATGAAATCTCTACTCCTCAGGGATTGTACTATTTTGCACACAGAGTTTCTACTCGTCCTTCTCGCGAGGTATTTAAGGCTCGCCTGACTGCAGACATCGACTATACACATTTCAACAGAATGATTGGTGGTCGTGGAAATGAGCAGAACTTCGAAGGCGAATTTGACGGACAGGGTCACACCGTAACTGTTAATTTGACCGAACCTAACACTTGTAACTATGAAGATTGCGCATTGTTCGGTGGAATCAACAATGGAACCATCAAGAACTTGATAGTCGATGGTACCGTTAACTCTCCCCAGAAGTTTGCTGCAGGATTGGTTGGCCATGCTTGGGGAAACAACAATATTGAGAACGTCATTTCTAATGTCAACATAATCAGCACTGTAAACGGTGACGCTACAAATGGTGGTTTGATTGCTGTAAATAATAGTTCAGCAACAACAAACATCAAGAATGTATTGATTGCCGGCTCGCAGCAGTCAGAAACAGCTAATAGCTGTGGTGCTATCATTGGTTGGACAGATAGTAAGGTATATGCTGAAAACGTATTGGTTATCGCTGACCTTGCTGTTGGTGCCGCTAATTCTGACATTACCAGCCGTAACAACGGAAACTTCAACGGAACTAACATTTATTATGCAGCTGCTTTCCAAGGTGACGGTGCAAACTACAGCAAGGGCATTGAGACTAACGCAGAAGAATTGGCAAGCGGTGCCATCGCCAGCATCCTCGGATGGGGTCAGACACTTGGCACAGATGCCACTCCCTCTCCCTTCAGCACAGCTAAGGTTTACAAGTATGGTAGCGAATATACCAATACTTACAGCGCAGCATTGACCCTGCCCGTATTGAGTACTCCTGAAAACCCCGTATTCTATTATATTAAGAATGTACGTAGAAACCAGTATGTAACTTACACTGGCGCTCAGATGACTCAGGCAGCTGCTCCTGCTGGCTACGAAAATATGTTCTATTTCGTTGCTGCTGGCGAACCTCAGGGCAACTTTGTTCCTGTTACCATCCACAATGCTGTAGCTGGTGGCAAGGCAATGAAGGACTTCATGAATTGGGGTGACGCAACTGTATGGAACATCCTGACCCAGACTTCTGGTGACAGAAGTTCTAAGGACGGTCTGTTCATCGGTATGGCTTCTTCAACAGACATGGGCAACACTTCAATTTGGTGGAATGACCATAGCGGTCAGTTTGTAGGTAGCTGGAACTGCGACGCAGGTTCTGTATGGACCTTCGAGCCCGTAGCTATTGAAGACGTTCCCGAAATGGCAACAGTTACTTACAACCATATTAACAACGGACAGGTACTCAAGGTAGAAAAGGGCGCGTTCATTGTAGGACAACCCTATGCTGCACCTGCTATTCCCGCTTATGTAAACGCTGCAACTCCTGAAGGAACTGTTGAGGGTGATGCTACTATTGATATCGAGGTTGAGATTACAACTCCTTTCGAAGCTTCTACTGACTTTGCAAATGCCAAGTGGTATCGCATGATTGGACACGTAGACGGACCTAAGTATCTCAACTATACAGAAGGTGGAATGAGAACTGGTGAGAATTCTTATGCTGACAATTACCTTTGGAGCTTCTATGGTAATCCTTATGAAGGATATAAGGTTATGAACCTTGCCGCTGGTGAAAGTGCATATCTGAATGTACCTGAAACAGCCAATGGTGTTGCAGTTACAATGAGTGAAAACGCAACTGTTTGGTCTATTGCCAGTCGTGACGAAAATATCTTCGGCTTCGGTGCAAACGGATTCTATGTGAACCGTCATGGAGGTGTTAGCTTTACTGAAATGAAGCTGTGGCAAAATGGCCCCGCTGGTGACAACGGTTCAACTTTGATGGTTGAGGAAGTAGACTTTGATTTGGCAAATCGTTACACTGCTTACGACGCAACTCCCACAGCAATCGCTTCTAAGAATGGTGTAACCATGCTGTCAACAGCTAACGAACTTGTTATTGCCACATACGCTGGTTCTGTCCAGATTGTAGACGAAGCTGCACAGGTTGTAGTTTATGACTACTTTGCAGACAAGACCTTCAACATCACTCCTGTAGTTGATGGCAACAAGGTTAAGATTACTCTTCCCGAGGCTTATGCAAGCAGCGCACTGCTTTATGTGACAATTCCCGCTGGAATGATTCAGATGGAAAATAGCATTGCTTTGGAAGGTGAAACCAAGTTCACATATTATGTTCATGGTTCTGACATCCTCACAGAAGAGGCTATTAACAAGATCCTGAGCATCATTGGTGGTGGAGAAACTGCTATCGAAGGTGTAGTATCTGGCCAGACTACTGTTGATGTATACAGCATTAACGGTGCTGCCGTGAAGAAGGGTGCAAATGCAGCTGACCTCAAGGCACTGAAGGGCATCTACATTGTAAACGGCAAGAAGGTTATCTTGAAGTAAGAAGATTATAGAGTGCTGACAAAACAGCACTCTATATCCTAACAACAATAAAGAGAGGCAAGGTTTTACCAAGCCTCTCTTATTATATAATAATGTATAGGGATTTTTAGCTATTTTGCTTTATCTGTTTAGTTTAACATAGATACCATCCAGTATGATCTCTTCTGATTTGCGCATATCTTGGATTACCTTTTCATATTTTCCTGTATTGATACCGCGATATTTCAAATCAAATACACGGATGGGACCATTCTCAAATTGTTTGACGATATCTTCATGAATCCGCTCGTATTCGTTATCCGGTATTTCCATTGGCTTGTTGGATTCACAAATATCACATTGTCCGCAGTCTTTCCCTGTATCTTCTCCAAAGTATTCCAATAGGATTCTGTTACGGCACTTCTGATTTGATGTGCAGTACATCTCCATTGTTTTCGCGCGTTCAAGATATTTGGCTTTCCGCTCTTCGTATACATTATATGGTAGTACAACATCCTCTTTGTCCACTCTACGTTGTGTGAATGTGATACGTGCAATTCTTTTCTTGGGGATGTAATCCACAATGTTTGCCTTCGACAACAGCTTCAATGTGTTGTATACAATACCTGCAGGAATATTGGTCTTTTGTGTAATCAACGCTTCCTCAATGTAGCAATATTCGACAAATATACCTCCGTAATGCCTCAAAATACAGTTGATGACAGGTTCTTTCTCTTTGTCAATAGCTTTGTAAAGCTCGTTCCTCGTTGCAATGATTTTTAATCGACTACAGCAGTCGTCCTCGTCTGCGTATTTGATGTATCCTGCATTATTAAGCAATAACAAGGCATTGTTTGTCATTATAGGATGTGTGTGGAATAAACGGCAGAATTCCTCAAGGTTAAATTCTCTTGTGACATTTAATCCGTCACCTATAGCCATTTGTAGGTAGAAACAAACTTTTTCATAGACCTCTTTGACATATTCTTCATCGGGATACATTTGTGATGTCCTCCGGTGGAATTGTTGCAGTTCCTTCCCGTCCATCGGTATGATGGCGTAAGACTGCAGTCCGTCTCTTCCTGCTCTTCCCGCTTCCTGGTAGTATGCTTCTAATGAGTCTGGCAAGTCCATGTGAATTACCAATCTCACGTCGGGTTTGTCGATTCCCATGCCGAATGCGTTTGTGGCCACCATGATTCGGAATTCATTGGCCATCCATCCGTTTTGTCTTTCATTTTTCACGCTGTCTGCCAAACCAGCATGGTAAAAGGTAGCAGTGTATCCTTTTTTACACAGGTCATCACATATCTTTTGACAGTTTTCCCTGTTGCGGGTGTATATAATTGCAGTGCCGGGGATATTTTCCAAGAGATGAATCACCGCTTTCTCGCGCAGTGAGGTGTTGAGAATCATGTAGCAGAGATTCTTCCTCTCAAAGCTCATCTTAAAGACATTTTCGTTTCTGAAAGCAAGTTGTTTCTGGATGTCTTTCACCGCTTCTGGCGTGGCCGATGCGGTCAATGCGAGAATTGGCGCATCTGGCTTTAGTGTGCGGATTTCCTTTATCTTTAAATAAGATGGCCTGAAATCATATCCCCAGTAGCTGATACAATGCGCTTCGTCTACTGTAATGAAACTGACCTTCATCCTCTTTATTTTTGTGATAAAGAGTTCTGAGTTAAGGCGTTCAGGTGAAATGTAGAGAATTTTGTAACCTCCTAACACTGCAGTATCCAGTGTTTTTGTAATTTCATAATGTGGTAGTCCGGAATGGATGGCGGCTGCTCTAATCCCACGCTTCAACAATGAATCCACCTGGTCTTTCATCAATGCGATAAGTGGTGTGAATACTACGCAGGTTCCATTCAAGACCATTGCTGGGACCTGAAAGGTGATACTTTTACCTCCGCCAGTCGGCATCAGGCCCAATGTGTCTTTTCCGTTGCAGATACTTTCAATGATTTCGCGCTGTATACCGCGAAAATCAGCATATCCCCAATATTGTTGTAGGATGGAATGGTAAATGTCTTGCATGGCCCCGATTCAGGTATGGTTTATGTTAACGAAGGAAGAAAAAGGCAGCCTGCTGAGGATGGTTGGTCCCCTTATTCCGATGGCCTGATGTCCTCGATTTGCAGCTGGATTTCGCCCCGTTTGTGTGTGTTGTCCTCGAGCGTATAGACAATGTCAAACGATTGTTTTGTTTTGATGTATCGTGCTTGTGAACTTTGTCCAAATGCGATGCCGTTCATTATCTTGCTGCTCTTGTTGTCTACTAATTCCAGTTTGATGTGTTCCTGTTCGCGGCCGACAACCTTGCTTGTTCCGTAGTCATATACATGTTCACTACAGAAAACGGGTTTCTTGTTGTCTGGACCAAATGGTTGGAAACGTTTCATGTCCATAAAGAACTTATGTGTGATATCCTGGAAGCCTATTACCGCATCTATGTCTATGTTTGGCAGTGTCTGTTCGTGCAGAATATTCTTTTGAACATACTCTTCAAAGCGACGCTTGAATTCGGGTATGTGCTCAACCTTTAGACTCAAACCGGCAGCATAGGTGTGTCCACCGAAGTTCTCCAGAATGTCTCTGCAACTGGCAATAGCGCTGTAGATGTCAAAGCCGGCAACAGAGCGGGCTGAACCAGTGGCCAAATCGTCAGTGCGGGTTAGTACCACAGCTGGCTGGAAGTAAATTTCAGTCAGTCGTGATGCCACAATGCCAATAACACCCTTGTGCCATTCCTCATTATATATGACAATGGCCTTGTGGTCGTTGTTCTCCTTCAGATTCTCCACAATCTTATTGGCTTCTTCCGTCATGGCCTTGTCAAGGTCCTTGCGCTGCTCATTGTAGTGGTTAATCATATCTGCATTGTTATATGCAGATTTGAAGTTCCGTTCAACAAGTAGTGCTACGGCCTCCTTGCCGTTTTGCATACGACCGGACGCGTTGATTCTGGGACCGATTTTAAATACGATATCATTGATGGTGACCTCTCTGTCTGTGAGCCCACAGATGTCAATGATTGCTTTCAAGCCTACACTCGGATTTGAGTTAAGCTGGCGCAGACCATGGTAAGCCAGAATTCGGTTTTCTCCCATAATGGGGACAATGTCCGAGGCAATGCTTACAGCACACAAGTCCAGTAACGAAATCAGTTGCGAGAATGGAATGTCATTGCTCTTTGCAAAAGCCTGCATGAATTTGAAACCAACTCCGCATCCTGAGAGATGAGGGTAGGGGTATGTAGAGTCTTTGCGCTTTGCGTTGAGTATTGCAACGGCAGGAGGTAGTATTTCATCTGGAACATGATGGTCGCAGATGATAAAGTCTATTCCTTTCTCTTTAGCGTATGTGATTTCATCTATGGCTTTGATGCCGCAATCCAGGACAATAATCAGTTTTACTCCTGTTTCGTATGCGTAGTCAACTCCTTTGTATGAGACACCATATCCTTCCTCATATCGGTCAGGGATATAGTAGTCGATATTGGAATAATATTGTTGTATGAACTTATACACCAAGGCGACTGCGGTACATCCGTCTACGTCGTAGTCTCCATATACCAAAATACGTTCTTTATGCCCCAATGCCTGATTCAACCTGTCTACGGCAACATCCATGTCGGTGTACAGGAACGGGTCGTGAAGGTCGGACAATTGTGGTCTGAAAAAGCGTTTTGCCTCGGAAACGGAACGGATGTTCCTATCCAAGAGAAACTTGCCAAGTATTGGACTGATTCCCAATTCATTGGCTAATTCCCTGGACTCCTCTTGTTGCTCATTAGAGGCCGGTACATAATTCCATTTATAGTTCATAGGTGTAAAGTTACGAAAAAAAATGCAATCTACAAATTGTTATTTCTGTAAATTGCATTTTTTTAACATTATAGTATTCTCTTACAAGCGAAAGGCAATAGGTAAAATGCTACAATGTATAGGCGGAAAAACCGCTTTTATCAGATGCCTAATTTTGTGCGGATATCAGCGGGAATCGCATTCTTGTTGATGACAATGTTCATGGTCTTGTATGCAACATAGGGTTTTGATACATACCAGAAGCCCTTGTAGGGACCATATTCGCCCCAAGAGTTCTTCATCATGAAATATTCTTTGCCGTTCTGGTCTTTGGCAATACCGTAAATTTGCATTCCGTGGTCATCAGTTGTTTCCCAGTTGTCATAAGCCAATTGGCGCATACCTTCAGTGATAACCTTTTCGCCCGCACCGTCAGCTTCTGTAATCTTGGCGCCAGCTTTCTCTCCAGTCCATCTGCTCTGGTCGCTGCCTACGCCGGCTGTACTCTTGGTATTGGGAACGGTGGCTACGCAACGGTTCTTTCCAGTGCGGCGGCTGAAACCGTCTTCGCTAACGTCAGCACCCCATGCAAAGGTCCATCCGTTCTTTACACTTTCTTCCATCACGCGCATAAACTCGTTCAGAGGCAGGTTGTAGCTGCTTGCCCAACGCCAGTTGTCCTGAATTTCCAGAATGAAGCTTTCATAATAGGGCTGGTGGGTGTAGCTGGTCAGAGAGACATAGTCGTTGGGATCCAATTTCAGATAATCCTTAACGAATGACTGGGGAGTGTACTTCTTGCCCTTGTATTCAAATTCGGTAGGACATGCACCGAAGTAGTTGTCCAGCATGCCCTGTACGCTCTTCTTCCATGCGGGATTGATCTTCTTTTCACTTTGTGCAACAGCCTTTACGTATGCTTCCATTGGGGGGAAGAATGCGCCGAAGTTGTAGAGAGAATCTCCGTAGAGAGTTGTGGGATAGGGCATGATGCCTTCGGGCATCAGACCGTAGTTCTTCATACAGAAAATGGCATCGTAGAAGCTACCGCCCTGGCTGAAACTGGCGTCACCGTGTGTGCGGACGTGACGGTCTGCACGGTCGGTATAGGTCTTGCTTACGAGGAATGACTCGCACAAGTCAATGTCTTTCAATTCGGGATTCTTCTTGATGATTTCACTCTCCAGGAAAGCAAATGAAGAATATGCCCAGCAAGTACCGCTGCTATTCTGGTTCTTGATGCTTGTCACAGGGTTTTCCAGAACAGTAGTGAAAATCAAGGAATCCTTGGGCGCTTCATTCTTTTTCTTCTTGGCGGCTGCAAGGGGTGCTGCAACCAAAGCTGCCAAAACTAAAATAAAAATTTTTCTCATGTTGTTTATAAATTTATCTTTTAAATGTTATGTGTTTATGCTTTTACGTAAACTGTTTTTATTGAGCGATGAAGTCTTCCACTTCGTTTATGTGGTATGGTATACGCTTTTCACCTAGGAATCTGCAACCTTCTTTTGTAATGAGGATGTCATCTTCTATTCGGATTCCGCCAAAGTCTTTATAGGTTTCCAACAGGTCATAATTGATGAAATCCTTATGCAACCCTTGCTCACGCCAGTTGTCAATGAGCGCGGGGATGAAGTAAATGCCAGGTTCGTCACTCATTACCCAACCTTCTTGCAGCCTGCGTCCGCATCTCAGACAGTTGGTTCCGAATTGCTCCAGGTTAGGACGCACTTCGTCATCAAATCCAACGTAGATTTGTCCCAGACCTTCCATGTCATGTACATCCATGCCCATCATGTGGCCCAGTCCGTGAGGCATGAACATGGCATGTGCTCCTGCGCGGACAGCTTCTTCTGTGTCGCCCTTCATCAATCCGATGCCTTTCAATCCATCGGTCATCCGTTTGCACATGTTCATGTGTACGTCCCACCATTTGATGTTGGGAGCCGCCAGGCTCAGCACATAATCGTGGCAGTCTTCAACAATGCTGTAGATTTCACGTTGTTTCTGGGTGAACTTTCCACTGATGGGAGTGGTTCGTGTATGGTCACTGCAATAATTCTCATTGGTTTCCGCTCCAGCGTCACAGAGTAAAAGGCGTCCGCTCTCCAGTGGGCTGGGGCTGGGACAACCATGCATTATTTCGCCGTGCATAGTAACGATTGGGGGAAATGATACCATACAGCCCTTGCTGCTGGCAATTCCGCTTATCACTCCGGCTATATATTGTTCCGTGGTGCCAGGTTTGCAAAGTTTCATGGCGGTGGTGTGCATCTCGTATCCGATGGTGCAGGCACGTTCCATTTCTTCTATTTCCGCAGCACTCTTGACGGCACGTTGGTCTATGACTGCCTTGATCAGTTTGAGCGAAGCTGCTTCACGCTGTTTGCTGGGGTGAATGCCCAACAAGTCCATGATTTGTATCATAAGGTCGTGGCGGTATGGGGGAAGGAAATGGATTTCCTGGCCCTTTGCCTTCGCCTTGTTGACCATATTGGACAGTTCGCTCATGGGAGCATGGTGCGCCACCCCACATTGAGAGGCCAGATCTGCAACGCTGTCAACCTGGCCGAACCATACGATATCCTCAATGTCAATGTCGTTGCCTATCAGGTACTCGTCGTTGTTGTCTATGTCAATGACTCCAACCAGTCCTTCCCTGTGCTGTCCAAAATAATACAAGAAGCTGCTGTCTTGTCTGAATTTGTATATGTTGGAAGGGTAGTTGACCGGTGAGTCGTTGTTTCCGAAGAAAATGACCAGTCCGGAACCGAGCCGTTTCTTCAGAATTTCACGCCGTTCAATGTAAATATTCTTATCAAAAAGCATGTCAATTTATTAGTTATGAGTTACAAATATCTGCAAATTTACTTATTTTATTTTGAAAAATGCCTATCTTTGTATAAAAATACACCTAATTATCCGAATTATGGACACGTTTAAGGAAATATATTCACAAGAAGAGTTGAATGAGATTGCAGAATGGTTCGAAGGGCGTATGGACAAGTTGCCTTCTGAATTGGTTATCAATGAATCCACAAAAACGGACAATCTTCAGAAGACAGTCCAGACCTTGCTGGCATTAACCAAACGCCCCCGCTTGGATGTCTGCTTCAGTGGCTATCTTGCCCACTTGTTCCTTATCCGCAGAAAATTGCAGGAAATGGGAATCGAATAATCATCCCGTTTCTGGTATTAGAGAAAACATATACAGCCATGGTTTGAACGACTCCCGAATATTTGAGGGAAAGTCAAACCATGGCTGTTGTTTTTAAGAGATGTTCTAAAAATTAGACCAAACAGAGTTTAGATGACGCAGCTCTCCAGCAGTTTTGCCATCTGGTCGGGGATGATGGTGATTTGCTTCATTTCTGCGGGTACAATCAGTGCCTCTCCCTGATGAAGGAAAATACCTTTTCCGTCGGGCGCAATGAAACAGCAACTTCCGTCCAGACACATGTAGGTGTGGAAGGAATCCTCCTGGAACTCTCTTTCATACTGGGCGGTCAGTGTAAGTTTGTTTGTGTTGAAGAAGGGAGATTCCACCAAAGTCACCACCGTGTTTCTCTCGTCTGTATATTTTGTTTTGGGATCTTCTACAATGTCATCGAAGTCAATGGCATCCAACGCCAGTTCGGTGTGGAGCTCGCGGGTATTTCCATTGGCGTCCTTTCTCATGAAATCATACAAGCGGTATGTCACATCGCTGGTCTGCTGAATTTCGGCAATCTTCATGCCGGCGCCGATGCTGTGTACGCGTCCGGCCGGAATATAGATGCAGTCTCCGGGAGCCACATCCACTTTGCCCAGATCCTCTTCGATGCTGCCGTCTGAAATCTTCTTGGCATAGTCATTCTTGTCCAGATGGTGCTTGAAACCGGCAATGAGCTGGCATCCGTGGTCAGCGTCCACGATGTACCACATCTCGTTCTTGCCCATCTTGCCATGTCTTTCCGCAGAAAGCTTGTCGTCGGGATGTACCTGAATGGAAAGGTCCTGTTGTGCGTCAATCATTTTGATCAGCAGGGGGAAGTCTTTGCCGAAACGAGCGGAATTGGCTTCTCCAAGAAAAGCGCTTCCGAAGCGTTCTACTATTTCGGTAAGGCTCATGCCTTTGTAACAGCCTTCGCTTACGATAGATTCGTCACCTTTTACTGCCGAGGCGATCCATGTCTCTGAACCCCAGATGGTGGGTTTGTGGATGGGATAGAATTTGATGATTTCCATAAGATTGATTATATTTTGTTGCTTCTGTATACGATTCTTGCCAGTCGGATTTCTTCTGCGTTATACACATCGCCATATTCAGCCATTGCGTCATCAATGGAGTCGCTTTCGCTCTCCGAGAAGTATTCCACCAATTCGTCTACGCAACTTTCGCCCAACACTTCGTTTGTGAAATATGTGATGTCTATGTGCATCTTCATCTGTATCAGCTCTTCCAGTTCATCCAGAATGTCGTTCAGGTCTATACCCTCATTCTCGGCAAAGTCGTCAAGCGCTATCTTGCGGTCAATGGCCTGGATGATTTTTATCTGCTGGCGTGTACGGGGTGACGATGAAGATTTCTGTGCAGATTGGCTCTTCTCTTTCAATGCAGAATTTACAATGTCGTCAATGCCGTCTTCCTTGATGTCCTCGCTGAACTCCTCTTCCTCTTTTATTTCAAAGGGTTCTGGCTTTTTCAGATATTTCTTTCCCGCTGGTGTAATGCTGATGCTTTGGCTTTTTACGGCCTTAATCTTTATATATCCGGCTTCAATGGCTTTTTCAAGCAGATTATGCCAAAATTCCTCGTCGCGGCCTTCGCCTGCGCCAAAGGCTTCTGCTTCATCCCAGCCGTTTTCTTCAATTTCCTTGTTGCCCTTGCCCATGAGCAGGTCAACGAATGTATTTTTCGGTAAGGCGTCTTTCACCTCAACCAGTGCGTTAAGAGCTATAATCAGAGTTTGTTTTGCGTCCATTCTCGTATGTCGTTATGCTTATACCAAATTTTGCGGTGCAAATATAAAGCAAAATGTATATAGCGGCAAAGGAAATATTATTTTTTTTTCAGTAAAACCAATAAAAAATTTTTCGTTGCAAAGTCCCTTGAAAAGCCTTGCGTATTCCTTTATCTAGGTGCTGAAGCAAGAAGTTATCCGATTTCCAACGGATTACGCTGGTCTTTCATGTCGGATTGTTCCTGTTCGCCCGTTTAGTCGCAAAACAGCCTATTTTTCCAGGAATGGCAGCACAATTTGCTCTGTACGTTTCCACAGTTCTTCCA
Source organism: Bacteroidaceae bacterium (assembly GCA_017379075.1). Lineage (GTDB taxonomy): Bacteria > Bacteroidota > Bacteroidia > Bacteroidales > Bacteroidaceae > Physcousia. The sequence continues at coordinate 28,863 of JAFNXL010000041.1, forward strand.
TTTGTCTGTGGCTTGTGTATTTCTTTCCAATGTTGATGATTTTCCTTGAACGGTTGAATGTACCTGTCTGCCCTTCCGCTTCCTTGTCCAACAGCAGATGGATGGCTGTGTCTGCCCCCTGCCTGGGTGTTCTGATGAGTGGGCGGAATACAAGGTCTGTAATCGGGTCGAAGAACATCTGCATACGGATGATGCCTGTGTCCACAATGCCCGGGTCTACGGCATTTACCGTAATGCCTCTCTCTTTGACGAGTTTTGCCAGCGACAGGCTGAAAAGTGTCATGGCCAGTTTGGAGTTGCTGTAAACCGGTATGCGCCAGAAGGAGCCTTTTCTGCCTTTCTCGAAGAAATCTGGGAAGTCCAGTTTGCCTAGCAGGTAGACACACGATGCCATGTTCACAATGCGTGCTCCGGCATTCATCATGGGCAGCAACAGGCGTGTAAGCAGATAGGGCCCCACATAGTTTACACTGATTGTTCTTTCCAACCCGTCCACTGTGATGTGTCTGCCCGTTTCCATTGTGCCGGCATTGTTCATGAGCAGATTCACCTCGCTAAAGCGTTCCTTAATTGTGTCGGCAAACTGGCGCACGCTCTGAAGGTTTGCCAGGTCAAGACCTATTACCTCAATGTTCTTGTTGCCCGTTTCGGCGATGAGTTGCCTGCACTTCTCTTCTGCCAGTCGGGGGCTGTAGCAGGCCATAATGGTGTGGTATCCAGCTTGTGCCACGGCACGGGTTTCCTCGAAACCCATTCCGCCGTCGGCTCCGGTTATGATTGCAAGTTTCATCGTTTCTGTGTGTCCTGTTCTTTTTCTATACGTTCTATCTCGCGCACAATGGCAGGCGTCAGCGGTTCTTCCAGATGTTGGTGGCATGCCATGTCCACACTATACATACGGGCAATGCAGTAGTTGCTGTGTCTGCATCCGCATCGGTGGTGAGGGTTTTCCTTCAGACGGTTTACAAAGTCCGGTTCGTTCAGCAGACTGCGTGCCATCTGCACCGCTTCAAAGCCGTGGGAAAGCACTTCGTTTATCTTGTCTCCTGCCACAAGCCCGCCCACATAGATGAACTTCATGTCCGGCATGGCCTGGCGGAAGCGGAGCGCGTCTTCCAGGAAAAAGGCCTCCTGGTAGGGGACCGTGGGAACCATTATCTTGCCACAAGCCCGCACACCATACTTGAGCCAGGCCTTGTCCATATAATGGGTCATGGTGTGGATGGGCATTTCGCCGCGCATCACATACATCGGTGTGGCACTGACCAGACCACCGCTCAGCACAATGGCGTGTGTGCCCAATTGTTGCAGACGTTTGGCAATCTCAATGCTCTCTTCAATTGTGGTGCCGGGGCGCTTCAGACCGTCACGCATATTCATCTTGACCACCACGGCCATGTCGTTTCCTGCAGCCTTCATCACCTCTTCCATGCACATGGTCATGAACCGCATCCGGTTTTCCAACGAACCGCCGTATTCGTCGCGTCTGCGGTTGAAATATGTGTTTAGGAACTGGTCAATGAGATAGCCGTGGCCGCAATGGATTTCCACACTGTCAAATCCTGCCTCGCGTGCCAGATTCACCGCCCTCCCGAAGTTTTTGGCAAGAGCGGGAAGCTCATCACGCCGCAAACCCCTTACAAGGGTGGGCGAGTACAGGTTGAAACCCGTGCTGGCACCAACGGGTATGCAGCCGCAAATTTCCTTGTGGCTCATGTTGCCGCAATGCCCCAACTGAATGCCGGCGGCGGCTCCTTCCTTGTGAATGCCTTCGGTCAGCCTGCGCAGTCCAGGAATGATTTCCGGTCGCATGACCAATTGCCGGTCAAAGCTCAATCCGCTTTCCTCCACTGCCGCGTATGCTACGGTGGTCATGCCCACACCGCCTCGTGCCACACTCGTGTGATAGTCATACAGCATCTGGCTCGGTTCGTGTCCCGGACACATGCTTTCAAAGGCGGCACTGCGAATGGTACGGTTTCTCAATGTCAAGGGGCCGATGTGTGCCTCTTGGAATATTCTGTTCTCCATGTTGTGCTGTGTTTAGTATAGGAAGGGAATGATGCGTTTTCTGCGGCCTACGGCTTCGTTGCCAAACTCATCCCTGTACTTCCGGTGTATGGCGTGTGCCCTGGGAACCAGATTGGCTGCGGTCCACCACACAAACATCCAGCCTGCGGGATTGCCCAGTAGAATGGCGAATCCGGTCCATTCCATCAGCTCGCCCAGGTAGTTTGCGCTGGTTACATAGTTGAACATGCCTCCTTTGGGCAGGTAGTGATTGGTGTCGCCGGGCTTTCTCAAGTTGCGGATGATGTGGTCAGACTTCATGTGGGTGTACATGCCGGCAAAGAAGAGCGCAATGCCCGGTACAAAGTTCCATTGTGTGGCATACGAGGCAAAGTCTGCATATTCCGGCTTGGGGAACCACATGGTGAAGGCGCCTATCAGCGTGCTGTTCACCAGATTGAACACCATGCCCATCCCTATGATGGCCAGGGGCATCTGGCTCTTTCCCTTCAGCAAACGGGGAAAGATGAAGCTACGGTAGGTATAGTGCAGGGCATAGAGGCAGAGGAAAAGAGTCTGCACCGCTCCGGGCTTGCCAGCCAGGCCGGTCAGGAATGCGATGACGGGTACCAGTGCCGGAAATTCCATCAGGAACCACCCCCACTTGTTGCCGATGCTGTATCCCCATTTGTTGCTGCGGAATTTTCCGTATCCGGCATCCACAAAGTACAGCGCCACAAAGACCACCAGGCCCATCAGCGCCATAATCTTCATGGCCAGAAAGAAGTACGTATGATACATGCCTGCCTATTCTTTCGTTTGGGTGATGTTGATGGTTTGCGGAGTGGTGGAAGGGCCGTCAACCGTCAGTTTGCCGTCCTTGTCAATGTGCAGGGGGTCAATGAAGACCACGCGTTCGCCCGGGTTGCTGCTCAGACGTCCGTGGTACACCGTATAGCGGTTTCCGTCGGGCATGGTGATGATCATGTTGTGTCCGGTGCCCATTACCGTTCCGCCCTGGCTTACGTTTTCCTGCAGTACAGGATTGTGCGCAGCCTTCTTGAAGGGGCCGAGCGGATTGTCAGCAGTGGCATAGCCCACGGCATAGTATTTGCCTTCATAAGAGTTGGCGCTATACATTATATAATATGTGTCGCCTTCCTTTATCAGATAGCTGCCCTCTGTCCAGCGGCGGTTCACGTCGCCGTTCACGGCACTGCGACTTTCCCATTCGGCTTGCGCGTCGTCCAACTTGGTGGGAGGAGCCAGCAACAGTTTGGGTTCGCCAATGATGCCGCTGAAGTCGGGCTTCAACTCCACACCATAAACCCAGCTCTCCTCAATCTCGCTGAACGAGCCAGCCTTGCGCAGCGAGTCGGCAATCTCGCTTTCCACGCTGTGCTTGTAGCAGCAGCGGCTGTAGTAGAGGTAGCACTTCCCGTTCTCGTCGTCAAAGTACACATTGGCGTCAATGATGGGATATTCGGGATTGAAGATGGGACGGTTCATCAAGTCTTTGAACGGACCGGCAGGGCTGTCGCTCACCGCAACGCCAATCTTGAAGTTCTCGCCCTCGTTTGTGGGGTTCACACGGTAGTTTGCGCTGTAGAAGAGATAGTATTTTCCGTTGCGCTCATATACCTCCGGTGCCCAGAAGCAGTCCACATTCCATTGGCTTGTGTCGCCGCCCTGGTATATCTGTCCGCAAGGCTCCCATGTGGCCAGGTCGTCCGATACAAAGGCTTCAAAGCCGTCGCCCAGCGATGTGCCGTACATATAATAGCGTCCGTCAGACGCATACAGCAGATAGGGGTCGCCGAACTTCAGAGGAATGGGGTTGCACACTTCCGTTTCCTTTATCTCTTCCGTCTGCTTGGCAGCCTGTTGGCAGGCAGCCAGCATCGTACCGCACATGGCCGTGCATAAAAGCATTTTTTTCATTTTCATTTTTCTTGTGTTTTTGCTCGGGCAGTGTCCGCATGACAGATTTTGGTGCGTTTTCATGCCATTCTGCCTATGTTTTCTCGGCAAAGATAACCATTTTTTAGATTATTTCCTTATCTTTGTGCCAAAATCATCATTTTTGTTCACTTAAATTATAGACAAGCTTATGTTACGAATCAATTGTTTTTTCCAAGCTAAGGAAGGCATGTATGAGCAGGCTTTGGAAGCCACTCTCGCACTTGTGGCAAAATCACAGACCCACGAAGGTTGTCTGGGTTACGATGTGTTTGAAAGCGGAACACGCCCCGATGTGTTCGCCATCATTGAGACCTGGGAAAGCCAGGAAGCCCTGGACAAGCACGAGGCCACTCCCGAGTTTGCCAAGTACGTTCCCATCATCCAGGAGTGTGGCGAACTGAAGATTGAAATTATGGAGAAATAGTCAATGCATTGACTTGACTCGGTCAACGCTATGACTTCGCTCACGCAATGCATTGTCTTTGTCAATACAATGCATTGCGTTTTTCTTGTACATTTGCTAAGAAATTAGGCTAAATATTATAATTGATTTTTGATTTTCAGTAAATTTGCAGACAAAAACGCTTCTACATTGTAACTTAAAGAAAAAAGGATATGAAACTAAAGTATTTTTATTGGGTGTTGGTAGCATTATGCATAACTACTACATTCATTAGTTGCGACAATGATACGTCTGAAGATTGGAGTGAGGTAATTAAACTATATGTGGATGCCGAATTAGGAGAGTATCGTCCTTGGGGATTTCCAGAGGATGCAGACCCTTTGGATGGCCTAAAAATCAAAGAGAGTAAAGATACGGCATGGGATATTATTCCGATGAACGGTATCGAAGGTTTTACACACAGTTTAGGTTGGGAATATTACCTCGAAGTCGAGAAGACGCATTTAGTGAATCCGCCCGCTGATGCCTCAAATGTAAAATACAAACTCATAAAGGTAATCAATGAGCAAAAGATAAGAGATCTTGAATTTCCGACATTGACAGTGAAAGGTGCTTTTGCAAACTCTTACTCAGCCAATATCTTTGAGCCAGTACACTTCTACTTACAAGGCAATGACTATATGCAGTCGGACTTAAGAGAGTTGTGCGACTCACTCGTATTCGAAATACCTTGGCAGAAAGGGACACATCTAAGCCGGAAGATCTATTTTCACGAAATTGGTAAGGCTGAACTTATCAGTGGCTGGGATCATCGCTTTATTCTCCCGTTTGGTGGAATTTGTAGCATTAAAGCATACAAGGATGGCAAACTCGTTTACAATGATGGCATATCGGTTTCACTATCAAACGATAAAGATTTCTTGATGTATAATTGGGATGAAGTAACTGAGAACTCAAACAGCTCAGTTGCGTACATCAACTTTGTTGATGAGAAGCATGAATTTGTGAGTTCACATTATATTTTAGACGGAACGCCTATCGTGAAAGTGTCGTTGAGCAAACCTGCCGATGATACTTTGGAGTGGCTCTATGAATATCTTTACAAACTTTACAAGGAGCCATTGTATGGTGGCGAATCTGGAGTACAAGAACAATATGGCAAACTATTTACTGATACTGAAAAAAGGGAAACTCCACTATATATTTGGCAAACAGACCGCTCACGCATAGCACTTATTCATTGGTATGATTCCGATGAGGATATTACTAAATATTTTATCAAGGCTGAACTTGTCAAATAAAAACGAATATGAAACAAACGATGCCGTTATGGAAATGGATAACGCTGATTATCTTAGGACCATTATTTTTTCTATTCCTGTCGCAAATAGTTCCAATAGTTGGTACCCTTAGCAATTCTTGGATTGGAAAAACAGTTCTTCTTTTTTTAGGAAGTTTTGTAGTACTAGAATTATATGCACTCTATATAAAAGTTTTTGAAAAAAGAACGCCGTGTGAACTGAAACTTAAAACATCTTTACCTGATCTACTGTTAGGCTTTACAATAGGTGGACTGTTCATAGTTTGTGCCGTAGGCATATTAGCTCTGTTCGGAGTTTATAGAATTGAGGCGATAACTATCGATTGGATAGATCTTATCTTGAATTTTGCGATGTTATCAATAGTAGCGGTTAGCGAAGAAATTATTTTCCGAGGTCTCTTGTTCAGAATGATTAACGATAGATTCAGTAGCATACCTGCTTTTATCATATCTTCGCTAACATTTGGACTCATCCACCTAACCTCCGTTGATTTTTGGACAACTATGGCTATATCTGTTGAAGCCGGACTCATGTTAGCAGCAGCATATACATTACGGAATAATCTATGGGTTCCAATTGGAATACATTGGGCATGGAACTTATTCTTAGGCCCGATTTTCGGGGTTGGGGTTTCCGGAATATCGCAGGATGCGTGTGTTATAATTCCAAAGATAACTGGGCCTTATATCTTAACAGGGGGAGATAATGGATTTGAAGGTTCAATTATCACTTTCTTATTGGGTGTTGCTATTGGTCTTGTTCTACTTCATTATAAAGCACGTAAAATTTTGTAAATTTAATAATACAACTGGTTATGAAAAGACTCATTTTTATACTATGCTTAGGTTTAGGTTGTTTTTCATTTAGTTATAGCCAAAGCACTGATGAAAAATTGCAGAGGCAATGAATAATTCCAATTGGTTTGCGTTAGATTTATTATATCAAACAGAACCTAAAGATTCAATCAGTGAGTTCCTAGAAATATTTTCTCGTTGCCTTATCGGTAACAGACTAAACCGGCCAGATGTCTCTATCCCTGCGTTTACGGAATTATTCAATACTCAATCGGAAAACCTTGACCTTGGCAATCTGCTCAATTCGTCAATGATGTTTGCGATGGATTTAAACGGAACACTACCCATAGACAGGCTCATCCCTGACAGGCACACTGTTTAGCTCCAAAGTAGTTCATTCTTCCAATTGGTAGGAATGCTGATTTTTATAATTGCATTTTTAGGACAAGGATACCTAAGCACAGAGCTGTTGCCAGTGAAAGCAAAGTACCAGTCAATACATATTCAGACTTTTCATCACCTTTAGATGCTTCGCTAAAACGAAGAATAGACTTTGCCGCAATTAAAAAACCGATGGCCTCATATTGAGACATTATAACAAATACAAGTATAAGTCCACGTTCCAACCAACCGATCAATTCTCCTGAATGGAAATTTCCGTGTTCATCATTTTTTCTAGGGTTTATATTGACTTTGCACGTTTCAAGAATAAGCAATATCAATATGTTTGCAGGTTTTAATGCCAACAATAAACCTACCATAGTCTTTAACCTTAGAGGATGATTTATGATAAATTCCTGTAAACATTCAGGGTTCCGCCAATCGTTATTCCATTTGCTGTATGCTGAAAACCAAATGTATGCACCCACGACGATTATGGCAATATGCACAATTTGGTCAGTGAGAAATATCCACAAATCATTTCGTTTGCTTTCCCCTGGAATAACTTCATTTTGGGCATTATTGTTGCATACATATTTCTCATTTTACAAGTGAATTAACTTGTTTCCTGTTATTGCAAGCGTATTTACTTGTTTTTGGATATTACAAGTGATTTCGCTTGCAAATATAATAAGATTTCTTTATTTGATGGAATAAATGACCAACAATTATGTTATTATAGTTCGTAAAATTGATTCTCTGCAATAAAAAGCAATCCGCCAGCAGTTCTTACGGGAGATACTGACGGGTTGTATCATCCAAGTGTGCCTGGTTACAACCTCATTGAGTTTTCGGTCTTCTTTTGTTTTGTGGCTTATCCAATCGTTAAGGATGTGGACATGATTTTATCAGAGTGGCATAGGTTGTCGGCAAATCTTACATCGGATGAAAAACTTTGACAAATTGAGAATTTATAGGAAATCCAGCTGGAAAGTCGAAAATGCCCAGTTGGAAAATTTTTATTTCCCTGTTGGAAAATTATTTTTTCTCAGTTGGAAAATCAAAATTTCGCAGTAGGGCAAAATAGGACGGCCTTTTAGGTTTGTTTTTGAACTATTTCGAGTGGTTTTTGTTCATTTTGACACCAATGTATGGTTCGCGGGAAAAAGTAAAAATGTTTGACATTGAGTGGTGAGTGGGTAGGGGGTAGCGATTGGCACACAGATGACACGGATGCGACGGATGATCACAGATTTTGACCAATGAGTTGTGAGCAATGAGCGTTTAACGAATATCGTTTGAATAATCTCCGTTGCCGGTTCCCGTCTTTCAGACGCCATTTATATACGGACATTATAAACCGGAGGCTTGAAAGCCCCCGGCTATTCATGTTCCCGTCTTTCAGACGTTTTTTCTTTTCAGTAAATAAGTAGTGGCGTCTGAAGGACGCGATGCCCGAAAGGGCGAATAGCCGCGGGTTCTTGAACCCGTGGTATTCAAGCGTCCCTCACACATCCGCCGTCTGCAAAGACGGGGATCGGAAACGGCTTTTGAGCAATGAGTAGTGAGTGATGAGCGGTGAGTTTTTTCGACAAAAGAACAAAAGAACATTTTTCTGTTGTCGGGTCACAGACCCTTATACTCAAAAACAGCGAATAACATATTCGCCGTAACAGAGGAACGAGGGAGTAGGGACGTCTGTGTGCAGCGCCCGAAGAGAACGCGAGAGTTATAATCTCACGCGAATCCCACGAATCTCGCAAAATATTACTTTATGCCTTTGGTGGGATTGGCGTGATTTGCGTGAGTAAAAACCTCGGACGCTGCACGCAGACGTCCCTACCTCTTCACCGCTCACCGTTTAATAATGGCACGCAGATGACACAGATGCGACAGATTACCGCAGATTTAATTTTTTGACAGAGGAACAAAAGGACCTATTTTTCTTTTGGTTCTTCTGTCGGAAAAACTCACCGCTCATCACTCACCGCTCATCACTCACTACTCATTGCTCATAACTCAAAAATCTGTCGTATCTGTGTCATCTGTGTGCCATTCACCATATTTGTCAAAAAACATGAAAAAGGGATTTGGGGGTGAGATACGAAAATGCGGAAACATTCAACCTTCTTATAATCAACCGAATGCAAATCCGCAAAATTACCTCTGAAAACAAACGAAAAAAAGACTTAAGTGTTACTGGATTTTCACTTAAGTCTTTTTGCGGAAACACTTAACTGTTACGGAAGAAACACTTAAGTGTTATTTTTGCCCGGTTTTTGTGTAAAGTTTTTTCCCGTTTAATCATTCTTTGTCGTAATGGTGCAGCTGCTGAGACCCGGTGAGGTGTGCTCATAGGTATAGCCTTGGGGCAGTTTGAGGCTGACATCCATCTGGCCGTCCTGCATGGTCCATTCCACATCTACGGATTCATTGCCAACGGGGATGGAACCCTTGCAATGCTTCAGACCACAGTCGGTGAAGCGGAGCGTCACCTTCTTCTCGGTGGGTGAGATGTCATATACGCCCAAAACATCGCGATAGAGCACACGGGCCATGTGGGCGGCAAATCCGTGGTTGCAGCTGGCAGAGGTGGTCATGTTCTCCCACAGCGTGCCGGTCTGGCGTGCCATAGGCAGATAGTATGACTGGTTCTCCTCCAAAATCTGCTTGCTTCGGCCTTCGCTTGAGAGCAGTTCCATGCGCAGATAGTTGCCGATGAAGGCGTTAGAAGGATGGATCTCGGGATATGCCTTTGAGGTCTGGCGCACGGGGCCGAACTCGTTCATCATCTTTGCCCACAGTTCGGGATGGCTTTGGGGAGTGGCTGTGCCCAGATAGAAGGCATAGTACTGGCAGGTTTCGGTGCGGTTGCGGGTAACTTCGAGTTTGCCGCCCTTGCCACGCACAGCGTTGTCCACAAAGAATTCTCCGTCATAGGACTGTTCCACAATGGCTTTTCTTACCTGTGCCGCCTGTTGGGTCAGTGCCTGGTCGTCATAAAGGCGGCCAATTACCTCAAGCATTTTGGCATAAAGCATATTGCTGGGGTAGTTCACATCCTGTACCAGACTGTTGGCTGCAGACCATTCCACGAATACCCATCGGCTGAGCTTCTCCAGCAAACCGTCTTCATTGAGGAAGGGTTTGAAGTAGTCCACCAGTTCATAGACGCGTGTCTTGGCACGGTCTACCAATTCGCGGTCGCCGCTACGGTGAAGGTATTCTTCCAGTTCCAGTACAAACCACATGGCCCAGTTGGGGATATGGTTTTGGTTGGGATGGTCGCTGGGATAGCACATAGGCAGCATTCCCTTGTCAATGTGCTTGAACGCCTTGGGCAGGAGGAAATTCTCCAGGAAGTTCTTCTCTATGCGTGTATGACCGGAAAAGTCAAAGGCTACACGACTGGAGAAATAGCTGTCGCAGAGCCATCCGGCACGTTCGCGGGAGGGGCAGTCCATGAAGATGTCCACAGCATTCTGACGGTGAGTCTCGCGGGCAGCCTCGAACAGTTCGTTGGTCTCTTCATTGTCACACTGGAAGGTGGCACGCTTTACGTCAGAACCGCAGTAGTCTCGCATGTAGACGCGCTCCACCTGGCAACTGCCCTTGTCCACATACACTTCCATGAACTTCATGGTGTATGGTTCGAAAGACTCCAACGTGTAGGTGCCGGGTTGCAGTTCATAGGTGATATAGGCATAGCATCCCATGCGTCCGGGGTTGACGCGTTCGCCGCTAAGAATCTCGTCGAAGCCCAGGCGAAGGCTGGTGGGTTCGGCAACCTGAAGTTGAATGCCCAGGAAACCGGAACTGTTGCACTTGAAGCTATACAAGTTGTCGGCTATCTGTTCTGCCTGGTGAACCGTATAGTCGGGATAGGGCACATGGCGGCTGAGCAGCTGCTTGGTCTCCTGTTCTGCCAGCTTGACCGGCTCGGATTCTGCCCAATCTTTCTTTACAGCCCACTCTTCATAAGCGGGGTCCAGTACATAATGTTCTATGTAGGGACGCTGGAAACTGAACTCGCGGACATCCTGTCTGCGCTGTTTCAGGTCGTAGGCGGTGAAGTCCTTTCCGGTGGCAGCCACCACTTTGCCGTTTACCTCCACCTCGGCTTGCAGGAAGGAAGGCTGGTTCAGCAGATAGTAATTGTCATCGTTGTATCCGGCCACTTCCAGTGCCACGATGTTTGTGCCAAACTTCAGATAGGGCTTGATGTCGTAACAGTCGATGCGGTAGAAATCGTGTGCCGCCACACTAGGGCCATGCGCCACGAACTCACCGTTAACCTTGAGCCGGTAGTCGCAAGAGGCGGTCAGTTTGACATAGGCGGTTGAGGCGAAATAGGAATTGAATTGTTCTCTGAAGTGCAGTGTCAGGTTCTTCTCTGTCTCTCTGCCTTCTGCCCATACAGGTTTGGCCTGGGCAAAGGTGTCGACTTCACGCAAGTCGGCGATAGGTTCTGAACAGCTGGAAACAGCAAGTGCCATGACCAAAGCTGCCATACATTTCTTTGTCAATGATTGTATTTTCATGTCAGATTAGATTTTGGGCGGTTTACGGAATGCGTTGACCGTAAACCGCCCAATTATTAAATTGTTTATTAATAGCCGAAAATGTCTTCGGTTGTCAGTTCTACAACGGTTCCCATCTTCTTCAGGGCTTCCATGTCAAGATCTTCCTTCTTGCCGAGGATACCATAATGATAGGTGCGTCCCTTGACCCATTCCTGCTGGAACTTGATGACATCCTGCAGCGTCATGGCCTGAATCTTTTCATAAAGAAGCTTGCGGATATCTTCTGTACGGTTCATGTCCTGCGCATTGACATAGTTCCACAGGATGCTGCTCTTGTTTACACGCTCGGTGCGGAGACGGGCAATGATGGCTTCCTTGGCCAGTTTGAATGCAGGTTCGCTCTGGGGCATCTCGTTGATAATCTCGTTAAATGCCTTGATGGCATCCATCATCTTGTCGTTCTGGGTGGCAATATAGCTCATGAATGTATAGTCGTACTTCACAAAAGAGGGAGCGGAAAGGCCGGCGTAGGCGGTGTAGGCCAGACCGCGGCTTTCGCGCATTTCCTGGAATACGATTGAGTTCATGCCGCCGCTGAAGTATTCTGAGTACATCTGACGGGTGGGTTCGATGTTGATGTCATACTTTTCGTCACGGTGTGAGAACTGAGACATGTAGATCTGCTTGGCGTCGTAAGGAGCGATGAAGATCTTTGTCTCATCGGTGTTGGCCTGCTTCAGCTCCACTCCGGCGGGGATATCCTTCAGCGTTTTGGGGGTGCGGTGCTCCTTATCGAGCAAAGCAATCAGTTCCTTCTCTGTGGCAGGACCATAGTAGAGGATGCGGTGCTTGTAACCGAAGATGTTGTGGATGCGCTCTACCAGTTCCTGGGGATTGGCTGTCTGCAATTCCTCTGCTGAGGGAATGGTCTTCTTGATTTCGGGGCCCCAGGTCACATACTGGCGGAGTTGTGAGAAGTTTGTGCCTTGGTTGGCCTTGGCGTCAATGCGGCTCTTCAGAATGTCGCCCACGAGGTTGGTGTATGCAGGGGCATTTGCCTGTGCGTCAGCCATCAGTTTCTCAAACAATGCGATGGCCTTGGGCATATTCTCTGCCAAACCGCTGATGGAAACGTATGTGCGCTCTGAACCGGGCTTCACGTTGAAACTGCATCCCATGCGGAAGAACTCACTCTTCACCTGTTCGGGTGTCATGTCGCTGGTACCCAGATACTCCATGTAACCGGCAGCGATGCCCAACATCTTGTCGTTGTAGTTACCCATATCAAAGAGATAGGTCAGTTCGAACAGCTGGTTGGTGGTGTTGGGGGTGTAGAGAACGGGCACGCCTGAGGCTGTCTGCAACTTCACGATGTCCTTGTCATAATCCAGGAACTTGGGCTCGATGGGTGCCACAGAAGTCTGCTGAATTTCGGTAAGGAAGGTGCTTGCGGTATCGCGGTTCATGAAGATGGGGGTAATCTGAGGCTTGTCAATCTTCATTTCATTGGGATCAACACCCTGGCGCTTGTAGATGATGGCACAGTTGTTTTCGTTGAGGTATTTGTTGGCAAAGTCCACAATGTCCTGCTTGGTTATCTTGGCAAGGCGGTCCATGCGTCCTACCTCGTCGGCCCAGTTGCTGCCGTTAACGAATGAATTCACAAACATGTCGGCACGTGAGTCATTGCTTTCCAACTGCGATTGCTGTGAGCGGCGGTAAGTGTTGAGGATGCCTTCCAACAGTCCTTCGTCGAAGTTGCCCTCGCGCAGATTCTTCAACTCAGCAAAGAAAAGGTCTTTAACCTCTTCAAGTGTCTGTCCTTGCTTGGGAGCACCGTAGATGATGAAGGCGCTGTAGTCTGCCATGCTGAAGGGAGTACACAAACCGTACAGAACCTTTTGCTGCTGAATCAGGTTCAGGTCGAACAAACCGGCGGTTCCGTTGAACAGAATCTGAGAAAGCAGCTCAAGTTTTTCTCCATCGGGATGTGCTGCTCCGGGGAAACGCCATGACAGGAATACCAATTCGGCTTCGCGGCCAACCACTTCGGCAACGATGGGTTCTGTGATGGGTTTCTCTTCGGGGAACTCCAGCTTGGGCAGGTTGGGATTGGGCTGCATGCCACCGAAGTACTTGTCAATGATGGCAATCATCTCATCGGGGTTGAAATCACCGCTCAGACAGATGGCCATATTGTTGGGTACATACCAGGTCTTGTGATAGTTCTTGATGTTGGTGATGGAGGGGTTCTTCAAGTGTTCCTGTGTGCCCAGAACGGTTTGTGTTCCGTAGGGGTGGTTGGGGAAAAGTACGTTGTTGATCTTTTCCAGCACCTTGCGGATGTCGTTGGTCAGGGACATGTTCTTCTCCTCATATACGGTCTCCAACTCGGTGTGGAATCCGCGGATGGTGGCGTTTTGGAAACGGTCTGCCTGAATCTTTGCCCAGTTTTCAATCTGGTTGCTGGGGATGTCCTCGGTATAGCAAGTGACATCGTAGCTGGTGTAGGCGTTTGTTCCGTTGGCTCCGATGGCAGACATCAGCTTGTCGTACTCGTTGGGAATGCTGATCTTTGAAGCCTCGTAGCTCAGACTGTCTATTACCTTGTAGATGGCCTTGCGCTCTGCATCATCTGTTGTCTTGCGATACACTTCAAACTGCTTTTCAATCTCGTCGAGCAAAGGCTTTTCCTGTTCAAAGTTCTGTGTGCCGAACTTTTCGGTACCCTTGAACATCAAGTGCTCAAAGTAGTGTGCCAGACCAGTGGTCTCTGCGGGGTCGTTCTTTCCACCCACACGCACGGCGATGTAGGTTTGGATACGGGGCTCCTCGTCATTGACGGTCATGTACACTTTCAAACCGTTGTCAAGCGTGTAGATACGCGCCTTCAACGGGTCGTTGGGTACGGTCTCGTAGCTGTATTTGCCTTGCGTACAGCCGACAAATACAAATGCAGCCAGCACCATCAGTGCATGCAGCATTGTTTTGAATGAATTCTTCATAATCAATCTTTTTAAATTATATTACTGTTTTGATTTTTATTCGCTTATGGTGATGTTTCCCAAGAGGTAGCGCCTGTGGCCGTCGTCCCCGTCGTATGGCAGGGCAATTCCCGGTGTGCCGTCAATGGAGCCGACAGAGAAATATATCTCAAACTCGCCTGTGGGGCAAACGCGTCCAAAGTTGCCTTTGGGATTGACGAAGCGTTGTGCCACGCAGAATTTCTTTTCCTGTTTCATGGCTGCAGCTTTGCCGGGTTTGTCAACGGAAAGGTCTTTGACATTAAATGTGTCGTCCACAAGGACAGCCACAATTCCACCCTTCTTATTCTTTATGGTGAAGCAGGGATGACCACCCATGTAGCAAGGAGCCACGCCTTCGTTGCGCCACATGGACTGGATGGTGAACGGCTCGTTACGACGTATGGTCTTGGGCCATTGTGCCGATGCCAGTTGTATGCGGTATCCCATGCGGCGGTTGATCCGCTCTATGATGTCGCGGTTCTCTTCAAGCACCAGACGGGGCCAGCAATGTATGCTCATGTATGACGCATGGTAGTCTTCCACAGCCTGTAATAGTAATTCCTTGTCCCACGCACCGCGGAGGATAGAGCCTTGATAATGCTCGTGTTCCAGAACAACCGGCATGCTGGGCCAGAACTGTTGTGCCATCTCTGCATGATACCAATGGCGTGGACGGGGTTGCACAAGAATGCTGCAGTCCCACAATGAAATGCCCTTCTTGAAGGCATAGTCGGTAATGGGCGCGTTGGCAACGCGGTTGTCATGCCCGGCATAGTCATCTGAAAGAATCAGTTGTGTGTGTTTGAAGTGCTTGCGGTAAATGTCAATTATTTTCTTCTTGGTCTTGTCTCCCCACTTCTTTCCGTGAATGGGGGTGCTGATTTCAGTATGTCCTTCTCCCCACATGCCGAAATGACCGATGGCGATATAGGCCATGCGCGGATTGCCGTCGTAACGGGCGGCCAAGTGCTTTACAAAGTGGTCTACAGCTTTCTGGTATACGGGATCGTCATATTCCACTTCCTTGTAACCTTCCACCTCGTAGTATTTTGCTCCCTCATCGAAGACCCATTGCGGAGTGCCCTGTTGGGTCCAGTTTTCGGTGGCGGAGATACAGAGTGCCACTTGCTTGCCTTTTTCTATCCAGCGTTGGGCGGGAGAGTCGATGATTTCCCAGTTGAAAACACCTTTCTCTGTCTCAATGAAACTCCAGGGCAGACGTAGGAAAACCACACCGATGCCGGGAAACTCGTCTACGGTGTCCTCTGGGTCGAGCTGAGACCCGTAATTGTCCAGCACGTTTGAGTAGTAGTAGAGCTGCCACCCCATGAAAGGATTGACCAGTGCTTTCCCGTTATCCACTGGAGATGCCTGTTGCATTTGGGCGTTGGCTGTCCCTATGTGCATCACAATAAATAAGGTTGCCAACAGTGAAAGGAGTTTTTGCATTCTCATATATCTGTATATTTTATTGTTTTGCCTGTTTGAGTTTCTCGGCAATGCTTTGTGCCGCCACATAACCCATTGTCCAAGCCGCTTGCAGATTGAAGCCGCCGGTAACGGCGTCCGTATCGGTCACTTCACCGGCGAAATAAAGGCCGGGATAGCGTTTGGCTTCCAATGTGGAGGAATCAAGCTCATCCAAAGCGATGCCGCCACAGGTTACGAACTCATCTTTGAAACGGTTCTTGCCGGTGATATTGTAGCAGTCATTTGTCAGTGTGTTGATAAGTTTGTGCAAGGCTTTCCCCTGCAAGTCGCTCCAGCGCAGGCTTTCGTGCAGCCCGGTTCGTTGCAAAAGATGTGTCCAGAGCCTTGCTTGCAGGCCGAAAGGATGGATGCCGGAAAGTTGTTTCTGCTTGTGTGTGGCAGCCGTTTCTTCCAACATTTCCTTTACTTGGTCATGTGGAAGTTCTCCTGTCCAGCGGATGCTGAGCGTTCCTTTATAACCCTTTTCGGCAAGATGGCGTGCGGCATAAGAGGAGAGACGGAGTATGGCCGGACCGCTCACGCCCCAGTGTGTGATGAGTAGCGGGCCTTTTGCCTGGAATTTTGTGCCGGGCAGAGTGACAACCGCATCCTCTACTACCAACCCCATTCTTTCTGTTAGCGTACTGGCATCCAGGGCAAGCGAGAAAAGGCTGGGCACAGGCAAGTTGGTTTGTAGTGATATGCCTGTAATCGGACTTTCACTTGCGGCTTTCGGCCATCCGCCTGTGGCAACAAGCACCTTGTCTGCCTTATACGAGTTGTCCGCAGTCCGGACGATGAAGCCGCTTTCACATGGCTCTATAGCCTGCACCCTACATCGGGTATATAGTTTGACACCCAGTCGGTTAATCCGCTCTGTCAGGGTGTGGACAATTTCCATGGCCTGCTGTGAACGGGGAAAGACGCATTCGTCTGGTTGTGTGACCAGTTTGACTCCTTCGTTTTGGAACCATTCATACACATCTTTGTGGGAGAAGCGGTGGAAGAGCCTTTTCATAAGTCTGTGGCCGCGCGGATAAACCTGTTCCAGACTTTTTACCTGTTTGAAGGAATTGGTCAGGTTACAGCGGCCGCCTCCTGTTATGGCCACTTTGGCAAGCGGTCGTATGCCGCGTTCCAACAACGTGACTTCTGCCCAAGGGCACTCACGCTTCAAGGCAATGGCGGCAAAGCATCCGGCCGCCCCGGCTCCTACAATGACGATATGCATGTAAGCTTGTGTGTATCAATAGAGTGCCTTGCGGCCTTGCTTGATGATGATTCCGTCCTTCGGTTGTGTGACAGGACGTCCCATCAGGTCGTAATATGTATTCTGCTTGTTCGCGCTTGTCTTGACGGCACTGATGCCCGTTGCCGTTCTTCCGTCAATCGTCAGTGAAATCTGCTTGACCTGGCTTGCGCCGGTGTCATGTTGTCCTGTGTACATATACCAACGTTGGGGTAGGATTGTCTGGGCAGAATTGTTGGTAAGCATATTGCCCTCCCACACAAAATCGGTGGGCTGGGTGGCGTATGGAGCATATACTCCCTGCAGATTGAATTTCACTTGTGTGTTGGCACACCAAGTGGGAGTTGGGTCAATGCTGCTCATCAGACGGCTGCGGTGCAGTGTAAGCCCGATTTCTTCTGCCATGTCTGAACGCACCAGATAAGGAGTGTTGGGAAGGATAGAGTCCGTCTCGTTCAATGTGACGGCATCCAACTCCAAACGGTCCATTATGCCGTCTGCATTGTCATCATAATGGTGTATGCCACGTATTTTGGCCATGTGGACAGTGCTGC
This sequence comes from Bacteroidaceae bacterium, assembly GCA_017379075.1. Taxonomy (GTDB): domain Bacteria; phylum Bacteroidota; class Bacteroidia; order Bacteroidales; family Bacteroidaceae; genus Physcousia. Next base: position 46,557 of record JAFNXL010000041.1, read on the forward strand.
CCCATTCGCCGACGGTAGAGGGGAAAGGTACGAACAATGGTTCCCATGCCTCTGTTTGCTCAAAAGTGCGGTTGTATTTTACCTGACTGCAGTAAACATCGTTCTCCTGCTCGTATACTTCTCCGTCAGAGACAATGCGCAAGTCCTTGGGTGTGTTGCCGTATGTGCTGTCAGTGCAAGCATATACCCACGGATGTCCCTTGCATACAACAGGGTGCTCGTCAGCCACTTGTGTGGTGTCAAGATTCTGGAACCAGTTGTCCAATGTTCCGTTCTCGTTCAGACGGTATGCCAGTTCACCGCTGTTAATGACGGAGATTTTTATAGCTTCCACACCTTTCTGGCGGGGAGTGATGGTGTTGCGCTGATAGCAATTGACAAGACGGATTTTGCTGCCGCTGCGCACAAACGAACTTTTACCGTCATTGCCGCCTACACGGGCAGTGTTGTAGCAGTTCTCAATGGTGGCGTTGTTGCCCGCCCAACCAGAAATGGCTCCGTTTTCAAGATTTCCGCTAATGACACCGGTGTTGTAGCAATCCTTAATGATAAAGGTGGCATGTGAACCGTTGCTGCATCCAATGATACCGCCACCGTTCTGCTGGGTTGCATATATTGTGCCTTCGTTGCCGCAATTGGTAATGGTGACAAAACCACCGATATTGCTTCCGCCGGCAATGCCGCCCACATAACTTCCACCTCGTATGTTACAAGTATTGTCCAAGGTGATGCCGGTAATGTATGCTCCGTCGCCAATGGCACCGAAAAGACCTTGGTATGGCTTGGTGTTTCTGATGTACAGATTGCTGATGACATGTCCGTTGCCAATGACTCTTCCCTTGAAAGGAGCGGCCGTACTTCCGATTGGAGTCCAGTTCCCCTTTGCCTGGCCACAGACTTCGCTCATGTCAATGTCATTCATGATGATGGCGCATCCGTTGATGCCTTTTTCCACCTGCTCCCTGTAGGCGACAAGATCTTGTGCATTGTAAATGTAGCTCACGGGCACATCGACCTTAATGGTGGGAGTGCCGTCTTTCGGATTGGTGGAGGGATAGTGCCATTCACCGTTTTCCATGTCTCGGTAGATGGGGTAGACCTTATAGGTGCCGTTGGGTACGGTTTGACAGCGGAAATCAAATGCGGTGAGACCATAGTTGTGATCCAGTTCCGCACATCTGCCGGGCACGATGTATGAGCCAGTTTCGTTCTCAAACTTGAAGGCGTACATCACCCATATTTTTTTCTTGGATCGGTTTGCCATGAAACCGTCGAAAAGGATGGGCTGGCTGTAATCAGTAATGGTGTTGACGGACAGTTTATAGTCAGACAGTCCCATCACAGTGGGCGCTTCGTTGCCTTGGTCAGGCTGGATGCCGACAATGGCGCACAGTCCGTCTCGGTAACCACCCACAGCATCGGTGCCGGCAAGCATGAAGTAGCCGTCCATGCTGCCGCCCCAACCCCAGTTCCAGTGGAAATAACCTTCACCGTCGTATCCGTCGCAGATGAAGGCATGTCCGTTTCCGGCTGCATAGATGGGACGTCCTGTGGTAAGCTCGTCATAAAGCAGGGTGGCAAAATTCTCGTCCGTATAGTCTCCCAAATGATAGATGCGCATGTTCTTGTCATACCCAAAATGGGTTGTCAACGCATAGATGGGAGTGTCTACTCCGGCTCCGGAACCGCCAGGACTATAGCCCATGTTGCAGGCTACGCCCACATGACGCATCAGCAATGCCACAGCATCTCCTTCTTCGTCAGTATAGCCGTTGTTGTAGTCATATAACATCTTGTCCCACTGATACTCTACGTCAAAGTTGGCAGAGGGATTGGCGGTGTACTTGACACCGTCAATTTCGCATGAAGTGCTGTAAGTGTGTGAGCCGGTTCCGCGTACAGGCCATTCGTAATGGCGCATAATCTGGGAAATGGCGGTTGCCACACAACCGGTTACGGTGGGGTCTTTCAGCACCTTGTAGTCTGTGCAAAGACGGTTATAAGGTTCGCCCTGGTTCCAGCGGGCTTGTACAATGGTGGGGATGTATGCTCTTCCTTCAATGCTGGCCTTGGACATCTTGCGGTTCATCCGTGTGGCGGAAACTATCTGTTGGGTGTAGCGGTCAAGGAAATATGCCAGGTTGGCTGGCATCTTGGAGGGGTCGAAGTCTCCGTTGTCCACATAGCCAAGGACGGCTGGCGCACAGTCGTCTGCGCCCAGAATCATGAATCCCTGCTTGTCTCCTTTGTTCACCACATAAAAACAGTTGGTTGCGCCCACACTGCTGGTGTAGGCAAGTTTCAGGTTTGCAGCCGAAAACTTTCTGGCTTTTGCGGGATGGTCCTGGCTGACTCTTGCCAAAGCCTCTTCCAGATTCAACTGCCGTGCTTCGGCATGAAAACTTAGAACGCTAAGGAGTATTATGCTCCAAATGGCTGTATATATTCTTCTCATCGTTTCTGTCGGGTTTATATATTATATAATAATGTATATGTCTTGTCCGTAAAACAATTTGTTTAGAACTTATTTGCAGAGGTATTTCTTGCCGTTCTTTACAAAGATGCCTTTTTGCGGCTTGTCCACGGTCTTGCCGTCAAGGCCATACCATGCACCGGTTGCCTTTGTTTCCGAGGGGGTGCTCTGGATGCTGGTTACATCATTGGCATAAACTTTCAGTTTCAGAGCGGGGACTTGGGCGGTTATGTAGGGTGATTTCGCTTCGGCAGAGAGGAACCAGCGCATGGGCTTGATTGTTGTCTCTGTTTCAGTGGGCATCACGCTTTCTCCTTCAAGGATGGCGTATGTATTAGGCGCTATCTTGGTGGATTGGTAGTTGCCTTTCAGATAGAATGTCATTTCGGTGTTGGCGCACCAGACGGGTTTAGTGTTGGGGTTGAACACGGTGGGCTTGCTGGTTTCGATGGTATATGTGCCGGCTTCTTTGGCCATAATGATGTAAGGTGTATTTTGCTTGACCGTTTCGCCCTCCTTCAGCACCACGAACTCTATTTCGTTCTGCTGATCCGCATTGCCAGACTGTCGTATGTCATACAGTTTGGCAATGGTCATCCCTTTCCAGTCTTCTGTCTTGCTGTCAAAGGGAACGAACAAAGGCTCCCAAACGCCTCCTTCAGTAAACTCACGGGTATAGGAAATGCTGTCCAAAACACATTCTTTGTTCAGTGAAAGTTGGGTTTCTCCGTCCTTCAGCTCCAGCACGCTGACGGTGTCTCCTTCGTTAACGTACAAATCGCCCGTAACGTGTGCAACGGCTTTGTGGCCGAAGGTGGGAAGGTCGTCCTCTCCCAGGTTTTGAGTGAAGGTTGCGCCCAACAGATAGCAAAGCTTTCCACTTTTCTTGTCGGCCTGTTTCAACGATTTGTCTCCTTGCTTTTTGGTTATGCCTATGGCAACATCATAACAATTGCTGATGGTCGTTTTGTCATCACCGCTGCGGCACAGGTTCTTGCCGTTGTCCATGCCCGATACCTTGCCGGAGTTGTAGCAGTTTTCCAGAATGCTGCCCGGGGCGCTTCCCATCCATCCGCTGATGGCCGCACTCTCCTTGCCGCCTTGGATGATACCGGTGTTATAGCAGTTGATGATACGCACTGTGGTGTGTCCGTCATAGTTGCAACCCAATATTCCGGCTGCGTTTTCGGCACGGCACGTCACTCTGGCGTTGTTTCCGCAGTTTACAATCTTGATGAAAGAACCGGCGTTGCCACGGCAGGCTCCAACCAGACCGGCACATGCCTTGTCGCCTTGTATACGGCCCGATTCAATAATCAAGTTCTCAATGAGACATCCTCCGCCAATGGTGCCGAAGAATCCTTGTTGGGGCTGAGATGTGTTGTAAATGAAAATGTTGCTGATGGAGTGGGTTCCGCCATCAAAATGACCCATGTACGGTGCGTCATTGGTGCCGATGGGTGTGTGGGGAATGTTGTTCAGATCAAGGTCGCAGGCGAGGATGGCATTGGCGGTGTTCTCTCCATTGTTGACCTTTGTGGCAAAAGCCTTTAAATCCTCAACACTCTTGATGTGGTATGTACCATCAATCAATTCTTGGGCAAATGAATGTTGACAAAACAACATCATAGCCCATACGAAAACAGACAAGGAAAACCTCTTTTTCATACGGAAACAGTAAAATAACGTTATTTTCATGCCAAAGGTAGCCAAAAACCCGCTATTCCACAAATATTCCGTGGGTAAATCCCCACTACAATAGGGAAATCCTATTCCCAAATGGGAGAAATCCTTACCTCACCTCCGTGTTTGTCCGTATCTTTGCACCAGAAAGAAGAAGTTTTTTGACATACGGTACCATTCCGACAGAAATTTAGCCTTGACTATGAAATGTTGTGTGTAATGTACATTTTTTGCGGAATCCCCCACCGGTCTCTGGAGGGGGATTTTTTAATTTTGCAGGTTCTATATAGGGACACCCTACTTTATGTAAGGCTGTGGGTCATTTCCCTTTCTCTTTTGTATGACTATTTACCGACTGGAATGGAATGCCAGTTGTGCCGTGTCTTTGTGAAGATACGGATAATGGTGAATTGTGGTTTGACCAATCCTTTTAACGCAGGGAAATCCTTTCCTGGTAGGTTTTCCACTTTGTAGATAAAATCCTTGTCTATCTTGTAGGAGTTGACATTATTCGTGATGAAAAACTTGTTTATCATATAAATCACGTTTTTGTCCTTAACTTGACCGCAATATCGGTTTTTAATTTCATCTAACGACAGAAGTTCTTTTTTAGTTTTGGAAGTATAGTTGATAAAACCTAATATCGGATTCTCGCCAATCTTGTATTTATCAGGCTGTGTCTCCCAATCTGTTGTAACTTGTATTCCCAGACCCTTTATGGTAAAAGGATATGAAAGACTCTTTTGCTCGCTATCCTTTCTGTCAAAACAAACAGCGCCTTGAGGACCGAGATATTCATTTTCATACATATAGCACCATAGGCCATTCTTGGGGTTGTTGAACTCTATGTCAGTGAGAAATTCCAACTGGTGGTTGAGTTCCTTCTTGTGATGAAGATAAATAGAATCTGTTTCCCTGATGCTCGCATTATGAGGGTGCCAATTGTGGTGGGTCTTCGTGAAGATGCGTATGATGGTAAATGGCTTTTGTATAATGTTTTTCAGCGGATGAATGTCTTCCGAGTGTAGGGCTTCCACTTTATATATGAACTTCTTGTCTATTTTATACCGCTCAATATTTTTTGTAATGAAGAACTTATTTACCATATACAAAAGAGGACGGTTGTCAAGTTTGGCGCAGAAATAATTCTGCACCTCACTTAAGGGAATCACCTCATCGGAAACATATCTTTTGTATCTGTCTGAAATGATAATTTCACTAATTTTTTCACTTTTTTTATTGAATTTTATGTCAGATAGGGATTCATTCTGATGATTCAGATCTCCAACATTCTTCTCTATATGGGGACATAGGAAATCTTCATTAACTTGAAACATGGTTTGCGCATGAGTGCAGGGTGTAAGCAGACCCATGACACAGATGGAGAGGAGTGTTTTTGTCTTCATGTGTTTTTGATTTATATGTTTAACTATTCGTGTCTGATAAGAATATTTGGCCCTTTTATCAACCCATAATTTATTGGACAGTTGTTGTGACCCTTAGAGGGTCTTGACTGTTGTCAATAGCTGCATTGTAAGACATAAAAACAAGTTTGGCGGACACCCATATTTCTGGATATCGTCCCCAAACTGGGTCATGGCCTTCCGCTTTGCCGCAGTCCTGTCGCTGCGGCAGATGGAATGCCAATGCGGTGTTAATAAGGCTTTACAAAGCGGTTTGTACTGAATGTCCATTCACCGTTCTTCAGCGTGGTTTCCACGTAGAAGCCGGGAAGGGCTTGGTTGTCCAATGTCCAAAACCGTGGGAAGTAGTTTGCCGGCAAGGAGCGTATGATGTGCTGCAGAGTCTCCAGTTCGGCAACGGCATCCTTTTCGTCAGAAAGAAGCACAACGTCTGATGTCAAATCCTGGTTCTGATAGATGAGTAGGTCAAATTTCTTCTCCGTCGGAAGAATCTCCTTTGCTTCTGCCTTATACCTTTCTGTGATTTCGTGGCTGAGAGTCCGCATGAGCGCTTGAAGACAGGCTGTTGAAGTCTCGCAGAATGTCATGGTGTTTTCGGCCAACAGACTTCTGTGGCTAAAACAGCGGGACAGAAGACGACCGTGCATGAATTTGCCTTTGTCGAGAGGTAAATCAACAAAGTAAAGGGCCGTTATATAGCCAAACATATTCAATGGGTCAGAGATTCCATAGAACGTGCCGCTGAGTGCTGGCGCATGATAAGCGAGTCTGTCCTTTTTGTGATAGTTGTCCTTTATGCTTTGGGGAATCTCATCGCGGGTCATGCCGGCAATGCTGTCCAGATAGAAATACTTGTGGTGCTGTGTCCAAGTTCTTCGTCTCTTGCTTTTGGGCACTTTAACTCCATTGTATTTCCTTCCAATGCGTTTCTGTTCAATCACTATTGACCAGAAGTGCCTTCTGTCTGGATATTCTTTTGTGCGCAGATTCAGCAAGTGAATGTTCCTTGTGCGGGATTTGTCAATTCTCGGATTGGAGTATCCTCTTTTGGGATGGTAAATGCAATTCACCACTTCGTCTGCCGAGTCAACAGGTACGGTCTCGCCTTTCATGTACAGGCGGTAACGCTCTTTCATCATTTCAACGCTGACATTGCCTTGGGCAGCAATTCCCTGTGTCAGGAAGAATGTGCCTACTGTAAGCAGCACGCTCAGAATGGATTTTAGTTTACACATAATGAAAAGTTTTTTGTTAATATTATAATGTCATGTAGTCCTTGACCAGCCAACCGCATTTATTTACGGTTACATGATAGTATCGGCCTGTCATGAGACGGAAATCGGCAGTGTAAAACGGATTATAGGCGTTGTGCCTAAGGTTTTCCACAAACGTCTTCATTGAAATGAATGCGTTTTCCGTTTCTTTGTCTGGCTGTTCCGGGAGCAGGAGTTTTAAGGTATATTCCTTTTCCTGATTTGAGGATTCCGGAGTTTGATAGAGCAAAACGGAGAAACTGCGCTCAGGCGTAGCCTCTGATGTGAAGTTGGTGTAAAAGGTAAGACACTTGCCCAACAGCGCCGCACCGCTATGCACTTTGCTTTGCCAGTCGCCGTCCAATGTGTTGCAGAACGATGCGTATGAGAAGAAGTCGGCATGGCAACGTACTGTGCTGCTCCCTCCCACCATGCGCGACGAAGAATTGTAGCTCACCACCGAGATGCGGGGCGAAACTATGAAGCCCATATAGTGTTGAGGAAACCGTAGCGCCACGAAATCGCCCTCTTGCCAGTCTTTCGATTTGGCCAGTTTCTCTTTTACCTTTTTTAATAGTCTGGGCTGAGGATTGCCGTTTTTGTCGTGGAGTTCCATCAGAGTGAACCGATTAGTGCCCCAGCTCCAGACACCACGCATGCCCTGAAGTTGTTCGTCGGCATGGCATCTGAGCGGTGAGGAGAGCAAAAGGTTGCTCCCGCGTATGACGTTATAAACGACAGAGTCTGCACAGGCATAAGGTGATTTCTTGAACTGGGTGTCCTTGTACTTATAGAAAGCGGCTGTCATTTCTTCCACAGACACGGTGTCATTGAAGAAATAGGAACGTACATGGTTTCCGCCTGTGTTCTGTTCGTATTCCATCCAACGCTTGCTCAAATGGTCATTGGGGAATCTTCGTTCATCATTTTCCGCTAATGCCGGCAATGAACCGCACATGGCAGCCAATGCAAGTGATAAAACCAAATTCTTCATAATACATCTGTTTAAAGGTTATACGGAACTGTTGTCGCTTGCAAAATTACAGATAAGCACCGTTGCAGGGAAGAAATTTCTTTCACATTATTTCACAAAATGAGATGTGGTTTGGTTTTCAGTAGTTTACGTTGATGGCTTGGTTTTTTCACAAAACTTCACAAAAACAGATAATGCCGTTTTTTGTGAAGTCTTGTGAAAACTATAGACCGAATTTTCAGAGACTCTTTATCCTGATGTCAAAATCCTTGGCTCCGCCTTCCTCACCGAACAGCTTTGACAGCATGCGGCTGCGCATGTTGCTGATGTTACTTGCGGAGATTTGGGTCAGATAGATGATGTCGTTTATGCGCAGTCCCAATCTGGTCAGTACGCATATCTGGTACTCGCTGACGGAGACCTTCGGATTGGTCTTAATGTTACACAGTGCGGGGAAGTATTTCTCTGCCGTGCTGTACAGATCGGTCCATTCGCTCTTGGAAAGATATTCTTTTCTTGCCTTCAGTTTTTGGAAAACGACAATAAGGGCAGGCTCTTCTGCCAGTCGGTTCATCAGGTTGGCAGTAACCTGGTTCATCATTTCTGTCTCGTAATGCGCAATTCTCTCGTTCAGCTGCTGTATGGTTTCTGCCTGCTTGTGATAGCTGTTCAGGTCTATGGCCTGTTGGTTCAGTTGGTCGTTGAGTGCAGTTATGATGGATATTTTTTCCTCAATCAGACCATTCAGCTCGTCCAGTTTCCTGTTGTTATTGCCAATTAGTACGTTCAGCCTGGAGTTCTCGCGCTTTACAACTACCAACTGACGTTCGTTTCTCCTTATCCGTCTGCGCAGCAACAGCACAAAGACGGACATGACTGCAGCAAAAAGCAGGATGAAAGCAATCCCTCTGTACAGCCTCAGTTGTACGTTCTTGGATTCCAACTCCTTTCTGTGTGCAACTTCCTGATGACGCATATAGTTGTACATCGACTGTGCGTTCTGTAGCTTCTGCGCGGTCTGTATGTTGAATAATGTGTCGCTGGCCAGTTTCAGTTTTTTGAAATAATAGTTGGCAGAGTCAAGTTTCCCGGTTTCCAGATAATATGTTCCCTTGATGTGGAAATAGGATTCCCATCCGCTCTTGGTCTCGTCTTTAATGCGGGAATAGCCCGAAATGGCCTCGTATTCGTCCATGGCGGCCTTGGCCTTGTCCAGCTCGCCTTGCTGTATGTACCATTTGATGCAAAGCCCCTTTACCCTTGCCGCTTTTTTGGAATAGCCCATGGCCTTGAAGCGTTCTGCAGCCATTTCCCTCAGTTCCAGGGCTTCGCTGATACGTCCCAGATCAATGAGGACATTTGACTTGTTGCCCCAGATGGTTATCACGTTGATGGTGTCATTGGCCTTTTGAGCATAGTGTTCCGCCAGTCCGTAGGCCCGCAAGGCGCTGTCCGGCATGGCATGATTGTTGTAGATGCGGGCAATCTGCCCGTAGATGTCGCCCATCTGCGCGTAATTGCAGCCCAGGGCGGAAGTGTCGGCCGTGCCCACAGCCTCATTGAAACAGCGCAACGTTGCCGGCTCGTCGCCCAGCTCAAGATAGGAGCATCCCTTTAAATAATGTGCTGTCATGCGTTCGTTAGGCGTGCCGTGCGCGTTGTAATACGAGACCAGTAGGTTGGAAATGCTGTCCGATGTGAAGCCTATGCCAGCATGGCGCTGTGCCTGCGTGCGTAGCAGGAGATGGCGCATACGTTTCGCTTGGGGCATCTGTCTGGCTTCGTCGCTCATGGCATCCAACATGCGATAGGCGGAATCGGGTTCCGCCGCCATCAAACTGTCCGCCACGGCCAGTTTGCGCTCAAACTCGCCGTGTTCCGTACATGCCACCAGGGCGGTGAGTAGGAGAGGAAAGAGTATTTTTCTTACCATATTGTAGGTGTTATGGTACAAAGGTACGATTAAGCGAGCGAAATACCAAGTTTACTTGGGTATTTCCGAGCGGCAGTACCTTCGGCGCAAGACAAAGTTACGGTTAAGCGAGCGAAATAGCAAGTTTACTTGAATATTTCCGAGCGGTAGTACCTTCGGCGCAAGACAAAGATACGATTAAGCGGGCTAAATACCAAGTTCGCCTGTGTATATCCGAGCGGCATCCCTTTCGGGGACAGCAGAAAAAAGCATCGTTTTCCGGCATTTCACAATGACTGTTTTCCTGCATACTTGTCACATTCCTGAAACATAGTGCTTAAATTGTTGTAGCACAGTGGTGAAAAAGTTTTTTCTCTGTGGTGAAAGTTATGTTCCAGCTGATGAAACGTACGTTCCAACTGATGAAACATACGTTCCAAGGAATGGAACGAACTTTTCACTGTTGACAAAAAACTTTTTCAGTTAAGCTAAAAAACAATTTCTCTTAATGCGGACAAGTTTTTTATGGCTTTGCCCTGGATGCGCTGAATTAGGTAAGTCCTTTGGAGTTGTTTGTTTTTCATAAAGGACATATTTTGCGTCAATGTTTCGGTATGTTGAGAAAATGCCGTATCTTTGCGCAGATTTGTCAGACTTTACATATACATTATATATAATATATGCGTTTCTTCAGGTGGGTATTGGCTTTAGGGGGATTCATACAGCGCGGGCCGTTTTTCTTCCGCATTTGGTATGCTTTTGTCGGTTACTGGATTGGCAGTGTGATAGACAATTACCTCTATTCCTTTTTCAAAGGGAAATCCGGGATGGGAAGTGAAAGGGCATACGGCAGCTCTTCCTCTTCGCAAAATGATCTGTTGCGTGCGCTGATGACGGTGTTTGCCCATGTCATACATGCGGACGGCCGAATCATGCACAGCGAAATGGAATATGTAAGGAATTTCCTGCGGACACAGTTTGGCGGTTCTCAGGAGAGCAGGGGCGAGGAGGTTATTCTGCAGATTTTCCAGCAAAAGAAAGCGATGCCGGTGGCGCAATGGGAAAGGAATGTGGCCATCAGTTGTCAGATGTTGGCCATGTATATGCCTTCTCATCAGCGCATCCAACTGATGCAAGTGCTGATACAGATGGCCAAGGTGGATGCTACTATTGCGCCCGTTGAGATTCAGGCTTTGCGCTTCATCGCCACCTATTTGGGCCTTGGCGCCCACTTGGTTGACCAACTTTTGGGTGGTACATATTCTTCCTCTCAGTCTTATTCTTCATTCAATAGTCTGGACGAAGCCTATCGTACACTTGGCATTTCATCAAGTGCGACGGACGATGAGGTGCGCAAGGCCTACCGCAAGCTGGCGTTGAAGTACCATCCCGACAAGGTGGCCCAACAAGGCGAGGCAGCCCGCGATGCGGCAGCTGCCCAGTTCAGCAAGATTACAGAAGCGAAGGACCGCATCTATGCGGCAAGGGGGATGAAGTGATATCGCAACGAAATTATACCGGAGAAACCATGATTTCGAATCCTTCCTGGGTCTGGTTGATGGATTCGATGCGGAACTGCTTGCTGCCGTTACTGGTGCAGAAATTGACATAGTTCCTGAAGAACGCGGTGTAGTCCGTGTCTGTGGGCACCAGTTTGGTGATGTTGCTGATGTCAAGAACCTCGCCCACTTTATGGGCGGTGTCAAGCAAAATGGCAATTGAGGAATCAAGGACTCCCTTCAATGTGGCAATAATGGTCTTTGTCATGGCTTCGCTGTTTTGACGTTACATCATAATAACTTCAAAATGCGTGCCATTATTATATCTTCCCGGAAAGTTTAAGAAACTTTGTGAGACGTTTATATTTGTTTACAATTTTGCTGTTTTTGTCATTTTTTTAGAAGATTCCTTTAATGACAAAGCATGTTGTAGGGACAGTATTTGCAATTGTCATTTTGGCATGTCTGCGTGAAGGGAATCTCTGGATTGAACAGTTCGGAAAGCACTCCCTTCAGTCGTTCCATGAACTCTTCGGCATATTCGGAAAAATCCTCAATGGGAGCCTTCCCTATTTTCAGCGTGGGGTCATATTGTTTGTCGTCCGCCGCTTTTCCAACGAAGAAGAGCGCAGGAACAACGGGATGCTGTGGCTCTTCGTGCAGAAGCTGTGCCAGGGCATAAAGCATGGTTTGCAGATAGTAGCCGTTGCGTGTCTGCGAGGGAACGAACACCTTGTCCAGGTTGGATACGTCTTCATTGTGGCTTCCGCCCGTCTTGTAATCCACTATGCGGCATTTGCCGTCCATGATGTCAATGCGGTCAATGCGTCCGCCGGTGCGTACGGTCAGCGGTCCGGTGGGGTGGTCTATGGTCAGTGTCATGGAACGCTCGGTTTCCATGCCGATAATGGTGAAGGGGGTGTGCCGGAGGTCGTAACGGAAGAGCTGGGTCAGATAGGTCAGCAACACATTATAATATATAATCTGCTCTCCAGAATATTCGTTGGCGGGCTTTTGTCCCGATGATAGGAATGCTTGTATGCGTTTTCTGCGTTCTTCGTCCTCTTCTATGGGATGGAACAGATGCACGTCGAACAGGATTTCCAGCAATGGCGCAATATGCAGTTTGGGCTGAGCCACGTAGGGGTTGAGATGCTCTTTCTGGATTTGCCGCGTGCCATAGCGTTCCATGATCTGTGTGTAGACCAGTTCGGCAGTGTCGTGCAGGATGGTTCCCAAAATGGGGAGCATGTTGGGCTCGTCTGGATTGTCCTTGGTCTTCAGCCCTGCCACATATTGGTAATAGAAACGTAAGGGACAGTCTATGTAAGTGTTGATGGCCGTCGGACTTAATATGCGTGCCTTGCCTTCGCTTTGGTGTCCAATTGCATATTTGGACAGCAGGAAGTCCATTGTCTCCTGGCTCTTCTCGGCCTTAAGTTCCTTTTGGTCACAAATTTGAGGTTCGGTGGTAATTCTGAAATTGCGGATGGGAAGGTCGGTCTCTGCTTGCAGTTGTCTAAGGAAACGGCTCATTTCGTGGCGTGCATTTCCGGAACTGTGTTCATTGTAGACACAGGTGATGTATTCGGCACGCTGGATAAGGCGATAGAAGTAGTAGGCATAGACCGCAATCTTATGACGGATGGTGGTCAGCCCGAAAGCCTCGCGCAAAGAAGCGGGAATCAGACTGCTCTCATGGATGTTCTTCGGCAGTCTGCCCTCTTCAAGATTGAGGATGAGCATGTGGCTGAAGTCCAGACAACGCGTCTCCAACACGCCCATAATCTGAATGCCCACAGCCGGTTCGCCGTGGAAGGGGATGTTTATGCCAGCCAAAAGGTTGCGCAGAAGACGGCGCAGGGTGGCCTGTTCCACCTTCAACGGGATGTCATCACGCTGGATCAGTTGGAGCAACTGCTGCAACATCCTGTGTGTTTGGAAAATGGCTTCAATGTAGAGCTGTTCGTAAAGGTTGGGGTTCTCTATAGTGGAAAAGTTTTTTCCCACTTGGCGGATAAGCGTAATCAGGTATTGCAGCAGGGTCTCGTTGTTCCCTTCGGTATATTGCACGGCATAATCCGCATCAATCATGTGGTAGTAGGGATGCTTGAGCAATGTACGCAGGACCGAGCGCCTGAATTGTTTCCGATGGGTGTCGTAACCCTCGGTCTGCAAGTTTACCAAGGCTGTGACGAAACTGTACACCGGCGTGTCTCTCAACGGGAATCCCATGGTGGCATTCATGGCTTTGGGATGACCGGGTTCCCCTTCGTGTGGAATGGAATGCAGGAGCGGCAGCAGTTGGGATTCGTCACAAAGGACAATGGCATTGTTCCGGGTTATCGGGTCCAGGTCTCCTTGCAGCCATGAGGTGGCGTAACGTGCCTGGGCATTGTCAAAGCTGGTGGAAACGTATGTGATGTCCTTTATCTTGGAAATGTTGTCGAAGAACTCTTCTGGCAGTTCACTGCCCAGAAGGCTGAGGTTGTGCCGCATGAACAGGCCGGCCTCGTTGCTTTCCGCATAAGTGTAGTATATGTCATAATCCCAGTAGAAATACGCCCGGTGTGCTTTCTTGAGGATAAGCATAAGCTGTTCTTCCACATCATTCAGCACATTGAAACCGGCAAACACGATGTGTTCGGGCAGTTTCTCCAGCATTTCCTCCCGTGCGCTGTCTTCTTTTATCCGCTCAATGACATTGCGGAACAAGGCTCCTTCGTACAGGCATCCGCGTTCCTCTTGCGCCTGTTTCAGACGGGAATAGAGTTCGTACATGTGTTCCCATAGTTGCAGGAACCGCTTTTGCAGGACTGAATTTCTCTCAAGGTCGAAATGCTGGAAGAAGTTGCGCAAAGCCTCTTCCTGCTCGGGCGTGAGGAAGGACAGGTCTGTCATTTCCTGCAAGTCGTGGATGTTGGCAAACAGATTTTTGGCATCGGACAGATGCTTGTCTATGTCGTCAAAGTCGGCCAGAAGCATTTCCCCCCAACCGTAAAACTGGTCCAGCGTTTCGGTGGCGTCCTCGCCCATCACTTCGCTGTATATCTTGTAAAGCATACAGACTGATTCGATGTTTTCCGCTCTTGACAGGTCGGTCAGCTTCATGAAGATGTCTCCCATTGTGCAGTAGCGTGGTGCCCACACCGGTTCGGGGCTGATTCGGGCAAGTTCCTGGTTGAGGAACAGACTGGCACGTTTGTTGGGAAAAACCACCGTAACCCGATTCAGGTTCTTTCCGAATTTCTTCAGCAGGTCTGAAGCCACCAACGAGAGAAAACTTTGCTTGGACATATACTGTTTGCGTTTGTGTGAGAAAATAGAGGTTATGCACAGACAAAGTTACGGGAATTTGTCTGATAGAACAAGACCGTACAGATATTCTTGTTCCCTAAAATGCCGTAACAATGTTAATTTTTATTAAATACCCACAATTTATGCGTGGGAAATGTAATTTATTGCCGCTATTTACGTCTATAATGTGTACTTTTGCTCTCACATAACATCAGCATGATTAAATTATCCGGTATTCATAAGACCTATCAGGGCGTGCAACCCCTTCATGTCCTCAAAGGAATAGACCTTCACATCAGTAAAGGCGAGTTTGTGGCCATCATGGGCGCCAGCGGCTCGGGCAAGAGTACGTTGCTCAACATATTGGGCATTCTTGATGATTATGACGAAGGCGAATACCTGTTGGATAATACCCCCATCCGCCATTTGAAGGAAAGGGTGGCGGCACACTACAGAAACCGCATGATTGGTTTCATTTTCCAGAGCTTCAATCTTATCCCTTTTAAGGACGCCATGGAGAATGTGGCGCTTCCGCTCTTCTATCAGGGCGTGTCGCGTCGCAAGCGTAACGAACTGGCCATGCAGTATCTTGAAAAGGTTGGGTTGCGCGACTGGGCACACCATTACCCCAACGAACTCTCCGGTGGTCAGAAGCAGCGTGTGGCCATAGCCCGCGCCTTGATCACCCAGCCGCGAATCATTTTGGCAGACGAGCCTACGGGCGCATTGGACAGTCGCACCTCGGTGGAAGTGATGAACTTGCTGAAGACGCTGCACCAGCAGGGAATGACCATTGTTGTGGTAACCCACGAAAGCGGTGTGGCCTATCAGACACAGAAGATTGTTCACATCAAGGACGGTATTATTGAACGGATAGAGGACAACGTGGATCCCACGGCATCTCCTTTCGGAAACGGAACAATAATGAAATAAAGGAAAGTCTGCCCGATGGATGTTCTTTACGAGATATGGGGTTCTGTCATGCGCAACAAAATGCGTACCTTGGCCACAGGCATTGCCGTGGCAAGCGGATTGTTCCTGATGATTGTCCTGCAAGGTGCGGGAAACGGTATTATCCACACCTTTAACCGGAACCAAAGCGGATTCTCATTCGACGCCCTCCATGTGTGGGGCGGGTGGACCAGCCTTCCCTTTGACGGTATGGAACGCGGACGCCGTATTGTACTGGACCATCGGGATGAGGGGATGGTAAACCTGCGTTTCCCTAACGAGACTAAGGGTGTGACTTCCATTATCAGCCAGTCGGGCCTTACTGCTTCTTACGGCACGGAATATTTGGCTGGAGTGGAGTTGGAAGGCATTCATCCCCGTTATGCCGAAATGTCTGCGTTGAAAGTCATTCAGGGTCGCATGATTCATGAACTGGATGTTTCTGAACGTCGCAAAGTGCTGTTGAT
Source organism: Bacteroidaceae bacterium (assembly GCA_017379075.1). Classification (GTDB taxonomy): domain Bacteria; phylum Bacteroidota; class Bacteroidia; order Bacteroidales; family Bacteroidaceae; genus Physcousia. The sequence goes on from JAFNXL010000041.1 coordinate 62,489, forward strand.
GAGCGAAAAGAGAGAGAAGGAACTTGCACCCCGAGGAAAATCCCTGCTGAACGAGTATCTATTGATTGACGGCAAGTATTTTAGGGTGGTGGGTATATACGAAGACGACCAAATGTCCTCGCAGACCACACTTTATACACCGTACACCACGGTGCAGACTCTATATGGTAAGGGGACTGCCATAGATGAACTGATGATTTCTGGAAAAGGTCTGGATACAGAAGAGAAGAACGAATCCTTTGAATTCCGTCTGCGCCAGGGATTGGGCAGTATACACTCTTTCCATCCCGAGGACCAGAGTGCCGTATGGATATGGAACCAGGCGAGGGACAACGAAATGATGAACCGTGCCAGCTCCATCTTGCAGGTATCACTTTGGGTTTTGGGAATGCTTACGCTTCTGAGCGGAGTGGTGGGCGTAAGCAACATCATGCTGATTGCCGTCAAGGAACGGACACGCGAGTTTGGCATCCGCAAGGCTTTGGGCGCGACACCCTGGAACATCATCCGCATGATTATTTTTGAAAGCATCATCATTACCGGAATATTCGGCTACATCGGCATGTTTGCCGGAGTGGCATTCTGTTCGTACATGGATGCCAGCGTGGGCAACCGCACGTTGGACTTCGGAGTGGACAAGATGCAGTATTTCGTAGACCCCACAGTGGACATTACCACTTGTCTGTGGGCTACGCTTGTCATGATTGTATCGGGTGCTGTGGCCGGATTCTTCCCGGCACACAAGGCATCCAGAGTGAAACCCATTGAGGCATTGCGTGCATGATACCCATAAGAATAGATAGTGACCAGTGGGGCGAAATCACAGAATCGCTCCTGCGCAATAAGACGCGTGCGTTCCTGACGGCGTTTGGCATCTTTTGGGGCATCTTCATGCTCCTGCTCCTTATGGGCGGCGGAAAGGGGATGGAAGATATGTTGTCCTCCAACTTCGCCGGCTTTGCTACCAATTCCGGTTTCATGTTCAGCCAGCAGACCAGCAAACCCTATCAGGGCTTCCGCAAGGGACGCTGGTGGTCTATACAGGTATCGGATGTGGAGCGTTTGCGCCATGCTGTGCCCGAGGCCGATGTGGTTACGCCCACCGTCCGCATCTGGGGACGTACCGCATTGAATGAATCCAAGAGCTGCAATGTCAGTATCTGCGGACAGTTTCCCGAATATGACAGAGTGGACAACCCCAAACTTATTTACGGACGAGGTATAAACGAAGTGGACATTGCCCAACGTCGTAAGGTGTGTGTCATCGGGTCGCGTATCCATCAGGAACTGTTCTCGCTGACGGAGAATCCGTGTGGAAAATCGTTCCAGATAGACGGCATTTATTATACCGTGGTGGGTGTGAGCGGCAAGACTGAGGGCGGAGTAAGCATTGGCGGCAATGCCACCACAACGGTACTGATGCCCTACACCACGCTGCAGCAGGCATACAACATTGGTTCGCGTGTGGACATTCTCTGCCTCACGGCACGCGAAGGTTATGACATGACACAGGTGCAGGCCAAGGCCGAGACTGTTCTGAAACGTGAGCACCGCATCCATCCCGATGACAAGCAGGCGGTTAATATGGTCAATGCAGAGGCCATGTTCTCCATGATGGACGAATTGTTCGGCGGCATCAGCATCCTGGTGTGGATGATAGGCGTAGGCACTCTGCTGTCTGGAGTCATTGGCGTGAGCAACATCATGGTGGTGACAGTGAAGGAGCGCACAACGGAGATAGGTATACGCCGAGCCATCGGTGCCACACCGGCCGACATCATCTTCATGGTAATGAGCGAGAGCGTGGTGCTGACATTGCTTGCCGGAATGAGCGGCATCACCATGGCAGTGCTCCTTCTGCACGGCGGAGATGTGGTATATAGTCAGGTGAATTCTGATGCCGCCCCCATCTCGTTCCAGATTACCTTTTCCACCGCATTGGTGGCAGCTGGCACACTTTCCGTGCTGGGTGTCCTTGCCGGGTTGGCTCCGGCCTACAGGGCAATGCGCATAAAACCGGTGGATGCCATGCGCGAAGAATAATGAATACACGATAAAAAGGAATATAACAAAATAGAATAATACGCTATGATGAAAAAGATTTTCAAATGGTTTCTGATTGTCTCGGCCATAGTGGTTTTTGCAGGAACCTTTGTCTTCCTGTACCAAAAGTCCAGACCCAAGGAAAAGGTCTATCACGTACTCCCTGTAACCAAGATGGATCTGGAGAAAAAGACAATTGTGAACGGCAAGATTGAGCCGAGAGACGAGGTGAGCATTAAACCGCAGATTTCGGGTATCATCACCGAACTGTTTAAGGAAGCAGGCCAGCCGGTGAAGAAGGACGAGGTCATTGCCAAGGTGAAGGTCATCCCGGACATGGGCAACCTCAGTGCGGCCGAATACCGTGTGCGACAGGCCGAGGTGAACATGAACCAGGCGCAGACGGACTATGACCGCATGAACCGTCTTTACGAACAGAAAGTGGTAAGCGCGGAGAACTATGAGAAGCAGGCAGTGGCATACCGTCAAGCGCAGTTGGAACTGTCCAGTGCGCGTGATGCCCTGAATATTGTGCGCGAGGGTATCTCGCTGAGCAATGCCAGCATGAGCACCACCCTTATCCGCTCCACCATTGACGGTCTGATACTGGACGTTCCGGTGAAGGTGGGAAACAGTGTGATTCTGAGTAACAGTTTTAACGATGGAACCACCATTGCCACTGTGGCGGACATGGGTAACTTGATATTCAGGGGCCAGATAGATGAAACCGAAGTGGGACGCATCTCCGAAGGTATTCCCGTGAACATCTCGGTGGGCGCTCTCCCCGATGTCCGTTTGAACGCCACACTGGAATACATCAGTCCTAAGGGCGTGGAGCAGAACGGAGCTAACCAGTTCGAGATTAAGGCAGCCATATCCTTGCCCGAGGGAATTACCATCCGCAGCGGCTACAGTGCCAATGCCGAGATTGTGCTGGAACGTGCCCAGCAGTGTCTGAGCATTCCCGAGGCCGCGTTGGAGTTCTCTGGCGACACCACGTTTGTGCATGTACTGAAGGACAGCGTTCCCGTTCAGCGCTATGAGCGTATCCGAGTGGTTACGGGGTTGAGCGACGGCGTGAACATCCAGGTGTGCGAGGGAGTGAAGGATGGCCAACAGGTAAGAGGAATGATAAAAGAATAGGACTATGAGGGGAAAATATCTGATAATCCCGTGCCTGCTCTTGTGGAGCGCAGGCGTTTCTGCCCAGCAGAAATGGGACTTGCAGCAGTGCATATCACATGCTCAGGCTCACAACATTCAGTTGAAGCAACAGGCTCAGGTGGTGAAGAACCAGGAGATAAGTCTGAACTCGGCACGTAATAACCGTCTGCCGGGCATTGACGCGTCCGCTTCACAAAGTTTCAATTTCGGCCGTGGTCTGACCATCGAGAACACCTACGTAAACCGAAATACGCTGAGCACCTCCTTCAGCGCCAATGCCAGTATGTCTGTGTATGACGGCGGACAGATTACGCGCAACATCCAGGTGCAGAAACTGCAATTGGAAGCCAGTTTGGCCGACCTGACCAGGGCGCAGGAGAACCTGAGCCTGCAAGTGGCGTCGGTCTATCTTGAAGTGTTGTTCCAGGAAGAACTTTTGGACGTGGCGCGGCAACAATGCCAGCTGTCCCAGTCGCAGGCCGACCGCATAAAGAAACTGCTGGACGCGGGCAAGGCTGCGGAAAGCGAGTGGGCCGATGCCAAAGCGCTGGTGGCTGCTGATGAGATGTCCGCCACACAGGCCGAGAACAACTACCGTCTGTCTCTGCTTACATTGTCCCAATTGCTGGAACAGCCTTCGCCCGAGGGATTCTCCGTGGTGAAGCCCGAACTGCCAGCGGCGGCAGACGTGGTGTTGCCCTTGCCCGATGCCATCATGGCCGACGCCGTAGGCATAAAGCCTGAGATTAAGGCCAGCGAATATCGTGTGAAAAGTGCCGAGCGCAGCATCCTTTTGGCAAAAACCGGATATTATCCCAAACTGAGTCTGGGTGCCGGTTTGGGAACGAGTTATTACAAAACATCCGGATACGAGACCACGTCTTTCGGACGGCAGATGAGAGAGAACTTCAACCGCTACATCGGTCTGTCGCTCAGTGTACCCGTGTTCAACCGATTACAGACACGCAACCAAATCCGTTCCGCCCGTGTGCAGCTGTACACACAACAACTGGCGTTGGAGCAGACACGCAAGGACATATATAAGGAAATACAACAGGCCTACTACAATGCCATGGCGGCACAACGGCAATGTCTGAGTGCATTGGCTGCCGAAGAAGCATCGCAGGCTTCGTTTGCGCTGACTGCCACCAAATACGAGAACGGGCAGTCCACCGCCACTGAGTTTCAGGAAGCCAAGACTCGTCTGGCCAAAGCGCAGTCCGACGGACTTCAGGCGCGTTATTCCTTCTTCTTCCGCACAAAGATCCTTGATTTCTACCGCGGCGTTCCGTTTTGAACGATGAGCGAAATCTGCTCATCGTTCAGCATCTGAAATAAGTTAAATGTGATATGTTGATGGCTGTTGCGAGAAATCGGCAACGCAGACGTCTTCAAGTTCCCGGGATACGTCCCTGTTTCGCCCCCGTCCTGTATAATCGGGTAGCCGTTTGAGGCTTCCAAGAGCTTCCGCGCTCAGAACGGGTAGCCGTTTGAGGTTTCCAAGAGCTTCCGCGCTCAGAACGGGTAGCCGTTTGAGGTTTCCAAAAGCTTCCGTGCTCAGAACGGGTAGCCGTTTGAGGCATCCAAGAGCTTCTGCGCTCAGAACGGGCAGCCGTTTTAGAAATCTTTTACTTTGTAATAAGCCTCCTTTGGCTGATACTCCTTATCGAAGAGCAGGGGGTAGTTGTGTGTGCCGAGCCATGAATCCTTGTCGCTCAGGTTCCAGAAGGTTACGCTCTTGACCACCTTTTTGTGTTCGCGCAGTACACGGAACAGGCCCACATAGCGTTCTTCCTGCTTCTGCTTTATCTCGTCAGTAATCTGCATCTCGGCCTTTTTCTTGAAGTCGAGGTTGCCGCCCATGTCCGTGTTGGCTCGCATGTCCAGTTCGGTGACGTGTATCACGTCCACCAGTTCGGCGTACTTTCTGATGGCCTCGTCCACCTCCTTTAGGTTGTCCCAATGTACGTTATAGTGCCCCTGCATGCCGATTCCGTCGATGGGAACGCCAGCTTCCTTCATCTTCTTTACCATATTATATATATTGTCGCGCTTGTGGGGGATGATGGCGTTGTAGTCGTTGTAGAAAAGCAGGGCTTTGGGATCGGCCTCGCGGGCAAACTGGAAGGCCTTGGCAATGAACTCGTCACCGCAGAGTTTGTACAGGCGCGAATTACGATAGGGGTTGGGGCCGCCATCGGCGATGGCTTCGTTCACCACATCCCAGCAATAGACCACGTCCTTGTAGCGGTTCACCACAGCATGTATGTGCTCCCTCATGCGCTCATAGAAGACCTCCTTGCTAACGGGGTTCCCCTCGTTGTCGGTAAACATCCAGTCGCAGAACTGGTTGTGCCATACCAGACAGTGGCCGCGCATCTTTATCTTGTTCTTACGGCAGAAGTTGGCAATGCGGTCTGCTCCTTCCCATGTATAGACACCCTCGCGTGGATGTGTGCTGGCGGGCTTCATGGCGTTTTCTGCTGTCACGCTGTTGAACTCCTTGCAGACCAGTGCGCCCTGCATTTCGTCCGTAACGTTGCGCAGGTTTACTGCCACGCCGATGTCGAAATACTTCCTATAGGCTTTTTTCAGGCTTTTTGCCTCCATTCCCATGATGCAGCCCATCAAAATGGCTGCTAAAAACAATCTTTTTCCCATAAATGACAAATTTTTAAAGTGGCATAACAGTTTATTCCAAATATTTCTTGAAGAAGTTCCATACTTCCTCACCCGTGTCCATATCATCCGTGAACCAGTTGTGTCCGGCGTTGACCACCTCATAGAGCCACACGTCGTTATTCGTTTGCGGGTTTGCATAACGGTGACGGATGATGTCATGTGCCTTTGCCGAGTACACGCCACCCTTGATGGTGTCGGTGGTGATGTGGGAACAGCGGTTTTTTGCGATTATGGTCCCCACAGCCAACGGCACGGGCATGTATGCCCCCCAGCCGCCTTTATTGTCGAGGTCGCCCCACCATTCGGAGGTGTGGTCCTGTGTGCCGTGGATTTCCAGGAACGGAATGGGTTTGGGGATGTCCAGTTCTCTGTACATCCATTCCATCGTCAGACCGGCCAGTGATCCCAATGCCTTGAACGTATTCTGCTTGGAATAGGCCAGCAGATAACACATCTCTCCACCGTTTGACATGCCGGTGAGGAAGGTGTTCGCCTTGCTCAGGCGGTATTTTTTCTGCACATATTTGGCCATTGTACACATGGTCTTCACGTCGTCAATCTCCCATCCTTCCTGAAAGGGATAGCCCACGTTCCAACTGTTTTTCCCCTTGGGGTCTTTAAGCCCGACGGGAATGCAAACGGCAAACTTGTGACGGTTTGCGGCCTCGTTCATCCAACTTTTTTGGTTCCCCCTATTGCCATATCCATGCAAGGCAAAGACCAAAGGGGCGTTTTCGGGGAGCTCGTCTGGAAGATACATGAAAAAATGGCGTTGATGGCCTTGTATTTTGATGGAATCTTTCACTATTCTCTGGGCTTGCATGAAAAGGCATCCAGTCCAGAAAACAAGGAGAAGGGAGATGAAGCGTTGTGGTTTCATGGCAAATGTAATGTACTGGTTTATATTGTAAAATCCCTTGCACGCAAGGCGCAAGGGATTTGGATATGACGATAGGTTCTACTTTACACTGAACTTATAGATGGTCTTGGTGGCATAAGTTTCTCCGGGACGGAGAGTAGTGCTGGGGAACTCAGGCTTGTTGGGGCTGTCGGGATAGTGCTGTGTCTCAAAGCAGAAGGCACTGCGTCTGGGATAGGCAACACCTTTCTTTCCCATGAAGCTTCCGTCCAGGAAGTTACCAGCATAGAACTGCATGCCGGGCTGGTCGGTGTACATGTCCATCTGGATACCGGTGGTGGGGTCATACAAGGTTCCGGCAATGGTGTTGATGTCGCCTCCGGTGGCCAGAATCCAGTTGTGGTCATAGCCCTTACCGTTCACAATTTGAACACTTGTGGTGTCGTCAATGCGGTCGCCCACACGGGTGGGAGTACGGAAGTCGAAGGGAGTTCCCTCAACCGAAGCGATTTCGCCTGTAACGGCTACGTTCTCGTCAACGGGAGTGTACTCGTTGGCGTTGAGATAAAGAACCTCGTCCAACATATCCTTGCTGGCATCTCCGCTCAGGCTGAAGTAGCAGTGATTGGTCAGGTTCAGCACGGTGGGCTTGTCTGTTGTGGCCTCGTAGGCAATCTCAATGGCGTTGTCTGTGGTCAGTGTGTAGGTAACCTTCACGCTTACTTCACCGGGGAAACCGTCCTCGCCGTCGGGACTTACAGTGGTGAACTCAATCTTGGTGTCGTCCACTTGGTTGGCATCCCACATGCGGTTGTGGAAAGCCACCTCGCCACCGCCGTGCAGACAGTTGCCGTTGTTGTTGGCGATGAGCTGGTATTCCTGTCCGTCCAGTGTGAACTTGCTGTTGCCGATACGGTTGCCGTAGCGTCCGATCAAGGCACCGAAGTTGCAACCCTGATAGCCGTACTTGATGTAGTCGGCAATGGAGTCATGTCCCAAGCATACGTCCTGCATGTTGCCGGCCTTGTCGGGAACCATGATGCTGACAATACGTCCGCCGAAGTTGGTGAAGCACACTTCCATGCCGTTGGCGTTTGTCAGTGTGAAGAGGTCGGTCTGCTTGCCGGCATGTTCGGTCTGGAAATTACTGCGCAGCAGTCCGCTCAGAGTGGGCTGCTCTTCCTGTGCGGTAGGTTTGGGTTGGCATGACACAATGGCCAATGAGGCTGCGGCAATTGCCATCAGACTGCCAGAAAAAAACTTTTTCATCATGATGTGAATTGATTTTTAAATGAATAAATTGTGATGTGATTTATGATTATTTAAGGCCAAAGTTATAAAAATTATCCTATATGCCCCCTTATTCCATCCCTTTTTTATATAAAAGCATAACATGAAGCGCTTTTTTAACACAAACTTTAATGTGTAATCGTTATTTTCTTTATAATTTTGCGCACAAAATCCCTATTTTTAATAATCAAAAAAATCAATTGTTTAACTAAATGAGACAAAACAAATGGATGCTCCTGTTATTGTTGATGATGATAACAGGTTCTGCTCATGCAGAATGGGTGAAGCCCGACCCCTTGCAGTTCAAGGCGACGGAAATCACTCCCAGCGAGAATGAAGAGGGCAAGAAGTACTATATGTACTCTGCCGCTCATGAGTCTTTCTTGGGCCACGGTAATCAGTGGAGCGTAGAAGCTACGTTTGATAATGCCAATCCCAAGATGTATTTCTTCTCTAAGTACGTAGTTGAAGGAGAAGAATGGGACGGAGTTTCTTACCGTTTCAACGCTTTCATCAGCAAGACCAGCGTTTGGGACCACATGTGGATTACCGGCGGTTATGTAATCGGTGACTGTACAATGGGTCAGGGTTCTTGCCGTGGTGATGACTACTGGTGCTTTGAGTGGCAGGAAGACGGTACAGCCCTGGTTTATGTGGCAGACTACAGTTCTGCATACGGAGAGACCGCTTTGGGCTACAGAGCTTATATGGCTGCATCTCCCAACTTCCCCACCATTAACCGTGTAGGTCTGAATGTGGAAGGTTTCAATGCCGAAGCGTTTACCGAGAATGTGGCTTGGGCTTTCATTGAGGAATCCCAGTATGCAAAGTTCAATGAGGCAAACGTGGTTTATGAGAAGTCTGAGGAACTGATTAACGCCATTTGGGAGACACAAGCAGCCAACGAAGGCATTGACCTGAGCAGTGTTCAGGCTGTCTATGACAACACTTCCAGCACACTGGAAGAACTGCAGGCTGCTATTGATGCCATTCCCGGCATCGTTCGTGCGTTTGTAGTTTCAAAGGCAGAAGGAGCCACCCTTGAAGCTCCCGCCGACTTTACTCAGCTGCTTGCCACTCCCGACTATGCAGTGGGTAATACCAATGGTTGGGAAGGTGATGTGGCCAATGTTGTTGACGGTAGCGCCCAGTTGTGGAACAAGGTGGACACCTTCAATTTCTATCAGGTAATTACCGATGTACCCAATGGTATCTATCGTATTAACGTACAGGGTTTGTGGCGTGTAAGTAACACTGGTGATGTCCCCTATGCAGGTGGCGAATTCCATAACCCTGAACTGATGCGTGCATTCGTTTATGGTGAAAGCAATGGTGTGATGTATCGTCGTCGTATGATGGGTTCTCTTGATGACGCAGAAAGCTTCAGCGTACATGAGACAGATGCCCAATACCCCAACGGATTGTACGTTCCCGATCGTCAGGCTGGTTTCACCGAGTGGGCTAATCAGGGCTATTATTCAGAGAACGAGACTTACGTTGTAGTTACTGACAACACCCTACGCCTGGGTTTGTATTGCGATTACATCATCTATGCAGGTTCATGGTGTGTATTTGACAACTGGAAGCTGGAGTATTGCGGAAGCGCTGAAGCCGGTTCAAACGAGCTGGGTGAGCAGTTTATTGCTCTCTTTGAATATGATGACACCAAGGCTCAGACTGTGCTCAGAGAACAATATGAAGAGAAGGTAAGTGCTGTTGAAGGCGCATCTTCTTTCGAGGACTTGATGGCAGCATACGAAGGCCTGACCGCACTGCAGGATTCAATCACATTCAACATCATCGCTTTTGAGGCTTATGTATCAGCAGTAGAAGAGGTCAAGGCTTATTTGGAAGCTCATCAGGACTTTGCCGGTCCCGACCGCGAGTTCCTGGAGGAATATCTGGAAAGCGATGAAGAAGCAGGTAAATACCCCAATGGAGGTTATGTATACATTACTGAGAACACTCCGCTGAGCAGCGAACAGCTTTATGCCGAAGCCGTTTGGGTGAAGGAACTTCTGGAAACCGCTATCCATAACAACATCACCGAAGGTACTGACATCACCCACCTTCTGGCAAATGCCAACGTAGCAGAAGCCGGTTTCAAGGGATGGACCATCAACAAGAGTATTACCGGTAACTTTGATTCTGGTATGGGCTTGGCCGAGTTCCCCGTAGCTCAGGCATTCAGCGCTGATGCAGCTGGCTTCAACGTATACCAGACCATGGAAGATATGCCCGACGGTATCTATGAAGTGAACGTAAACGCTTTGTTCCGTTGGAGCGCCGGTGAATGGGACCAGTATGATGACCGCGTTGTTCCCGTTAAGCTCTATCTGAACGAATTTGCCACTCCCATCCAGAACAGTACTGCCGATGCCATTTGTGAGGACGAGGCAGTGGACAGCGTAAACTGTCTGATTACTAATGGTGCCGGAAGCGGTTGGCCTTGGGACCTTGTTACTGAAAGAGACGGAAAGCAATACTACGGTCCCAACAGTGTACAGGGCTGTTCATTCGCCTTTATGTCTGGCCGTTACAAACAGACGGTATACGGACTTGTAACCGATGGCAAACTGACACTGGGTCTGCGCGACGACCGTACAAGCAGTAGCGAATGGACTGTATTCTCTAACTTCAAGCTGACTTACCAGGGCAAGAACCCCGATGCTATGGCTGCTGTGTTGGCAGACTTGCAGGCTAAGGCCGATGCCTATGTACATGCCGCAGAAGTACAGGGGACCAACATCTGCATGGAATACTATAACAACATTCAGAAGATTGCTGACGAGTTCAACGCAACCGATGATGAGGAAACCAAGTACAACTGCCTGATTGCCATCAACGGTGAACTCCAGAAGATCAATACCAGCGCAGAACTGTACGAGCAGCTGGCTACGAAACTTGACTATGCATACAGCGCATATTGGGACAAGTTGGATACTGAATACACTCAGGAAGATGTAGATGCTTTCTTGGCTGAGTACTACAATCCTCTGTCTGATGCTATGTTTGCCGGTACATTGACCAACGAGCAGTGTGAGGCCGCAATCGAGACCGTCAGAACGCTGGCAGCTATTGACATTATTTATGTATATGGTGACCTGGTTAACCAGGGTTGGGGCGATTACACCAGCAACATTTATCCCCTGCGTCGCCAGGAAGACGGTACATACAAGGGAACATTCGAGTCTCTGGAACGTATTACTTCTGGTGGTTATGGTAACCGCAGTGGTGTGTTCTTTGGCTATCAGGGCAAGTACTACAGCAGCGCCAACACCTACCGTGAAGCAACCGGTAAGGTTGGTCAGGTCTTCGAACTCGCTGAGGGCAATGGCAACTGGCTGTATACCTACGGTGGTAAATGGCAGGCTACAATCTCTGCAGACTTCAAGACCCTTTCACTTGAACCCGTGGGCGAACCCATGTATCCCGAATACTTCTATGTAGTGGGTGACCTGGTTAAGTCTTACTGGGATAGAAATGCGCATGAAACTCTTGCTCACGTAGGTAACGGTCTGTATACCGGTGTCATCCACTTGGGTAACGCCACCACAACTGATCCCAACGTTGTTGGCCGCTTCACCATCTTCGGTGGTGCATGGGCTCTTGCCAACAGCTGGACAGAGTCACGTCTGGGTACAGGTACTGGCAATGTGGAACTCCCTCTTGGCGAGACCGTTCCTGGTGTATCCCGCGCTTATGGCGAATGTGCTTGGAAGTTGGCCCCCGGTACTTATGTAATTACCCTGAACTATCAGGAGCTGACTATCAAGGCCACTCCTCTGGAAATTGCCGGTGAGGGATCAGCTGAGGCCCCTTACCTGATTACATCATTGAATGACTTCGAGACCGTTCGCGCTCTTGCCAAGGCAGAACAGACTACTTATGTGCGTCTGGAAAATGACCTCGACATGACTGATGTGGAAAACTGGACTCCCTTGTTTAATATGAGTGAAAGCGCTTTGGCAGTTACTTCTAAGATTGACTTTGACGGACAGGATCATATCATCCGCAACTTCCACGGAAGCAACAGCTTCTTCGGCGCTTTGTGTGGAAACATCCGCAACCTCGGCTTCGAGAATGCAAATGTTCAGAGCGCTAACGGCAACGGTATCGTAGCCAAGACTGCCGGACATGCAAGATTCTTCGATGCATACACCAACCGCGACACCACCGTATTCGAGAACGTATGGGTGAAGGGTAACCTTGCTGTAGAGGCTGGTTATGCCGGTGCTTTGGCCGGTCGTGTGGCTGGTCCCACCGTTGTTCGCAACTGCTATACAGACGTTGCTGTTACCGGTGCTGCTGAATATATGGGTGGCTTGTTTGGTCAGGTAAGCGAATCACTGAATATCAGTCAGGCTTATGCTGCCGGCAGCACTGCCCAGGGTGGTGGCATCATTGGCGGTGGCCAGGATGAAGCAACAGCAGCTTCTGCATACGACAACATCGTTGTATGGAACAATACCGACCAGAACTTTGGTACCCTCATGGCTGCCAAGGAGATTACCTTGCCCGCAGCTGACCTGTTCGATGTAATCTTCAACGAAGACGGAACAGCTACTGACATTTCTGCCTCTCAGTTCCCCATTGAAATTGTGGGTGATCCCAAGGTAGAATTCAACGAGGAATTTGGACAGAATGTATTCCTGAGCGAAGCCAACGGTACAACTCCCGTTAGCTACCTGAGAGTGCACTATGCTGACAATCAGGCATTCAAGGATGCGTTGGTAGATGGCTTCACCATGGAGACCACCTTCTCTATCACCAGCCAGAAGCAGCCTGGAGATGTTACTCCTTTCCGTGCAACCGAGTCTGGTGGCTTCGGCTTCGACATTGTTCCCAGCGGACAGGTTAAGTTTGAGGTACACACTGATATCGAAGGCTCAAAGGGTTATCGTTACGCAACCTCTGGTGTGTATATCAAGACTCAGGCCTTCTATCACTTCGTAGGTGTATACAAGGATGGTAAGGTTCATTGCTATGTCAATGGTATCAATGCCGCTACTGGCGATGCTGCTGGTGAATTTAACTTCCCCGCAGTAGAATCTCAGTGGATTGGTATCGGCGCAGACTGCGGTGACACCAACGGTGCTAACTTCGCAATTGTAAATGCACGTCTGTACAACGAGCCTATGACCGAGGCTATGGTTAAGGCTCTCTACTTCAAGCAGAATGGTCTCGACTTCAACCAGGGCGACAAGCAGAGCAACATCTCTTACTACAACGGAAGCAACTTCGCAGAATTGCAGAACACTGTAGTAGGTTGGGGTACTCCCTGGACTTGCGACATGCAGGCTAACAGCTATCCCGTATTCGGTTGGGATACCACTGGCGGCAGCGGCATTGAGTCAATTACCGGTGCATTCAACGCTGATGACAACGTACAGATCTTTAACATGAACGGACAGATGCTCTATAAGGGTAACCTGAAGGATGCTAAGCTGAATAAGGGTGTATACATCATCAGCACCAAGGAAAAGAGCTACAAGGTTTCTCTTCCCTAAGCATTGTTTACCTATTCATAAACGAGGACAAATTTAAGGTTTGTCCGACAGCCAAAAATGCCGCTTCACACGAAGCGGCATTTTTGGTTAATTTTGACCAGGTATTTATCCGCATAATGAAGAATACGCTATATTATATATATAATTATGTACACTAAATTAATGTTTTTTCACAAAATCATTTGTTTGAAATGTAATTTTGTGTAACTTTGCTATTAAATCAACGAAAAAACGCAAAAAAAATATAATTTATGTTCACTTCATTACGACGAGTAAAAAAACTCATTTTGATGTGCCTGTCAGTCGCAGCGATTTATAGCTGTACTGAAACCATTGACACATCTGCCCGCTATGTGTTCAAGGAGGAAACGATTTCCAGCTATTTGTCTAAGCAGGAGATCTACAGTGAGTATTATGACCTTTTGGGCAGAGTTCCCATTAGTGATATGAGTGAGACCACTGTGCTGCAACTTATGGCAGCCCGTGGTAATTTTACTTGTTTCGCACCAACCAATGAAGCCATACAGAATTATTTGAAAACACTGGTGCAAGATTCTCTGATTGCCGAACCCAGTTGGTCTTCTTTTACTGACAGTACAAAACTAGACTCAATCCGCAAGGTAATTGTCTTCAACAGTATCATTGACGGTGGCGATGAGGTGACCCAGCTGTTTGAGACAGCAAACTTCCCCGTGGCGAACAATTCCGAACTCTCCATCGGCAACCTTTTGGACAGTAAGCTGACAGTGAGCTATGTGGATAACCATCCCGACAGTATATATATTAATAATGACTGTGCCATTGACATCGTTAACCGTGACATTCCCGCCATCAACGGTTTTGTTCACCGTATCCATAAGGTAATTGCGCCCCGCAACGTAACCGCCGCCTATTATTTGCAGAACATCCTGGACAAGCAGATTGAAGGCTTCTTGGTTGCAGCCCGCGTAATCCAGGCCTGTGGTCTGATGGATACTTTGACCAAAGTGCGCGACGAGGTGTATGAGAAGTTGTACCAGAGTGGACAGATTCCCGACCTTATCGGTATGACCAGCTATGGTTTCGCTGAAGGAAGTATCGGCTATGCGCCCAAGCACCGCAAGTATGGTTTCACCATCTTTGCTGAGACCGACGCATTCTGGCGTAGTCAGGGCATTGATCCCCGTGATCCTGACTTGCTAAACCGCCTGACACAATGGATTATGGATAACAAGCAGTATTCAGAGACCGATTTGCACATGCTCAACAGCAATGACTACAAGTCTCCCAACAATCTGCTTCATGACTGGATTACATACCACATCCTGCCTCAGAAGATGCCTACCAACAAGTTGGCAATCCACCACAACGAGTATAACTATTTCCGTAACAACCCCGGAAACCTTGGTATTCCCGTGTATGCGTTCTATACCACTTATGGCAGACGTCGTCTTTTCAAACTTTATGAGAGCAAGGCCAGCGAGGGTGTATGCATCAACCGTTTCCCTGTGCGCGACCTCGAACGTTTGGGCTCTGGTGATGAAATCAGCTGCGACCCCGACAAGGTGGGTTCTAAGATTTTGACGAGCGACAGCATGGCCATTGTGAACGACATTGAGAACTGTTGCATCTATCCCATTGACGCACCTTTGGCATATACCGATGAAGTGCGTGACAATCTGCAAAGAGACCGAATCCGTTTTGATGGTATGAGCCTCTGTCCTGAAATCATGAACAATGACATCCGTAAGAAGGCAGCTACAGAAGAGCGTTACCAGCATGTCTATATCCCTGCAAAGACAATCTATCCCTATACCGAGAACATGGTGCTGAACGATGACTGTAAGTTCGTCTATTACAATGCGCATGACTATGACTGGTGTAACCTTGATGCGGATGAGATGAAGGCCGTAGGTCGCTTCGAAATCATGTTCAAGCTTCCTCCCGTTCCCCGTCGCGGCACCTATGAATTGCGCTATCGCGTACTTGCCAACGGCAACCGTGGTGTAGGTCAGATCTACTTTGGAACAGACCCCAACAATCTTCCTGTTGCCGACATTCCCATGGACATTACCGTGCGTGCCGATGGCCGTAACACTGGTTGGGAAGACGACACCGAAGACCAGGACTACAATGCCGAAGTGGACAAGCGTATGCGTAACAACATGAAGATGAAGGGTGAGAAATCAACCGCCAAGAATGGTAACACCAGTTCAACTGCCCGTCACTATGCTAACCGAGAGATTATCCGCCACATCATCGTGCGCCAGACTATGGATCCGAATGAGACCTACTATTTGAAGATTAAGTCCGTACTTGACTCAGACAAGAAGGAGTTCTACATGGACTATCTGGAGTTTGTGGCCAAGGAAATCTACGACAATCCTGAGAAACCCGAAGATATCTGGTAAACCTATTGATTAATACAATTCGATTGAGTCGGCAACTGTTATTGGTTGCCGGCTTATTTTTTATATATGGGATGCGAGTTGCCTTTCTTTGCCCGAATTAACGCATGCCGTTGTATCGGCCGATGCACTGCATTGCGTTGTCCGATGCAACGCAGTGACTTTCCCAACGCAATACATTGTCTTGCGAACGATGAAAATAGGGCGGAAAACGAACAGAAGGTTGAGAGTGTGGATAGAAAAATACCCGCAACTACATCGATGGTGTTGCGGGTGATGTGTGTCAACACTTTTCCTTTTGGAAAAATGTTGGATAAAATGTGGGATTTCTTAGTCTCTTCTGTTCATGAATATGCTCAGATAATAAATGAGGGTTGCCAGTGAGCTGAGGGCTGCTATGACATAAGTGTATGCGGCAGAGCGCAGGGCATCAACCGCCATGGGATAGGAGCTGGCGCTTACTATGCCTGCATGGTTCAGCCAGTTTGTGGCACGGCGGCTGGCATCGATTTCTACGGGCAATGTGATGAAACTGAAGAGTGTGGTCATGGCAAACAGTAGGATACCGCCCAACATGACCTGTGGGAAGGTTTCGATGGTGAAGATGCCGATGAGCAGGATCCACTGAACCCAGTTGCTCGCAAAGCTGACCGCAGGAACAAGCTTGCTGCGCAAGTTCAAGGGTGCATAAGCCTGTGCGTGCTGAACGGCATGTCCGCATTCGTGCGCTGCCACAGATGCGGCGGCTATGCTGTTCCGGTTATACACGTCCTCGCTCAGATTGACCGTCTTGTCCGTAGGATTGTAATGGTCGGTCAGTCTGCCGGGCGTGCTGATGACACGTACGTCATAGATGCCGTTGTCCCGTAACATCTTTTCAGCCACTTCGCGCCCGGTCATGCTTACGGGCACACGACTGTACTTTTCCATTTTCCGTTTCAAATTGGATTGCACCACATAACTCAGCAGTGCAATACCGATAAAGAGAATCCAATACATATTGTTCTGTTAAATGTTTATAACTGTCTGGACTGATACAAATATGGTGCCACAGCCACGATGTGGCTCTTCAAGGGCATAAATACTGACATTCCGTCTGTAGGGATTGGTCGGTACGTTTACCAATATCCTTGGACTTGTCCCGACTTGGGATTGTCTGGAGTATACAGGATGGGCAACCAAACGCGGTATCTGATACCCTCGTCCCAAGTGCTTCCGGCAGAAGCGAAGTCGCACAAGTGAATCTTACGTGTATCAACCGAGGCGTCGTTGTAGGTGCCTCTTACCATCGGAACGCTGACGGCAATCCACATATCCTGTGGGGCTTTTTCTGCAGTCATTTGTATCGCACCGTTTAGGTTGGGGATGGTAACCACTTCGTCCACGAATCCGTCGTTGAAACGAGAATCACGCGCGTAGACCACTGGGCCGCGTTCAATTGCGGCCGCTTGGTTTAACTGTGCCAGACGAGCGGGCATCTCCATCTTCAAAGTGATTTCATCCCCGGCTTTCCATTCACGGCCGATAATGAAATATTCACCGCAAGCCACATCGTCCATCGCTTCGCCGTTTACCTTTATCTGCGCCTTAGGAGTCCAGTCGGGTATGCGGAGTGCAATGTCTGCGTGGGCAGCCTTGTCTGGAGTAACGGTAATTTTGACTTCGTCAGTTACGGGATAATTGGTTTCTTGTACGATGTCAAAGGTGCGCTTGCCCATTTGGATGGCCGCTTTAGAGGGCATATACAGGTTGATGTCTATCCTGTCTGCCTTTGGCATTCGATAGGCAATGCGCGGAATCATGGCGAAGGCACGGGGCGCATTGGCGTTGCAGCAGTTTATGCGCACGTCGCACTGGTGTTCGCCTTCACGGCGGAATCCTTCCAGAGGCACATACTTGACAATCTGGCTGTTGTCATGCTTCATGCTGGCCATCAGGGCGTTGTACATGGTGCGTTCTATCTGGTCCACATATTTTGTGTCGCCTGTAATTTGGAGCAGACGTTCGCAGAACTGCATCCAGGTGAAGGTTACGCAAGTCTCCATGGTGTGCGATGCTGGATGAGTCTGTTTCCCGTGCCCGCCATACCAGCATTCAAGGCTGCAAGCGCCACCCGTAATGTTGATCTCTTCCCGAAGGATATGGTTCCATGTGGTCAGTGCCACTTGCAGGTAGTTGGCATTCCCGGTAAGGCGGTACATCTCAAGCAGTCCGATGTAGCACGACATCATTTCGTAGCCTTTCTGTCCGTTGTCAAATGACCACCATGAATTGCCGGGTTTCAGCACAAAACGTTGGGATACCGGGACGTCGGCCTTGTCTATCAGCATGGGTCCCTCCGGATGGTTCATCTGTTCGGCGATGAGTTTGGCAAACTGAAGGTAGGCAGGGTTGCCGGTCTCGTCATAAAGATAGGTTACCGGTTCCAGTATGCTCAACGGTGGCATGCCGCGGTAGTAACCGGTCTTGTATATGGGGGTGGCTGCTCCTGGGCCTATTTGTTTGATAGTATAGTCAAGTAGTTTGCATGCCGCTTCCAGCGCCTCTTTGTGTTTGGTCAGACGATAGCATTTGACCAGACCGAGCAGTGTGTATTTGCGTCCCCATACATCCCAGCCGTGCAACTGATGCTCCTTGTCATAATCTCCGATATAACCGTCAGCCAACTGGGTGGCAATAAGTTTGCGCTCGCCCTCCTTAATCTTTTCCAGCAATGCTGGGTCGTGGTTGTATTCGTAAGAGGCTACAGCGCCTTGAATCCACTTGCCCCAGAACTCGCTTGCCCAGCGTCCCTGTGTTTCGTCCTGTACCTTGAATGGGTCAACCAGTTCGTCCACGGATTGCCCCAATACGCGTTTTTCAATGCAACCGTCAATGCGCTGGCCAATATAGCCGCCCAACTTAACTTCTTTCACACCATTGTCGTTTGGTGCGGCAAATGCGTTCAGCATGCCCACACAGGTCATAAAAGTAATAATGTGTCGTTTCATGTCTTTATGTTTTTGGTTTTCTAATTATTCAAGATAGCGTTCAATCGCCTTCGCCACACCGTCACGGTCAATGTCATCGGTAACATAGCGGGCATGTTGCTTCACCTCTTCCGAGGCATTCCCCATGGCTATGCCACGGCCGACGTGTCGGAGCATTCCTATGTCATTCCCTCCGTCGCCGAACGCCATGGTCTGCTTTACATCCCATCCGAAATGTGCCGCCACAGCGTCAATGCCGGTACTCTTGTCCACCCCGCCAACGATTACATCCGCAAAGTCAGGATGCCAGCGCTGTGCGTTGCTACCGGGGAGCACATTGCTCATCATGAAAGTTTCCTCCTCTTTAGTGAAGAAACCGACAATTTGCAGCACATCCATGTCCAGTGCGCTTTCGGCTGGGCGTATGGCTGGCACTTCTATGTCGAGCAGACGAAATACGTCATCAGTGCGTCTGTCGGTATGGGTAATGAAGATATCATCATGCGAGGCGAACACGGCAGGCAGTTCATTGTTACGGCAATAGCTCACAAAGTTCCTGATGTCAGTCAGGGGAATGGGCTTGTGAAAAATCACGGTTCCGTCAGCCAGTTGGCAATGGGCACCGTTACTCTCTATGATGCCATCGTACTCCAAACCACTAAGGTTGTTGATGAAAGGCATTGGACGTCCGGTTGCGATAAAAACCTTCACCCCTTTAGCCCGCAGTCTGCTTACAGCCTCCAGGGTAGATTGTGGAATGCGGTGGGTGCGGAACGAGACCAGCGTACCGTCTATGTCGAAAAAAACAGCTTTTGTCTTCATCTTTTATATTCTTAATGCTGTTGTTATGATTTATGGCTAATTCCCTACAAAGTTACGGAAAAACACTGATATAATCAACGGGTGAGGGGATATTTTGGGCGGATTTTTACATCGTTATGTAAATCCATTTACACTTCTATGTAAACGCGTTTACATAACTATGTAAATCCATTTACATTTTAATGCGTGTGCATTGTAAATGTAATTTGATGTGTTATAGGTTTATGCTGTAAATGCCTTGCATAAGGCCGCTATCCCTTTATGAACTTACAACCACAACATCCATTTGTTTCTCTTTTTATCTTCTGTTTCCAATATGGAAAGCACTACAAAACGCAGTGTCGGATGGATTTAATTCTGTGGATGGACATTTTTTAACGTGCAATATTTGTTTTGCAAACCATATTGATATTTATCATGACAAAATTCAATATATCAGCAAGATAAAAAAATGATATGTCCTATATTGATAAATGTAAAATCCGAAAATGGTCTGAATATGATAAATAAATGTCCGGAATTGCTAATAAACCTTAAAGCGAGAAAAGTTAATTTTGCATAAAATAAATTTATATTTGTAAAATATGTCGCTGGACACCGAAAAAGACTACAGTCATGTAAAGGCTGCCATTGATGCACAAATTGCACAGATTGATGCGATAAACGAGGCAGAACGCGCTTCTGCGCAGGGCCTAAAATCGTCATCACCTAATCTGTTCGCCCGTTTGAAGCGTTTGTTCCGGCGTCCTTGGTAACGGTTTCTGAAGCAATCCATAATTATTAAATATTAAATATAGTAACAATTTAACATAACAAATGTACTTATGAAAAAAACATTATTAACCATGATGCTAATGCTGGTCGGTATGTCAGCATGGGCACAAGATTGGACTCCACCAAGCGAGAACGACTATCAAAGTTCGACTCCTGTATATGTCCAAGTAAATGTTAATGGAGTAGAGCAACTAAAAGCCGAAGTGGCAGCTTTCATTGGTGATGATTGCCGTGCCGTTTCACCTAGTGCAGAAACATTGGTTGGAGACAATCAGTATCATCTGCTTCGTGTATGGGGTGACCCCACAGCCGATTTGAACAAACCCATCACTTTCAAAGTCGCGTGGGGCGGAGTTGTTGTCAAATTTAACAAGACGATTCCTTTTACAGGCGAAACTTATAGCGGAATTCCTGTCGTCTTGAATGCAGACATCCCTACAGGAATTGCTATTACCAATCCCTTGAATTTGGAGAAGAAACTTCCGTTCACGTATGATTTGACAAATGATGTTGAATTTACTTATTACGATCCATCAGGAGCAAATTCTTATACTCCGCTTGGTGAGTCAACCATCGAGACCCCATTGACTTACGAATGGGATTTTGCAAATTCTTCCAGCTACTTCACAGTGCAGGGAATGATGCTGTCTGCTATTGCTGTTACAGATGGTGCTTATTTAGGTTTGAATATTCCAGAATTGGGAATCAATGGTTCTACAACTGTATCAATTTCAGAACCCCCGGTTCCTGTTACAGAGATTCAGTGTGAGCCTTCAAGATGGGAGATGACAATTCACGAATATTTACCGAGAGTGGACGGCCTTCGTGATGCAATTAAAGTTTTGCCCGAGGACGCCACTAATAAGTACTATGATTTCGTGCCAGCAGACGATGCCGCTGCAGCTGTTTATAGTAATGGAATGTTCTCCGATGGCGGAACCTACAATATTAACATTGTCTCACAAGAGAATCCTGCAATATATACCACTATCCAGGTGACCGTTACGGTTCCTGTAGAGGGTATTTCATTGAACACTCCATCAAGTCTTTTCTATGCAGTACCAGGAGATATGGTATATAATGACCTTCGTTCTAAGGTGAATGTCAGTCCCAGCAATGCCACTAATAAAAATATTGAATTCACTATAATGAGTGAGGAAAATGGCTCTATAGTTGATGGTCAGGCGGCTGCGGCAGGAGTTAATACTATTAAAATTTCATCTGCAGAGGATCCCGATATTTATACAAGCGTTACGGTAATTGTCAATGAGATTGAAGCTCCTGAAGTTCTTGAGATGGAAATAGGACAGAATTACTTAGACTTGCTGGAAGGACAAATAAAAGTGTTACCGGAAGAACCCAATAGGCCTTTCACATACACCCTCTCTCTTGATGATGAAAGTGCAGACGCATTTGAAGACGATGGTACGGCCTTGACAGCCGGTGATTATCTGTTGACAGTCACTTGTGTAGAGAATCCAAGAGCAAAGGCTGAAGTTGTTGTCAGAGTAGCAGAACCTGTAGTCATTACCTTCCCCTCTTCCATTACTCTTTCCAAATTTAAGGATACAGAGTTAGAATTGACTTTGGTTAGTGGTGCTGAAAGTTTCAATCCTGAATTACTTGAATTCCAATTAGAACCTATGGGCGATATTGTTCCGGGTGTGAGAACTCCAATCTCTTTCACTCCGATTGAAGACACAAACAATCTGCAATGGAATCTCCGAGCTTTCGCCACTGGTAGTTATTGGATCCAAGTATTATATAACGGAGAACCGATGAAGAACGAAGATTCTGAAGGAATTACCGCTAACGTCCCTGTAGAGATTCAGTTCAATAACGACGGCTGGGATTGGATTTATATTCCCACTAACATGAACCTGCAGAATGAAGATGGCAACTATCACTCATGGATGAATCAGGATGAAAACAACCGTATCATCGAAATCCGTTCACAGACTGATTTGCTCTATAATGATGTCAATTATGGTCTGTTTGGAACCATTGACCATTTGTCTCCTGGAGATGGTATGTATAAGGTAAAGGCTTCATACGAAAATGCTGAAGATGCCGTATTTGTTGGTGATGAATGGGAAATTTGGTGGGAGCGTTATCCTTGGAAGGAAATAGTGAAAGGCTACAACTGGATTGGTTATCCCAATGAGTGGGACATGACCGTGGAAGAATTCAACGAATTGGAAAATCCAGCCAGTGATGGAGACGTAATTATTGGCAAGACAGGTTTTGCCGAGTTTGATGGTGTATCTGGTGAATGGGTAGGATCAGACGGTTTCTATTTCCAAGCCGGTAAGGGTTATCTTTACTATTGCGAAAACGAAGATGGTTATCCCGAAGGCATTTCATTCGACTACATACCCACAACTGATGAACAGATGATGCATCAAAGAACCGCACCTACTGCTGAGCCTGTTTCCAAGGAAAGCGTATGGAAGTTCGACGCTGGAAAATTTGCAGACAACATGGCCATGGTTGCAGTGCTTCCCCAATTGGAGAATCCAGAGGACTATACCATCGGAGCCTTTGTTGGTGAGGAATGCCGCGGTAAGGGTAACGTTGTAAATGGTGAAAAGATGATGATTTGTGTTGCGGGCAAGGCAGGCGAGACTGTCACTTTCCGCCTTCACAATGAGCAGACCGGCGAATTCATTGATATTAACGAGCGTGTGACTTATGCTCAACGTGTAGGCTCATTGAAGGCACCGGTGGTATTGACCTCAAATGCCATCTCTACCGGCATCATCGAAATGGCAGCTTCCGATAAGTCTGCCGAGGGAATCTTCGATCTCAGTGGCCGTCGTGTAGAGAAGATGAACACCGGTGGTGTTTACATTGTGAAGAGCCGTCAAAACGGCAAGATTGTCACCAAAAAAGTGGTGAAGAAATAATATAAGTTAAAGCGACGAGCGGTTGGCAGGTAACCGTTCAGACGGTACAGACCGCCGCTCGTCCCTATTCATTTAGTAAAAGGAAAAACAATGAAATCCATTAGGCAGATACTTGTGTTGGCTGTCACAGTCATGCTTAGCGGCTCTCTGTATGCCCAAAACATATCCGAAATCGCCAAGAGCGACCCGCTTATCATATCCGGTGCTGTGGGCACACAGAACACTTATCGCTATTCTTCCGTGGGCAACGGTTATGGCTCGCCCTTAAGCAACACGGTGTATGCAAACCTGAATATCAGCCTATATGGTTTCAATATGCCGTTCTCGTTGTATTATAGCAACGACAATCTCAATTTCAATTACCCCCAGATTTCGTTCAATCTTACCCCCCGTTACAAGAACTGGGTGGGACATTTTGGCCAATCATCAATGGCCATGAGCAGTTATGTAATGAATATGTCCTTCAACGGAGTGGGACTTGAATACAATAGTGACAAACTTCGTGTCGGTGCCTTTTATGGCCGTCTCCGTAATGCCATTAATGCAGACCCCACCGACCCGTTCTCACGACCTTCGCAATACAAACGCATGGGTTGGGGCTTCAAGATGGGCTATGGCTCTGGCAAGAATTACATAGATTTGTATCTGCTCCGTGCCTGTGACTCAGAAAACTCTATCGATGAGATTTGGCGTCAGCAGATTCCACCCCAAGAAAACATCGTTGTGGGTTTGAAAGGACGCGTTACACCTTTCAAATGGCTTGCGTTTACAGCCAACATGGCCACATCTGTTTTCAACACAGACTTGCGCGCACCCGAGGTGCCCATCACCACTAAGTTTGACAAAATATTTGATGTCAAATACAGCTCACTTATGCGATTTGCTGGTGACCTT
The DNA here is from genome assembly GCA_017379075.1 of Bacteroidaceae bacterium. GTDB lineage: Bacteria > Bacteroidota > Bacteroidia > Bacteroidales > Bacteroidaceae > Physcousia. Next base: position 86,789 of record JAFNXL010000041.1, read on the forward strand.
AACGCCAACCTTAACCTCAAAGGAGTCAATGCCTCAATAAGTTACCGCATGGTGCAACCAGATTACACATCGTTAGGCACTTATTATATGTCCAACAACTATCATAGTTTGGGACTAACCCTCGGCACCACCTTATTTAATAAGATCTCCTTGTCTGGTACATTCTCCGGCCAGGCAGACAATCTTTCAAAGGAACAACTTTATACCACTTGCGGTTATGTGTATGCCGCCAACGCTAGCATGCGTTTAGGCAGCCATTTCACGGTCACGGCTGGATACAACGGTTATCTCCAGTCGCAACGTGCAGGAACCCGTGCCGTCAACGACACAACCAAGATTCACCGTATCATGTCAAGTTACAGCCTCACGCCCTCTTACTCATACGAGACAGACTTGTTGGGACACAGTGTCAGTCTGACGGCCAATATGACGCAAAACGAAGACCTCAACAAATTTGCAACAGGCGAGAGCGATGTCAAGACAAAAGCCCTCGGACTTTCTTACAACGTCGATGTCAAACCCATCGAAACAGACTTTACCTTGACATACAGCCATCAGGAATCCAAAGGTTTCAAGAGCAAATACATCAGTGATGTGGCTTCACTTGGCACCAGCCGTTCCTTTTTAAAGGAAAAGAACCTCAACCTTTCTGCTTCGGTGTCCCTTTGCTATAATGAAATTGTACGCCAGTCTAAAAGACTTTCGCTTGGTGGCGACTTCTCTACAAGCTATAATATTAAAAAGGTGCATTTGTTGTCTGCAAGCGCTTCATTCAGCAAGTATGGCGACGTGAACATCACCAAAGTCCGCAGCAACCTCGACTGTACTGACATAAGGCTCAGCCTCAATTATACATACACATTCACTTTGTTAAGCATAAAGAGCAAGGCCAATAGAGAAAAAGAGAAACAGAATGCACTGTAAGCTTTCCGCTGATAAAAAATTGAAAAATACAACGATATGAAAAGATATAGATATATAGCTGTTTGGGTAGCCTCACTTTTTAGTGCCCTTTCCATGTGGGCACAGGAAGTCATTGTAAATGTAACACCCGCCCAACAGGTGTTGCCGCCACAAGTGTTGTTATACTTGGCAGACCCTGGCAAGTTCTTTACCATTACATTGACCAATACCACAGCCGACGCCCAGCAAGTGCATTTGGGATTACAGTTGGAACAGACGATACCTTCCAGCGATTTGGCCATCTCCACACCTGCCAATCGTCAGCCCCAGAATCCGTTTGTTATACAGCCAAACTCCACTTATACACTCAATTCAGTGGAGATGAGAAAACTCTTTGACCATATTCCATCAAGTGAGATACAATGTCCTCCCGGCCTTTTTGAGAATTATCAAAACGGCGCTTTCGGACTGCTCCCGGAAGGCACCTATCGCGCCAAGGTCACTGCTTATCGTTGGAATGACCCCCAGCTGGTAACACCCATCACGGTGAGTAATCCAGAAGGCGGATGGTGTACTTTCCAAGTCTGCTACAAGGCACAAGCGCCCCAATTCCTTATGCCCCTGGCCAACGCCCAAAATGAAAACGCCATTGCAGAAATTGACCCTTTAAATGCGCAATTTGCCTGGACACAACCCGTGATAGCCTGCGGAGCATCTGCAAACTTTACCTATGATTTCAAGATAGTTGAGTTGATGCCTGGCCAACAGCCAGATGTGGCTATGGACCATAACCCGGTTGTTTATCAGGTGGAGGATTTGATGACCAGCATGTGCATGATCACAACAGATGTCCTTACAAGGAACTTCTATGCCAATAAAACCTATTTGGCTCAAGTAACGGCTGTGGCTAATGCAGCCGGTCCGCTTTCCTATGTCATGCTGGAGAACAACGGCAAAAGCACCTATCACGTATTCAAAATAAAAACAGACTCCGAAGACGCTAAGGAACCGGAACAGACAGAGGAGAAAGAGGATAAAGATGACTCTTCAGATGAAGAGAAGGATGAAAAAGACGAGGAAAAGAATGAGGAAAAGGACGACAACGACGGGGAGGATGATGAATTAATTGCCCTTTGGGGAAAGAATTCAATGCAAGACAGCCTCTTTAACGATGCGCTTTACAATTTCCGCAATCCCACCATTACAAGTCCTGCGTTTATAGAAATTGCCGCCCGCAAGCAATTCCTGCGTAGCGATATGGCCATTGCATGGCGAGAAGTCTGGCATCTGGGTGGAGAAGGTCAAGAAGCCGACACCTTGACGTTTGATTACGAAGTCCAATTGTTCAACGGAAAATCAACGGCTGATAAGAAAGCCACTCTCGAAACAGAACCCATCTATACAAACCTGGTTAAGGGTTCTGGCGATTTGATAGACACTATTCATTGGGAAAAGATCAAGGACAAGGTTGAAGAAAAGGACTATTTGGTGCTGCGTGTAAAACCGATATGTACCAATAATGCCAATGATGTGGCATTTCATTACGACAGCCTCAATGTGGTAGACTTTGCATTAGTAGAGTCGTTGTCCAAAAAGTATTTCCAATGTTCAAATATGGTGGAAATAGACAACGAGAAACCTACTACCGCTTCTGCCGATGACCTCACTGGCCAAACGGTTGCCATCGGTGAATACCAACTCACCATTGATGAAATTAAGGAAGGCAAAAAGGCGGACACTTGGGAAGGCAAAGGACGAGTTGAATGGAATCCATTGGGCACCAAAGTCATGGTTTGTGTCAAGTTTGAGGATTTGAAAATCAATACAGACCTGGTTGTCTTTGATGGAACGGCAAAGTCATACTCCAATGACCCGAAGACAAACAATGACATTGTGGAAGGCCTCTTTAGTGATTGGGGAATCGACAACCTCATTTCTGATACAGGTATCCCTTATGCAGAACAACTGCAATCTACTGCTACGGACGGTGTGAAAGGATTGGCAGAGAAAATCGATTTGAGTAAATATTATGAATATGTTGTCGCCGGAGAGAATATTTGGAATGCCATTGGCAGTCTAAATATTGATGAGTTATATCTGCCTATAGGCCTGCCCGACAATTTGACAGCAATCATCAGTAATGACTCTACTGCCAAAAATCCTGTAGACATACAGATTAGTACCATGAAGTTTGCCGCCACCCACGCAACCATGGACCTCATCGGTGAGTTCGTTTTGCCGAACAATAACGTAACGAAGGACCAGATTCTGGTATTCGGTTGCCCACGACTTTGTATCTCTCCAGAGAGAATCTTACCCGAATCTGGTACGTTGGCTTTGCTCTCAGACATGGCCTTATACGACCCCGAATCAGACTTTACGTTTACTTTCAAGGCTCCTAAGGATGTCCTTCATCCTGTTGACGGATGCTATATTTCATGGCATGCCGATAAGTTTGAGATGTTGGGCATTGATGCCGATATGGCAATACCCGAACTGAGAGTCGATTCGGCTGGTGTCATGACAGACCGCTGTCCTGTTCTCAACGTACGTGCCAGTTTCAGTGAATGGGAAGACTGGATGATAGACAATGTAACGATGGAGCCATTCCAGGCCGTCGATATGCCTGGTTGGACTTTCACTGTATCCGATATCGTCTATGACCACTCCATCCACCGTAATTCCACAGTTATGGGCGAATTCCCCGAAGGATACGACAAGAGTTTATCGACAAAGGGCGGAAATGACCTCTCATGGAAGGGACTGTACATCGACACCATAAGCGTACAGATGCCGGGTGCATTGACCTTTGGTGATGCAGAAGACGAACGATGCAAGATTTCAGCCACAAACATGTTCTTTGATGATTCGGGAGCGACTTTGAAGGTGGCCGGCGATGACATATTGTCTGCCCGTACCGGAAAAGCCGGTGGTTGGAGCTTCGAGATTGACCATATCTCTTTAGGTTTCATTCAGAACAACTTCAACGATTGTCATTTCAGGGGAAAATTTGATGTTCCACTGATTGACAGTGAGATAGGATATAAGTGCCAAATAGTTAATGTTAAAGAAGAACACAATGCGAAGGCTGGCGATTATGCCTATATTTTCACAACCCAACAAGTGCAAGAGAATGTGAATTTTGATTTCTTTGTGGCAAAGGCTAAACTGAAGAAGGAATTGACTTATTTGTTGGTTGAAGCCGTGCCCGAAGAGAAAGAAGAGCTGGAAACCCGAGTGGAATTCCTTATGGGGGGTACGCTTGAAATCGGTGGCAAGGAAAACTTGCAGGGATTTGTCGATGACATAGGCCTGGAGTTCAGTGTGCCCGATGTGCATTTTGCCAAGATGCGATTAGCCAATTGTGACCGTTGGGAGTCAAAATATGAGAAATCGCTACAAGATGCGGCAAATCAGGATATAAAGAACGCCATGCTTGACTTGTACCAAGACAAGCAGTTCCAATGGGGCAGTTTCTATTTCAATACGGGAGATTGGTCTTTGGCATCCGAAGAGAAGTTCTTAGGCCCCTTCTCGTTCTCACTTACTGATTACGATTTCAACTATAAGAACAACGAGCTGGGAGTATATCTGCAAGGTAATTTGAAATTTGTGGAAAGCATAGAACTCAGTGCCTCAGCCGGTTTGGAGATTAAATCTACCGTATCTGGCATTGAGGAGATGGATTTCTCCAAGATTTCGCTTAAGTATAAGGAAGTAGAGTTTAAGGATGCATCGTTCAGCGCCTCATTCGGTGGCATGAAGTTGGAGGGTTCGCTCGCTGTCAGCAACGATACCATCAATGGCAAGGGATTTGCCGGCACGCTTTTCCTAAGTATGCCTGGCGATCTGTTCGAGTTGGATGCCAAGGGCGGATACTATGAATTGCCGGAATTTACCTGGGGATATTTCGACTTGGCGCTCAAAGGGCAAGGCTTACGTTTTGACCCCATTGTAATGAGCGGTGTACATGGTGGATTCTATTTCAATTGTATCAAGGAGTCAACAAGTGACACCGAATTCAATGTGAAGCCACAAAACGGAGTGATAGGTGTGATTTTGGGACTCACCATATCTACCAGTGCGGGCGAAGATGCCTTGAGCGGAACATTTGAGATGACGGTGGCCTACGATTCTGAACACAACAGTCTTACAAGGTTCATGTTTACGGGCGACCTGAAGGCGGTTGGCGGTCTTGTGGATGCCAAAGCCACCATCCTATATGAATACAATGATATGACCCAGTACTTTGCCCTCAACATTACGGCTGAAGCAGGCCTTTCAGGAGAAGACGCTCTGGAGGCTGTCTTAGGAGAAAACATGAAAGGCTTCTCCGACAAGCTTTCAGAACTGAACGACAAGTTTGAAGGAGCTGTGGCTGGTGTAAAAGCTGGCTTGGGCGACTTGGCCGGCGACTCCGATGAAAAGGTGGATGAAGAAGACAGGGACAAAGCAAAAGCAGCCAAAGAACAGGCTCAAAGTGGAGGCGATAAGGGACTGTCAATGAAGGCGGGTCATACCTCAATCACCGTTGACCTGCGTATCACCATGAAAGAGGAAGGAAAAGACCTTGACAAGGTGAAATGGCATCTTTACATCGGTGAACCGGCAGATGACAAGCGTTGTGAGTTTATACTGATTGACTTCAAATCCCCGATTGTCACTGTGAACATCGGTGCCAATGCTTACCTCTGTTTGGGTAATGAATTGCCTAATGACGGTGAGTTGCCCCCCATCCATCCTACCGTACAAGGATTCCTGGACGGTTCAGAAAAGGGAGCTGGTGTGAAGAGTGATGACACCAACAAGGCTAACCGCATGCGTACCCGTGCCCTTGAGAACTTCAAGGCCGATGTTAGCGGCGGTATCATGTTGGGTGCTGCGGCATGGGGTATGGTTGATGTGGATCTCGGACTCTTCTATGGTAACATGACTGCCATCGGAGGCTTTGACCTCTCATTGCGCCACATGACCAACATGACTTGTATGAACTTTGACAAGGATCCCGGATATCATGGTTGGTATGGCGAAGGTCAGATCTATGCTTATCTGGCAGCCGTCATGGGCTTGAAACTTGACCTCGGCTTCTGGGAAGGAGAATTCCCCATATTGGATGCCGGCATCGGAGGCGTGTTCCGTATGGGAGGTATCAATCCTAACTATTTCACTGGCGCTGCTCGTGTGAAACTGAAGGCATTCGCTGGATTGGTGGACGTCAACCGCAAATTCGAGTTTGAATGTGGCGATGTGTGTGACCTCTTCTACGGCAATGCACTTGACAATTTCGAACTCTTCGGTGAGTGCTCATTGGGTGACACCATCAAGGACAACGGATGGGGAGATGCCCACATATTGGATCCATATCTGGACATGAAGCCTACTATAGAGACACTGGCTCCGCTGGACGAGCATTTCCGTGTGATTGACGAAACCGAGTATCAGCGTATGCTGCGTGATTGGGAGGGTGATGCCGAAGCATTGAAGGCACAGGCCAGTCGCACTTTTGTATTCCATACGAATCCGCAGGCTATACTTTATGAATACAATTCAGACAAAGATACCAAACACGCACGATATTACAATATCGACTACGACCTGGAGCAATCGTTCCGTACACGTCATGTCTTTGATATGTATCAGTTGAACCCCAACAAGTTTTACAAACTCGAAATCACAGGTTATGCCAAGGAGCTCTACGAGGGTGTAGAAGATCATCCGCAGACCTTCAACAAAGAGACGCGAGATTACGAACCTGTGCCTTGGCAGCAGACACGTTGCTTCTATTTCCGTACGGGTACATCAAAAGTCAACACTTTAACACCCGACTCTATAAATCTGCAGGATTATGTGGCGTTGGCCTATCCTTCAAGTTATGGCGACTTGACAACTCCGGAGGGATATGTTGACACGGCATACGTTTCAGATATTCAACAACCCATCATTTCATTGAAGCGTGACTTAAGTACAGCCTTCCCCTCTGAAACCTATAAGTTTATAAATTGGACTCTGTGTGATGAGAATGGGAAGGAATTAGAAACAATTGGCAATAAATGGACTACAGGGGACGTTTGCATAATGACACCTAATTCGCCATTTACAAAGGTCGAGAAAAACAAGACATATTATTTAAAGGCCAGATATTGGGAGTATGGTTATGATACTGTTAGAGTGGAAAAAAAGACGATAAATACGAACACGCCTACTGCGACTAAAATGGCGAGCGCATTGTCCTCTTATAATGTGCCAAAGGACCATGAAGGAAAGCTGAATGCGATGTATGCTGCTAATTGGGACTTTGCACCCGATGGAAACAGGCTTTCATTGCCAGCCCCGATGGATGATAATGCAATTGCAACGTCTGCTCTCCCCATGAGGCCAAGTGGCACTCCACAGATACGCAGGACAAAACCTGTATCCGTTGATAGTGTTTCAATAAAATTAAATACGTATAAACTGAAAATATCAAAGAATGCGTTCAATGATTTAATGGCAGTGAATGCATTAACCAAGTCGACAACAGGAGAATACTCTCTTACAACCGCTAAGTTGAACGCTGTAGCATCGGTTTTGTCGGCATCCACATTAGCAGAGCTGAGGAATCAGTTGGCAAAGCAATCTACTGCATCTGGCAGTACAACAAAGTCATCCAATATAACGATGAACCGACAAACTTCAGAGGACAGCAATGCTGATGAAGGTAGTGGCGAGAAAACACTGTTTTCAAATGTTGACAATGATATGGCATCAATTTCAATTGAAGGAACCCGCCAACTTGGAAGTACAGAAACAGATAACCAGGAATCTACCCTGCCTATAATGAAGAAGGATGTAACGACCAATGATGAAGCAACAGGATCCACGACAAACAAAAATAATGCAATTCTGGAAGGAGTCAGAAGTTCATCTGGCGAAGCCGTCAAATTGGAAGGAGTAACTTCATCCAAGAAAGACAACAATGGTGTGATTCTGGAAGGAGTAACAGTAACGGAAGAGAAGGTACAATTGGTATTGAAAAAAGAAATCACACTCGTAAATCTGAAAGTCCATAGTGTAGATGGAAATTGGCAAACGGGTTATAAGAACAAGGATAAAAAACGTGTGAACACCAGCTACGAAGTTCCTTTCTTAGGAATTAAGATTTCAAGCGTACTGTTCAACAGTGTGATTCCCTCGGATAATGAATACACAACCGATGCTTATATATCCAAGTATGATGGCCTTACTAATGAGCATGGTTATCGTGTTCGATCATATGACCCATATTGGAGAATCAGCTATTGGAGCAACTTTGCATTCATCGGTGGTTGGAGAATAAATGCAGATGCTCTTGGTGTGCAAGCAACCACATCACAATCGTTAATCTATACCGACTTGGGTGGTGTATATGAAGGTTATACCGCTAATGATAAAGCTTCTTATCGTATCAAGAATGAAATCTTGAATTTGCGTCAGCATTCTCTCTATGTTCCAAAACAATATTATTATCCGCTACCCATCATGGAATATGATCTTCATGCTTATCGTGAAGGAGGTGACCCTCGCACTCCAGTATTTGTCCCAGGAGAAACGGCGATTGAAAATCTACAAAATGCCTTCAAGCAGTTAACTGATTTAGAAGATGCCGTGATAGAAATGAATACTAAGATACTACTAGGTGCTGGTATAAACGGAGCTGTTGAAGCGATTAAGAATTTCTCTATTCCAGAGTGGGTTAAGGCACATGCTGGTGTGAATTTGACTGTTAGTAAAGGTGCTGTCAAATTAGAAGTGCCTTATTATCAGTTTGGATTGTTGTGGGGATCGCAATTCCCCAACTCCGGTGATACAAAAAAATTCGCATTGCAGTCAACTCTGAAAGGATTCAGCAAGGATGCATCGCGTGCTCAATTGGAAACCTCACAAAATATTTGGTTGAGTATGACAGGCTTGTCTTTGCTAAATGGTAATACAGTGAGAAAACCAAAGGATGGCTTTTGGCACAAAGATGATTACATTAAAACCATAACATACCAAATGTATCGTGTCAATGCCTATAACTGCAAAACCAGAAAATATGAGGTGAAAGGAGTACACAATCCGCAGAATATGGTCAGAGTAACCATCTCTAACCCTGCAGGCAGTAATCCTAAGGTACAATGATTTGAAGCATAAAAAAGAAAAAGACAAGAAATGATGAAACGTTCAATAAATAGCCTTTTCGGACTGATGATTGCCACAATGACAGTATGTGGCATGGCTAGCCCTAAAGAAAATCATGTAAGCGTTTGGGAGGGTGATAGCATTCAAGCACCAGACACTTTTACATGGCAAGTGACAGATACGGCCGCCTACATGAAACAGTTCTACCAACGCCAACGCCGATTGGCGAATGTGGAGGCCGACATACATCTGTTGGCCCGTACTTACGGAGACAGCATTGTGCTCAGATGGTCTCCTGAAGACTATGTCAGCTGGCAATATCTGAACTATGTGGGTGTGAACATATATCGGTTTGACGTGGACAATCCCATGATTGTGGATACGTTGGCCCAAGCGTTGAAACCCGAACCATTAGAGGTTTGGAAAACAGCTTATCCCCAAACAGACTCTGTAGCGGCAATTGCTATGGGTACACTCTATGGCGAAGGTGGTTTCACACAAGACCAATCAAAAAGCCGTCCGGGCACCATGGGAGCCTTGCTTGATGTGCATGACGACCAGCAATTCCGTTTTGCTGTGGCCGTGTTGACCACCGAATGGCGCCGTGACATTGCCGACCGTATGGCTATGCGTTTTGTGGACCGCAAGGTTAAGAAAGGAAAGAAGTATGAATATATTGTCCAGCCTGCAGAACGTGATACTACAGGGAATTTGAAATTCCGTCCAGGACACATACAAGAAGTGGAGAATCGTACTTACAAACCTAAGAAATTTGATCTGCAAATAGGCGACTCGTTGATTGGCATCAACACCGTCCGCCTGTGGTGGGAGAATAAGAAGGAGTACTCTACCTTTGAAATTGAACGCCGGAAGATGGGTGATGAGAAATGGGTACGCGTAAACAAGAATCCGTATGTAATGATGCGTGGACTGAACGAGTCGGCCGATGATAACTATATCCGTGATATTGTTCCGGGTCCCGGTATCTATGAATATCGTGTTCTGGGATACGATGCTTTTGGCGACCTTACGGAACCCAGTCATGTACATGTGGCAACCGTATCTGACATCAGTGCGCCAAAACCGGCCGACTTGAAATTGGTGGTCATAGACCGTCGTGACAAAGAAGATCTGTCCAAAGATGTCTTCGCAACATTTATCTGGGACAAAGACACTTTGGAACAGGACTTGATCGGATACAAGGTTTTGCATTATAATCCCAAAGATTCAGTGAAATGGCGTCCTATAAACAAAGAGATGATTTCGCCTCGTGATACAATGGCTACCTTGGAAGTAACCGGATTAAGGACCAGTCAGGTTGTGGTGGCTGCATACGACTCTGCCATGAATGTAAGCTATTCGTTGCCTCATGTGGTGATGTTTACCGACTATAAGGCTCCTCCAGCCCCCACTAACTTCCGTTACCGAATATTGGACGTGGCCAAAGGCGCTGTGGAACTAAGTTGGGATGCAACGGCTGATGACATTGATTACTATGAAATCGTTTTTGCTAATGACACGCTTCATCCATTCATGCAGGTTCATAGAAATCAAAAAGATTTGATACGCAAGACACGCTATGTCGACACACTGTCTGTGGATGTTAACCAATTGTATATATACTACAAAGTGCGTGCAATTGATTATGGTACCAACATGAGTAAGTATTCTCCTGTATTACAGGTTATCCGTCCGAGTTTGATCATACCGGCAGAACCACACCTTGACTCCACATACGTGGATCAGGAACGAGGCATAACCATGAGATGGGGATGTAGCGATGAAGCTCAAATCAATTACCACGTGCTGATGCGTCGTTTGGCAAACAGTAATAAAGACTGGGATGTCATCGGAGCGTTCAAAGCAGAGAAGGTGCGTGAGGCTGGCAATTTGCTGTTAGTAACGGACAGACCAAAATACAATCGGAGAAACAGATACGAATATGCAATGAAGTCGGTGTCATATTCAAATATCTCCAGTCCGTTAAGCCTAATCTATTCTGTCAAGTACGAAGGAGCTAAGACATTTGACTGGCCTATCCGCCTTTTTGGCGACTACAATGCCCAGACAAAGGAAACAAAAATTGTATGGGAAACAATGACAGACCTTCCGTATGGTGACGATTGGTATTATTGCATCTACCGTAAAGGCCCAAAGGATAAAGTTGCAAGATTCATGACTTCTGTAGAGCGCGACAAAATGGAATTCTCTGATTATCGTCTCTCTGCTGGTGAAACCGCAGAATATTACATAATGATTCAATACACTGACGGAAGAGCCAGCACACAATCAAACACAGTAAAGGTTACTGCACCTGAACGGAATGAGAATGATGAGCCGCAGGCCACAAGTAAGTGAGAAAGGCACTGACAGATGGACTAAGGGCAATAGAAAACAAATGATAGCTTGATATTGATTATAGATAACGCTTAATATTCGGATAATGAAAAGGCTATGGCGTATAATAATGTTCTCATGTGTGGCGGTCGTCATGACGATGACCACATCGTGCGGACTGATAGATATGGATTTTGGCACTGTCATACAAGTGCCATATACAATGCGGCTCAATCCAGATACCGCCTATGTGATGGAGGGTGATACGTTTGTAATCGCACCGGTGTTTGTGCCCGATTCCGTAAGCAACCGCGAAGTTTACTATTTGTCCGAGGCGGACAGTGTTGCAACAGTACAGGGCAACACCGTGGTGGGTGTGTCTGAAGGAGAAACACGCATCAAAGCCATTTCCGTTCAGGACACCACGAAAGCCTATTGTCAGGTTTTTGTGATGGCTCCATGGGCGGTGAATCCATACGACTATTCCGATGACATGATTGTCTATGCTACAGCTATGATTGACGGCAAACCATTTGACCCAGCCAAACAAATGATTGGCGCATTCTCCGGTCCGGAGTTTCGTGGCATGGGCAAAATGATAGAATGGCAAGGCCGGAAGTTTTTGCAGTTCCGCATATATGGATATATGGAATGGGGAGATGACGAGCCAACGCTACCCGAACAAATACGTTTTGCCTGTTATGAGAAGGAACATGTGTCGTTAAAATATGCATCCTTATTGCTTCCATTTGACGGAGAAACACATGGCACTCCTTCGGATCCCATTGAATTAAATTTCTAAATATATTTGTAATATGACAATGAAAAAGCAAATACAACATAGTCTCTTCATCCTGCAAATCATACTGCTGTCGGCTTGTACGCTGAGCATGGAGGAATATATCGTTAAAGAAGAGATGAAAGGTGTGGATGAACCCCATACTGAGGTGACTCCTTTTGGCGAGTTTACTTATCAATATCGCAAGAATGTACTGCCATTGAATGGCCAGCCACAAGAGTATATCGCCATGATGAATGACTCGGTAATCTGGTTCATGGATAATATCCCAACTAAATGGATTCCCAAAGAAGGACAATATATTGCGGCAAACTGTTCACGCATAATACCAACCGGTGTTCATGCTAAAGTTCGTTATGTGACAAAAGAAAATGGCATGATTAAGGTTGAATTTGAGCCTGCTACACAAAATGAAATCTTTGAACATCTAACGGCTAATATAGATTTTGATTATGATGTGCCCAATGTGAACGCAGAGGAAGACAGCGCAGAGATTGCCACCCGTGGCATCATGGTTAACGATTCGCTTTTCATAGATATGTCCCTATTTGATGTCATGGAGAATCCCTACACGCGCGCTGATGAGAAGAGAGATACAACCATAAAGTGGAGCTATACGAGAGATTGGGACAACTTTGGCGTAAACGCAACGTATAGCAATACCCAGCGTCGCCGTTTTCATCTCTATGATAATGGTAAGGGTTATCGCGAAGAGTGGACGGATACTAACGAAGAGATAACATTGGCATTTGATGTGGAGGCGGGTGCATCTAAGAGTAAAGGATATGAAAATTGCAAAACCCCCGAAGATGTGGCCGACATGGTTGATCGGATTGAAGAAGTATTAGCTCTTCCAAACTTTGCCACAATGAAAGACAAGTCTTTCAAGATGAAAACGAGGAATATTTGTATCCCTGTCCCTTCCACTGTATTTTGCGTCCTGATCAATTTTGATGCAAGTGCCGGATGGGAAATACGTGGAGTTGTTCATGCCAAGTATCATCATCTTACACCGACTCTTCGAAGAGGTTATATCATAGATGGTAAAGAAAAAACACCCATAGAGAAAGAATTTGCATCAGATTTGGCATTTAAAGAGAATGCGACGATGCTATGGACAAAGAAACAAGGGCTACATCATTTTGGTTTTTCAGAACTATATTTGGGAGGTTCCTTCGATTTATGGGGGCGTGTACGGGCTGGTGTAGGATTTATAATCGGAAATCCCGCAGCCGGTGCTGGACTTGTGGTCGGTTTAGAAGGAAAAGTTGGTTGCATGGGATCTGTAACCACACAATATATTTATGATGAATTGGAAGAATATACAATATACGATAAAGAACAATATAAGATTGAACCTTATATCCAGTTGAATGCGTATATAAATGGAATAGTCAATGTTATGGGCAGCGATATTGATATGGGCGGAACAACCTTCAATTTGCTTAAAACTGACTGGGCAATGAATCCCAATGCGGTTGTAGATCCTAATTTGTGTAGTAAAAGCTATAAGAAAGGTGCCAGTTATGTAGATGAAATCACAGGAGAAGAAACTTATGGAATTGAAATAGATGCAAATATTGGGTTTAAAAAACTACAGACATTTTTTATTTATGCAGAAGCAACCGCAAAATGGCAATGGCCATGCCTTAGAGTTTATGCCGAAAACCTGCAATCAAAACATTTCGAAACTGTGTTTTATGAAACGGTTCGCACAGTAGAAACCGGTAAACCGTATAACTTTGTTTTCAATACTGCAGAGTTAGGGCTTCCAGATGTGGATGAATATCATATTGTTCCTTGTATATACGATGGTTATAAAAGAATTGTGACTGAATATAGGAATAATACGATGGTACTGAGTAAGGCTGATCCTCAAATTAAAGAAACCAAAGTATATCCATGGTACGGTAGGCCTCTTTCAAAAGAAGAGTTTGATGAATACGTAAAAAAGAACCCGATGTTGAGATTCTTTAAACATACTGATTTTGTGAAATATGCATTCACTTCTACTGTAAGAGTTAAAAATGCCGCTAATCTTACCAAATGGGGATTAAACTTCAAAGTGTACGATGAAGGAAATACAAATAAATTATTTCTTGATAAAGATGTGGATGTAGTTGTTGGACGCGGAAAAACGAAATCAGGCAGATATTCTGTTGTTAGCAGTTTTATCATTAACCACATTCCTAAAAATAATAGCGAAACCCCTTCGATAATAGTTCATCCCTATTTTGAATACCTTGAAAATGGACGTGAGGTTAGAAAAGATGGTGCGATTTCAAAACCATACCCTTTATACTATCCCTATGAACGCGAGGGTGGTGTATATAAAGTCGGTACAACGGAGTATGTTGATATACAATAATCGTGTATATGTTTTTCATGCAACGGATTAGGTGGATAATAGTTTTTGTGGCGATGTTCGTTTCTCCTGTGCTATCGCAGGAGAAACGAATTGTCATTCCTGATTCGCTGTTGAACAAGCCAGTTCTGACGCCCAAGATTGAGTTCGTTGAAAGTGAATACGATTTTGGAGATTTCTGTGCCACAGGAGCAGACACACTTAAAAATCATACCTTTACGTTTGTAAACAAAGGACAGAAGCCCTTGGTGGTATTGCGTGCCGTAAGCAGTTGTGGATGCACCCAGCCGACGCATACAAAAGACCCTGTAATGCCAGGAGACTCGGGAACTGTTACGGTTGGTTATCGTGGGGCGGGTCAATTGCCTGGCTATTTCCGTAAGTCCATTACTGTATATTCCAACGACCCACGTTCGTATGTCCGCATCTTTATCCGTGGACAGTTACTCGTAAATAAAGGGAAAGAATAGAGATTTCTTCTGTTTGCCATCAGACAGATGCAAAGGACAGTACGTCCCATCTTGTAATTATTAAAATGTTCGGCGGTTATCCATGAGATAGGCATCAAGCAAAGTGATGGCTGCCATGGCTTCCACCACGGGCACGGCACGGGGGAGCACGCAGGCATCGTGACGGCCACGGGCCTTTAGCGTTACGGGCTGGCCGTCCTGTGTGACGGTTTGTTGTGCTTGAAGAAGTGTGGCTACGGGTTTGAATGCCACTCGGAAATAGATGTCTTGTCCGTTGGAAATGCCGCCTTGTATGCCGCCGCTGTTGTTGGTAAGGGTGGTGATGCCGCCGTTTCCATCGGGAATGAAAATGTCATTTTGCTGGCTTCCGAACTGGGAAGCGCCATTGAATCCCATGCCATACTCGAAGCCTTTCACGGCATTGATACCGAGCATGGCATAGCCCAATCGGGCATGTAGTTTGTCAAACGAGGGCTCGCCCCAACCTACGGGGCAACCTTGGATTACGCAGGCAATCACTCCGCCAACGGTGTCGCCCTTGGCCTTTACCTGCATAATCAGTTCTTCCATTCGGCGGGCGGTTTCTTCATCGGGGCAACGCACATCGCTGTCCTCAATGCGTTCAAGGTCGTAGTCTTTATATGTGCCCTCCAGCGCAATTGAGCCAACTTGTTGGGTGTATGCCTTGATGCTGATTCCCAATTTCTTGAGCGCCAGCATGGCAAAGGCGCCACCCACTACGCGACTGATGTTCTCGCGGGCAGAACTTCTGCCGCCGCCACGATGGTCGCGGATGCCATATTTGGCAGTATAGGTGAAGTCGGCGTGACTGGGGCGGAACAGATTGCGCATGTTCTCGTAGTCGGAAGAATGTTGGTTGGTATTGTACACTACAAAGCCGATGGGTTGGCCGGTGGTGCGCCCCTCAAATGTTCCGCTGAGTATCTCAATCCGGTCGGCCTCCTTTCGTGCCGTGGTGAGCCGGCTTTGTCCGGGACGGCGGCGGTCAAGCTGGTGTTGGATAAAGTCCAAATCCACGGCAATGCCCGGAGGCATTCCGTCTATGACGCCTCCGATGGCCTTGCCGTGGCTTTCTCCAAAAGTGGTTATCCGATATAGCTTACCGAATGTGTTCATAAAGCATGATTTAGTTGCAACCGCATCCGCCGCAATCTCCGTCGCCGCATCCGCCACAGTCGCCACCGCAACTGCCTCCGCATCCGCCGCAACCTCCCTCGCCAGAGAGCATCTTTGCCATCTCCTGCAACTCTTCGTTGGTGGCTTCGCGGTGTTCCACTACGGTACCGATGAAGTTGAGTGTCTTGCCAGCCAGAGGATGGTTCAGGTCTACGGTGATGTGCTGGTTGGTAATCTCTGTGATGGTGCCGTTGAAGCGCTCGCCCTCGCTGTTCATCAGGGGCACTACTGCGCCTTCAAAAATGCGCTTGGGGTCAATTTTTCCGTCAATCTCGAACATCTGACGGGGAACGGTCTGCACGCCCTCTTCCACATAGGGACCGTATGCCTCGTCCACGCTCAGGGTGAAGTCGAAGGCATCGCCTTTGCTCAGCGCAAGAATCTGTGCCTCAAAGGCATCCAGTGTGAGTCCCATGCCAGAGATGAACATGAAAGGATGTTGTGTGGTGGCTTCTTCCATAAGCTCGCGGGTGCCGTCGGCCATGGTGGTGTAGAGTTTGTAAGCCAGTGTGATGTACTTGTTTGTTGTGCTCATATTTTCTTGTTTTTGATTTCTGTAAAATGAATGTTATAATGTGAAATTCTCTGCGAAGTTACGTGATTTTTTTGACCTAAATGCATAAATGACCCTAAAAAATGCGGCCGCACAAACGGAAATTGATACAGGGGTATATCTTGATTCTGCTGATGGCGCGGATGATTTTGCCCTCGTCTCCGCCAACATCGGTGGCCGAAACGGTCTCGCCGTTGCATTTGATTGTAGGCTCTCCCCAGAACATACAGCCGATATCTGTGCGGAAGCCGATGCGCCTGCGGGGCACGGCACGGCCGAAGCCCAAACCGGCATAGGGACGGAACTTCTTTGTGGAAAGCGAGGTGCGGATGTTGCCTTCCGCATCGGGGGTGAGCAGATAATCGCCAAGTTCCAGCCCTACAAGGTTTTGCTGGTTGTAGGGGTGTGTGAAGTTCCACTGGAGTATCTCCTGGTTGGCCGCATAGATTTCGGCAAGGGAGCCGTCCTCTCGGTTATACATTTCAATTACCTCGCCTCCGCCGAAATAGGCTCCCACGGTAATGTGGAACGAGCTGATGGGGATGGGCAGCAAGTCCAGCATAATCATTCCGTTGGTCAGTTTTGGCCTGCCTTGAATCTTCAGTTTTCCTTCAGGGAGTTGTTGCAGACTGCCCGAAGTGTCGAAGTAGTATGTGTCGCTTGCGTCAAGCGAGGCATTGATGTTGAAGTCTGGCATCTTGACAAAACCGGCCCTGACCTGGATGAACTTGCAAACAGGCATGGCGACGTCCGCGCCGACGCCGGGCGTGCCCGCATTTACGCCGACGGAAAGATGGTTGAAGAAGTTTGTGTCCCAGGGCATCTGTGCTTGCAGAGCAAGGCAGATGAGGGGAACTGCAAGGAAAAGCGCAAATCGTTTCATGATGTCCGAAGTGTTGTGTTTATGCTTAATATCGCACAAAGTTAGCAATAATCCGTATAAGTCCCAACAGAAACCCAAGGAAATCTGGGGAAATGAGCGGTAAGTTTGGCCTGCAGACGGCTGTTTTTTATTGACTTATGTCAGCAAAAGTTAAAATATGCAGTAAATCACTTGTCCAAATGAGGGGAAAGATGTATTTTTGCACCTCAAATACACATTGTTGTGTGTAAGGTAAAAAAGAACAATAAAGATTTACAGATATGAAACACCAACTACGCAGCGCTGTCTGCACGGAAGGTCGCCGTATGGCAGGAGCGCGTGCCCTGTGGGTGGCCAACGGAATGAAGCGTGAACAATTCGGCAAACCTATCATTGCCATTGTGAATAGTTTTACCCAGTTTGTCCCCGGACATACCCATTTGCACGAAGCCGGACAGATTGTCAAGGCCGAGATTGAGAAGATGGGATGCTATGCGGCAGAATTCAATACCATAGCCATTGACGACGGTATTGCAATGGGCCACGACGGTATGTTGTATTCTTTGCCCAGCCGCGACATCATTGCCGACAGCGTAGAGTATATGTGCAACGCCCACAAGGCCGATGCCATGATCTGCATCTCCAACTGCGACAAGATTACCCCCGGAATGCTGATGGCGGCGATGCGTCTGAACATTCCCGCCGTATTTGTGTCCGGAGGTCCCATGGAGGCCGGAAAATATAAGGGTGAGAATCTGGATCTGATTGCCGCCATGATCAAGGGCGCAGACCCCACCGTGGACGATGCAGAGCTGGCAGAGGTGGAAAACCGCGCCTGTCCCGGTTGCGGATGCTGCTCGGGCATGTTCACCGCCAACAGCATGAACAACCTGACAGAAGGCCTGGGACTTTCTTTGCCTGGAAACGGAACCATTCTGGCCACCCATGCCAATCGTGTGGAACTGATGAAGGAGGCTGCCCGACAGATTGTGAAGAATGCCATGGCGTATTACGAGGACGGCGACGAAAGTGTGCTGCCCCGTTCCATTGCCACCCGTGCCGCATTCCTCAATGCCATGACCCTGGACATTGCCATGGGCGCAAGCACCAACACCGTGCTGCATCTGCTGGCCGTGGCACAGGAAGCCGAGGTGGACTTTACCATGAGCGATATTGACCGTCTCTCTCGCAAGACTCCTTTCCTTTGCAAACTGGCGCCGAACAGCCAGAAGTACAGCGTGCAGGAGTGCGGACGTGCCGGAGGTATGCTGAATCTGATGGGCGAGCTGGCAAAGGGTGGTTTGCTTGACACAACCGTGAAGCGCGTGAACGGCACCACCTTGGCGCAGGATATAGAAAAGTATTCCATCATGAAACCCCAGGTTGACGAGGAGGCCAAGCGCATTTACAGCTCTGCCCCCGCAGGCGTGTTCTGCAACAAGCTGGGCGCACAAAACAAAATGTATGAGACATTGGATACCGACCGTGAGAATGGCTGTATCCGTGACATAGCACATGCCTACACCAAGGACGGTGGCATGGCCGTGCTCTTCGGCAACATTGCCCAGGACGGCTGCGTGGTGAAAACCGCCGGTGTGGACGAGAGCATCTGGAAGTTCAGCGGTCCTGCCGTGGTGTTTGACAGCCAGGAGGATGCTTGCGAGGGTATCTTGGGCGGTAAGGTGAAGAAGGGCGATGTGGTGGTTATCACCCACGAAGGTCCCAAGGGCGGCCCCGGCATGCAGGAAATGCTTTATCCCACCAGCTATATCAAGAGCATGCACATGGGCAAGGAGTGTGCGCTCATCACCGACGGCCGTTTCAGTGGCGGCACCAGCGGTTTGAGCATCGGACACATCAGCCCCGAGGCAGCAAGCGGCGGTAACATTGGCAAGGTGATGGACGGAGACATCATAGACATTGACATCCCCAACCGCAGCATCAATGTGCGTCTGAGCGATGAGGAACTGCAGCAGCGACCCCAGCAACCGCTGAAGCGCCAGCGTGTGGTGAGCAAGGCATTGCGTGCCTATGCCCAGAGCGTTACATCGGCCGACAAGGGTGGAGTGAGGATTATTGACTAACGAACAAAGAAGACAGACAAGATATGACGGAAAGAATATCAGGTGCGGAAGCCATGATGCGTTCGCTGGAGCACGAAGGGGTGGAAGTCCTCTTTGGCTATCCCGGCGGTGCCATCATTCCTACGTACGACGCTTTGTATGACCACAAAGAGAAATTGAACCACATTCTGGTGCGCCATGAACAGGGTGCCATCCATGCTGCGCAGGGCTATGCCCGTGTGAGCGGAAAGGTGGGATGCGCCATTGTGACCAGCGGTCCCGGTGCCATGAACACCATTTCCGGTATTGCCGACGCCATGGTGGATTCCACCCCGATGGTTGTGATCTGCGGCCAGGTGGGCGCTGCCATGTTGGGAACGGACGCTTTTCAGGAAGTGGACGTCATCGGTGTGACACAGCCCATTAGCAAATGGGCCTTCCAGATTCGCCGTTCCGAGGATATCGCATGGGCGGTGAGCCGTGCGTTCTATATTGCCCGCAGCGGCCGTCCCGGTCCTGTGGTGCTCGACTTTACCAAGAACGCCCAGACAGGCTTGGTGGATTTTGAACCTCAGAAGGTGAACTTTATCCGCAGTTACAAGCCGGCGCCTGTTCCCGAAGACAGTGTGATAGAGAAGGCCGCACGCCTGATTAACAACAGCGTAAAGCCTTTCGTGCTGGTGGGACAAGGTGTGGAACTGGGCAATGCGCAGGAAGAATTGCGCGAGTTCCTGGAGAAAGCCCAGCTGCCGGCAGCCCGCACGCTGCTTGGACTTTCCGCCCTTCCCTCTGACCATCCCCTGAATATGGGTATGCTGGGAATGCACGGAAACTTGGGTCCCAACATGATGACCAACCAGTGTGACCTGCTTATTGCCATTGGAATGCGTTTCGACGACCGTGTTACCGGCAACCTCAACACTTATGCCAAGCAGGCGAAAATCATCCATTTCGACATTGACCCCAGCGAAATCAACAAGAACGTAAGGGTGAATCTGGCTGTGGTGGGCGACTGCAAGCAGACATTGCCCGCCGTAACGCGTTTGTTGGACAAGACCACACATCAGGCGTGGATTGACGGATTCAAACCTTATGCGGAGAAGGAAGACAACAAGGTGATCCACCCTGCCATTTATCCCACAGAAGGTCCGTTGCTCATGGGCGAGGTGGTGAGAAAGGTAAGCGAGGCCACCGAGCACAAGGCCATCCTTGTGACAGACGTGGGCCAGAACCAGATGTTTGCCTGCCGCTATTTCAAATATTCACAGAACCGCTCAATCGTGACCAGTGGCGGATGCGGAACAATGGGATTCGGCCTGCCTGCCGCCATGGGAGCCACATTCGGTGCGCCCGACCGCACGGTCTGTATGTTCTGCGGTGACGGCGGTTTGCAGATGACCATCCAGGAGTTGGGAACCATCATGGAACAGCAGGCTCCGGTCAAGATCATCCTGCTGAACAATGACTATCTGGGCAATGTGCGCCAGTGGCAGTATATGTTCTACAACAAGCGCTATTCGTTCACACCTATGGTCAATCCCGATTTCGAACTGATCGCCCGTGGCTATCACATCCCATGCCGCACGGTGGTGGAGCGTGCCGATTTGGAGGGCGCCATCCAGGAAATGCTTTCCACGGAAGGCCCATTCCTGCTGCAGTGTGCGGTTAAGGCCGAGGACGACGTGCTGCCCATGATTCCGCCCGGTTCTAATATTGACGAGATGTTGTTGGAAGTAAAGTAGTATGAAGAAGATGGAAACGAAATATACCAAAAATGCCGGCGGTGAATGCGGCGACTGCAACCTCTGCGGCAACTGCGGAAGCCTGGACTGTCCCGAAGGCAAGAACATGTACACGATGATCATCTACAGTGAGAACTTTGCCGGTATTCTGAACCAGATTACGGCGGTTTTCACTCGCAGACAAGTGAATATAGAAAGTCTGAACGTGTGCGCAAGCAGTACACCGGGCGTACACAAGTACACCATCACCTGTTTCTGCAACGAAGAGATGGCCATCATGCTGACCAAGCAGATTGAAAAGAAGATAGACGTGCTGCAGGCCAATTATTTCACAGACGACCAGATATTCATTCTGGAAGCCTGTCTGTTGAAGGTGAGCACCAACATGATGCTGAACAACAAGGACGTGGGCCGCATTGTACGCATCCACGGCGCCCGCATTGTGGAGGTGAACCCCACTTACAGCATTATTGAGAAGAAGGGAATCACGGCCGACATCCTCAGTCTTTTCCACCAGTTGGACAAGCTTGGCGTGGTTCTACAGTTTGTGCGCAGCGGCCGCATTGCCGTAACCAAAAGCTGCATAGAACAGCTCGACCGCTATCTGGAAGAGCGTGAGTCGCAACGCTGATCTGTATTCCTCTCATTAAATACATATCCCTAATGGAGAAAATAGATATTTATCCCTTTTATGTGGAGCCGTTCCATGTGGACCTGTCCGGCAGAATCTTTATGGGGATTCTGGGCAACCATCTGCTCAACGCCGCCGGCAACCATTCGCAACGTCGCGGATGGGGCATAGGCGCGCTCAACGAGAACCGCCATACATGGGTGCTCAGCCGCCTGTGCATTGAGATGGAGGAGATGCCGCTCAGATACGAGCACGCCGAGGTGAAGACCTGGGTGGAGGGTGTGATGAAGCTGTTTACCAGCCGTAACTTTGCCATCCTGCGTCCCGACGGTACACCTTACGGATATGCCCGCAGCATCTGGTCCATGATTGACATGGAAACGCGCAAGCCCTGCGACCTGTTGAGCCTCTACGACGGAGACATTGTCAATTATGTGGTGGAACCAGAAGAAAACATCTGTCCCATTGCAGGGCACGGACGCTTCCGATTCCGCAATGCCGAACTGGTGCGCACCATAGATACCTATTACAGCGACATCGACATCAACGGCCATGTGAACAGCATCAAGTATATCGAACATATCCTTGACCTTTTCCCCATAGAGCGTTTCACCCGTCAGGGATTGCGCCGTTTTGAGATAGCCTACAAGGCGGAATCCTACTTGGGAGAGCCTCTAAGCTTCTATCTGCAACCTGTCGATGAGAACGAATTTGACGTCGAAGTGCGAAAAAATGATAGCGAAACGGTCTGTCAAGCAAAAATTTGTTTCAAATAGTAGGTATTTTGATAATAATTTGTAACTTTGCACCGATTTGCGAAAAAACAGAATCGTAATACATATAATATAATATTAAAGTAAAAAAGAAAATGGCAAAATTGAATTTTGGTGGCGTCATCGAAGAAGTGATGACCCGTGAAGAATTTCCCTTGGAGAAGGCACGCGAGGTGCTGAAGGACGAGACCATCGCCGTAATCGGTTATGGTGTGCAGGGCCCCGGCCAGGCTTGCAACCTGCGTGACAACGGTTTCAATGTGATTGTTGGCCAGCGTCAGGGCAAGACCTATGACAAGGCTGTCAGCGATGGTTGGGTTCCCGGCGAAACCCTGTTCTCTATTGAAGAGGCAGCCGAGAAGGGTACAATCGTGATGTGCCTGTTGAGCGATGCGGCTGTGATGAGCGTATGGCCCACACTGAAGCAGTACCTCACTCCCGGCAAGGCTCTGTATTTCTCTCATGGCTTTGCCATCACCTGGAACGACCGCACCGGTTGTGTGCCCCAAGAGGACATCGACGTTATCATGGTGGCTCCCAAGGGTTCTGGTACCTCTCTGCGCACCATGTTCCTCGAAGGCCGTGGTCTGAACAGCTCTTATGCCGTTTATCAGGATGCTACAGGCCGTGCGTTGGAGCGCACTCTGGCTCTGGGTATCGGTATCGGTTCCGGCTATCTGTTCGAGACAACCTTCCAGCGCGAGGCTACTTCTGACCTCACCGGTGAGCGCGGTTCACTGATGGGTGCAATCCAGGGCTTGCTGTTGGCTCAGTATGAGGTGCTCCGCGAGAACGGACACACTCCCTCTGAGGCTTTCAACGAGACCGTTGAGGAACTTACCCAGTCACTGATGCCCCTGTTCGCACAGAAGGGTATGGACTGGATGTATGCCAACTGCTCTACCACCGCACAGCGTGGTGCTTTGGACTGGATGGGTCCCTTCCACGATGCCTGCAAGCCTGTTGTGGAGAAACTCTATGCCAGCGTGAAGTGTGGTAACGAGGCTCAGATCTCTATCGATGCAAACTCTAAGCCCGACTATCGTGTGGGTCTGGAGAAGGAGCTTGCCGCTCTGCGCGAAAGCGAAATGTGGCGCACTGCCGAGACTGTACGTCAGCTTCGCCCCGAGAACAACTAAGAAATAGTTTTCCAAAATAGAAAAGCGAGTCCATTGCCCCGAAAAGGGCTTTGGACTCCTTTTTTTGGCCTCGGCAGACCCTGCCGCACACTTTTTTATCGCAGGAAATCCTCGGCAGAGGCTGCCGAGCTATTTTTTAGCCCCAAAAAGCCCTCGGCAGAGTCTGCCGCGCGTTTTTTTGCCACAGGAAGTCCGCGGCAGGGTCTGCCGAGCTATTTTTTAACCCCAAAAAGCCCTCGGCAGGGTCTGCCGGGCATTTTTTCGCCACAAAAGGTCCTCGGCAGACCCTGCCGCACGATTTTTATGGAAAAATTTTCCATTTTTGGCAAGAATCCCTTAAATTTGTGTCGTGAATCTAAAATGAACGTAATTCTATAAATCCGATTCAAATGAAAAACAAACTATTCCCTTTGGCATTCTCCTTATGCCTGTTTGGATGTAATGCGACATCGCAACGAGCACTATATGCCGATGACGGTGTGAAGACCACCTTCCAGACCGGAAGCGCGTGGCGGCCCACCATTGACAACAGGGCCGATGCCGTGATGGTGTATGGTGTGGGTGGTAATCCCGGCGCACCTTCTGGACGTTCCATCGAGGACAGAATCCGTTCGTGGAAGGAACGCGGCTACATCACCCATTTCATGACGGGCATTGCATGGGGTGAATACCAGGACTACTTCACCGGAAAGTGGGACGGTAAGACGCATTTTGACGAAGGACAGGTGCAGCAGAACGGCGACACCATCTGGCACGGCCCCATGGTACCTTATATTGTACCCACGGAAAACTATCTCAATTACATCAAGGAAAGGCACGTCAAGCGCGTGATCGATGCGGGCATAGACGCCATCTTCATGGAAGAGCCAGAGTTCTGGGCCAGGGCTGGCTATAGCGAGTCCTTCAAGAAGGAGTGGGAAAAATATTACGGCTTTGCCTGGCGACCGCCTCACGAGTCACCGGAGAACACCTGGCTGGCCAACAAGCTGAAATACCAACTCTACTATAACGCCCTGAACGAGGTCTTCACCTATGCCAAATCCTACGGCAAGACCAAGGGAATGGACGTGAAGTGCTATGTGCCCACCCATTCACTGGTCAACTACTCGCAGTGGCAGATTGTCTCGCCCGAAGCCAGCCTGGCATCGCTGGAGTGTGTGGACGGCTACATCGCACAGGTGTGGACGGGCACGGCACGAGCCCAGAACTATTTCAACGGACGCCAGGCCGAGCGTGTCTTCGAGACGGCCTATCTGGAGTATGGCTCCATGGAGTCTATGACCGCGCCCACCGGCCGCAAGATGTTCTTCCTCACTGACCCCATTGAGGACCAACCCAGAGACTGGGACGACTTCAAGCGCAACTATCAGGCCACCTTTGCCGCGCAACTGATGTATCCCAACATCGCCAACTTCGAGGTGATGCCCTGGCCCGAACGTGTCTATGACGGCCTGTACCGCGTAAGTGCCGACAGCGAGGAGCGCACATACATTCCCCGCCGTTTCTCCACCCAAATGCAGGTTATGGTCAATTCGCTGAACAAAATGCCACTCTCGGACAATAAGGTGAACGGCAGTGAGGGACTTACCGTGCTCATGGCCAACTCCCTCATGTTCCAGCGTGTGCCCGTGCACAAAGGTTACAAGGATCCGCAACTGTCCAACTTCTTCGGTCTGGCGCTTCCTTTCCTCAAACGCGGCGTACCCGTCCGCACCGCACACCTGGAGAATCTGGTGCATGGTGCGTTGGACGAGACCAAAGTGCTGCTCATGTCTTATTCCAACTACAAGCCTCTCGATGCTGACGCCCATCGCCACCTTGCACAATGGGTGAAAGACGGCGGCACGCTGGTTTACAGCAGTCGGGATGAAGACCCCTTCCAGACGGTGATGGAGTGGTGGAACCAGAATGGTAACCGCTATGGCGCGCCCTCTGCCCATCTCTTCTCTTTGATGGGCATACCCGAAAAGGCTCGTGAGGGTATATATAAATATGGTAAGGGCACCGTCATGGTGGCTCGCAAAGACCCCAAGGAATATGTGCTTTCCGAGGGCGCTGACCAGAATTTTGTCCGTGAGGTGTCTGCGTTGTACAAGAAAGCGGCAAAAGGCAGAGACCTCGAGTTCAAGAATGTATTCAGTCTGCAAAGAGGCATGTACGACCTTGTGGCGGTAATGAATGAGAGCATAACAGAGGAGCCGTACCGCATTGAGGGAACTTTGATAGACCTTTTCGACCCCGAACTTCCCGTATGCACTTCAAAGGAAATTCGTCCCGGCGAACAGGGCTATTTCATCAATCTTGACCGTGTGAAGAAGGGTAAACCCCAGGTACTGGCCTCTGGCAGCAGGGAGAGCGACGAGGTCATTGCCTCGCACAGCTACACTTATCTGGCCAAGGGACCGCAGCGCACCACGGCCGTCTCCCGTGTGTGGTTGCCGTCTCGCCCCACCGCAGTGAAGGTCAATGGCAAGGACGTGTTGGATGAAAGGGCATGGCATGCCCCCAGCCAGACCTATTTGCTCAAATACGAAAACGACCCCGATGGTGTCAGGGTCGAATTCGTGTGGTAAATGTCAAAAAGAGAAACCAGAACTTAACGTCTGTTTTTCTAAAAACGATATCCAGGTTCTGAATCTGCACACAAGATGACAGAACAGAAAAAGGGGCAAATCCGATTTGGACTTGCCCCTTTTTCAAAGTTATAAAGGTGTGTGATGTGTGTCTTGATTAGTAGAACAAGTAACGCTTGTCCTCTACATTTGCCTTCTGATAAAGTTCGCTGGTGAAGGTGCTCAGCGCACGCATGTTCATCTGGGTGAGCTGCTGCATTTCCTTCTTCTCGTCGAACTTGGTTTCGTGGCTGTGCTGGCCAAGTACCTGGAAGGCGTAAACGCCACCCTTGCCCTCGATGCCGGCCTTGAAGTCGCCCTTCTTGGCGGTGCTTACGGCGCCACTCAGCGCGGGTTCGGTTGTGCCAACCTTAGAAACGAAGGTGTTGCTTCCGAAGGTAACGTGCTTGATGGTGTCGGTAACAGCACCAGCAATCTTGGCTGCGTCGGCTACAGACTTCACGTTTGCCATCTTCTCCATCAACAGGGCTGCCTTCTTCTCCTTCTGTACTTCGGTGGTGAGGAAAGTCTTCACCTGCTCGTCGTTCCAGGGCAGATAACCCTTTTCGTTTACTGCGGTGAGGATAACTACCAGCATGTGGTCGTTGTCGCCACACTCATAGAGGGGAGAAACATCGCCAGTCTTGGTGTCTTCGTTGAAAACCCAACGCAGGGCTTCGCTGGTACGACGTACGTTGGCTACATTGTGTTCGGCGCTGCTCATAGAATTGCGGGTCTGTACGGTGTAACCGGCAGCCTGTGCGTTTGCTTCGATATCCTCAGCCTTGGGGTTGCCAGCCAGGAATGCGCTGAAGTCGTTGTAGGCTTTGCCATAGGTTTCCTTGCTGAAGTCGTATGTACGCTTGATGACTGCGGCATTGTACTTGTTGATGAAGTTCTTGCGGTCTGTTACCTGTGCAATGATTACACCCTGTCCGTCCAGTACGATCTTGTTGTATGAACCGGTGCTTGCGGTGGTAACGGTCTCAATGAACTTGCGGTTGTTCTCGTCCATCATCTGTCCTTCGTAGTCCTTGCCAGTAATCCAGTTCTTGGTGCCGGGCTGGTTGTACTTCTTGGCAATTGAGTCGAAGTGAGTGCCTGCCTGCAGGGCGGTCATGATGCTGTCTGCGGTCTTCTGTGCAGCTTCCATGTCCACACCGGGAACGGCAATCTGACGCAGTTCTACAGAGTCGGGAAGTTCAACCTTAGAAATCAGACGGATGATGTTGCAACTGTTGTCGGCGATGTTGTTGTAGGGGCCAACCTGTGCGCCAACCTTCAGTGTGTCGATAGCCTTAGCAATGTCAGAGGGGAATGCGTTGGCGCTGATGGGCAGTGCGCTGTAGGGAATCTTGCTGGCAGCCTCGCGAACGATCTTGGCTGCGTTGCCACCTTCGTTGAGTGCCTTTGCATAGCCGTCCATTTCAGCCTTGAGGGCATCCTTGTCGGCCTGGCTAGCCTTAACGGCAACGTCAATGTACTTGATGTCGCGGGTTTCCTGGTTGGTGCGGAAGATTTCCTTCATCTCTTCGTACTTGGCCTGGAGGTCAGCGTCCTCAACCTTCACTTCGTCGTCCTTCACACTGGTATAGGGAACGGCTGTCATGAGAATGTCTCTTTCAATGCTGCGGGCATCAAAGTTCATCTTTGCTGAAACGGGGTTGCTCAGCAT
This sequence comes from Bacteroidaceae bacterium, assembly GCA_017379075.1. GTDB lineage: Bacteria > Bacteroidota > Bacteroidia > Bacteroidales > Bacteroidaceae > Physcousia. Next base: position 115,049 of record JAFNXL010000041.1, read on the forward strand.
GGCGCCAGTGAGCAGGTTCTGGAACTTCTCTGCCAATGTCTGGTGGCGCAAGCTCTTTTCAATGAACTGCCAGTAGTTGTACATGTTTACATACTGTTCCTTGCTCTCAGCGGGGATGTCCATGTTGTTGACAACCTCGTTGTACTGGGTGAGGAACTGCTTCAGCGCGTTGGCGTCGAATGTGCCCTGCTGGGTGCGGAAGGGAGTCTGTGCCAGCAGAGGGCTCTTGCCGGTGCTGATGATGTTCTGCAATTCGGCGTCGGTAACGGTGAGACCCAACTTTTCTGCCTCGTGCTCAATGAGCTTCTGGTTTACATAAGTCTGCCAAACCTGGTCGCGGAGCATGGTGAGCTGGTCGTCGGTCAGTGAAGTCATTCCACTGGTGAACTTTACCACGCTGGTGTACTCTTCTACCAACTTGCTGTACTCTTGAATGTTGATACTTTCGCCATACACTTCACCAATTCGCTGACGGCTCTCGTTCTGTGAGTAAGAGAGCGAACGTACAAACTCTTCGGCGATGAAGGCGAACAGGGCCAATCCCACCACTGCGATGAGGACCTTGCCCTTGCTTCTGATTGTTTGTAATGCTGCCATTTTTTATGATTTATTAATTATTATTTTCATTAAAAGCGCACAAAGATAGACAATTTTTCTCAGATTACACCTATTTATATAATAAAAAGTGGTCTAAACGAGCACTTTGAGTCTGACAAGCTCTATCTTGGTGGTGGTTTTCTGGATAATCTTGAATTCCCACTGCCCGAACTTGACCACTTCGTTCAGTTTAGGGAAACTCTGGTATTCGTGCAGAATCAGTCCGCCTACGGTGAGATATTCGTCACTCTCTGGCAGTTCAAGGTCCAGAATTTCGTTGGCCTTGGCGATTTCAAGTCGGGCCGAAATCAGATACTCGCCGTTGTCCAGCTGCTTGGCGGTGTAGTTTACGTTGTCGTGCTCATCCTCAATGTCTCCGAAGATTTCCTCTACAAGGTCTTCCAAGGTGACTATTCCGCTTGTGCCGCCAAACTCGTCCACCACCACGGCTAGTGATTTCTTCTGGCTGATGAGGGCGTGCATGAGCTTTTGGGCGTTCATGGTTTCCGGGACGAATGGCGCTTCCCTGATGTACTTGGTCCAGTCTTCTCCGGCTTGCAGACGGAACATTTCGGAAGAATGAATGTAGCCCTTGATGTTGTCTATGTCTTCGTGGTAGACCATTATCTTCGAATGGCCGGTTTCCACAAATTGGTTCTTAAGCTCGTCCAGTGGTGTCTGGTCATCCACTGCCTCCACTTCGGTGCGGGGAACAATGCAGTCGCGCACCTTCACACTACTGAAATCGAGCGCATTCTGGAAAATCTTAATCTCGTCTTCTATGTCCTTCTCATCCTCGATGTTGTCAATGTTGCTCTGTATCAGATAGTCGAGGTCTACCTTGGTGAAAATCCTTGCTTGGGCTTGACTTTTTACTTTCATGCCAAGAAGAGCGAGGATGCCCTTGCTGAGCGCACTGGTAAACTTGCTTATGGGCCACAGTATAATGTAGATTAGGAATGTGGGGATGCTGAAGATATTTAGCATCCGATTGGGGTTCAATCGGAAAAGAGTCTTGGGGAGGAACTCTCCGGTTATCAATACGATAAGTGTGCTGATTCCGGTTTGGGCAATCAGACAGACAATCTCATTGACGCCGTTGGACGACGGTTCCATCAATCCGAGGGGTTTGAGCAGCAGGGTGTCGATTATCTGTGCCATCAGTATACCATAGATGACAAGCGCAATGTTGTTGCCCACCAGCAAAGTGGAGATGAAATGGTTGGGATGGCGGTAAAAAATGTCGATGATGCGAGCGGTGATGCCCTGTTCTTCGCGATCCATCTCGAAACGGAGTTTGCTGCTCGTGACAAACGCGATTTCCATTCCGGAAAAGAGTGCCGAGAAGAGCAGTACGATAGCGGTCTCTATAAAAAGGGTGTTCATTGTTCTGTTGGGTTTGTAGCGTTCTGGACCGTGTCAGCCGGCATGCTTTGGTTTTGGGTGTCGCTCACGGGGAACGCTCCCGAACTGTTGGTAATCCAATAGCGGGTCATGGTCTCGTTGCTGCGGAATTCATTGCCTTGCAACTCTCTTTCGGGCGTGATGATGCGGATGAACTTGTGGCTCCACATTTCATGCAAATCCATATCCCAGAACAGTTCTTCGGTCTTGAAGACTTCGTTTTTAGTGTTGCGGATGACCACACGACCTCTCAACTCCCACATCTTCTGGTTGTGAAGATAGGCGGTGTCGGCCTGGACATAGAGGTCTACATGGAAGTTCTCGTCGAAGCGTTCCATGAGCAATCCTTTTTTGAATTTCCAGGTACTAGGGCCGTTGTTGTTCTTTCCGCTTGTATAGATGTCCCATTCCTCGGCAACCATGTGATAGCGCATCACTCCGGAGTCTGAAATGAGCGTGTTGATGCCTCTTGAATGCATGAAAGGCAGGGAGTCTTCGGCATGGATGGCGGCAGCGGGGTGTTCCACATCTCCGCTACAGGAAAAGAGGAAGGCGCACCAGAGAGCCAATATGCATGTTGCAATGGCAATTTTGTATGACGGACGTTTGTTCACGTTATCTAATCTTGAATTTCATGAACCACGATTCGGCAAAGGTGACTCCGAGGCTGACAAGGAAGTAGTCTTCCGTAATCATGCCGCTTGCTTTGGGGTCGCGACGCAACCATTGCAAGGAAATGTTGGCCATGGGGCCTCGGTTGATGCTGTTGCTGATGGGAAGTCCCACACCGGCGGTGATGCCGTATTCGCTTGGGCCGTCATGCCCGTTTACTTTCAGGTAAGGGGTGGAGTAGTGTGCGCCGAAACGATAATGCACACGGTTGAAGAAGTTGTTACTGAGAGGATCGGGTGTATACTGCGCTCCTGCAGAAATCTTGCTGCGGTTCATGTAGCCTCCTTCCTTGGCGGTATAGGATAGACCTCCCTCTGTGCTCATTTGCGGAGTTTTACAATCGCCCCATTTTTCATAAGTATAGTCGGCGGCAACCAGTAGTCTTCCGCTGTGCTCCCAGGCCAGTCCACCTCCCATGGTATAGGGCAGGTCAAAGGCATTCTTAGCCACAATGTTGATGCTGTCGCCCACAGTGTTGTATCGTACCAGTGAGGCGTCTCCCTTGATGTTATGGCCAAGGCTGGCGGTTGCGCCCACGGTAAGTCTGTTCTGCTCGTCAATGATGATGGGATACTGCACTCCGAGGTCTATCTTGTATGTTCTGATGTCCGCATTGTGTGTGGAGTTCAGTCCGCTATAATTGGAACTGACGGTTCCGTTCTCATCGAAAGTCTGTGAAAGATTATGTGTGTAGTTGCCCCATACATAATTGATATTGGCACCGATGGAAAGGTCGGCAAAGGGATTCCAACCCACACCCATATAGATTTGGTGGAGTCCGCCCTCACCGTAGTATGAGCTATGGCTGGTGATGGCTTGGGTGGAAGAGAAGTCGTTGGTTACCTTCTGGCTTGTGGCAAAGGAATAACCGATGGTGGTATAGGGTAGCATTCCTATTGAAAAACCCAATCCCTTGCGCAAGCGGAATCCCGCATTTACATAGTCAAAAGTACAGTTGTTAGCCCTGATGCGTGCCTCGCCACTCTTGAGACGGCCGGTAGACATGGTCATTCCGGCGTCGATAATCATGGTGAGGGAATCGATGGCCGAATACGAGGCAGGGTTGCTGGTGTTTACGCGGTTGCTTATGCGTATGGCCTTGCCAACGCCACCCATGGCCTTGTTGAAACTTGTAGACTGGTCGTTGATGGTTCCCAGCCCGAAGCGCGAATAGGATGAGTTGCTTCCGTTGTTCTGTGCCGAAACTTGCGCAAAAGCCAGGGCGGCCATCAACAGACAGGGCGGCGATGTGTCTATTTTTTGTCATGATTGTAATCCAATATCTTGTTTAGTCCTCGGGGGACAATGAATTTGTCTGCAAAAATGATACTTTTAATTGTGGCGTCGAAATTGATTTTGTCTCCCCCAGTCAGGAAGACCAACAACTTGGGATATTTGCTTCGCATGGAGCGGATGTACCCTTCAATCTCATATTTCATGCCGCGCAACACACCGGACCGAATGGCGGTTTCGGTGTCGTAACCCATTCCCGGCACATTGCCTTCTGCCGAGACCAATGGAAGCTTGGCCGTAAACTCGTTCAGGGCGCGAAGGCGCATCTGCATGCCTGGCGCAATATTGCCGCCCCAATAGTTTCCTTTGGCATCAATCACTTCGTATGTGATGCATGTGCCTGCATCAATGATGAGCAGGTCTTTTCCCGGTTTGAGCGAACGGGCTCCCACGGCGGCCGCAAGGCGGTCTGCACCCAATGTCTTGGGGCTGCGGTAGCGGTTGGTGATGGGTACTGGCGTCTCGTGTGAAAAACGAAGAATAGGAATATGCAAATTGCGGAGCTGCTCTTCGGCTTCTGCCGTCAGTTCCTTTACTGTTCCCACAATGCCGTGGGTGAAGGCATATTTTGCGGCAAATGCTCCCAGCGCCGACAGAGAGTCGTTGCTGGTGCGGATTTCCTCGATGGGCTCGTCTCCGTCAAAGGCGACAAGTTTCGCCACAGTGTTGCCGATGTCTATTATCAATTTCACGCTGCAAAGTTACAATAATATGTTGAATTTTAAAAGATGATGCCTTAAAGAATAGCATATCAGGCAAAAAACTAATGCTTATGGGAGCCTTTTACGGCGAAAAGTTGTACCTTTGCGGCCGATGAAGCGTTTTTTATTGTTTTTATACCTTATAATTTGTGCATTCCGAATGTCGGCTCAGACATTGGATTCCATACGGGTCAGTCTGATTACCTGTTCGCCAGGCAAGGAAGTGTACCAGTTGTATGGACACACTGCCTTGCGCTGTGAAAACTTCACCCAAAAGCAGGATGTGGTGTTCAACTACGGCATATTCTCTTTCCGCCAGCCTCATTTTGTCTGGCGCTTTGTGCGTGGCGAATGTGACTATATGGTTATGGGAATCGACTGGAAGTATTTCCCCTTGGATTATGAAGAGCGCGGTTCGGGAATTGTGGCACAGGAACTGAATCTGACCAGATTGGAGGCTAATGTCCTCTATGCCGGTCTGATGGCAAACTGCCAGCCTGAGAATTGCGAATATAGATACAATTTTCTTTACAATAACTGTACCACAAAAGTGCGCGATATGATAGAGAAAGCCGTTATGGGGCGTATCGCTTATCCGCAGTTGGAAGAGAAGAAAACATACCGCCAAATTTTGCATGAATACACCAGGGAAGATTTATGGGCTGCCGAGGGAAATGATTTTCTCTTGGGAGGGAGTGTAGATACCGTCCTTTCTGACCGTGCCGCCATGTTCGCTCCGGAATACATGCAATGGTTTGCCGAGGGAGCGCAGATTTACGCTGACGACGGCTCGCTCAGACCGTTGGTGAAGAATACGGAAATTATTTTACAAGAAAGGCTGTCGGATGTAGGCGAAAACTCTTCTCCTGGTTACCAGAAATATCTCTATGCCCCGCTGTCAGTGGCCTGCCTTTTCCTTCTGTTCTGTGTGTTGGTTGTCCTTTTGGAGAAAGCGATTCGTAGGATGATATGGATTTGGGATGTCGTGCTGTTGCTGGCGCAAGGCGTAGTGGGTTGTATCTTGGCTTTTATGTTCCTTTTTTCGGAACATCCGGCAGTGGATTCCAACTGGCTTCTCTGGCCTTTCTCTCCCTTGGCTCTTTTTGCCATCCCAAACGTGGTTTTAGCAGCAATAAAACGCAGACGTACCTTCTGGCATGCATTCCATTTGGCTTATTTGACCTTTTTTATAATATTTAGTCACTGGATACCACAAGATTTCGGACAAATTGTCGTACCTTTGGCACTGGCTTTGCTTACAAGGCCCGTTAGTTACCAAATTTACTATAAAAGAAACAGATTGTGACAAACTTATCTGCACAAAGAATCAGACTGCTGACCTCGTTGCTCATACTGATGTCAGTGGCAGGCGCCGAGGCCCAGACCGCACCGGAAGTCCCCCGGTTGGTGGTGAATGTCGTCATTGACCAACTGCGCACGGACTACATGGAGGCATTCTCTCCTTTATACAGCGAACGCGGCTTCATGCGCTTGCTGAAACAGGGCCGTGTCTACACTCAGGCAGAGTATCCTTTTGCCAATCCCGACCGCGCTTCGGCCATTGCCTGTTTCATGAGTGGTACCAGCCCTTATGAAAACGGTATTGTGGGTGAACGCTGGCTGGACCGTCAGACGCTTACTCCTGTATATTGTGTGGATGACAAAGAGTTCCAGGGCCAGCATACCACTGTAGCGTCTTCGCCCCAACATTTGGGTGTTTCCACGATTACGGACGAGCTGAAGGTGGCAACCGAAGGCAACGGTTTGGTATATGCCATTGCGCCAACCCGTGATGCGGCGGTGCTTATGGCCGGCCATGCAGGAGATGGCGCATTCTGGTTCAATGAAGAAACCGGAGACTGGTGTAGTACCAGCTATTACGGCGCTTTCCCTGAATGGGCTGCGGCATATAACAAGACATCTTCCGTAAAGCAGCGTATTTCCAAACTTGAATGGGAACCGCTGAATGAACTGGTGGGCAAATACAATTATTTTGTCTCCGGTGCCGAGAAGAAACCTTTCAAACATAAGTTTACGGGCGAACGCAAGTTCCGTCAGTTCCTGGCCAGCGCGCCAATGAACGAGGAAACCAATAACTTCGTCCGTGAAGTGCTGAAGAACACTCAAGTGGGACTGGACGATGTGACGGACATCTTGAACGTTGCATATTATGCGGGCAATTTCGATCACCAGTCAGTGCCCCAGGCTCCTATAGAACTGCAGGACACCTATGTGCGTCTGGATAGAGATTTGGGTGACTTGTTTGAGTATCTTGAGAAAAGAGTGGGGCAGGGCCGTGTCCTGTTTGCCATCACCAGTACAGGCAACGCAGAACCAGATGACATTGTAGACCTGAGCAAATACCGCATCCCCACCGGAACTTTCTCCATTACCAAGGCCAAGCTTCTGCTCAATATGTATCTGATTGCCGTCTACGGGCCAGGTGAATATGTGGAGACTTGCCTTGATAACCAATTGTATCTCAATTTGAAACTGATTGAGAATCGCAACCTCAATCTTACTGAGATACTTGACCGTTGCAGCGATTTCCTTATCCAACTCAGCGGTGTGCGCGATGTGTTCTCCAGCCAGCGCCTGGCTTTGGGCGCGGGTATTCCCGGCGTGAACGAACTGCGCAACGCTTATAACCCCAAGAGTTCGGGCGATATTCTTATCCAGGTTTCTCCCGGTTGGACATTAGTGAATGAAAACACCCATGAGCAGACCATTTGTCGCGAATCCTATATCGGTTTCCCGCTCTTCTTTATGGGATGCAATATTGTGCCTGAAAAGATTACCACACCGGTAACCATAGATTATGTGGCGCCAACCTTGGCAAAGTCCATGCGTATCAGGGCTCCCAATGCCTGCAGCCTGGCTCCATTGCACAATCATTGATGTTTACCAATTTAATTATTTCAGAAAAAACAAATAAAAATAAGATATGGATATTTCCAAATTCCTAGTAAAACTTTTCGGAGACAAGAAGTCTCGCGACCTTAAGGCATACCGTCCCTTGGTGGAGATGGTAACGAAAGCCTATCCTGCGGTTCAGGCGCTCAGCCACGATGAGCTCCGTGCCCGCACTGCCGCAATCAAAAAGCAGATTGCAGATTCTGCCTTGGACCTCAAGAAAGAGATTCAGGAGTTGAAAGACAAGGTGAAGGTTACTGATATTCAGGACCGTGCTCCTCTTTTTGCACAGATTGACAAACTGGAAAAAGAAGTACTGGAACGTTATGAGGAGGTACTGAATGAAGTGCGTCCCGAGGTGTTTGCCATCGTTAAAAGCACAGCGGAACGTTTCACCAACAATGAAACCATTGAAGTTACCGCAACAGACTTTGACCGTACTTTGGCTGCCCGTTTCGACTTTGTGGAGATTCAGGACGACAAGGCCATCTATTCAAACCATTGGATAGCAGGCGGAAACGACATGAAGTGGGCTATGGTTCACTTTGATGTGCAGTTGTTCGGAGGTACAGTGCTGCATCAGGGAAAAATCGCCGAGATGTTTACCGGAGAGGGTAAGACCCTTACCGCCACACTTCCCGTTTTCCTTAACGCCTTGACTGGCAATGGAGTTCATGTGGTAACAGTCAATGATTATTTGGCCAAGCGTGACTCTGAATGGATGGGACCCATTTACATGTTCCATGGTCTCAGCGTGGATTGCATTGACAAGCACCAGCCCAACAGCGAGGCACGTCGTCGTGCTTACTTGGCAGATATCACCTTCGGTACAAATAACGAATTCGGTTTCGACTATTTGCGTGACAACATGGCGCAGAATCCTCAGGATTTGGTACAGCGCATGCACAATTACGCCATTGTCGATGAGGTGGACTCCGTGTTGATTGACGATGCCCGTACACCTCTTATTATATCTGGCCCCGTGCCCCGCGGCGAGGATCAGCAGTTTGAACAGTATCAGCCGCTTGTGGAAAGCTTGGTAGGTGTACAGCGCCAGTTGGCAACCCAATACCTGGCAGAGGCCAAGCGTTTGATTGCTGAAGGACAACAAGAGAATAACAAGGAGAAAACCGCGGACGGTTTCCTTGCACTTTACAGAAGTCACAAGGCGCTGCCCAAGAACAAACCCCTTATCAAGTTCCTTTCAGAACCCGGTATCAAGGCCGGTATGCTGGCCACTGAGGAAATCTACATGGAGAACAACAACCGCCGCATGCCCGAGGCAACCAACCCTCTCTATTTTGTGGTAGAAGAAAAGCAGAACAGTGTAGATTTGACAGACAAGGGTAATGAATGGCTGGCCGCACAGGTTAATGATCCCGACTTGTTCGTGTTGCCCGACATGGCCACTATCATGGCAAACATTGAGAATAGCGATGCTACAGATGAAGAGCGCTTGGAACTGAAAGACAAGGCATATAACGACTACGCCACCAAGAGTGAGCGCGTACACACCATTCAGCAGCTGCTCAAGGCTTATACCATGTTCAACCTCAATGACGAGTATGTTATTCAGGATGGCGAAATCAAGATTGTAGACGAGCAGACTGGCCGTATCATGGAGGGCCGTCGTTGGAGCGATGGCTTGCATCAGGCAGTAGAGGCTAAGGAGCATGTGAAGGTGCAGGCTGCCACCCAGACTTATGCCACCATCACTTTGCAGAATTACTTCCGTATGTATCACAAATTGAGCGGTATGACCGGTACGGCAGTTACGGAAGCGGGCGAATTCTGGGACATTTACAAACTGGACGTTGTAGAAGTGCCCACTAATCGTTCTGTAATTCGTGATGACCAGAACGACCGCGTCTACAAGACCCAACGCGAGAAGTATAAGGCTGTGATTCTGGAAGTGGAAAAGATGCGTAACAGCGGACGTCCCGTGCTCGTGGGTACAACAAGCGTGGAGATTTCTGAAATGCTGAGCAAGATGTTGCAGATGCGCAAGATACCACACCAGGTTCTTAACGCCAAATTGCACCAGAAGGAAGCAGATATTGTGGCATTGGCCGGACAGAGCACTAAGGGAACCGTAATGGTGGATGGAAAACCCGAAGAACGTATGCTGGGTACTGTTACCATCGCTACCAACATGGCGGGTCGTGGTACTGACATTAAGTTGGCCGCAGACGTGAAGGAAGCCGGAGGTTTGGCCATCATCGGTACGGAACGTCATGAGAGCCGTCGTGTGGATCGCCAGCTTCGCGGACGTTCCGGACGTCAGGGAGACCCCGGTAGCAGTATTTTCTTCGTGAGTCTTGAAGACAAACTGATGCGCCTTTTTGCCAGTGAACGTATTGCCAAAGTAATGGACCGTCTTGGATTCGAAGAAGGCGAAATGATAGAACATCCCATGATTACCCGCAGCATTGAGAATGCGCAGAAGAAGGTGGAGGAAAACCACTTCGGTGTGCGTAAGCGTCTGTTGGAGTATGATGACGTGATGAACAAACAGCGTACCGTTATCTACGAAAAGCGTCGTCATGCGCTCATGGGCGAACGTCTTGGCATGGACATCAGCGATATGATTTGGGATCGTGTGTGCCATATCATCGAGAATAATGATTTCGACGGTTGCCGCGAGATGTTCTTGTCTACATTGGCGATGGAAGTGCCTTTCACTGCGGAACAACTTGAAAGCATGCGCCGTGAGGAACTTTGCGAAGAAGCATACCAGAAGGTAATGGAACGTTTCAAGCAGAAAGTTGCTATCATGGCAGGTAATGCCAACAAGGTGGTAAAGGCTATATATGAAAGTCCTCAAGGCCAGATGTACGAAAATCTTATGGTGCCTGTTCTTGCTGGTAACCGCCAGTATAACATTCCTGCTAATCTGAAGGAAGCCTATGAAAGCGAATCACAGACAGTAGTAACCGCTTTCCACAAGGCCATTATGCTCCACATTATTGACGATGCTTGGAAGGAGAATCTCCGTCTGTTGGATGAACTCAAACATAGTGTTCACAATGCAAGTTATGAACAGAAGGATCCGCTTTTGATTTTCAAACTTGAAAGTGTGAAGCTCTTTGACAATATGGTTAATCAGATAAATGACCGCACGGTCAGCATTATCATGCGTGCCATGATTCCCGAGGTGGAAATCCGTCAGGAAGCACCGGCTCCCGAATTGCCCAGACGTCAGCCAGAGTTGACAGAAACGCATGAAAGCCTCACTGACGAGGCGCAAGCGCGTGCGGCGGCACAGGATACTCGTGGACGTCAGCCTGTACAACCAATCCGTGCGGAAAAGCTTCCCGGACGAAATGACCCCTGCCCTTGTGGAAGCGGACTGAAATTCAAGAACTGCCACGGCCGTAATCTCTGATGAGATGGCCGTGAGCAGATGATTGCCAGAAACCTAAAATCAAAAAACACATTTATAGACTTATGGAAGCAACTCAACAGACGCTGCAGCAGATTGAACGTGCCATCACAAAGGTGGCAGGCAAGTATTCACAACTTGAAGAACCTGTGCTGACGGATATCTACATCCAGGTCATACAGGAAAGTGGTGAGATTCTGGTATATAACGACGATGACGTGGAACTTCATCGTTGTGTAGTGGAAGAATGGATAGAGAACACACAAGAGGATTTCTATAACCAGATTGTGCCAGTCCTCTCCCAATGTATCAGCAAATCGCGTACAGTGGTGGATACCATGCAGATCATGCGTCCGTTCTCGTTCGTCTTGGTAGATGATGAACACGAGACCGTCCAGGATATTATGTATATCGATAATGAAGAGACGGTGATCTTGGACGGAAAGTTGCTCAAAGGGATGGATGAGGAACTTGAAGCGTTCCTACGTCATTTGTTAGAAGATTAAGGTTGGCAAAAAAAGCGGGAATCTCCCGCTTTTTTTATTGCCTATAGGTCATTGCAGGATCTGATGTGTAGGCTTTTGCAGTGGAATGGTTTTAGAGCAATGAAACATATAGTCTTTATAAACTTATGGAGAGAACTACAATTAATCGCTCCTAGCCTATTCCTCAATTCATTTCTTTTCCAGTTCTTGCAGGTTCTGCATTTTTTTGTTTTCTAGGAATTCGTAGATGCCGCAGAGGTGTTCGCGGACGCGTTGGTTGCCGAATTCGTAGACTTTCGTGACAAGACCGTCCAGGAAGTCACGGTCATGGCTGACGACAATGAGGGTGCCGTCAAAGTCGATGAGCGCCTGCTTGAGTATGTCCTTGGTCTTCATATCGAGGTGGTTGGTCGGCTCGTCAAGGATAAGGAGATTTACGGGTTCGAGCAGAAGTTTGAGGATGGCAAGACGGGTGCGTTCGCCACCTGAGAGCACTTTAACCTTCTTTGTGCTTTCCTCACCGCCAAACATGAATGCGCCGAGCATGTCACGAATTTTGAGACGGACATCTCCTTTGGCCACATCGTCAATGGTTTGGAACACGGTGAGTTCCTCATCGAGTAGGGAAGCCTGATTCTGGGCAAAATAACCAATCTGTACGTTGTGGCCGAGGGTGAGCGTGCCTTCATGCTCAAGTTGGTTCATGATGCACTTGACCATGGTGGACTTTCCTTCACCGTTTCGACCCACGAAAGCGACCTTCTCGCCACGCTCAATCATGAATGATGCGTTGCGGAAGATTAGCTTGTCACCGAAAGACTTGCCTACCATATCTGCCTGTACTGGATATGTGCCGCTACGAGGTGAGGGAGGGAACTTGAGGCGCAGACGTGATGTGTCTTCTTCGTCCACCTCTACAAGTTCAAGTTTCTCGAGCATCTTGACACGGCTTTTCACCTGGAGCGTCTTTGCATAGGTGCCCTTGAAGCGTTCGATGAAGTCGCGCGTCTCCTGAATCATCTTCTGCTGTTCTTCGTATTGCTTCTGCTGTTGCTCGCGGCGTTCTTTGCGCAGTTCAAGGTAGTGGCTGTAGGTGGCCTTGTAGTCGTAGATGCGTCCCATGGTGACCTCTATTGTACGGTTGGTGATCATATCCACGAACTTGCGGTCGTGGCTGATGACGACCACAGCCTTTGAAGAGGTTTTGATGAATTCCTCAAGCCATTGAATACTGTCTATGTCGAGGTGGTTCGTAGGCTCGTCGAGCAACAAAACGTCTGGATCCTTTAGCAGTAGTTTCGCCAATTCGATGCGCATGCGCCATCCACCGGAGAACTGGCTGGTAGGCTTGTTGAAATCGGAGCGTTCAAATCCCAAACCGAGGAGTGTCTTCTCTACATTCTCTTCAAAGTGGGTCATGTCAATGGCATAGAACTTTTCGCTGAGTTGGCTCACCTGCTCTATGAGTTGCATGTAGGAGTCGCTCTCGTAATCAGTGCGTTGTGTGAGTTCCTCGTTCATGCGCTCAATCTCCTTTTCCACTTCGCGCAAATGGGCAAAGGCCTGGGAGGCCTCTTCAAAGACGGTGCGCCCGTCTTCGGTCATGAGGTGCTGGGGCAGATATGCCACCACGCAGTCGCGGGGAATGTTCACGGTTCCCGATGTAGGCTGGCGCACACCTGCCAATATCTTCAGAAGGGTACTTTTTCCGGCACCGTTTCTTCCCATAAGCGCGATGCGGTCCTTCTCGTTGATAATGAATGATATGTCCTTAAAAAGTGTGGTGCCGCCGAACTCAACGGCAAGAGACTCTGCTGAAATCATATTATTTGTTTGTGTTATAATAGGGTGGGGAATTATTCGTCTTCTGTCTCTTCCTCTGTGAAGGCTTCCATGATGATGCGGAACTTCTGTGGAAGGTTATATTCGTAATAGGCGAATTCTATGAATACAGCCAGATAGAATATGGCCAGGAAAACGAGCCATCCGATTAAAATATACAATGCCATATGTGATATAATGAGGTTATAATTGCGTTCTTTTTAATGTGTTATATGTCTACCAACAATGCGTTTCTGTGCGCGTTTCTATATTTGCGCAGGGTGTCCCATTCCTTTGTGTTCAGTTGCCATCTTCGGGATAGACTTTCCGTGCCCATGCAGTCTATATGGTTCAGCACCTTGTCTATTGTCATGTGACTGATGTCCATTGCTGGGAGATAGTGTGTCTGCGTTCCGCGTTCGTTATGGAACGATACAAGCAATCTCATCTGCACCAGTTCTTCCAGGAGCAGGCGCACCAGGCTTTGTGGCAATTGTGTGTCGCGTGCCAGCGTGTTTGCCGAGAAGGGAGAATTCCCGGCAACGAACCTCTTGCATATCCGGCTCATGAGCAACAGACAGATGGCATCTCTGTACCGTCGGCTCAGGTGCTGGCTGCTGCGCTCGAACACATAGTCTTCCATGTTCTGTGCAGCATAGCACATCCTTGCGCCGATAAGGCAGATTGTCCACGAAATCTGAAGCCAGAGCATGAAGAAGGGGATGGCAGCAAACGAACCGTATATGGCGTTGTAGCTGCTCAGCTTGATCTGGAAATGCAGATAAAAGATCTGTACTCCCTGGAACACCGCCGCTGCCAGTATGCTGGGAATGATGACATACTTAAACTTCACCGGTGTGTTCGGCATAAGTTTGTACAGGAGCATGAGGGCAATCGTAAGCAGAAAACTGGGCGTAATCTTGAGCAGCGATTGAATGGTGTGGCTGACGAGCTGGAAATCGGGCAGTATGCTCTTGAAGGTCATGAGGAAAAGGCTGATACCGCTGGACACGATGATGGCAATAGGTAAAAGGAAGAATACACTCACGTAGTCCGTGAACCTGCGGTAGACATTGCGCGAATTGCCCACATGCCAGATGGTATTGAACGCCACTTCAATGTTGCTGGTGAGGCTGATGATGATGTACAGCAACATTATCAGACCCACACCGATGAAGACTCCGCTATGTGTGTTTTGCAGATAGGAGTCGATGAACGTAAGCACATGTTCTGTCAGTTCCGGATTCATCTGCAGGGATTCGCGCACATTGTCCTCTATCAATTCGCCAAATCCGAACCCTCTTGCCACGGCAAACACAATGGCCAGTACGGGCACGGCAGCCATCATGCTGGAATAGGTCAGTGCCGATGCAAAGTTCATCAGATTGTCTTTGGTAAAGCTTTCAATGATGATAATCAGAAACTTCAGACTACGGTAAAGCCATCTGCGCCCCTTGCTCAGGGACGTTTCGTCAATATTCCATATAAGTTCCAGTTTGTCAAGCTTTATCATGGACGGACAGCCTTGTTGTCAATCATTGATCTGAAAAAAATGAAAAAACCAGCAGCAGGCCTGTAAGCCGGGTTCTGTTTCCGCGCATCGGCACGGACGCCTGTCATTTATCTACGATCCGTGTCACCACGAACCTCTATCGTTCTACCCTCCGGCTCAGACGGACCGCCTTCTCTTTTTGTTCGCCGGTATACATGAACTTTCAACTCCCGGAATGCACAGCACCGATGTCACCACCGGCCTGGTAGGCTCTTGCCCCACCTTCTCACCCTTACCCCGACGAGCGGGGCGGTTATTTTCTTCTACATGATCAGACCCTCACGAATCTCTTCTCGTTAGGAAGCGGGATGTCCTGCGTTGCCCGGACTTTCCTCTTGCCATAAAAATGGCCAGCGACAAGCCGGCCTACTGCTGGTCGTTGGCAAAGTTACGAAGAAATGTTGAGATACGCACACGTTACACATTACTTTTAGATAGCGGAACGGTATAAAAGCGGAAAAAACGACAAATGGGAACCGATTCTGCCCGTGACAAACTGTCTGCAAACAGGAAATGCAACGTAAACGAATGTGAAAAAACAGCCCATGCAATTTTAACAATCGTTAATCTCTGCCTCTGCACTGTTAAATAAAAGGAAAAAAAGTCAGTTTTGGACTGATAATCCACAAAGTTGCCCTATATTTGCAGTACGATTGACGAGAAAAGATAAAATGCAATATTAACAAATAACAAAAATAAGATTATGAAACAGACAACTAAATGGCTTGGTTTGGCCGCATTAATCTTTGCCAGCAGTGCAGTGACTGCAACCGTTATCCGTACCCAGACTCCTCCTGCTGACATAGCCGAGGCACCCAAAGCGATGCCCGCTCCCTCAGTTTCCGCGCCCAGCGCACTCGTAGACCTCACCGCAGCGGCGGAATCTTCTGTAAATGCAGTGGTATATATCAAGGTTACGCAGAACGGAAAGACCCAGCGTGTTCAAGTGCGAGATCCCTTTGCCGAATTCTTCGGAGAGTTCTTCGGACAGGGACAAATGCCTCCCCAGCAGCGTGAATACAAATCGCCCGACCGTCATGGTGCAGGCAGCGGTGTGATTATCAGTAGCGATGGCTATATCGTCACCAACAATCACGTTGTGGGCAATGCAGACGTGATTGATGTTAAGCTCAATGACAATCGCGAGTTCAAGGGCCGTATCATCGGATGCGATGAGAACACAGACCTTGCCCTGATCAAGATAGAAGGAAAGGATCTTCCCACCATTCCCATCGGCAACAGCGACGAGCTGAAATTAGGTCAGTGGGTACTGGCTGTGGGCAATCCCTTCAATCTTACCAGCACCGTAACTGCTGGTGTGGTAAGCGCCAAGGCACGCTCTTTGGGCGCAAACGGTATCGAGAGTTTCATCCAGACCGATGCTGCCATCAATTCTGGTAACAGCGGTGGCGCTCTGGTCAACGAACGAGGCGAGCTTGTAGGCATCAATGCCATGATCTACAGCCAGACTGGAAGTTATAGCGGATACGGATTTGCCATCCCCACCACCATTATGAATAAGGTAGTGGCCGACCTCAAAGCCTATGGCGTGGTGCAGCGTGCGGTATTGGGCGTGCAGGGAACTGACGTAGGCAACTACATTGATATGGAGAAAGCAAAGGGCAACGAGGTAGACCTCGGAACCGTAAGCGGAGTGTACATTGACCAGGTTACAGATGGAAGTGCCGCACAGGAAGCCGGCCTCCAGAAGGGCGATGTCATTGTGAAACTGGCCGGAAAGGACACCGACAAGATGAGTCGTCTGCAGGAAGAGATTGCCCAGCACCGTCCCGGTGACAAGGTTTCGGTAACCTATTTGCGCAACAAGAAGACCCAGAAGACCGACGTGACCTTGCGCAATGCACAGGGTGGCACCAAGGTGATGGAAGAAGTGGACATGGATGACATGGGCGTGCAGCTGAAACCCCTTGCCGACAAGGACAAGCAACTTTTGCGCATCCCCTACGGACTGGTGGTGAACAACATCCGTCGCGGAAAACTCCAGGAGGCTGGTGTGGACAAGGGAACCATCTTCATCCAGGTAAACGATGCAAAGCTGAACACCGTTGAAGACTGGGAAGAGGCTGTAAAGCGTGCCAGCCAGAGCACAGACCGCACATTGTGGATCAAGGCGCTTACCCCAAGCGGACGCAAGGTTAGCTTCGTAATAGATTTGAACGAGTAACTTTTTCATAGTGATATTTCCTTGTGAAAGGAAAAGCTTAAAAATGGTTGATGACGAAAGGTGTGCCCAATGTTACGGCACACCTTTTTAAGTTCCTGCCATAGATGAATGCTTCACCGCGAACAGAAACTGAAATTTGCGATTGAGCGAGAGCCGCGCCAGACTTGCTAGAGCTGTGCCGAACAGACGAACGAGGCAAGAGCAGAGGATGCTGCATACTATGCCTTGTAATGAGGAGGAAGACAAAGTCAACGTGAGTAAATTGAACAAATTTAAACGAGTTCAGCATTATAAGAAGTGCTGGGCGGATGCTAATTTACTGCTCTTTTATACGTTGGTCGAACAATTTTGCACTGTCTTCATTGGTATGGACAAGTCTTTCGGACAATCGTTTTCGTGTAATAGACATATATGCTCTGCTGACCCCCATCAGATAAATGATGTCTGACAAGTCGCAGTCCAGTTTGGTCAGTACACAAATTTGGTATTCTGTTTCGCTGGTCTTTTTCCTTATTCTTGCCATCTCGGGATAGAACTCTTCCACCAAGGGATAGAGTGTATGCCAGTCATCGTATGTAGGATACTCTTTCCTTTCATGCCCCATTTCAAGGATTCGTTTTACCTACCCTCTCATTGCTCACGGCTCATTACTCACTACTCAGAAAATCCGCGTTATTCGCGTGCCATCCTTCACATTTGTAAAAAACATGATAAGGTTTTTTGGGGGCGAAGGAATAAAATGCGGAAATGTTCAACCTTCTTATAATTAAGCGGATGCGAATCTGCAAAATTACCCTCTAAAACACACGAATACAGACTTAAGTGTTATTTTTGCCGATTTTGGTGTAAAATATCTTTCGGTATATCTATTCGTGTGTTGTGATAATCAGTTCCTTGCCTTTCTTCAACTCATCGTGGGAGATGAAATATCCATCTACGGGCTTTCCGTCGTATGTGATGCTGGAAAGTTTACGACCAGAACCTTTCTTGGTAATGGTAAATGTGGCATCTCTCATGGAGAATTCCACCTTGTCAAACACGGGTACGGTAACGATATACTCGGCATCGGCAGGAGAGAAGGAGTAGAGTCCCATAGCATTCATCACATACCATGCTGAGAGGCTACCCTCGTCGTCCATGCCGGCATAGGCAAGACCTTCCTTGCCCATGGCATAGTAATCGTTCATGATGACGTCAATCTTCTCCTGAGTTTTCTCGGGCTTACCCACAAAGTAATAGTAGTATGAGATGCCTTGCGAGGGCTGGTTGCCCACGCAGTACATTCCGTACCATCCGGTCATGTTGTCGGCTTCGTAACCACCGAAAGGCGTGCTGAAAACGGCGTCAAGCTTGGCTTCAAAATCCGCCTTGCTGGGGTAAAGGGCAATCAGACCTTCGGGGTCCTGGGGAGCAAAGAAGGTAGACATCCATCCGTTTGATTCGCGATACATGTAGACATAATAGGGGATACCCGGATCATAGGGCGTTACCCATGAACCGTCTTCCCATCTTGCACGCAAGAATCCCGTGCTCTTGTCAAAGAGGTTGCGGTAGTTCTTAGAACGTTCCATCAGCAGCTGGTAGTTTTCCTTGTCGCCCAATGCGTTTGCCATCTGGGCGACGGCATAGTCGCTATAGGCGTACTCTACGGTTTTCTGCACCGAAGCCTTGGCCTCGTTCTCCTCTGTCTTTACGGTTGGGTTGGCTACGCGGTTCTCTGCCACCCACCCCTGACGGCGGTATTCGTCTCCGTATTTGCGGCCACCACGCTTGCCGTTTACCCATGAGCGGGTGGCATTGTTCAGTGCATATTGATAAGCCTTGTTCACGTCATAGTCGCGTATGCCACGCATATAGCTGCCGGTGATGAATGCCGGGCAGAAGTCGCCGTGGAATCCGCTGTGTAGGAAACCCGAGCGGTCGGCACGCTGTATGTCGCTACGGATGACGTTGGCAATCAGGTCCGGTTCAAGCATCTGCAGTATCACCAACTTGTTGGCATAGGTGTCCCAATAATTGTTGCTGGAGTAGAGCGTTTCATGCGACTCCACATCCGCATCGCTACGCAGGTTCGGGTTCTGCATCACGCGGTATAGACCGCTGTAGAAGAGGCTCTTCTGCAATTCCGTCCCGCCGGTTACCTTAATCTTTGAAAGTGCTTCCTCCCATGTCTGGTCGGCATTGGCACGCACTTCGTCAAAAGTCTTGCCCAAGATTTCCTTCTCAAGGTTCAGCTTGGCTTTTTCGCAGCTGGTGTAGGAGAAACCCATTTGCAGTTCCAAAACCTTGTCACCGTCTGCGAAATCAATCAGCGTAAACGTTTCACGGGCGTTCTTTACGGTGCGTGTGCCGCTGATGCCCTGGTTGGCTATGGCATAGAAGAACATGCCGTTCTGCGAACCTTTGAATGTCCTTTCGTCCACCTGCTCAAATGTCCATTTCGCATTTCCAGGACGTACGCTGTTTGTTCGGGAGAGGTTCATCATGATGTGCTTGTCCTTTCCGTTCTTGAAGGTGTGGCGGTGGTGTGCGCTGCGGAAGTTGACGGTCAGTTCCGATGCCACCTTGTAGCGGTTCAGATACACCTTATAATAACCGGCCTGAGCCGTTTCGTTCTTGTGGCTGTATGCCGAGGAATAGTCGTCAGGGTTGAACTCGCCCCAAACGGGAAGGGTGGGGAAGTGCCCCTGTCCCCAGTGCCCGTGGCTGGTATGGAAGAAACCGTAGATGGTGGGATCCTCATACTGATACCCTGTGCCCGATCCCCAACAGGTTACAGGCGAGGCCTGCACCATACCATGCGGCATGGCCGCTCCAGGATAGGTCTCTCCGCCCCACGCCCTTGTCTTGCCTTTGGCGGGACGCCTGCCTTCTTCGGTCAGCACAGTACGGTAAATGGGATTCTCGCTCATCTCGTATCCCAAGTCCTTCTTGTCCCATAGCGTGGTGGTACCAAACAACGGATTCACATATTTTGTCACATCGCCGGCCCAAGCCACACTGCTTGCAGATACAATGAGCATCCCGGCCGCAATAGTCTTCATTAGGTGTCTTTTCATTTTATTTTTCTTCTATGTTATTATTTCGGTTATTTGAGTATGTCATTGATAATCATGCACTCTTCCTCGCTGAAGTGGACACTTTTCATGGCCGCCAGATTTTGATGAAGCTGTTCGGGAGAACTTGCGCCGATGAGGACGCTTGTGATGCCTGGATGATGCAGAATCCAGCTTAGCGCCATTGCCGAAAGCGATTCGCCCCGTTGCGCGGCCAGATGGTTGAGCCTGCGGATGCGGTCAAGCACTTGTGGGGTAAGCATATCGGCATGCAGGAATCTCGGGTCGTGCGCCATTCGGCTGTCAGACGGTATGCCGTCCAGATAACGGTTGGTGAGCAGACCCTGTGCCAGAGGCGAGAAACTGATAAAGCCTACACCATTTTCGGTGGCGGCATCAAGGATTCCCTCGTTCTTGGGCGATTGGTCAAACAAGTTGAAGCGTCCCTGATAGATAAGGCCGGGAACATCATGGTTTCGCAGGTATTCGTATCCCTTTTGTGATGCCTCCAGAGGCCATCTGGACAGGCCGACATAGAGTGCCTTTCCGCTTCGGACAATGTCCACCAATGTCTGAAGGGTCTCTTCCAATGGCGTGTTGGGGTCGTAGCGGTGACAATAGAATAAGTCCACATAGTCCAGTTGCAGGCGCTTTAGACTCTGATCGAGACTGGCCATCAGGTGTTTCCGCGAAGCCCATGAACCATAAGGCCCCTCCCACATATCGTAGGCGGCTTTGGTGGAGATGAACAACTCGTCTCTGTACGGTGCGAAGTCATCATGCAGGAATTTGCCGAGCCGGCTTTCTGCGGCACCAGGTTCCGGGCCGTAATTGTTGGCAAGGTCAAAATGCGTGATGCCCGCATCAAAGGCAGCCCTAACGATGGCACGACTTTGTGCCTCAGGGGTGACATTGCCGAAGTTGTGCCAAAAGCCCAAAGACAAGGCCGGGAGCAATACGCCCGACTGTCCGCATCGGCGGTATGTCATATCGTTGTAACGATTGGGGTTCGCTGAATACATATTTCGTTAATTATGAGAGGGGTTATCCGTCAAGAAACATAGGCAGACCGGTTGGACCATGTTGATGCGTTTTCCGGTGTCGGAGAGTATTCCGGTTTTGGTGTCGCGGCGGTAGATTTCTATCACATTGTTGTCCTTGCAGGCCACAAGAATGTAACGTCCGTTTGGCGTGAGGGCAAAGTTGCGGGGATGCAGGCCTGTGGGCTGATAGCCAACGCGCTCCAGCGTGCCGTCCTCGGGATGTATCTTCATGATGCTCAGCCCGTCTCCTTTCAGACGGTGCGAGGCATAAAGGAACCGGCCGTCGGGCGAACAATGGATGTCGGCACTTCCTCCGGCGTGCAGGCTGTCCGCCAAAACCGTTTGCATGACATCCCATTTGCCCTCCTTATGCGCAAGAACATAGACTTCGCCCGACAGTTCACCCAGCAAATAGGCTCGGTGTCCCTTGGGATGAAAACACAAATGTCGTGGACCGGCTCCGGCCTTGATGTGGATGTCTGTGAGCGATTGGATGCGGATGGAATCCTTGTTGCCGGTCAAGGGGAATGTGTGGATGCGGTCTGTGCCCAGATCATTTGCCAGCAGCGTGCTGCCGTCGGGCGTGAAGTAGACGGCATGCAGATAAGGTTTGTCCTGTCTGGAGGCCACTATGCTCTTGCCGGTAAAGGGAATTGCTCGTCCTTCGCCTATCTTTCCTTCGGCAGTCAGGGGAAATTCCGATATGCTGCCACCCATATAGTTGGCCGTATAGAGAAAGTTCTCGGACGGCGAAAGGGCAATGTGGCAAGGAGCGCTTCCGTGCGTGGGACTGCTGCTTGTCAGTGCAAGGGTGGCGTCCTCTGCGCGGAATGCAAGGCTGTGCGCTGTGGCTTCCGCACCGCCGGTCTCTGAAACGGCATAGATTCTGTCCCCATTTTTGCTGGCGCAAAGGAACGAGGGGTTTGCAATGCCGGCATGACCGCTCTTATAGGTGGACTCGCCTGTGTTTTGGTTGAAAGAGAACACCTTGATGCCCTCGTCTTGCTTCTTGCTGTAACTGCCTACAACAAGAAAAACGGAGTCCTTCCCGTTGAGTGAGGACAATGATTTATGACTGTGATTACAGTTGCAAAGCAGGGTGGCAAGCATACATAATAATATATAATGTGGGCGCATAGCACTTTTTTTTATTTATGAATGGTGCAAAAATAAGAAAAAAATTGCACGTTAAAGAGATATTCCTTAAATTTGTCTGACAAAACATAAAAATAATTGAAATGAAAAGACTTTTTAAACGTACATCTGTGATTTTGGCTGCAATTGTTTCCCTGTCAGCCGCTTTGGTTTCTTGTGACGGTGCTGCATGGGCAGAAATCCTGTTGCCTGTGATTTCTGAATTACTGAAACCCACAAATGGTTATCAAAATACCATACAGTTCTCAGGTACAGCAAACATGGAAATGTACAACTACAACACCAGCAACAACACCTATGACAAGGATTCACGCCAGACGGCAAAGGTCTCTACCGTGGCATCTATTTCATACAACGACAGCATCTGCCAGATACAGATGACCGACCTCAGCGTGGGCACACAAAAGGTGAGCAATGTGGACTTCGTTACCTATTTCGAGTCTACCACCAACACCATCAGCCCCAATGAAGACTATCTGACCGGCGGAATCTGCACCTTCAATGGAACGGCCAACACGGCACTGGACGCGGCATGCTTCAGCGGTAAGATTACCAACCAGAATCTGAATCTGACCACCATCTACTTTACCATTGGCAACAAGCTCTTCAAGGGCACGTTCCAGGGTACACAGATGCAGCAATAACGACTCCCCCTTTAACCCCCTAAAAATTTTTTCCTCCCGATGAAAAAAATATTCCCTCGCGTGGCAGGCTTGTTTCTGGCTTTCGGCATAGGCCTTGGCGTCAGTGCCCAGAACAAGACTTTTACCAACCCGGTTTATAATTATGACAGCCCCGACCCCAGTATCCAGCGTGCGCAGGACGGCACCTTCTATTGCTATGCCACCAACTGCCAGACACGCAAGTCAAAGGACTTGGTTACCTGGAGCAATTTGGGCGGCGTCTTCTCCACCCCTTCATGGAATGGCGGCGGCTATGCGGTATGGGCCACGGATGTGAATTACGTGGACGGGCAATACCTGATGTATTATGCCCTTGCGCTTTGGGGCAATACCACCGAGACCGGTATCGGTGTGGCCAAAGGCACAAGCCCGGAAAAATTCTCTGATGTGGGCAAGATGTTCCGAAGCAAGGAAATCGGTGTGAAGAACAGTATCGACGCCTGCTATGTGGAAGAGGGTGACAAGAAATATCTGGTTTGGGGCAGTTTCCATGACATTTACATTGCGGAGCTGACCGAAGACGGTCTTCAGATAAAGGACTTCAACAAGAAGACCAAGATTGCCGGTGGTGCCTTCGAGGGCGCCATGATCCACAAACGTGGCGGCTACTATTACCTCTTTGCCAGCGTGGGAAGCTGTTGCGAGGGCAAGAACTCCACCTATCGTACCGTGGTGGGCCGCAGCACCAAGCTGACTGGCCCCTATGTGAACAAGCAGGGCGGCACCATGTTTGATAACAACTACACCACCATTATCCGCGGTAATGAAATTTGGGCAGGCCCTGGTCACAACAGCGAAATCATTACCGACGACAATGGGGATGACTGGATTATGTATCACGCCTATAAAGCGGCGGATCCCGACCGTGGGCGTGTGCTCATGCTGGACAAGATTACTTGGGATGTCAACGGATGGCCCTCTGTGAATAACGGCTATCCTTCAAGCACTCCCATGCCTGCGCCCGTGTACTACAAGGGCAGCGGAGCGGATATGACTTACCGCTTGAACAACATGGATTTGGCCAAGACAGGGTTCAAGAAATGGAACATCGAGGAGGACTCTTGTGCCACCTTTGTAAACGGAATTGTGATTGGCTCGCCTCACATGCCCATCATGCATGCCAAGAACGGCGAATATAAAATCTCCCAGTCGCGTCAGAACATGTCCAACGGACTGTACGAACTCAGTCTGGACAACTTCTGTACCAACGGTGGTGCGCAATTGGTGGTGAACAACGTGGTCACTCCGGTGCATAATGCGGCCAATGACGATAAGAAGGCTCCCACGAGCCGTAGCAACATTGCTACCCGTTTCATTCGCACGGACGACTATCGCCAGCGGGTCTACGGACTGGTGACCGACGGCAAACTGAACATTGCCTTGCAAGGTAATTTGGCAGAGGATGAGTCTTACTATGCAGGAGACTTGCGGGTGGTATACCGCGAAAAGGACTCAGCTGCCTGTGTGCCTGTACTGGAATCTTATGTACGCATGAGCCAGGAGATTATCGCAAGCAAGGACGTCTTCTATAAAGGTTACCGCACACGTTTGGCAGAACTGGCGGAGGAGGCCGTGGCCACTCCCGCTTCTTACCCGCTGTTGCTGACCACCCATCTGACACAGGATAGTGTGGTGCAAAGCCAACAATTCTATGCTTCCCTGGCCGAAGAGATTGCTCGAATGGATGAGGAAATCGCTACGTCTCGCAGCCTTGGACTGAATGTGGAGGCATCGGAGGTTATCCGCGAAGAGGCGGCACAGGTTTATGCCGCACAGGACTATGACGACAAGCAGGTTCAGGACTTGCTCAGACGTTTGAAGAAGGCGATTCATGACCAGGCTTACAGCTATTCTGCCGGTGATGGCACAGAAAACAATCCTTACCGCATTGTACGTTCCACCCAGCTGGATCACATGCGCAATGTGCTGAAGAAGGACACCATGGTGTATTTCTGCCTGGACAAGGACATCGACATGACTGGTTTTGAATGGCAACCGTTGAACACTTCCGATTCCAAATACCGTTTCAGAATCGACTTTGACGGTCAGGGCCATCTTATCCGCAACCTCACCATGGCCAATGAGGGCTATCCCAGTTTCTTCGGCACTATGTGCGGAAATTGCCGAAACGTGGGCTTTGTGGATGCAAAGGTGTTCTCTACCACTTCCGCCGCGGCAATTTTGGCAGGAAATGCCGGCCACAGCTCTTATGAGGATGCCGAGGGAAACATTATTCCCTGCAAGGTGGAGAACTGTTATTTCACGGGTAAGATTGAGGCCAAGGGCAGAGTGGGCGTAGTGGCAGGAATGGTGGCGCAGAAAGCACACTTGGAAATCAGAAATGTATATACAAACGTAGAGATAGTGGGCAATGGCGGTTCGTCCAATTACGGCGGCGGTTTGGTCGGACGCGTCCAGGGTGGTTTGGAAATCAGCCAGAGCTATGCGGCTGGCCCTATCAATGCGCCTGTTGCCGGTGGTATCGTGGCTGGAGGACAATCCACCACAACTCCGCCGTCCACCTATGACAACGTCATTGCATGGAATCCTTTCGTAGACGGAAACACGGCACTTCCCTTTGGTGCGATACGTGATATGGATGTGATGAAAGATGTGTATCATCTGCAAGGCATGACGGTCAATGGTGAGGAAGTAGCAGACGGAAAGGCTGTCCCCGAACTGTATGAGATTGTAGGCAACTGGAGTGCCGCATGGCATAGTGACCCCACTGCCGGAAATGGCTATCCTATCTTGGCATGGCAGTTCGCCCGTGGCGATTACCGTGAGGAGTGCGGATTTGAAAAAGCCGATGGCGTAATCTCCCCCGATCTCTCCGTACGTCCCGGACAGAGAGAATATTACAATCTGAACGGCCAACGCGTGGCACGTCCCACCCGTGGTATATATATCATCCGAGAGATGGGCACAGCGCGTAAAGTGCAGATACCCTGATAATCTTGAATACTAATACACATATTTGAATGATGATGAGAAAACTGTTATTTTTACTGGCGTTTGCTTTCGCAGCAATGCTTCAAGCGGCAGATTTTGTGACCGAATCCCGTTGGATTACAGCATCTGAAGGTGATGTGAATGCACAGAACACATGGATTGCTTTCCGCAAGGATATCACCCTGGGCAGCATCCCCATGAAGGTGGAGGCAAGCATAGCGGCGGCTTCCAAATATTGGTTGTGGATAAATGGAGAGATGGTTGTATTTGAAGGCCAGCTCAAGCGTGGCCCCACACCCAAGGATACCTATTATGACAAGGTGGACATTACCCCATATCTGAAAAAGGGGAACAACGAGGTTGCCGTCCTGTTGTGGTATTTCGGCAAAAGCGGTTTCTCCCATAACAGCAGCGGTAAGAGCGGCCTGCTTTTCTCTGCACAGGCAATTGGCTTGTATTCCGACAGTCAGTGGATGAGCCGTATTCATCCGGCTTACGGCACTTGTGGAGACCCCAAACCAAACGGCCGTTTGAGTGAGTCGAGCATAAAGTATGACGGAAACAAAGACCTGGGCGAATGGCAGACGGGCGACATCCAAAGTGGTTTTGCCACAAGTAAGGAAATTGGCAAGGCAGGTTCTGCCCCCTGGAACGCTTTGGTGGAACGCCCCACACCGCTTTGGAAGGACTTCGGCCCAAAGAAGGGCAAATACACAACCAAACGCGGAACGGAGGAAGACACTCTCGTGGTGACTCTCCCCTACAATATGCAAATGACCCCCATTATTGAAGTGGATGATCCCGAAGGCGGACGTGCCATCAGCATCAAGTCTGACCACCTCTTCGGTGGTGGCGAACCCAATGTATGGGCGCAGTACATCACACGTCCTGGCCGTCAGAAGTACGAGTCGTATGGTTGGTTCAATGGAGAACATCTTTATGTCACCGTTCCCCATGGTGTGAAGGTCAAGAGCATCCAATATCGTGAGACAGGCTATAACAGCGAGGTTGTGGGCGGTTTTGAGTGTGATGACGATTACTTCAACACCTATTGGAAGAAGACTATGCGTACGTTGTATGTCAATATGCGCGACACTTATTTTGACTGTCCCGACCGCGAACGTGCCCAGTGGTGGGGCGACGGCACATTGCTGATGACAGAAAGTTTCTATTCGCACACCACAAGTGCGCATGCCATGGCACGCAAGGGATTGCTGGAACTTTGCAAGCACCAGCGCAAGGACTATACCATCTACAGCCCCATACCGGGCAACTGGGGTTCAGAACTTCCTGCACAGATGTTGGCCACAGTCGGTCTGCCCGGCGTATGGACCTATTACATGCATACAGGCGATTTGACCACACTGGCCGAACTCTATCCCTATATCCGCAATTACCTTTCCATTTGGAAACTGGAAGAAAACGGTCTGACCGCATTCCGCAAAATTGGCTGGAACTGGGGCGATTGGGGCGACAACCGCGACATGAGGATGATCTACGCAGCCTGGCACTATATTGCATTGGAGGCTGCTGCACGTATGGCACAAGTATTGGGCAATCCCGCAGAAAGCGAATATTACAGGGGGCAAATGGCGCGTCTGAAAGTAGGCTTTAACGCCTGTTGGAACGGAACAGCCTATCGTCATCCCGACTATAAGGAAAAGACCGACGACCGCGTGCAGGCTTTGGCCGTTATCAGTGGCTTGGCTGATAAGGACAAGTATCCAGCCATCAAACAACTATTCCGTACCGAGATGCATGCCAGCCCCTATATGGAAAAATATGTAACCGATGCCTGCTTTGTGATGGGTGACGGTGAATATGGTATGGAACGTGTGCGCGAAAGATATAAGAAAATGGTGGAACATCCCGATTATACAACCCTTTTTGAAGGATGGGGAATCGGTGCGGAAGGTTTTGGTGGCGGCACCACAAACCACGCCTGGAGCGGTGGCCCGCTGATTACGGTGTGCGAATATCTCATGGGCGTAACACCCTTGGAGGCTGGTTGGGGACGATTCCAGGTAAAGCCAACCCCAGTGACTTTTAACCGTGCCTCTCTTGACGTGCCTACTGTGAAGGGCATGGTACGCTTTGCCTACAAGAAGAGTGGCGGCAAGACAACCTTTACGCTGACTGTACCCGAAGGTACGGAGGCTGTTTTCTATCTGCCTGTAACTGACGCGGAGAAGATTAAGGGCAAGAAGGAGTTCATCACATCCCAAGCCTCTTTGCAAAAGGATGGCTGTACTGCCTTGCTGCTTCCCGCAGGTAAATACAAATACACGATTCAGAATTAAACGTTTGCAATATGAGGAAATATTTAAATAAAGGGCTGTTTTTTGGCGCCATGTTGGCCCTGGCATCTGGATGCCAGCAGGATGGCGAGCGTATTGCATTGGCCGACCCCACCATCTTTGTGGCGGACGGAAAGTATTACATGACCGGAACCAGCGGCGATGACGGCTTCACCCTGCTAGAGTCAAGCAACCTGCGCCACTGGACATACTCCAAGGCTGATCCCTATATCCTCCACAAAGGGGAGGACACCTATGGCGAGCGTGATTTCTGGGCGCCTCAGATTGTCGAACTCGAAGACCGTTATCTGATGACATATTCTGCCCAGGGCAAGATGTGTGTGGCGGAAAGCAAGGAACTGACCGGTCCCTATAAACAACGGGAAAACCGCCCCCTTACCGATTGTCCCGAAATGAACATAGATTCTTATCTTTTCAAGGATGAGGACGGCAAGTGGTATATGTATCACGCAAGATACATCCAACAGGATGATATGGGCGGCAATGCCATTTTTGTAGCGGAATTTGATATGGATACGCAGAAACTCAAGGAAGAGACGCTGACGGAATGTCTGCGCGTGAGTGAACCCTGGGAACTGACCTTGGACGGTATGAGCCATAACCATAATACCCTGGAAGGGCCTACAGTCATGAAGCGTGACAGCATCTATTACATGTTCTATTCGGCCAATGATTATAGGAGTGTGGATTATGCTGTGGGTTATGCCGTTGCCAAATCACCGTATGGTCCCTGGGAGAAACAGCCAGGTCCTGTTATTCATACCAGTGAGGTGGGCGAAAACGGTTCAGGCCATGGCGATTTCTTCATAGGTCTGGACAAGGAGCCGTATTATGTGTATCATGTACATCAGAACGACACCACAGTCGACCCGCGCACAGTCCGTATTATGCCGCTGAAAATGTCCAAACATCGTGTTACAGGCATTTTCCACATTTCTGCCAAGAAAAAGGGAAATGTGATTGTCCCCAAATTGTTTAAATAATAAAAATGGGTCCGCACTGGAAGAGTGGACCCATTTATTTGTTGTTTTCTTAATTTTATGACAGCAGACTACGTTGGTAGTCAACCATCTTTATCGCCGTAACGGCGCATTCATCACCTTTGTTGCCTAGCACCCCGCCACAACGGCCTTCTGCCTGTTCCATGTTGTTGCAGGTAAGCAAACCGTATATTACAGGCACGTCATACTGGATGTTCAGTGTGGCCAGCCCTTGAGTGGTACCTTGGCAGATGTAGTCGAAGTGGGGGGTGTCTCCACGGATGACACAGCCGATGGCAATGACAGCATCCACAGCTCCGCTCTTCACGAATTGTGCAGCACCGTAAATCAGTTCAAAACTGCCGGGAACCATTTTCACCTGGATGTCGTCTTCGCAAGCGCCGTTCGCAACGAGCGTGTCTATTGCACCCTGCATAAGCGCACCGGTTATCTTGCTGTTCCACTCGCTCACGACAATGGCAAAGCGCATTCCTTCAGCGGACGGAACGCTTTTGGGATCGTAATCTGAAAGATTATGTAAATTGGAAGCCATATTTATATAGATTTTATTTGGTTACAGATACGAAATACTCCCCATTCGTAACCAAACCAGAACAACTTTTGTCTGATGACATTGGTGACGAATGGGGAGTATTATGAGAGATAATTACTTCAGACGCTCAATGTACTTGTCTACTTCGTTTGTCTGGAAACTCTGCTTGTAGCTTTCCTTTACCTTCTCGTAGCAAGCCAAAGCCTTTTCCTTCTGGCCCAGGTCTTCATAAATTTGTCCGGCCTGAATCAGGAAAGTGGGGCTCAATGTGTTGTTGTCTGCAACAGAAGCGGCTTCTTCCAGAGTGGTTGCTGCCTTTTCCATCTGACCCAGTGCAGCGTAGCAGTTGCCCAGCGCGCCGATGGCTGCGGGGCTGATCATTGCGTCACCGCAACCGCTGAAATCTTCCAGCATGGCAACGGCTTCATTGTACTGACCCAGGTTGGCGTAGCAGATTCCGGCATACATCTTGGCCAGATTGGCAGCCTTTGTACAACCGAAATTGTCTGCAACAGCGAGGAAGCCCTGAGCGGTTTCGTTGCCGTTAAGTGCCTTCTCATACTCTCCGCTGGCAAACAAAGCTTCAGCCTTGTAGAGGGCTTCATTGGCCTTTGTGTTGCGGGGAACAATGTAGAACTGGTGAGTGAGCAATACAATGATGATTGCAGCCAACAGGCCGCCGCCACCGTAAACGATGGCCTTCTTGTGCTTGTCGAAGAAATTCTTTGAGGCCGCGAGTGTCTCGTCGAACTCATTCACAGGTGCTGTGTTCTTTTGTGCTTTTTGTGACATTTTTTATATGTATTTTTTATTATTTCCGTAAAAGACTGCGCAAAATTAGTCAATTTCTCCCACAACACATAATTTATCGGTCAATATTTTTGTTTTACCCTCTCATTTTTAGAATAAAATGTATAAATTTGCAAATAGAATTATGATACTGAACCACCTTTCTGTAGTTAACTACAAAAACATTGCGCAGGCCGAATTGGACTTTTCCGATAAGGTCAATTGCTTTATTGGCCGTAACGGTCAGGGTAAAACCAACCTGCTTGATGCCATTTATTTCCTCTCGCTTTGCAAGAGCGCTACCACATCTCAGGATGCGCTCAACATTCTGCACGGACAGGACATGATGGCTCTTCAGGGAAGGTATACATGTGAGGACGGCACGCTTGAGGATATCCATTGTGGACTGAAGCGCGGACAGAAAAAGATACTTCGCCGCGGACAGAAGAATTACAAGCGTATGGCAGAGCACATCGGGCTTATTCCATTGGTCATGGTGTCGCCTTCTGACCAAATGCTGATTACTGGAGGAAGCGAACTGCGAAGGAAATTTCTGGACATGGTCATTTCTCAGTGCGAACCGGCCTATCTGGAAAGTCTTATCCGTTATAACAAGGCCGTGCTACAGCGCAATGCCATGTTGAAGATGGAACAGGAACCCGATCTGGAGGTAATGGCGCTATGGGAAGAGGAAATGGCACGCGAGGGAGAATTTATTTTCTCGCGACGCCGTGCGCACGTAGAACAGTTCGTCCCCATTTTTCAGCATTACTATAATCAGATCTCCTTGCAGCGTGAGCAGGTGGAATTGCAGTATGTCTCGCATTGCCAGCGTGGCCCGCTATTGGAAGTCATCCAGCGTGACCGCTTCAAGGACCGTGCCGTGGGTTATTCGTTGCATGGTGTACACAAGGATGAACTGGAAATGTCCCTGTCGGGCTATCCCATACGCCGTGAGGGTTCGCAGGGGCAGAACAAGACCTTCCTGATAGCCTTGAAACTGGCCCAGTTCGATTTCTTGCACCGCATCGGTTCCAAGACCGCACCGCTTCTGCTTCTGGATGACATCTTTGACAAACTGGATGCCGATAGGGTGGAACAGATTGTGCATTTGGTGGGAGGAGACAATTTCGGCCAGATTTTCATTACAGACACCAACCGCGATCATCTGGACAGTATCCTGTCCCATTCGCAGGGCGATTATCGTTTGTTTCATGTTGAGGAAGGGGAGATACGCCCATGATTAGGAAAAAGGAACAGAAGCTTGGCTCTCTCCTCCAGCATTTTTTGCGCGAGCAGGGATTGGAAACGCCCCTTAACGAATACAGGGCTGTGCAGATATGGCCCGAGATTGTTGGGCCTGCCATTTCACGTTATGTTGGAAAGGTTTTCATCAAGAACTGTATCATGTATGTGCAGATACGTAGTGCGGCCTTGCGCGAAAACCTCACCCATCAGCGTACCGTATTGGCTCAGCGTGTCAATCAGCAGATTGGCGCACAGGTAGTCAACGAAATCCGCTTCTATTAGTGGCAGGTTCGCGTCTTAGCTGACGCCTTTGAATGATAGATTTTCAAGCCCGTGGAATATGGGTGACAGGTGTGACACATACTTTCACAACATTTATAAACATGAAAATTAATTCTTACCCTCCTTAAAGGGGACTATCAATTAATTTTTTTCTCCATAAAAGTTTATAAGATGACGTGTCACACGTGTCACCCTGCCACGTCTGCCAAGCAGATTACACAACTTTT
>JAFNXL010000042.1 GCA_017379075.1 Bacteroidaceae bacterium
ATTTCCTTAAAATTATCGCTCCATATCGCTCATTAACAACACTTTCGCGGAATGGGAAAAATATACTTGTTGTATCTTTGTAACGAAATAATAAGTAGGGATTTGCGAGACAACTTTCGCGCACGTGAGCGACAACTGTCAAGCAGAATCCAAACCGTGAGAGTGTAGTATAAATTTTTAAAAGAAAGGAAAAAGAATGGGTATTAGAATCAAGGCGGTGCAGAGAAAGCAGACCGTGGGTAAGTACAAGGACACTTACCGTTATCAGATGGCTGTTGAAAACTACAACAGTCTGTCCTCTTCCAAGGTGATTGAGGAGGCTTCTGCACGAAGCGGAATCAACAAAAGCATGTTGCGTGCATCTTGGGGTGTGATTGCCGATGTGGTGAAGGCGTGGTCAACCGAAGGCCATATTGTCAGTTTGCCCGGTTTGGGTACGATGCGGTATGGCGTGAACGCCACCACTGTTCAGGACGTTGAGGACGTTGGTAAGGAGTTGATAACCTGTCGCAAGGTCATTTTCACTCCGAGCAGCGAAATCAAGCAGGAACTGGAGGAAACGAACATCAGCATCACTTGCTATGACAAAGACGGAAACGTGGTGAAGCGTGTAACAAGCGATGATGGGGGCAAGGTGGAAGACCCCGAGGATGAAGGTGAAGAACCCGTAACCCCTCCCACAAACCCTGACAACGGTGGTGAGGAGGATGATGACGAAGGGGGATTGGCGGGGTAAACAGACTTTACAACGATGAAAAATAAAGAAACCTGGAAACTGATAATTCAGCTGGTCGTCAGCATCCTTTCGGCCATCGCCACCACACTTGGATTGAATTCGTGCCTTTGAGCGATAAGAAAAGTAAACGCTAAAACCATCAAAACCCACCAATCTCATTTCGGTGGGTTTTGTGCGTCTTGCACAGAAAATGCAAAGGTTTTACGAAGGCATGCAAATTATATCCAATTGATTATATGTCTGTTATAAATAACATTATGTGTTTTAGCATTTTATAATTTGCACCATAGAAATGCTGGGGCGTTAGGCATAGTTCAAGCAAACATGGCGTGTTTCCTTTGCATTTTATTCCCCCTCAATGCATGGATTATGGAAATCTTTTATTTTTTTTATCGGACGCCAAAAGTTAATAATAGCGTGCTTCAATTTTAGCACGTCAAATATGAGAATCCGGGTTGCCCCTTTTGTCTTGGAACAACCCGGATTGAATGTTTCTGATTAAATCTGTTTTTTAGTCGATTGATGGGGGTACGGCATCGTCCGCGCTTCCCCATGCCTTGTTGGGCTTGTCGCCCATAACGAGGACTAGTTTGGCACCGTTCTTGATGTCGTCATGGCTGAACCAAGGCTTGTTCCACTCTTTTCCGTTCAGTGTGGCAGATTGGATGTACTTGTTCTCGGGAGAAGCATTTACGGCATCAATCTCGAAAATCTTTCCGTTGCTCAGGGTTATCTTGGCATTGGCGAAGAGGGGGCTGCCGATGTTGTATGAGGGGGAACCGGGGGTTACGGGATAGAATCCGAGGGAAGAGAATACGACGAATGAGGTCATGCCACCGCCGTCTTCATCGCCGGGAATGCCCATGAGGTCGTTGCGGAACCATGTCTTCAGCATTTGACGGATACGCTTTTGGGTTTTCCAAGGCGCTCCGGCATAGTTATACAAATAGGGGATGTGCAGGGAGGGCTCGTTTGCCATTGAGAACTGACCCACGTTGCCGGTGTGGTCGGGAAGTTGGGAATAGAATCCGAACTTGCTGTTGCCCAAGGGTTCTGTGAAGGTTTGGTCGAGGTTCTTCACGAACTTTTCCTTGCCGCCCATGAGGGAAACGAGGTCTGCCACGTTGTGCGGAACGTCCCAACGATAGACCCAACCGTTGTTCTCGCCATAGAAGTCGCGCGCGCCCATGCCGCCTGAGAAGCGGTAGTCGAAGGGCTCTATCCAATTGCCGTCCTTGTCCTTGGGATGGAAGAAGGCGGTCTCGGGGCGGAATACGTTGCGATAGTTGCGGGCACAGTTGAGATAGTAGGCGGCTTCCTCTTTCTTGCCCAATGCGGAAGCCAAGAGATGGAGACACCATTGGTCGTATGCGGTTCCCAGGGTTACGGCGATGGGCTGGCGCTTTTCCCACGGTGTTACGTTGGGATCGGTTTCCTCCTCGCCTTCCTGAAGGGCGGGGATGTAGCCGTGCTCGCGGTAGAATTGGTCAATCCATCCGGCGGGAGCGGATGACCAAGGCGCCAAGGTCTTTTCCTCGATGCCCTTTCGGCAGGCTTCGTATGCCTTTGCCACGTCTACCTTCAGCCCCTTAGCCAAGGCGTCGGCAACGGTTACCACGGCGTGGTTGGAGTTCATGCGGCGGCTGTCTCCGCTTACCTCGGGGAAGGTGGGCATCCACATATTGCCCATCTGTTCTGCCATGCGCAGGTAAGAGTCGATGATGTCCTCTTCAATCTTTTGGTCAATGAGCAGACGCAGGGGATGGGCTGCGCGGTAGGTGTCCCAAATCCAATCGTCGGTGTAGAAGGGGGTGCCGTTGTCCTCGTGTACCTTGCCGTCGAAGGCGCTGAAGTAACGTCCGTCCTCGCTCATGCAGATGGGGCGCTCAAAGGTGCGGTAGTAGGAAGAGTAGAGTACGGTCTTCTCGTCTTCCGTTCCACCCTTCACGTCGATGCGTGCAAGCGTCTTGTTCCATACGTCACGACCTTTGGCTGCCAAAGCCGCCACGTTATAGTCGGTCTGTTCGCGATAGAGGTTGTTCTTGGCTTGTTCGGCACTGATGAACGAAATGCCGTAGCGGAGGTTCACCTGCTTGGTGCCATCGGCAAAGCGCCAAACGGCACAGGCGTTTCTGCCTTGGGCATCCTTCTTGCCTTCCTCCACCTTGCCCTTTTCCAAGATGCCGGTCTGAACGGGAGCCTGTTCGGGTTCGATGTAGAGGTAAATCTTGGTGTTGTTGCCCAAGTCCTGATATCCGCTGATGGCCTTGGCATCGGCGTGCATTTCGCCATCGCGGGTGTTGACCATCACGTAGACGGGCTTGTCGGTCTGACGGAACTCAATGTTGTAGATGGCCGACTGATGGGACAGGGCGTATTGGGCCGCCATGTTGTTGTCGTCCAACTCAATCTCGAAAGAGTAGGGGGTAATCTTCTCGTTGTCGTAGGTGTAAGAACGCACGGGTCTGAGTTCCTCGCCCTGATAGGGAGTGAGGTTGAAGGCGGAACGTTCGCGGTGGTTTGTCACGATGATGGGCAGTCCGTTCACACGCTCCGATGTGTAGTCGCCCCTGTCGGGATACACGCGCAGCATGCTGTTGGGCAGTTGCACGGTGGGGAAGGTGGGCACGAGCAGGTGGCTGATGTTCCCAATGTAGGGGTTCACATAGTCCACATAGTCCTTCTCAACCTCTTGGTTGCAGGACGCTAACAGTGTGGCCAATGCCACAGATGTCAGGATGTGTTTGATTTTAATCATGCGTTTTTTACTTTAAATAATGATGAATATTTTGACAAAGATATGAAAACATCAAGATTTATGAATAAAGATGGAATGAGTTTTTGATGATGTAATGCATTATTTGCTGATTTACTGCCTTTTTTATACGAATTATTCGTATCTTTGTCAGTAAATACTTAAAATCAAAGTAAAGGATGAAACGTTTTTCCCTCGCATTTGTCTTGATGTCCGTCTTGACGGTGTCCGCACAGCAGAAAGCCAAGGTGTCGGATTTGGATCTGACCAAGATGAAACAGGAATATGGTGTGGCGCTTGTCGGCAAGACGGTTACGGCGGAAGCGGCCCGAATCAACGGCGTGGCGTATAAGGATGTCATTGGTGCGCACGCCAAGAGCGTATTGAAGATTCTTCTTGAAAAGGATGCCTTGCGGTTCAGCGCCGATGTGGGTGTGGCCGATTGCGGTACGAATCCCGAAGATGGAAGTTTGGCTGTATCTCCTTTAGTGGACGGAACCAAAATCCTTTGGAAACGGAACGGTGAAGAAAAACAGTTTGCAGGTTTGGTGGGGAAAAACGGAAAGATTGAGAGAGGATCGGTATGTTTTGTGGTGAAGGGCGACGGCAAGGAACTTTTCAACAGCGGAGTGGTCAGAGGTGGCGAAAGTCCCGTCCATGTGGATGTGGATCTGAAAGGTGTTTCGCTATTGGAAATGTATGCCCTGCCCACGGATGATGGCGCAAGCGGAGACCATGCGTTGTGGATTTCACCTGAGATAGAATATACAGCCAAGGCTCCCCGGACCACCGATGCAGGAGCGATTGACCAAGGCCCCGAGATGACAGGGGAGACGGCAGACCACCTCATGCGCAAGATGAAGGAACTGCCCGTATTCAAGAGTGTGGCATCGGACAAGACACCGTTTGATTGGCTCCTCTCGCCCGAGAAGTCAGAGGCGGGAATCTACGTTTCGGCGGACGGGAAAAGTATTGTGGCGGCGAATGCCATGGTGTCTCGCACGTTCCGCATCTTCCCCAACCTTGCCACAACGGACTATGTGAACCGCATGACGGGAGAGAGCTTGCTGCGTGCCGTGAGCGGAGAGGGAACCGTTTGCATTGACGGGAAGGGATATGCCATAGGCGGACTCAACGGTCAGCCCGAACGGGGATATATCAAGGACGAGTGGTTGGACGGGCTAACCACCGTTCCAGAGTCGTTCTTGGTGGAGGATTTTGAAGTGAAGCCTATACAGGAGGAAATCAAATGGGCACGCCGCCGTTGGGCGCTGAACAAGGCGTCGGCTACGGGACGCGAGTTGGTCTTCACGCTCCGTGGCAGCAAGGCGATGAGCGATGTGGTGGTGAAACTTTACTTCTCGGTGTACGACCGCATACCGGTCATCCGGAAACGCATGGAGGTTGTGAACCGCTCCGCCTTTCCCATCAACGTGACCTCATTCAAACTTGAACGTTTGGCGTTTGCCGAGCCTGAATCGCCCGTGGGCGGAAACCCCGACAAGTTCCTGCTGCCCAACATCCATGTGGAAAGCGACTTCCATGCCGGCGGAGGCTTTACAGAGAAAGAGACCGACGTGACGGAGAAGTGGGTGGTGGACCCTGCCTATACATCGCAGCGCAATTACCCCATGCAGACACCATGCATCATGGAGGTGGCACCTCCGTTAGGTCCCGACCAACGCATTGGGGCAGGGGAGACGTTACGTTCTTTCAGCGTCTACGAGATGCCCTTTGACAGTTATGACCGCGAACGAAAGGGGCTCTTCACCCGCAGGTTCCAACTCGCCATTGCACCTTGGACCTCGGAGAATCCCATCTTCCTGCACCTCACTTCCACCGACCCCGCCGTGGTGCGCCGAGCCGTGGACCAATGTGCCGAGTGCGGATACGAGATGATAATCCTCAGCTTCGGTTCGGGGCTGAACGCCGAAGACATTTCCGAAGCCAACATGGCCAAGTACCGCGAGTTTGTTGACTATGCCCGTTCCAAGGGCATTGAGATGGGGTGCTATTCCCTCTTGGCGAGCCGTTGGATCAGTGATGAGGTGGATGTCATCAATCCCAATACAGGGAAACGTGGCGGCATGACGTTTGGCAGTTCGCCCTGCCTGTGCAGCGATTGGGGATACGACTATTTCCACAAGATAAAGACCTTCTTCGAGCAGACGGGCATGATGTGCTTCGAGCACGACGGCTCTTATCCCGGAGACCCTTGCGCCTCCACCAAGCACACGCATCATCGCGGGCTTGCAGACTCGCAGTGGAATCAGTTCTACAAGGTTGCCGAACTGTATAAGTGGATGCGCGAGCAG
This sequence comes from Bacteroidaceae bacterium, assembly GCA_017379075.1. Lineage (GTDB taxonomy): Bacteria > Bacteroidota > Bacteroidia > Bacteroidales > Bacteroidaceae > Physcousia. The sequence continues at coordinate 5,807 of JAFNXL010000042.1, forward strand.
GGCATCTACATGAACGTGCCCGACTACTATTTCCTAAACGGCACCTCCAAGGTGGGCATCGGTTACAGGGAGGTGAATTGGTCGCTTCCGCGAGACCGTCAGCTCATCCACACCCGTCAGCTCAACTACGACTGCACTTGGGAGCGCCTGCCGTCCTCGTTGTGGAGTTTTGTACCCTTGGTGCAGTATCACGGAGGCGGTGCGGCGGCCACGCTTGAACCCCTTTCCGAACACCTCTATGAATACAAGACGCTGATGTTCCAAAACTATGGCGCCGGCGTACAAGCCTGCTACCGCGGTCCGCGGCTCTATGACACGGAAGAGACCAAGGCGGCAGTGGTGGAAATCATCTCGTGGTACAAGCGGTATCGCGACATCCTCAACAGCGACATCATCCACCTGCGCAAGCCCGACGCCCGCGATTGGGACGGCATCATGCATGTCAATCCCACGCTGAAGCAGAAGGCGCTTGCCATGTTCTATAACCCCACAGACAAGGAAATGGTGCGCCACATCACCCTGCCGCTCTACTATACCGGCTTGCAGGGCAAGGCACGCATCAGGGAACAGGAGGGACGCTCCAAGACTTACCGTTTGGATGCTGACCACAGCGTTCGTCTCACCGTCACCATCCCTGCGGGCGGTTACACATGGTATGTGGTGGAATGACAGCGCATATCCGCATCAGAACAAAAAAACATAACACAGAAAAATACATGCATTTTATGAAGAAAAGACATCTATTCCTTGCCGCGGCCACAGCGCTGCTTGCGGCATGCGAGCCTGCGGTGAAGGCTCCCGAAGCCATTCTTCCCATTCCCGAACCGAAACAGGTGGAGTGGCAGAAGATGGAGACCTATGCCTTTGTGCATTTCGGACTGAACACCTTCAACGACCGCGAGTGGGGTTATGGCGACACCGACCCTTCCACGTTCAACCCCGCCAAGTTGGACTGTGAACAGTGGGTGCAGACCTTTGTGGCAGCCGGCATGAAGGGCGTAATCTTTACCGCCAAGCATCATGACGGATTCTGCTTGTGGCCCACACAGCTTACGGAATACTGCATCCGCAACTCGCCCTACAAGGACGGAAAGGGCGATGTGGTGGGCGAATTGGCGGCGGCCTGTAAGAAGTATGGCATCAAGTTTGCCGTTTACCTGAGTCCATGGGACCGCAATCATGCCGAATATGCCACACCCGCCTATGTGGACTATTTCCACGCACAGCTGCACGAACTGATGACCAACTATGGCGAAGTCTTCGAGGTTTGGTTCGACGGAGCCAACGGTGGCGACGGGTGGTATGGCGGAGCCAAGGACAGCCGCACCATTGACCGCAAGCACTATTATAACTATCCCAAGATTTACGAGATGTTGGACGAATTGCAGCCACAGGCAATCATCTTCTCCGATGGCGGTCCCGGTTGTCGTTGGGTGGGCAACGAGCGCGGTTTTGCCGGTGCCACCAATTGGTCGTTCCTCCGTGCCGGAGAGGTCTTCCCCGGATACAGCAAGCACTACATCCTGCAATACGGTCATGCCGACGGCAACCAATGGGTGCCTGCCGAATGTGACGTCAGCATTCGCCCGGGTTGGTTCTACCATCCCGAACAGGATGGCCACGTGAAGACCGTGGAGCAACTCACCGACCTCTATTACCGCTCTGTGGGGCACAATGCCACCCTGCTGCTCAACTTCCCCGTGGACCGCAACGGACTTGTACATCCCATTGACAGCGCCAACGCCGTAAACTTCCGCAAGAACATAGATAAGCAGTTGGCGGACAACCTGTTGAAGAAGATTGTCCCCACCGTCAGCGACGAACGTGGCGGACGATTCCGTGCCAAGGCTATCACCGACGGCAAGTACGACACCTATTGGGCTGCCCACGACAGCGTGCTGACCGCCACCATTGAGTTTGCCCTGCCTCAAACCACAAAGGTGAACCGCATGATGTTGCAGGAGTACATCCCCTTGGGACAACGTGTGAAGTCCTTCACCGTGGAATATGACAAGGACGGCGCTTGGCTGCCCGTCAAGCTGAACGAGGAAACCACCACCATCGGCTACAAGCGTCTGTTGCGCTTCGAGACCGTGGAGACCGCCAAGCTGCGCGTAAGCATCAATGATTCGCGTGCCTGCCCCACCATCAACAACATTGAGGCATACTATGCGGGAGAAACGGCAGACGTGGCGTTCAGCAGCCGTGTGGAAGACCTCCGCAGTTATCCCTTCACCCTCATGGACGTAAGCGAGGAAGAGGCGTTGAAGGCGACGGACAAGGATGCCGCCACCACCTGTTTCGTGGACGGAGACCGTATCGTCCTCGACCTCGGCGGCGAGAAGACCATCCGCGCCCTGCATTATCTGCCCGACCAAGGCGAACCCGCACAGGGACTGATTTCTCACTACGAGATTGCCGTGGGCGCCGACCCTGCCGCCCTCACAGTGGTGAAGGAAGGCGAGTTCAGCAACATCCGCAACAACCCCATCTTGCAGTCGGTCTACTTCTCTCCCGTCATTGCGCGCTATGTGTCGCTCCGTGCAGTGCGCATGGTTGAGGAGGGTGATAAGCGTATGGGCTTTGCTGCTCTTGCGGTAGAATGATTGATGCAAAATGCAAAATGCAATGAAACGAAACATAATTTTTAGCTTATTCCTTGCCCTCGCCATGGTGGTGTTTGGCAAGACGGACGCTGAGCGTCTGAAGTTGTGGTATGACAAGCCGGCGCAGCAGTGGGTGGAAGCCCTGCCGGTGGGTAACGGACGTTTGGGCGCCATGGTGTTTGGCAACCCGGGCGCCGAGCGTATCCAATTGAACGAAGAAACCGTGTGGACGGGTCATCCCAACAGCAATGCCCGCCCCGACGCGCTTGAGGCTATGCCCAAAATTAGGGAACTGATTTTCGCCGGCAAGTACCGCGAGGCGCAGGACATGACCGGTGCGCGGGTCATCAGCAACACCAACCAATGTATGAGCTATCAGCCCGTGGGCGACTTGAATCTGACCTTCCCCGGTCATGAACGGTTCACGGATTACCGCCGCGAGCTGAACATTGCCGATGCCGTCACCACCACACAATATGACGTGGACGGTGTAACCTATAAGCGCGAGGTCTTTGCAAGTTTTGCCAACGATGTGGTGGTGGTTCGCCTCACCGCCTCCAAGAAGGGTGCGCTTGCTTTTACGGCTAACCTGTCCTCGCCCCTGAAGACTCAGGTCGCTGCCGGGAACGGGGCGCTTGTGATGCGCGGCGCTTCGGGCGGAAAGGACAATCTGCCCGGTGGCAAGCTAAAGTTCACCACTGTGCTCCGTGCCGAGACGGACGGTGGAGAGGTGGTGGCAGGCAACGACGGACTGCGTGTGAGCGGAGCCTCTGCCGTTACGCTCTTTGTCTCCATTGGCACCAATTTTGTCAACTACAAGGACATCAGCGGCGATGCCGACAAGCGTGCCTTTGCCGCCCTCGACGCCGCCGACGGCAAGAAATATGCCAAGCTTCTGAAGGCACATTCAGAGAAATATCAGCACTACTTCAACCGTGTGAGTCTCGATTTGGGCACCACACCCGCCATGAATCTTACCACAGACAAGCGCGTGGAACAGTTTGCCACCGGTGACGACCCACAGCTTGTGGAACTCTACTTCCAATTCGGACGCTATCTGCTCATCTCCTGCTCTCAGCCCGGGGGGCAGGCAGCCAATCTTCAGGGCATTTGGAACGAGCACATAACGCCTCCTTGGGGCAGCAAGTACACCACCAATATCAATGCCGAGATGAACTATTGGCCCGCCGAGGTGACCCATCTGAGCGAACTGCACGAGCCCTTCATCCGCATGGCATGCGAGGTGGCGCAGACCGGTGGCGAGACCGCCCGTGCGATGTATGGCGCCCGCGGATGGTGCCTGCACCACAATACCGACATTTGGCGTGCCACCGCTCCTGTGGACGGACCTTGGGGCATGTGGCCTACGGGTGGCGCATGGTTCTGCCAACACCTGTGGTGGCACTATCTCTATACCGGCGATGCCGGCTATCTCTCCCGTGTCTATCCCGTCTTGAAAGGCGCTGCCGAGTTCTTCCTCGACATCATGGTGCCCGAACCCAAGCACGGATGGCTTGTGGTGCCCGTGGGCACAAGTCCCGAGAACGCCTATCAAGGACTATATGTGGCTGACGGCATTACCATGGACAACCAAATGGTTTATGAACTCTTCACCAACGTGATGCAGGCTGCCGATGTGCTCGCCCTTGACAAGGACTTTGTCCGCGAGGTGGCTGAAGCACGCTCCAAGATGGCGCCCATGCAGATTGGACGCCACGGACAGCTACAGGAATGGAAGGAGGATTGGGACCGCACGGACGACCATCACCGCCACGTCTCTCATCTGTGGGGGCTTTTCCCCGGCAGTCTTGTTTCACCCTTCACCACGCCTGAGATTTTCGAGGGTGTGCGCAACTCCTTGAACTATCGCGGCGACCCTGCCACGGGATGGAGCATGGGTTGGAAGGTGTGCCTGTGGGCGCGACTGCTCGACGGCGACCGTGCCTATAAACTCATCACCGAACAGCTCAGACCGTCTCGCAATGGCAGTGGCGGAACCTATCCCAACCTCTTCGACGCGCATCCGCCTTTCCAAATTGACGGCAACTTTGGTTGCACGGCGGGCATTGCCGAGATGTTGATGCAGAGCCACGACGGTGCGGTGCACCTGCTGCCCGCCCTGCCCAAACGGTGGGACGACGGAGAGGTGGGCGGACTCTGTGCCCGCGGAGGATTCGTCATTGAGAAGATGAGTTGGGAGGATGGAGAACTTGAGGAAATACGCATTCGAAGCACCCTTGGCGGCAACCTCCGTCTGCGCACCCAAACACCGCTTTCGGGCTTGACCGTGGCGGTGGGACGCAATCCGAACCCCTTCTTTGCCGTGACGGATGTGCCCAAGCCTGTGGTGTCCAAGGATGCCAAGTTGCAGGTGAAAGCCGCCCCCAAGACCTATCTCTATGACATTGAGACTGTGGCGGGAAGAACCTATACCTTCCGTTGCGAGGAGCAAAGCCAAGCCCCAAGAGTGGCGGGCTTCTTTGACTTCTACGGCTTCGAAGGCACCGAGTATGACGATGGCGGCGTGAAGTACTATATTGTGAAACCCCGCACGGCAGCCAAGGGCAACCCGTGGGTGTGGCGCGCTCGCTTTTGGGGTCACGAGCCACAGGCGGACAGGGCGATGCTTGAGCGCGGATTCCACGTCTGTTATTGCGAGGTGGGCGACCTCTTCGGCTCAGAGAAAGCCATCAGCCGTTGGGACCGCTTCTATACGTTTGCGCGTCGTCAGGGACTTGCCAAGAAGGCTTGCATGGAGGGCATGAGCCGTGGCGGACTGATTGTCTACAATTGGACTGTGCGCAACACAGACAAGGTGGCGGCCATCTATGCCGATGCACCCGTGATGGACTTGAAGTCGTGGCCTTTGAAATGCGACGGCTATGGCAGCCGAAATGTGCAGTATATGATGAAGGCTTACGGCTTCACCACGGAGGAGGATATCCGCCGTTGGAACATGAATCCCATTGACCATGCTCGCGCGATGGCGAAGAGCCGCATACCCATCCTCCACATTGTGGGCGACAAGGATACGGGTGTGCCCGTGGCAGAGAACACCGCCGTCTTTGAGGCGCGTCTGAAACAGTATGGCGGCACCATGGAGGTTATCCACAAACCTGAATGTGGCCACCATCCGCACAGCCTTCCCGACCCCACTCCCATTGTCGAGTTTTATTTAAAGGCGGTGAGCCGGTGAGAAAAGACCCTCCCCCCTGCCCCTCCCTCTATGGAGGGGAGTAGTAACCATGACCGCGGCTCAAAAGTCGCAATTCACAACTCAAACACGTTCCGTCTGAAAGACGGGGATATAAATAGCCGGGGGCTTTTAAGCCTCCGGCTTTTAAGTGCGTGTAAATCTAAAATGTCTGCCTTTGAGTGATGAGCAATGAGCGATGAGAGAACTCACTGCTCGCAACTCACTACTCAAAGCTCACCGCTCCTCTTATCTCGACCACAGGTAATTGGTCTTTGTGTCAAACTCGCGACCCTGTTTCAGGTCTTCCACAAAGCGGTCTATGCGCTGCAATTGGCGCGGGATGTTTATCTTTTGCGGGCACTTGCTCAGGCACTCGCCGCAGTTGATGCAGTGATTGGCCTGCCTGAGACGTTCCACGGCGCGGTCGTAGCCCACAAGGAAGGCGCGCTTCTTCTTCCCAAAGTCGGGTTCGGACGGGTCAAGGGGAATGCTGTCCGTGTTCACCATGCGGTTGAAGTGCGAGAGCACCCCGGGAATGTCCACCCCATAGGGACAGGGCATGCAATACTTGCAGTCGTTGCAGGGGATTAGGGGATAGCGCACAAACTTCTGCGCCGTGCCCTCAAGGAAATCCATGTCCTCCTGAGACAGGGGCTCAAGGGGCGAGAACGTCTCTATGTTCTCCACCAAATGTTCCATCACGGGCATGCCGCTGAGCACGCTGAGCACATGCGGATGTGTGCCTGCGAAACGGAACGCCCACGAGGCAATGCTCTTGTCGGGGCGGCGAGCCTTTAACTCTTCGGCTATGTGCGCGTGCACGTTGGCCAAACGTCCGCCAAGCAACGGTTCCATGATGACGGAGGGGATGTTGCGCTTGGCCAACTCGTTGTACAGGTATTCCGCATTCACGTTGCGGCTGTGCTCCTCCTGCGCGTGGCGCCAATCCACATAGTTGAGCTGAATCTGCGCGAAGTCCCATGTGTAGCGGCCCTCGTCGTGGAACTTCAGCAGGAGGTCGAAGATTTTCACGTCGCCGTGGAACGAGAAACCAAGGTTGCGTATGCGTCCGCGCTTGCGCTCCTCAATGAGGTGGTCAAGCATGCCGTTGTTCAGGAACCTGCCTTCAAGTTCCTCCATGCCGCCCATGCCTATGCCGTGGAGCAGCATGAAGTCTATGTAATCCACCATCAGTTCCTTGAACGAGTTTTCGTACATCTGCATCGTCGCCTCGCGCGTCCATTGTTCGCGGCTCAGGTTGCTTATCTTGGCGGCAATGAACCACTTGTCTCGCGGGTGGCGGTTGAGGGCGATACCCGTTACACGCTCACACTCTCCGTTGCAGTATGCCGGTGCTGTGTCGAAGTAGTTCACTCCATGCGCAATGGCGTGGTCCACCAACCGGTTCACTCCCTCTTGGTCAATCTTTCCGTTCTTGTCCGTAACGGCGAACCATCGCAGACAGCCATAGCCAAGGAGGCTCACCTTGTCACCCGTTGTGGGTACCGTGCGGAGAGTCATTGAGCCATGAGTTTTGAGTGGTGAGTTGTGAGTAGGCTCTTCACTCCCCTCCATAGAGTGAGGGGCAGGGGGGAGGGTCTTCTCCTTCGTTTGTCCGCATCCCATCAGCGCAGCTGCGCCAAGGGCGGTGGATGCCGCACACAGGAAATGGCGGCGGCTCATTGTGCAGCCCCCCTCTATATCTCCCCCTCTGTGGGGAGACTTGTTGTCATGTTCTTCCTTCATCTTTTCCTTCGCTTTTGGGCAAAGATACGGAAAAAAACATTCGCAAAGTGCAAAACGCAAAGATTTTTTGGCGGTGTGGGTAAAAAACACTATATTTGCATAGTTTTCATGTTAACCTCCCGGTATCCGAGACGGAAGAGGAGGCGACGATTTAAAGATTTATAAGAAGAACAGGGAACCCTTTTTTAAAAGGCTCCCTGTTTTTTTTCATGCTCACTTCTCACTGCTCATGGCTCGCAACCCATCAGCCTGCCAATCCGCCTTCATCGTCGTCATCCTCACCGCCGGTGTCAGGATTGCTTGGAGTGGGGTCGGGAGTGGGATTCTCAGGCTCTTCCTCTTCCACATTGCCGCCATCAGCCGCGCCCGTCTGCTTCACCACATTTCCGTTGCGGTCTATGCAAGTGATGCTTATGGCGGTGCGCGCGAGTTCGTCCTTCAACTCGGTGGAGGGGATGAACACCACCCTGCGGCTCGTAATCATATTGCCGCTGACCTCGTTGACATCGCTGACGCTTTGGCTGCGCACACCGAATCGGCACGACCCAAGCCCCGGTATTGCCACACTGTGGCCTTCCGTTGCCCACGCGGCAATGGTTTCGGCAATGGCAGCATAGGCCGCGCTGATGGTTCCCTTGCTAATGCCGCTGCGCAGCGCCGCCTCTTGGATGGTTTTGGCTTCGCTCAGTCGGGAGTACAGTTCGGGTTGGAGCACGTATGCCCACTTCTCTTTGCCTTTCTCAAAGGAAATGTTCCTTTCAATAGCTTTAAGTTTCAACATAGTTGTAAAGTTTTAAAATTAGAATATTATTTTTCCAAGTCCCCTCTTCAGGGGGCTCTATTTATAAATAGTCGCGAGGGAGGAAAAAATCCCTCCCGAGGGAATATTTTTTTCATTTTTTGCAATTTGGCTGTCGCCGAAATGCAGCGTCGTTCGGCATAGCATTCAAGCGGGGCTTGATGCTCTGCTCTCACTCCTTTTGCATTTTGCACTTTGCAAATATGGAAACGGAGAGTGGGGTGGAGCAATGGGGAAAAAAAGCAAAAATAAAATAAATATATAGATATACAAATATTTATATATTATATTAAAATATATTATAGGCTGCTCTCAGCCTCCCGCTCCTTGCGCCTTTTTTGTTTTTGCAATTTGCAAAATGCAAAGGGAGCCTTTGAGCAATTCGGCGTCTATGGTGCCTGTGCGGTAATTGCATTCCTTATCATCGCCGGCACGCTACTCACCTTCTGTCGCGCCAAGTATCGCGACGGCGAGCTTCAGAAACCCCTCTTCATTATGGCGCTGAAGGGCAAGTTTGCCTCGGGAAAGAGCTTCATCAACAAGTTGTTCGAGGCGCTTGGCGCACCCCTCATCAAATCTGACGAACAGACGGCCCACGAGGAGCAACAGTACAACTATGAGGAGAAGCACACCAAGAGCCGCAAGGAGGCGCAGGGTCGCAGGGAGTTTTCCTATCGCACACTGCCCGCCAAAGTCTCCAACACGGAACTTGTCAAACGTGCCTCACAGAATCATGGACAAAACCTCTGTCTCGTCTGTGATGACGTAGCCACGCTGATTAGACAGAAGGGACAGCGTTGGAACATGGACGTGGACGCCCTGCTGAAAGGTTTCGACGGCAGTGGAAGATGGGGGCAGGCATATGTGTCACCATCAAGCTTCAGCGGCAACATTGAACTGCAACTGAATGTGCTCTATGCCGGCACCGAGAATGGCATACAGAAGATGATTCCACCCGCAGAGGTGGAGAACGGACTTGCGTCGAGGTGCCTCTTTGTTGACATGCCGGACACGAGCGGTATGCCGGTGCAAAAACGTAACACGAATGACAAGCGCCTTGCACAGATAAGGGAGATAGGTGAGCAGCTCTTTGAGATGGGCAGTTACCCTGCATGCACCGAGCCATTTGAAGTCAAATTGCCGAGAACAAATGCCGCACTCGACAAGTGGGACGAAGAAAGGATTGAGGATTATCGCCAAAGCGGCAACGAAGCCATAGACGCACTGCGCAAGCGTTCGGCGCTCATCGGGTTCCGTGCGGCAATGATAGCCCGTTGTCTCGAGGGAAAAGAATCGAAGGCGGTGGTGGACTTCGCCCTTTGGGTAGCCAATCATGCCTACCTCTCTCAGATGGCATACTGCGGCTCGGAACTGCAAAAATCTCACGAGGAAAACTGCCGTCTTGAGCGCAAGTGCGCGCGTAACATTAAGAAGAGCAGGAACACCCGCATCCTTGACTCTCTGCCCGAGAACTTCACAAAGAAGGACTTGCAGCAGGCGCGTCTGAAGTTGGGTTACGATACGACAAAAGAGTGCAGCTACATTCTGACACGGTGGGTGGCCGAAGGTCGCTGCCGCAAAGATGGAAACGTCTTCTACAAGCTTTGACTTGGACGAAAAAAAGGCATCTCCTTTCGGGGGTGCCTTTTTTAAATTTGTCTATTGTCCGTTGTCCGTTGTCCATTGTCGCAACCGGTACACTTCTGCCTGAATCTCCTGCACGGTGCCGAGGATGATGTAATATTCGTACTCCACCACGCTGTTGCGCATCATCCGCTGCTGCCGCAGCGGGGCGATGTAGGAAGTGGGGTCAGAGAGTGCTTCACCGTCGCGATTGGGCAGGTAGCGCCCTGCCAAGAAGGCGGTGGCGCTTGGACTGTACACACCCATTCCCCAACCCTCGTCGTCCACGAAGGCCATCCATTTTTCGGGCACGGAGGGGTAGTGTCCCCAAAAGTGCTTCGGCTCGGTAAAGCGCAGCTCCTCCACCTCCACACTGTCCGCCCGTCCGCCCGTGAAGGGCGCGTCGCCCTGATAGTAATAGAGGTGGTTGAGGGCTGAAATGGGGTAGACGGCAGGTATCTCCTGACTGTTCTCCGAGGCGTCGCCGTAGACGGTGTCAGTGCGGTGGCACGTCAGGCGGCAGCGCACGTGCAGCGTGTTTCCTTGTAGGGTGGTCCACTGTTCCATCTCCGCCTCGGCGGGACGGTTGTCCATGTCCCACAGCATGGGCACACACTTGACGTAGGTGGTGCGGCGAGTTTGGCGAGCCTCCAATATCTGCGCACGGTTGCGCGCGGCATCGCCCACCTGAATGGGGTTCCATGCCCACGGGCTCCAAAAGGGGCTTTGTCCCTCGGCACGGCGGTCTACGGTGTTGCCGGCGTAGTAGCTCTGCTGAATGTAGCGTCCTTCGTCTCGTATGTTCACAAGGTTGCGATACGCGCCACGTTTGCTGATGTAGGCTATGGCTCCGCCGCGCGTGAGGTCCTGCACAACCTCAATCTGACGGTTCTTTATCTCGAGAAACTTTTTCTCCTTCGGCTTGGCGGCAAGGCAAAGCGGAAGAAACAACAGGAGGAAGGGGAGGCTTTTCATTGTTTGTATAATGTGTTTAATGGTTGGCTTAGAAGAAGATAGAGACGTCACATCGTGACGTCTCTACTATCATTTTTTGCATTTTGCAATGCAACTTTATTCATTGCTCAGTGCCCACTCTTAGAACTCAGCATTCTTGGGTGTGCGGGGGAAGGGGATGACGTCGCGGATGTTTGCCATACCGGTGATGAAGAGGATAAGGCGCTCGAATCCGAGACCAAAACCACCGTGGGGGCAAGAGCCGAAGCGACGGGTATCGAGATACCACCACATGTCCTTCATGGGGATGCCGCGGGTCTCAATCTCGTTGACAAGCTTGTCATAGTTTTCCTCGCGCACGCTTCCGCCAATGATTTCGCCAATCTGCGGGAACAGCACGTCGGTGCCCTGTACGGTCTCTTCCATCTCCTCGCCGTTGTAGACAGGCTTCTGCTCGTCAATCTTCATGTAGAAAGCCTTAATCTTCTTGGGATAGTGGGTCATGATGACGGGCTTTTGGAAGTATTCCTCCACAAGGTAGCGCTCGTGCTCTGACGCAAGGTCGTCGCCCCAATTGCAGGGGAACTCAAACTGCTTCTTGCCCTCGGCAATAGCCTTCTGAAGGATTTCGATACCCTCGGTGTAAGACAGACGCACGAAGGTTTCCTTCAACACACCCTCAAGGCGCTCAATGAGTCCCTTGTCAATCATCTTGTTGAGGAACTCGAGGTCGTCCTTGCAGTGGTCCAACGCCCAACGCACGCAATACTTGATGAAGTCTTCCTCCAAGTCCATGAGGTCGTTCAGGTCGATGAAGCAGGCTTCGGGCTCTACCATCCAAAACTCCGCAAGGTGGCGGGGGGTGTTGCTGTTCTCGGCACGGAAGGTGGGACCGAAGGTGTAGATGGCTCCAAGGGCTGTGGCGCCAAGCTCTCCTTCGAGCTGACCGCTCACGGTGAGGCTTGCTTGCTTGCCGAAGAAGTCGTCAGAGTAGATGATGCTTCCGTTCTCGTCCTTCTTCAGGTCATAGAGGTTCTTGGTGGTCACTTGGAACATCTGTCCCGCACCCTCGCAGTCTGAGGCGGTGATGAGGGGGGTGTGGAAATAGAAGTAGCCATGCTCATGGAAATAGGTGTGGATAGCCATCGCCATGTTGTGGCGGATGCGCATAACGGCACCGAAGGTGTTGGTGCGCAGGCGCATGTGGGCGTGTTGGCGCATATACTCGAAGGTCTGTCCCTTCTTCTGCATGGGATAATCGGCGCCACAGGTGCCCAACACTTCAATCTGAGTGGCTTGAATCTCGCTTGCCTGACCGGCAGCGGGACTTTCCACCAACTTGCCCGTTACGGCAAGGCAGGCGCCGGTGGTAATCTGCTTGAGCATGTCGGCGTCGAAATTTGCCTCGTCGCCCACAATCTGTATGTTCTTGATGGTGGAACCGTCATTGAGGGCAATGAAGAAGATGCCCTTGCTTCCACGCTTGCTGCGCACCCATCCGTTGACAAGGATGTCCGCACCGAAATCGGTACGAAGGAGCGCATCTGTTACTTTTGTACGTTTCATTTTTCTGTGTCCTAAATGTATATTTATTCAAATGCGCCCATGCGGAGCATGTTCACTTCGGCTTCGGTGAGGAAACGCCAATCGCCACGCTTCACGTTCTTCTTGGTGAGTCCGGCAAAGAGCACACGGTCGAGCTTCACCACGCGGTAACCGAGGTGTTCGAAGATGCGGCGCACGATGCGGTTGCGTCCGCTGTGAATTTCAATGCCCACCTGCTTCTTGTCTGTGGGTGAGGCATATTCCACTGCGTCTGCGTGGATTTCGCCGTCGTCAAGCTCAATGCCCTCAGCGATGCGCTGAATGTCAGAGGCGGCTACGTTCTTGTCAAGGAACACGTGGTAGACCTTCTTCTTGAGGAAGTGGGGGTGTGTGAGTTTGCTTGCCAAGTCACCGTCGTTGGTGAAGAGCAATACGCCGGTGGTGTTGCGGTCCAATCGTCCAACGGGATAGACATGCTCGCGGCACGCGCCCTTGATGAGGTCCATCACGGTCTTGCGCTTCTGCGGGTCGTCAGTGGTGGTCACGTAATCCTTGGGCTTGTTGAGCAGGATGTAGACCTTCTTTTCGGGCATGACGGGTTGGTTGTGGAACACTACGTTGTCCGAACGCAGTACCTTGGTTCCCAATTCGGTAACCACCTTTCCGTTCACGCTCACCACACCTGCTGCAATGAAGTCGTCGGCTTCGCGACGGCTGCACACGCCTGCGTTGGCAAGGAAGCGGTTCAGACGGATGGGCTCGTTCGGGTCGATGTGAGTTTCCTTGTACTCAATCTGCTTCTTCATGCTGTACTTGGCATTGGGATTGTAGTCTGCCGTACGTGGGCGACGTGGTCCCTTGCCCTGCATGGGTTTGCGTGGTGCGGCTCCTTCTTTGCGGAAGGAACGGGTGTTGTCTCCTCCGAAAGGACGGGCTGAATAGCCTCCCTCGCGACGAGGAGCCGAACCTTCGCGGCGGACGGTTGCGTTGGTTCTTACTGCGGGTGTGCGTCCGTAGTCGTTGCTGCTTCCGGCGGCAATGCGAGGACGGCGGGGACGCTGTTCTCCGCTTACGTTAGAACTGCTGTAGACAGAAGCACGGGTGGTGATGCGGGGGCGCATGGGACGACCGGTTCCGCTTGTACGCTTACTGTCTTGGGGTGAGGGTCGATAGCCATCCCGGCTACCGCCTTCGGGGTTGGAGAATTTGGCTCTCCACAATTCGTCTTCAGTGCTCATGAGTTTAGTTTTGAAATACTTTTTTGATTAAGTGGTTTTTTAAAATATTTAAAGTGGGGCGGAAGTGGTGTGTGTAATGTTTTTTTCTATATCCGTTCCGCCCCAAAGAGCATTCGTTATTTATGGTTTGGTGTTTAACACGAAAATCAGATGCCAATGTAGTTATAGGGGGTGATGGCTCGCAACTCTGCCTTTACAGCCTCGCTAACGTCCAATCCCTCGATGAAGTCCTTGATGGTGGGCTCGTCAATAGGCTTTCCTGTGCGGGTCAGTGCCTTCAGTGCCTCATAGGGGCTTGGGTATGCCTCGCGGCGCAGGATGGTTTGAATGGCCTCTGCCACCACAGCCCAACAGTTGTCAAGGTCGCGGCGCAGTGCCTCTTCGTTGAGCAAGAGTTTGCCGAGTCCTTTCAGTGTGCTTTGGATGCTGATGACCATGTGTCCCATGGGCACGCCCACGTTACGCAGCACGGTACTGTCCGTGAGGTCGCGTTGCAGACGGCTGATGGGGAGCTTCTGACTCAGGTGTGAGAGTATGGCATTGGCAACGCCCAAATTACCTTCAGAGTTCTCGAAGTCGATGGGGTTAACCTTGTGGGGCATTGCGCTTGAACCCACTTCGCCTGCCTTCACCTTCTGACGGAAATATTCCATAGAGACGTACTGCCAAAAATCGCGGTCAAGGTCAATCAGAATGGTGTTGATGCGCTTCATGGCATCGAACATGGCGCCAAGACAGTCGTAGTTGCTGATTTGTGTGGTGTATTCCTCGCGCTCGAGTCCCAACTTTTCTGCCACAAACTTGTTGCCGAACTCACGCCAATCATAAGCGGGATAAGCCACGTTGTGGGCGTTGAAGTTGCCTGTTGCTCCGCCGAACTTGGCAGTGATGGGGCATGCCTTAAGCATTTCCAACTGACGGCGCAGTCGGTATACGAAGACCTGTACTTCCTTGCCGAGGCGTGTGGGGCTTGCGGGCTGACCGTGGGTCTTTGCCAACATAGGCACCTGTGCCCATTCCTTGGCATATTGGTCCAATTGGCTGATGAGCTCTTCAATCTGAGGATAATACACCTCGTTCAGTGCGTCCTTGATGCTCAGGGGCACACTTGTGTTGTTGATATCTTGGCTTGTGAGTCCGAAATGGATGAACTCTTTGTATGCGTCGAGTCCGCCAATGGCATCGAACTGTTCCTTGATGAAATATTCAACTGCCTTGACGTCGTGGTTGGTTACCTTCTCAATGTCCTTGACACGCTGTGCGTCATCTGTTGTGAAATCCTTGTAGATTTGGCGCAGGCGTTCGAACAGCTCTGTGGGGAACGATGCCAATTGGGGCAAGGGCAACTCGCACAGGGTGATGAAATATTCGATCTCAACACGTACACGGTAGCGGATGAGTGCATACTCGGAAAAATATTCTACCAAAGGCTCTGTCTTGCCTCTGTAACGACCATCAACCGGTGATATCGCAGTCAACAAATTCAAATCCATGAATCTAATGTATTAAAGCGTTTAAAAATCAGGCTACAAAGATACATCTTTTTTATGAGAGTAGAAACTGTTTACGGTTTTTCTTTTTCATAAAATTGAAAAAAGCCGTGGCACAATGGCAACGACTTCATCAACTAACTCTAAAAAACACATTTATGAAAAAAATGTGTGGGTGTTGACGGATTCGAACCGCCGACCCTCTGCTTGTAAGGCAGATGCTCTGAACCGGCTGAGCTAAACACCCGTGCTGTTTCCCGAATTGGCTTTTTGTTGTGTGGGTGTTGACGGATTCGAACCGCCGACCCTCTGCTTGTAAGGCAGATGCTCTGAACCGGCTGAGCTAAACACCCGTGTCCGTTTCGGAAAAAGCGATGCAAAAGTACTGCTTTTCCGTGAAACAGACAAATTTATGCTTGCATTTTTTGATTTTTTATGCAAAAAGAGCCTTCCAAGTGGACGGAGGGAAGGGATTTACTTGCCGTAACGCTTGCTTTGCTCCTCAATCAGTGCGTTGTCATCGAAGTAGTTTATCTTCATGGCACGGCGCACCTCGTCCATTGTGGCGGCTGCGGTCTCGCGTGCAACTTCGCAACCCTTCTTCAGGATGTCGTAAACGGCGGGGATGTCCTTCTCGTATTCTGCTCTGCGCTGACGGATGGGCTCAAGTGTGTCGTGCAACACGCTCATGAGCAGTTTCTTGCACTTCATGTCGCCAAGTCCGCCACGGGTGTAGTGTTCCTTCATCTCTGCAAGGTTGTTGTAGTCGGGACAGTAGGTTTTCACTTGCTCATCAGTGCTGAAGGCATCGAGGTAAGTGAAGACGGTGTTGCCCTCCAAGTGTCCGGGGTCGCTTACCTGCAAGTGTGTGGGGTCGGTGTACATGGTCTTAACTTTTCGGCACACCTCGTCAGCTGAGTCGCTAAGGTAGATGCAGTTTCCGAGGCTCTTGCTCATCTTGGCTTTGCCGTCAGTTCCGGGCAGGCGAAGGCAGGCGCTGTTTTCGGGCAGCAGGATGTTGGGCTCCACAAGTGTGTCACCATAAATGTAGTTGAAACGGCGCACAATCTCGCGGCACTGCTCCAACATGGGTTCTTGGTCTTCTCCTACAGGAACGGTTGTAGCCTTGAATGCTGCGATGTCGGCAGCCTGAGAGATGGGGTAGGTGAAGAAGCCAACGGGAATGCTTGCCTCGAAGTTTCGCATTTGGATTTCGGTCTTCACCGTAGGGTTGCGTTGCAGACGGCTCACCGACACAAGGTCCATGAAATAGAACGAAAGTTCGCATAGCTCGGGGATTTGGCTTTGGATGAAGAGGGTGGACTTCTGTGGGTCGAGTCCGCAGGCAAGATAGTCTAATGCCACTTCAATCACGTTCTGACGTACTTTCTCGGGGTTCTCAATGTTGTCAGTCAGGGCTTGTGCATCGGCTTCGAATACGAAAATCTTGTCGAATTGGCCTGAGTTCTGTAATTCTACTCTTCGGCGGAGCGAACCCACATAGTGGCCAATATGGAGACGGCCTGTGGGGCGGTCGCCGGTGAGAATGATTTTTTCCTTGGGTGTCATTTTCTTATATGTGTTTAATTGTTATCGTTAATATATAGGAGTTATGCCTTGAACATTCTTTCAATGTCAGCGTATTGCAGTATCGTGACAATGAGTTTGCCATCAGGCGTATGGTTGGGGTTGGGGCAAGCAAACAGTTGATTTATGAGATTGTCCATCTCTGCATTGGTGAGCGCCTGTCCTACGACAATGGCTGCACTCCGCGCAATAGTCAGCGCAAGCCGGTGTTGGATGTCAGCTTCCATGCAGGTGCTTTTGTCCTTTATGCTTTCTATGATGTTGGTCAACAGCACAGTGGGCTGTATATCCTCTAAACCTGCGGGCATCCCATTGACGGCGAAACTTCCTCCGCCCAAGGGAGACAGTTCAAAACCAAGCGCTTTCAATTCGTCTGTGGCTTCTTCAAGCAGAAGTGCGTCTGCTATGGAAAATTGTACCACTTCGGGAAACAGAAGTCCTTGTGTGGAAACGGGCTGCCCATCCATTTGGCCGCGGTACTTGTCGTACAATATCCTGATGTGGGCTCTCTGTTGGTTCACTATCATCATTCCCGACCTTACCGGTGTGAGAATGTATTGTCCTTGCAATTGTATGTGCTCGGAACTCATTTCTATTGTTTCTTCCTCTTGCGAGGCATAGAGCGTTTCGGGTTCCTCTTCTGTGATTTCCGTAACCTCGTATCCTTCAAGTCCTGAACCGGTCATAACATCGGGATACAATGCTTCCCATCGGTTGGCAGATTTTGACGGTGACGGAGCTGAGTTCTTCGTAAAGGGATTGAAGTTGCTGTTGAATTCCAATTTAGGTGGGGCAATGTTACCATGCTCTTGGAAAACAGGAATCTCAGGACAGCCTTCAGTATCGAACTCAAGTACGGGGACTGCACTGAAGCGCCCGAGCACCTCGCGTATGGCAGCAACGATGATTTGCCAAATGGCCTGCTCGTTTTCAAATTTGACTTCGGTCTTGGTCGGGTGTATATTGACATCAATGTTTGCAGGGTCAACTTCGAAATATAGGAAATACGGAATCTGCTCACCTGTCGGTATCAGTTGGTCATAAGCTTCCATTATCGCCTTGGCAAAATAAGGATGTCGCATGAAACGGCCGTTGACAAAGAAATATTGGTGGCAACTCTTTTTCTTTGACGAGTCAGGTTTACCCACAAAACCCTTTAAATGTATGAGTGTGGTATCCACATCAATATCAAGCAACTGCTCGTTTAGCTTCCGCCCGAATATGTTGGAAATACGCATCCGAAGCGGGGCTGAAGGCAATTGTGTTACCAAGGAACCGTTGTGATGTAGTGTAAATGCTACTGATGGATTAACTAACGCAATACGTTCAAACTCTTGTATGATGTTGTTGAGTTCTGTTTGGTTAGATTTGAGGAATTTTCTACGTGCGGGCACATTAAAGAATAGGTTCCTTACCTCAAAGTTCGCTCCAACAGGGCATGCGCATGGCTCTTGCGAAACAAGCCTTGACCCCTCAATTTCTACTTGGGTGCCAAGCTCGTTTTCTATGGTGCGTGTTGTCAGTTTGACGTGTGCCACTGCTGCAATTGATGGCAGCGCTTCACCACGGAATCCCATGGTCTTCAGAGCAAACAAATCATCAGCTTTCTTAATTTTGGATGTGGCGTGGCGCTCAAACGCAAGACGGGCATCCGTGTCACTCATACCTTTTCCGTCATCTACAACCTGAATGAGCGTTCGGCCGGCATCCTCTAACACCACGTTGATGTTTGAAGCGCCTGCGTCGATGGCATTCTCTATCAATTCTTTAATGACTGATGCGGGGCGTTGGATTACTTCGCCTGCCGCAATTTGGTTTGCCACAGCGTCCGGAAGGAGGTGAATGATGTCCATTATCAGGAATCCTGTTGGTTAAAAATGAATGTTTCCGGTCAATAGGTAACGCCATACCATGACGAGTAGGAAAATAACGATAAGCGCAACAGGCCATGCAAGTTTGTATGACCTCTCTTTGTGCTTTTTGGCGTTTGGAGTATAATTGATGAATGTCCCGTTGAATTTAGTTGGGTCATATTTCTCTTCGGTTTGTTCCCCTTGTTCGCGCTTGACCTGATTTACCAATTTTTCGAGTTTCTCTTTACGTTCATCAGTATAGATGCTAACGCGGCGGAAACCTCGAGGTTTTCTTGTGTT
Source organism: Bacteroidaceae bacterium (assembly GCA_017379075.1). Lineage (GTDB taxonomy): Bacteria > Bacteroidota > Bacteroidia > Bacteroidales > Bacteroidaceae > Physcousia. Next base: position 24,744 of record JAFNXL010000042.1, read on the forward strand.
GAACAATCCCATAACTTACTCCTTTTTTATTTGCTTTTTGTTTATATCTGTTAATTTTTGTTTTGGCGCCCTGCGCTGCACGCTTTGTTTGAGCTGTGATTCAGCTTTCTTTGAACGCCAATTGAAAATGTCGTCTTTGTCCTTTGGACGCACATAGTCGAACCAAACAAAATTTTCCAAATATAGTTCCTTGGGCGGAATTAATGGTACAGGAGTCAGTTTTCCTGTGGATGCTGGAGCCCAAATCTTATCTATTTTCCCTTCTTTCATGAAAAGCTTCAAGTCAGTGCTTTCCAAATGATTCATACCAATCATCAGGCTGTCTTCATCAGTGGGGTAGTAATTGAGCATCACATTCCCGATTACACGGGTCATGTCCATCTGCCCTTGCTTGAAATAGAACCGTATCTCTTTTCCTGCCACTTGATTGTAGTGAATGCTGTCCATCCTTTCCACTGATATGGCTTGTCTGAGTACCAACACACTGTCCATGGTGCTGTCATTCATGTAGGCTTGGATTTCTTCACCGACTAATTGCTGTCCCATTTGCCACAGGATGGGGTCGCGATACATAGTCATGCAGGAATCTTTAGAATTGTACACCAATGAATCGCAAACAGCTTGTACATCAGAACGGTATGCTCTTACGTGGTGATAACCATGTATTGTACGGTAAAGACTATCTGTGTCTTTATGATAGGTAAAGACCTTAAATGTGTCAGCATGGGCATATAGTGTGTCTCTTTGAGAATAATCTATGACAACAGCACTGTCTGCCGCTTCCATATATCCTTGGTCGTCATTGTAATAGCAGTAACCTCCCTTGAACATGTTTTTGTTCACTACGTCAGAGTACTCTATATTACCAAATGCTTTTCCTTCGTTTGTCATACCGTCCCAAACGACGCTATCGCCAACCATTCGTTTGCCATTGTTTGTTAGAATACTTCTGTTCAGCAAATAGGAGAGCTCTTGTTGTGTGTAGTAATAACCTAATTCGGTATAGATATGGCTATCTCCGTTGTCAATATTTGAAGGTCCCTTAACGTGGGCAATGGCTGTTTTCGTATTATAATATAATGTGTCAGATATGATGGTACTTTTGGGTTCTTCTGGTGGTCCGGGGCTTACTAGCCTTACGTTGTAATTGAAGACAGCGTTGCGTGTAGCTGGGCTATATTCGCCCCAATCACTTGATAGCTCATTTCCTTGGTCGACCAAGCGTCCTCCTTCAAAAAAGTATCCAAGGTTATAAAGTCGGTCGTAGTCGAGACTGTCGGTATATAGTGTGGTCTCAACATGGCGTAGTACGACATTATGCCGAACTCTTGCCAATTGGTCCATTCCATTGTAATAAAGGATTTCACCATCAAGAGTCAATGTGTCCCCTTGAACCATTTTTACGTTTCCGTAAGCATCAAACGAGTTTGATGCCTCGTAATACAAGGCACTGTCACAATACATATATATGCCCTCGTGTTCAAATTGCACATTCCCGACAAGGAACTGTGCGGTTTTGCTCACGCGGTCGTCAAAGAACATACTGTCAACATGTAACAGATGAACTCTGCTCTTCACTGTGTCGTTGGTCTCTTTTTGTCTGTATTTTTGTGGATTAATTGACCATGCTATGCAAAGACCGAAGTAGACACATATACATATTCCTATGATTCTACGTCTCATCACTTTATCCATCCTGGATATTGGAACTCACAGCCGCGCCAATCTTCGTTGATGCGTACATAAGTCTTGGCCTGTTTTTCTTTAATCCATTTCTGGATTACCTCTTCGCTTCTCTTTTCTTCCACAACTTTACGTAATACTTGGAAATCTTCTGCCATATTGGCTCTGTGTTGAGGGATTCTGTTGCGAAGCTTTGCAACAGCACACACTTGTGCTCCTTTAGAGTTCAACATTGTAAATGCCTTGGAGATTTCACCGGGTTGTAAAGCTTCTACAACTCTAGCCAGTTCGGGAGAGACTTTTGAAAGTTGTCCCATTTCAAACCGTGTGGTTTGTTCTCCGTCTTCTAACATGTTGGATAGGATACCGTGGTTGTTACGTGTGTCTTTATCTTCTGAAATTACTGCAGCAGCATCTTCAAAAGTAAATTTCTCTTTTTTAATGTCATCTGTAATAGAGTCAAGACGTGCTATGGCTTCGTCAATTTCAGCTTGTTGTACCTGCGGACGCTTTAAGATGTGTCGGCATTTGATTTTGTCACCTCTTTTGTCTATTAATTGTATAATGTGGTAACCAAATTCAGATTGCACAATTTTGCTGACTTTTTTGGGGTCAGTCAGGCTAAAAGCCACATTGGCAAAAGCTGGGTCAAGCTCTGCTCTACCGTAATAGGGCATTTCTCCACCTTGGCGAGCGGAAGCTGGATCTTCTGAGTACAGACGTGCAAGAGTAGAAAAAGAAGTTCCGCTGTTTACTCGTTCTGTGTAAGTGCGTAATTCTTCTTTGATGCGGTCTGTTTCCTCTGCTGGGATTCGAGGTTGGAGTACAACAATCTGCACCTCTACTTGTGTTGGTATCAAGGGCAAGCTGTCTTCTGGTAAGTCTTTGAAATGACGGCGAACTTCAGCAGGTGTCACTTTAACATCTTTTGTTAATTGCTCCCGCATACGTCTTGCGGTAAGTTCATTTCTATATTGTTCGAATGTCTCTTCCCTGATTTGGGTAAGACTCATTCGCATGTATTCTTCCAGTTTTTCTTTTGAACCTGCAGTAAGAATTTTTTGGTTGATATCTTGTTCCACATACTGGTTGATCTCTGCATCAGAAACTTCTATGCTGTCAATAGCTGCCTGATGAAGGAACAGTTTCTGAATGGCTAACTGTTCGGGAATCATGCAGTATGGATTGCCGTCCATTTGGTTGCCGTACTCTACTCTGATTTTTTCAACATCTGAGCGAAGAATGGCTTCATCACCAACAACCCAAACCACTTCATCAATAATGTTGGTTTGAGCCCATGATGGGCAATGGGTAATGCATCCGAACAACAAACTAAGAAAAAATCGGTTGAATGTCTTCATTATTTATATATATGTTGTATATATCTGTCTTAATCAATGTTTGTTCACCGTCTTAAGGACATCTTTGTCCACTTCGACTTTGTATTTTTTGCGTAGTCTTTCCACAAAGAGGTTTTCGCAATGGCGTTGGTAATCTGTTAAAACTTGTGCACTTACATCTTGCCAATTCTTTGGGCCTTTTTTGAGTTTTTCACCAACAATCCCAACATAAGGGAATCCGTCTATAGGCTTTGGTTTTAATTTTTTGACTTTTAAACCTAAGATGTCTACATTGCGATTTTCACCTTGTTTAAAAAGTCCCTTTTCCATACGGACTGTAATGCTGTCCTTGTTGAACTTGTTACGAATTGTAGAAACCCATTGTTCGGGCTTAATTTTTTTTAATGCTTTTTTTACTGCTTTTATGTCTTTTTCTTGCTGGCAGTAGTAAATCATTCCGTTGAATCGTGGCTTGTCCCATGCATACGCTTTCTTGTTATTTTTGAAGAAGGATTCCATTCCTAAAGTGTCTTTCCCTGCAGGCTCCCACACTTCGCGATTACAGATCTCGTAAAGTAACAGACCATCGTGATATTCTTGTACAAGATATTTTAAATCCTTGTCCTCTGCACATAGACGTTCTGTCTCTTCATCCAAAATTTGTTCAACGCTTTTGTTTGATGCACCTTTTGATGCGATGGAGTCAATTGCTTGCGCGGCTAATTGGCTTTTAATACCTTTGCTTTCTAAGAAACGTGCGATTCCAGGCTTTAGCTCTTCGAATGGTTCCAATTCCTTTCTGTCCATCATCTTAACAATGTGATAGCCGACGGTTGACAGAAACGGTTCAGATATTTCGTACTTATTTAAAGAATATGCCACATCCTCAAACTCTTTCAAAGTTTGATTAGGGCCAATCCAAGAAAGAACTCCTCCTTTTGGTGCGGACTGTGGGTCTTGGCTTATTTTCTTTGCCAGCTCTGCGAAATCTGCTCCGTTTTCTATAGCTTGGAATATAGAGTCAATCCGCTCTTTTGCTTTTATTTGTTCTTCTTTGCTCGCATTTTGTTTTACCCTCAGGAAAATATGTGCAGGCAGGATGACATCCTTTCCTTGCAAGTTGGCATTCATCCGGTCGTAATATTTCCGGCACTCTTCTTCCATTCGGTTTTGTGGTACTAACAGAGGCTGAATCTGTTGGTCACGGTATGTACGGAACTCCTTGCGGAAGCTACTCAATGTGTCTAATTTTGCATCTAATGCGGCTTCTACCTTCAGCTTGTAGTTTATGAACAGATCAACATATTCTTCTACAGTTTTTTTGTCAAGAACTCCTTCAGAATTATTTTTGTTGTAGTTGTATTCAAACTCGCTGAGGGTAATCGGTTTGTTGTTGATTCTCATCAAAACAGGATCTGTCTGCGACATCGCTGAGCAGACAAATCCTGTAAACCATAAGAAGAGCAAAAATTTCTTCATGTTAAGAATATTGCATTTACTGAGGACGGCTGTAGTTGGGCGCCTCGCTTGTGATAGTCACATCGTGTGGGTGACTTTCCTGAACGCCAGCATTGGTGATGCGTACAAACTTGGCGTTATGCAAATTCTCAATTGTGGCAGCTCCACAATAGCCCATACCACTACGCAAACCTCCAATGAGCTGATAGATGACTTCCTGTACAGTGCCCTTGTAAGGTACGCGTCCGGCAATGCCTTCGGGAACCAGCTTTTTCACATCGCTTACGTTGCCCTGGAAATAACGGTCTTTAGAACCGCATTCCATAGCTTCGAGCGATCCCATTCCGCGGTAGCTCTTGAATTTACGGCCGTTGTAGATTATGGTATCGCCGGGGCTTTCTTCTGTTCCTGCGACCAATGAACCGATCATGACACTGTAACCTCCTGCAGCAAGAGCTTTTACCACGTCTCCAGAATAACGCAATCCGCCATCAGCAATAAGAGGAATGCCAGTTCCTTCCAATGCGTGTGCCACATCGTAGATAGCACTGAGCTGGGGTACGCCAACGCCTGCGACAACACGGGTGGTGCAGATACTTCCAGGGCCAATGCCAACTTTCACTCCATCAGCTCCTGCCTCTACAAGCATACGTGCAGCTTCACCGGTAGCGATGTTTCCCACAACAATATCCACGTTGGGGAATGTCTTCTTGGCTTCTTTTAACTTTTCAATAACACTTTTTGAATGGCCGTGTGCTGTGTCGATTATTATAGCATCCACGCCAGCATCCACCAAAGCTTTCATTCGGTCCAGTGTGTCAGCGGTTACTCCTACACCGGCAGCCACACGCAAACGTCCCTTTTCATCTTTGCAAGCCATTGGTTTGTCCTTAGCCTTTGTGATGTCTTTGTAAGTGATCAGACCGATAAGCTTGTAGTTGTCGTCTACAACAGGAAGTTTCTCAATTTTGTTTTCTTGCAGAATCTTTGCTGCTGCAACCAAGTCGGTCTGGACGTGTGTGGTAACCAAACCTTCGCTGGTCATCACTTCATCTATGGGGCGGTTGATGTTCTGCTCAAAACGTAAATCTCTGTTAGTGACAATTCCAACCAAGTGGTTTTCGTCATCAACTACGGGTATACCTCCAATGTGATATTCGCTCATGAGGGCCAGAGCGTCTTGAACTTTGCTTCCACGCTTGATGGTTACGGGATCGTAAATCATACCGTTTTCGGCACGTTTTACAATTGCAACCTGGCGAGCCTGTTCCTCAATGGTCATATTCTTGTGGATAACACCGATTCCTCCTTCACGCGCAATGGCGATGGCCATATTGGCTTCAGTCACTGTGTCCATAGCGGCGGTGACAAATGGGATTTTGAGTTCGATGTTACGAGAGAATTTCGTTGTCAACTCTACCGTACGGGGTAAAACTTCTGAATAAGCGGGAACAAGCAGGACGTCATCATATGTCAGTCCGTCCATGATAATTTTATCTTCAATAAAAGATGCCATAATACCAAAATTTTTTATTAGGTGCAAAGATACAAAAAAAACTTGGTATTATGGCAATTGCTGAGCCAAATTTTATTAATTCGCCAGTTCCGACAGGAACTTCACGCGTACAAGACGGATTTCCTCTTCTGTATAGTCCTCTCCAAGTATGTCATAGGCTTCGTCCAAACTGTCTGTTTCAGATTCTTCGTGGAAGTAATCGTATATATCCCACATATGGTCTTCATCCATTACTTCGGTAATGTAATAATCGATGTTCAGTTTTGTGCCACTATAGACGATTGCCTCGATTTCATCCAATAGCTCATCCATGTCTTTTCCCAGAGATTTGGCAATGTCTGAGAAAGACATTTGGCGGTCAATTCCTTGGATGATGCTCACTTTGCTTTTGCTCTTGTTGGCAACGGTTCGAACCCGTAGGTCGGCCATAGGTTCTATTTCGTTTTCTTTACAGTAGTCAGCGATGAGCTTGCAGAAGTCTGCGCCGTAGCGTTTAGCCTTTCCTTGTCCTACACCAGTGATGTTTTGCAAGTCTTCGATGTCTGTAGGATAAATGGATGCCATTTCTTCCAAAGAGTTGTCCTGGAAAATGACATAGGGTGGTACGTCAAGCTTGCGCGATGTTTGTTTTCTCAAATCACGCAGCATGTTTAGAAGAGTTTCGTCAATGGCGCCGGAGCTACCTGTGGGTATAGCTTCATCATAATCACCATATTCGTTGTCTTCGGTAATCATGAAGGTGCGTGGCTTCTTTAAGAACTCCCGGCCTTGCGCGGTAACTTTCAGTAAACCATAGTTCTCCACTTCCTTTTCAATGTATCCCATAATCATGCCTTGGCGGATGACTGCATTCCAGAAATGTCTTTCTTTTCCTTCGCCACAGCCGAAACAGTCAAGTTCTCCATGTCGGTGTGCAATGACTTCGTCTGTCTCTCGGCCCACCAGCATGTCGACGATATAATCTACCTTGAACTTCTCCTTGACTGCCACTATGACTTGTAGAGCTTTTACCAACTCTTCGGTAGCCTCCTTGCGAGTCTTGGGTTGTCTGCAATTGTCGCAATTTCCGCAATTGTCTTTTGGGTATTCTTCTCCAAAATAATGCAACAAGACCCTTCTTCTGCAAACCGAAGATTCCACATACGCCTGGGTCTCCTGTAAAAGTTGTCGGCCAATGTCCTGCTCAGCCACGGGTTTGCCTTCCATGAATTTCTCCAGTTTCTGCAAATCTTTGGGTGAGTAATAGGTCAGGCATACACCTTCTCCGCCATCACGTCCTGCGCGTCCGGTCTCCTGATAATAGCCTTCAAGGCTTTTGGGAATATCATAGTGTATGACAAATCTCACGTCTGGTTTGTCAATGCCCATACCGAATGCAATTGTGGCAACGATTACGTCAATGCGCTCCATGATAAAGTCATCCTGTGTCTGACTTCGTGTCTGTGAATCCATTCCGGCATGATAGGGACGGGCGTTGATGTTGTTGGCGCGTAACACTTCTGCCAAACCTTCAACTTTTTTCCTGCTAAGGCAATATACTATGCCGCTCTTTCCGGGATTTTGAAGGATAAACCGCGTAATGTCACTTTCCACATTTTTGGTTTTCGGACGTACTTCATAATAGAGGTTCGCCCTGTTGAAGGAACTCTTGAAGTCTTTAGCGTTCTGCATTCCAAGGTTCTTCTTTATGTCGCCTCTTACCTTGTCTGTGGCTGTTGCAGTAAGTGCTATTACCGGGGCATGGCCTATCTGCTCAATTATAGGGCGTATACGGCGGTATTCCGGGCGGAAGTCATGGCCCCATTCCGAGATACAATGCGCTTCGTCCACTGCATAGAACGAGATTTTCACTTTGCTTAGGAAATCCACATTATCTTCCTTTGTCAAAGACTCTGGCGCCACGTACAAAAGTTTTGTGCGTCCGGACAGAATATCTTTTTTCACCCGATCTATTTCACTTTTGTTCAATGATGAGTTGATGAAATGTGCGATGCCGTCATCCTCGCTTACTTGGCGGATGGCGTCCACTTGGTTTTTCATCAGTGCGATTAAGGGTGATATGACGATGGATGTACCATCCATCAATAGAGCAGGCAATTGATAGCAAAGACTTTTACCTCCTCCTGTAGGCATGAGTACAAATGTATCATGACCAGAAAGCACATTCTTTATAATCGCTTCCTGGTCACCTTTAAAGGAATCAAATCCAAAATAACGCTTCAGCAGTTCAGTCAAATTGATATCTTTCATTGGCGACCTAATGTGGTAAGGTACTTACAAAGATATGATTTTTTTCTGAACAAACGAAGTTTTTCTGCTTTTTTTATACCGTGAAATGTAAAAAGTCTAACTTAGGCATGCAGTATCATGGACTTTTCCAGTTGCTGTACTGCATACTCTCGGTTGATTTCCAACTTTTTTGTGTCTGAAGACGGAATGTCAAACTGTGCATCCATCATCACACTTTCCATAATGCTGCGCAAGCCGCGAGCACCCAACTTGTATTCTACAGCCTTGTCTACCATATAGTCCAGTGCTTCATCTGTGAAAGTGAGCTCCACACCGTCCATTTCGAAAAGTTTGATTTGCTGCCGTACAAGTGAGTTCTTCGGTTCCACCAGAATGTTACGCAATGTGTCGCGGTCAAGCGGTTTCAGGTATGTGAGTACGGGCAGTCGGCCAATGATTTCGGGGATAAGGCCAAACGATTTCAGATCTTGTGGCAACACATACTTCATTAAGTCGTTGTTGTCAATCTTCATCTGGTTCTTCACATTGTTGTAACCCACTGTGTGTGTGTTCAATCGTTGTGCTATCTTGTTTTCAATTCCGTCAAAAGCTCCGCCGCAAATGAACAAGATATTACGGGTGTCCACTTTTACATAATCCTGGTCAGGATGTTTTCTGCCACCTTTGGGCGGAACGTTTACAATGCTGCCCTCCAATAGTTTGAGCAGACCTTGCTGAACACCTTCTCCGCTTACATCACGGGTGATACTGGGATTGGAACTTTTTCTTGCAATCTTGTCAATCTCATCAATGAAGACAATGCCTCTTTGTGTGGTTTCCACATCGTAGTCGGCCACTTGTAATAGTCGGCTCAAAATGCTTTCCACATCCTCGCCAACATATCCGGCTTCTGTGAAAACAGTGGCATCCACAATTGTAAAAGGTACTTTCAATTGGCGGGCAATAGTGCGAGCCAACAAAGTTTTTCCCGTTCCGGTAGAGCCCACCATGATGATGTTGCTCTTTTCAATCTCCACTTCGTTGTTGTCATCGGGTTGTCCCAGACGCTTGTAGTGGTTGTATACCGCCACGGCCAGACATCGTTTTGCCGTGTCCTGACCAATGACGTATTGGTCCAGATAGGATTTTATCTCCTGTGGTTTAGGGATGTCCTTAAGCTCTTCTGCATTCGCTCTGTGTTGTCTGCCTTTGAGCTGTTCCCTGAAGATTTCGTTTGCTTGTTTTGAGCATTGCTCACAAATCATGCCGTGTAAGCCGGTCAGCAGTATGCCGCATTCCGACTCCGTCCTTCCGCAGAATGAACAGCGGCTTTCTTGTTTCTTTGCCATGTTCTATCCTTTAACAGATTAACGCCGGGAAAGCACCTGGTCCACCATTCCGTATTCTTTGGCCTCCTGTGCAGTCATCCAATAGTCTCGGTCGCTGTCGGCCCACACCTTGTCAAAATCAGTGTGTGAGTGGTCTGCGATGATGGTGTACAGCTCTTTCTTCAATTTTTGGATCTCGCGTGCAGTGATTTCTATATCGCTTGCCTGTCCTTGAGCTCCTCCCATGGGCTGGTGGATCATTACACGGCTGTGAGTCAGCGCGCTTCTCTTTCCCTCTGCTCCAGCAACCAGCAGGACAGCTGCCATGCTGGCGGCCATGCCTGTGCAGATGGTGGCTACGTCTGAGGTTACAAACTGCATGGTATCATAAATACCCAATCCGGCATATACGCTTCCGCCAGGACTGTTCAGATAAATGCTGATGTCTTTTCCTGGATCCACGCTGTCCAGATACAGCAACTGTGCCTGCAGCGTGTTAGCGGTATACGCATCAATCTCGGTTCCCAGAAAGATAATTCGGTCCATCATCAGTCGGCTGAAAACGTCCATCTGCGTTACGTTCAGCTGTCGTTCTTCCAGAATGTAGGGGTTAAGGTACTGGTTCTGTGCACTCACCACGTCATCCAGCACCATGCTGTTCATTCCAAGGTGGCGTGTGGCATATTTTCTGAAATCGTTGTTCATAAGCCTGAATATTAGTTTTTTTATGTTTGTTCCTTTAGGGATACTGTTTACATCTTCCCTTCCACGGACTCGGGGACGACCCGAAATGAGCCGTCCCCGTCCATTCTTTTATCAGTTTACTTTCCCTATATATATTATATATAAGGTGTAATTGTCAAAACAGCGTTGTGTTATTCTGCAGCCTCTTCTTCTTGGGCGAACATCTTATTGAACTCGTCCAGAGAAATGGTCTTACGATTCAGAGTAGCCACTTCCATTACCTTTTGGGCAATCTTGCTTTCAACAGTGCGGGCTACCATGTTCTCTACCTGCTGCTTGTTCTTCAACATTTCCTTGGCATAGTTGAGCAGAATGTCCTCGGGAATGTTCATCATGCCATACTGGGCAAATTGCAGACGGGTTACAACCTTTGCGCTTTCCAGGATGTCGTCCTGCTCTACCTTGATTTCCAACTGCTCGCTCAACTGCTCCTTGATGAGGTGCCATGTAAGCTCTTCCAGGCTGGGCGCGAAGTTCTTCTCAATGTATTCGTCATCCTTGTCCTCGTTGTTGATCTTCATGATGCGCTTGAGAGTGGCTTCGGGGAACTCCAACTTGCCGATACGCTCGGTCAGGTATGCACGCAAATCCAAAGTCAATTTGTACTCGCTGTCAATGGCAAACTGGTTTTCCATCTGCTTCTTGATGAAAGCACGGAACTCCTCTTCGCTGCTTACAACACCTTCGCCCAGGATCTTGTCGAACAGTTCCTGATTGATGGCGCTTGCCTCGTATCGTGTGATTTCAGTAATTTGGAAGCTGAAGTCAGACTTCATTTCAGCAGCCTCCTCTTTGCTGATCTTCAGCAGAGAGCTCAGTTCAACGTCGTTGTTCTCGTATGCCTTGGCGGGGTTGAACACCAATACGTCATTTACCTTAGCACCGTTGAACTTGGCCTTTTCTTCCTCGTTCTTCATGTAGTTGGGCAGCATTACCGCACCTTCCACCTGAATACCGCCTTCCAATACGTTGCCTTCAGCATCCAACTGGCCCAGGATACCCTTTACCATGTCGCCTTCCTTGCACTCGTCAACCTTATTGTACTGGCCTCCGCGCTGTGCATAGTTCTCCACCTGCTTGTTCACCATCTCGTCGCTAACCTCAATCTGGTAGTAGTCCAGAGAGTCCTTGTCGCTGATCTTTGCGTCAAACTCGGGAGCCAGAGCTACGTCGAAAACAAAAGTGAAGTCTTCCTTGTTTACGAAATCAACAGGTTCCTGCTTCTCCTCATTGGGGAGGGGTTCGCCCAGAATGTTGATTTTCTGTTCACGGATGTATTTATATACTTCCTCACCCAGGATCTTGTTCACTTGTTCAGCCAGAATCTCTGTGCCGAAACGCTTCTTCAGGAGCGATGTGGGAACCATGCCGGGACGGAATCCGGGCAAGCTTGCTTTCTTACGGAAATCTTTCAGGGCGGCAGCTACCTTGCTTTCGTAGTCTGCCTTTTCAATTTGGATAGTCAGCAAGGCATTTACCTTGTCTACCTTTTCAAATGAAACGTTCATTTCTTAAAATCTACTTTATAATGGTTTGTTGTTTTTGCTAATAATCTGCTAAAGAGCGCACAAAGGTACAAAATTCCCCCGAAATAATCAAACTTACGCGGTGGAAATCGCAAAATCCTTATCCTTGTAGCACGGAACGCTCCTCATCCATTTTCTGGAAATCTTTCATGCGAAGCACAAAACTATGGGTCAGATACTTGTCCAGCACCACTGGATTTACGGACAATTCCTGCGGGGTGCCGTGGAACAGAATCTGGCCTTCAAAGAGCAGGTATGCACGGTCTGTAATACACAAAGTCTCTTCCACATTGTGGTCAGTAATGAGCACGCCGATGTTGCGTTGCTTCAGCTTCCATACAATATATTGGATGTCCTCCACCGCAATGGGGTCCACTCCGGCAAACGGTTCGTCCAGCATGATGAACTTGGGGTCGATGGCCAGGCAACGTGCAATTTCTGTTCGGCGGCGTTCGCCTCCGGAAAGTTGGTCACCCAGATTCTTTCTTACTTTCTGAAGTCGGAACTCGGCAATCAGGCTTTCCAGTTTTTCCCGTTGGTAGTCGCGGGGTTTGCCGGTCATCTCCAGCACGCTGGCAATGTTGTCCTCAACCGTCATTTTGCGGAACACGCTGGCTTCCTGAGCCAGATAGCCAATGCCGTGCCGTGCGCGCTTGTACACGGGGTAGTCTGTAATTTCCTTGTCGCCCAGGAAAATGCGTCCGGCATTGGGCACCACCAGACCGGTGGTCATATAGAAAGATGTGGTCTTTCCGGCACCGTTCGGGCCTAATAGTCCGACAATTTCGCCCTGGTGCACGTTGAATGACACATTGTTCACCACAGTGCGCTTTCCGTACACCTTTACCAATCCTTCGCTTTTCAATTCCAACCCTTTTTCTACGGGGCTGTTTGTCTGTTCTTGTATTGTATTGTCAGCCATGCAATATACATTTTGGGCACAAAAGTACGAAAAAAGAGAAAAACAGCACCGCTTTGTTACAATTTTTAGGATAAAAAGCGTAAATTTGCCCATAATAAACCTCTACTACATGTTATTACAACAGTTTTTTGCCGCTTTTGGCCGATATTTGCAGCTCATGGGAAAGGTGTTCAGCATTCCGGAAAGGTGGCGTATGTTTTTCAGACAGTACATCAAAGAAATGGCACAGCTTGGAGTTGATTCCATCGGAATTGTCCTGCTCATCAGCTTTTTCATTGGTGCGGTTATTTGTATCCAGATCAAGCTGAATATCCAGAGCGCCTGGATGCCAGCCTTTGTGACGGGTTATACCACCCGCGAGATTATGCTTCTGGAATTCTCCAGCAGTATCATGTGTCTTATCCTCAGTGGCAAGGTGGGCAGTAACATCGCATCCGAGATTGGAACCATGCGCGTGACACAACAGATAGACGCACTTGAAATCATGGGTGTCAATTCTGCTTCGTTCCTCATTCTGCCCAAGGTATTGGGCTTGATAACGATGATTCCTTTTTTGGTCGTCTTCAGTATTGCCTTCGGTCTAATTGGTGCTTATGCCACTACATACATGGGCGTTATCACAGTGGAAGACCTCACGTCAGGATTGCTTTACGACTTTAACCAGTGGTATGTCTGGATGTCAATCATCAAGAGTCTTTGTTTTGCGTTCATCATCTCCAGCGTTTCGTCCTTCTACGGGTATACGGTAGAGGGCGGTTCTTTCGATGTGGGCAAGGCCAGTACCAATGCAGTGGTGCGCAGCAGCATGCTCATCTTGTTTGCAGACATTTTCCTCACCCAACTCTTAAGCTGATTTCCCTATGATTGAAATAAAACATTTGTACAAGTCATTTGAGGACAAGGATGTGCTCATTGATATAAATGCCGTTTTCGAGGACGGAAAGACCAATCTTATCATCGGCCAGAGCGGAAGTGGAAAGACAGTGCTGATGAAGAACATCGTGGGCTTGTTTGTCCCCACCAGCGGACAGATATTGTATGATGGCCGCGACTTCATTGGAATGACCAAGCGCGAGCAGGTGCTTATCCGCCGCGAGATGGGCATGATTTTCCAGAGTGCGGCTCTCTTCGACTCCATGTCCGTGTTGGAGAATGTCATGTTCCCGTTGGAAATGTTTTCCGATGATTGCCAGGCCGACCGTATACGCCGTGCCAAGTTCTGCCTGGAACGTGTGAACCTTAAGGGTGCGGAGAACAAACTTCCCGGCGAAATCAGTGGCGGTATGCAGAAGCGTGTGGCCATTGCCCGTGCCATAGCCCTCAATCCCAAGTATCTTTTTTGCGATGAGCCAAACAGCGGCCTGGACCCCAAGACCAGTCTTGTCATAGACGAACTGATCCATGACATTACGCAGGAGTATAAGATGACAACCATCATCAACACCCATGACATGAACTCCGTGATGGGTATTGGTGAAAACATTTTGTATATTTATAAGGGTCAAAAGGAATGGCAGGGCAGCAAGGATCAGATTATGACCAGCACAAACGAACGTCTCAATTCGTTTATCTTTGCCAGCGATCTCTTCCGAAAGGTTAAGGAGGCCAACCAATAATACATATTAATATATATATACACTAACAGAAAAGAGATGCCAGCGCGGCATCTCTTTTCTGTTTATGCGATATGTTTGAGCAAATCTCTCAGACGGGAGTGCAACGGCTTGTTAAGTGCCCATTGCCAGTCTGACCATGTGCGCAAAACAAAGGTGTTGTAGTCATAGAAGAAAGCGACACCGGGGAGAATCAGCAAAATGGCCATAATGGCAGCTACTAAGGGAAGTGTGTTTGTCGCCACAATAATCCACATCAAAACGAGTAGCGGCCACAGGATGAGGTTCACCCCGAAACGGGCGGTGTTATAGAAAGCCTTGTCCTTGACCTTGCTTACGATGAGTAGTGACAGCAGCCACGAGGGAAGCGTGGTGATGGCACAGAAAAGATAATAGGGCAGCAGACAGAGCAATGCCAGACTTCCGGCAACGGCGGCCGCCAACGGGCGCTTGTGCTTGGTGGACGATGAACGTATATTGTGCTTTAGCCGCTTTTTCTTGAAGGCGGAGGCATTGGCATACAGCGTGGCGGTGTCTTCCTCCGGTGTGTTGGCTTTCATTTCCTGCACCTTCTTGATGGCGGCACGGTTGTGCATGAGTTGTTTGGCCGGGTTCAGGGAGTATGATTGTGCGGCAGAGAGTTTTGCCAGCTCCCATTGTGCTTCATAGTTTTCTGTGTCGGGGACGTATGTGATAAGCTCGCTCATACGCGTGGCCAGTTCTTCGCGTAGCATGGACTGAATCTGCACCGGTGTGGCCTCTCCTTCATGCTGTCTGACAAACTCGGTTACGTTGATGGGTCTGCCGAACGTGGCAACCGCAGTGGGGCGGTAGCGGAAATAGTGGCTGTACTCCAGTCCCATGGGAACGATATACACAGGCCTTTTATGTCCGAATTTCTTGTTGGCTTCAAATGCAATGTGGAAGATTCCCTTGCTCAGTGGCAGCAACGAGTGCTTGGGGCGGTGTTTTGCCTCGGGAAAGAGCGCCAGCGGATAGTGGTGGTTGAGCACCTTCACGCATTTGCGGATAATCTCTTCGTTCTGCTTTACAGAGGCAAAGCCGTCGCGGATACGGAAAATGGGCAACATCTTCAGAAAGGTGAAGGTCTTCTGCAACAAAGGCCTGCGGAAGATGTCCGCACGGGTCATGAATACGGTGGCGCGGTTCATGGCACGCAGTATCACCAGTGCGTCCAGTAATGCGCAGGTGTGGTTGCAGCCGATGATGACGGCGCCGTCTTTGGGAATATTTTCTTTACCCTTGACCGCAAGTCTGCGAAGCGACATGTTTATGACTGGATTGACCAGACAGCAACGCAGGAATGTGTAGAAAAGATTTTTATGGTAAACTTGCACGGCTCAAAATAATCGTTTACTCCCCTCGCTTATGGCTTCGGTATCTGAAGATGATGGCTGCGGTGAGTCCGGAGATGATGTGCCAGATGCCCCACCAGGCGGTGATGAAAAGCATTCCGCCGTTTTGCAGTTCGGGAGGGAAAATATTGGGGTTGAACAATAGGATAAGTCCGAGTCCGGAATTCTGTATGCCCAATTCAATGGTGATGGCACGGCGGTCGGGCCGTGGCAGTCCGGACAGCTCGCCCAGGAAATAGCCGGTGGCAAGAGCAGCACCGTTATGGGCGAACACGATGAGCAGAATCCATTTGATGTATCTCATGAACAGGTCAAGGTTTTGGCGGAAAGCCAATATCACCATCAGCAGGAATACCAGAATTGAGAGAAATTGCAGAGGCTTGTTCAGAGCCTTGGCCAGTCGGGGCAGGTAGCGTGTGGTCAGTATGCCCAACACCAGAGGAACACCGAGCAGGAAGAACACCGTGACAAAGATGTCCCATACGGGAATGCTGAGCGTCTGCAACGCGTCCACCGCATGGCGGTTGAGGTAACCCACATAAAGGCTGCCCCAGATGGCAAAGTTGGCTGGAGTGGTCACAATGGCAGCCATAGTCGTTACGGCCGACATGGATACGGACAACTCCCTGTTGCCCTTGGATATGGACGTGATGAAGTTCGATATGTTCCCTCCCGGGCAAGATGCCACCAGTATCATGCCCATGGCAACCATCGGCGTGATGAACTTATGGAAAAGGATAATCAGCAGGAAGGTCAGTGCCGGAAGAATAATCCACTGGCCAAAAACACCAATGAAGATGGATTTTGGGTGGCGGAACACCTTGATGAAGGTGCCGGGCTTTATGCCAAGGGCAACACCATACATGACAACGGCCAGGGCGATGTTCAGCAGTTCCATTCCGGTCCTGTTAAAGTTGATCTTTACGGGATCAAGATTCAGAAGTTCTTCGTACATAATGATAATTTAACCGCAATATCCTGAAATATTTCGTCTTATTCATATGATCTATGATGCAAAAGTAATAAGTTTTTTTGAAGAAAAAGAATTTTTTGCCAGAATGCTTCGCGTAATTTTGAATAATTATGCAGATAAAACGGAGAATGGCAGAATCGGTGTAACTTAAATCCAGTTTTCCTAAACTCATTGCTAAGGGCGCACGCCCCATTGTGAACAAGGTTAAACAAGTACGGCTCTGCGCTTGCTCAACCGCAAATACCAGCATCTTGCCGCGAGTCTATGCCAGTACCGCGACGGTACCATATAAAGTGGTACTGGAGTACCATCGCTTTGGTACTGCAGTGTATTAGGCTTGATACTGCAGTTTCGTCGGCATGGTATTGTAGCGATGAAAAAGACCGACCAAAAAGGCAACGCGGTGCGATGAGAAAGTCATGCCGTTGCGATGGCTATTCCATGCTGTTGTCTTTGCCCCCGCAACGCATTGCGTTTTTGACGGCACTTTATAAAGAGCAGACGCACCGCCCTAATATAATAAGGTAGTGCGTCTTTTTGAATCTGTATATGTGGACAGGATTTATCTGACCGCAATTTTCTTCCCGTTTATGATGTAGATGCCTTTGGGCAGCGTGCCTTGCAAATCGCTCATGCGGACTTGTCTCTTCACCGTCACGCCCTGCAGGTTATATACGTCTACGATGCTTTCATCCTCAAGTCCCTCTATGCCGTCGGCGGTGTAGAAACCTCTCCATTCGTTGGCGGCCATATATGCCTCCTCACTTCCTTCGGGTACAATCAGCTTGCAGTTCAGACGGTCAACCTGCTCAAAAGCTTGTTTTTCACATACAGGTGGTTCGGTGGCATGACAGGTTATTTGCCGTAAGTTTGTGCAAAGGCAAAAAGCAAAGGTTGCTATGTTTTTCATGCTTTCAGGTATAATGACTGAAGTTAGATTGTTGCATTCATAGAAAGCACTATGGCCAATACTTGTTACCTTTTCTGGGATTTCAATAGAGTTGAGATTCCTACAGTACGCAAAAGATTTTTCTCCTATGCTTGTCACGCTGTTTGGAATCACGATAGAGGTAAGATTGGTGCAAAAGTCAAAAAGATAACTCTCTATGGCACTCAAATTATTCGGCAACTTTACCGAAGTCAGTCTTTCACAGTCCCAGAACGCTCCAAAACCTATACTTGTTACATTATCGGGAATTTCAATCGAGGTAATACGGGTGCCTCTGAATGCAGTTGCGCCAATGCTGGTTACACTGCCAGGAATATTTATTGAGGTTAGTTTGCTGATATGGTAAAATGCATCGCTTCCTATACTCGTTGTGTTATTAGGGATGATTGTTGACATACAGCCTGTAATCAACGTGTTCGTTTTAGAGTCAATGATGGCATTGCAATCTTCTCTTGAATCATACATTTTGTTGTTTTTGTCCACTTTGATTGAGGAAACTTCCAAACATTCCCTGAATACATTGCCTTCGATGCTTTCTACACTGTTTGGAATTTCAATTGATGTCAGCCCCCTGCAACCACAAAATGCTCTTGATCCAATATGAGTAACATTGGCGGGAATTTCAATTGATGTCAGTCCGTTGCAACCATAGAATGTTTCTGATTCAATACGGGTAACATTGGCAGG
Source organism: Bacteroidaceae bacterium (assembly GCA_017379075.1). Taxonomy (GTDB): domain Bacteria; phylum Bacteroidota; class Bacteroidia; order Bacteroidales; family Bacteroidaceae; genus Physcousia. The sequence goes on from JAFNXL010000042.1 coordinate 43,088, forward strand.
AATCTTGATCGATGTTAGTTTGGAACAAAACCAAAAGGCTGAAGGTCCAATTTTTTCCAGTTTCTCTGGAACTTCAATCTCTGTAAGCTTGGAACATTCTGCAAATGCATACTCCCCGATGTTTGTTACGCTGTTCGGTATTTTTAATGACTCCAATTCTCTACAATAATTAAAGGCACGTCCACCAATGTCGGTCAGTCCTTCGTGAAGGATAACGGAACTTAAGTTGAAGCAGGAAGCAAATGTACTGTTTTTAATACTTTTTACACTTTTGGGAATATCAATAGAAGTCAGCTTGCAATAATAAAAGGCATGACTGCCAATGTCTGTTATGCTGTTTGGCATGTTAATTGTAGTTAATCCCGTAAAATAGAATGCGCTATCTCCGATTTCTGTTATTCCATCTGGAAGTTCAATTGAAGCCAGTGCCATACACTCATAAAAAACCCCTTTTCCAATGTTTTTAACAGTAGATGGTATATTTATTTGTCTCAAATACCTGCACGATGCAAAAGCCTGACTTGGGATACTGGTGATGTCACATGAGAGTTTAACTGAAGTCAGATTGGTGCAACTATGGAAAGCCCTTTCTCCAATATTAGTCACGTTTTTGGGTATTTCAATGGATGTAATCTTTTTACATGCGGCAAATGCACTTTTCCCAATATTAGTCAAACCTTCAGGGAGTACAGTGAGGTAGAAGTTGCTACATCCATAAAACGCTTCATCTCCAATTGTTTTTATGCTGTGTGGGAATGCAATATAGCTCAATCTGTTGTTTTTATAGAATGCCCGTTCTTCTATGCTTGTAACAGAATAAGTGACGTTTTTATATACAATGGTTTCTGGAATATTAAAGCGGCCGTATAAATGATAGCCATTGATTTCACCGCATACGCCCACAGTCTTTTCACTTTCTGATGTGATGTTATAATAAATCCCGTCAACCTCAAAATCATAGGCCAGGGCCGAAGTGCTGCATAATAGCGCTACTATTATTGCAAACCAGTTTCTCAATGTCATAGTTTTCATAGAAGTAAATTTTATTATTAATAATGCAAAAATACTGATAATGTTTTAGATATGTAACGAAAGATGTGTTAAAAGATGTTATATGAACCTTAATTTTATCAAAATGTCGCTTATAGTTAGCAAATGAATATTCCAGACAAAGTACACAATAACTCTACATCGGATGAAAATCTTTGACAAATTGAGATTTTTTAGGAAATCCAGCTGAAAAGTCGAAAATGCCCAGTTGGAAAAATATTATTTCCCAACAGGAAAATTATTTTTTCTCAGTTGGAAAGTTAAAAATTTCCAGTAGGGCATTTTGGGACGGCCTTTTAGGTTCGTTTTTGAACTATTTCGAGTGGTTTTTGTTCATTTTGGAATCAATGTATGGTTCGCGGGAAAAAGTAAAAATGTTTGACATTGAGTGGTGAGTGGGTAGGGGGTAGCGATTGGCACACAGATGACACGGATGCGACGGATGATCACAGATTTTGACCAATGAGTAGTGAGCAATGAGCGTTTAACGAATATCGTTTGAATAATCTCCGTTGCCGGTTCCCGTCTTTCAGACGCCATTTATATACGGACATTATAAACCGGAGGCTTGAAAGCCCCCGGCTATTTAATTCCCCGTCTTCCAGACGTTTTTTCTTTTCCGTAAATAAGTAGAGGCGTCTGAAGGACGCGATGCCCGAAAGGGCGAATAGCCGCGGGTTCTTGAACCCGTGGTATTCAAGCGCCCCTCACACATTCGCCGTCTGCAAAGACGGGAATCGGCAATGGTTTTGAGCAATGAGTTGTGAGTTTTTTCGACTAAAGAACAGAAGAACATTTTGAGTGATGAGTGATGAGGGGTGAGGGAGTAGGGACGTTGCGTGCAGCGTCCGAAGAGAACACGAGAGTTATAATCTCACACTTTCACGAATCTCACGAAATATTGCTCTAAGCCTTTGGTGGGATTGGCGGGATTGGCGTGAGTGAAAACCCCGGACGCTGCACGCAGACGTCCCTACCTCTTCACCGCTCACCGTTTAATAATGGCACGCAGATGACGCCAATGCGACAGATTACCGCAGATTTAATTTTTTGATAGAGTAATAAAAGGACCTATTTTTCTTTTGATACTTCTGTTCTTATGTCAAATCTCATCGCTCACAACTCAAAAATCTGTCGTATCTGTGTAATCTGTGTGCCATTCACCATATTTGTCAAAAAACAAGAAAAAGGGATTTGGGGGTGACGGAAGAAAATACGGAGATATTCAACCTTCTTATAATCAATCGGATGCAAATCCGTAAAATTACCTCTGAAATCACACGAAAAAAAGACTTAAGTGTTTCTGGAGTTTCACTTAAGTCTTTTTGGAAAAACACTTAACTGTTACTGAAGAAACACTTAAGTGTTATTTTTACCCGATTTTTGTGTAAGGATTTTTCTGTTCCATTCTGATTTAACAAGGTCTTTCCTTGGGCAGCTTGAAGACATCCTGTATGTCTTTTACGTCCTTTTCTGTCATGCCGTCGGGTTCCGAACCCATGTTGCGGGCACACATATAGATGTTGGCTGCCTTGCAGAGAACGTCGGTCTGGTCGAAGGCGTCCATGATGTCTGTGCCTACTGCCACGGTTCCGTGCTTCTCCCACAATACCACATCGTGGGTCTTTATCTGCTCCAATGTGGCGTCGGCCAGTTCAATGGAACCGGGGATGTAATAGGGTACAATGCCGATTCCCAACGGAGCGAATGCCAATGTTTCCGGTATCATGGACCAGAGGACACGGGTCATCTCGTCGCCCTTGAGGAAGCGGCGGATGTGCGACATGGCCACCAGTTCAATGGGGTGGGTGTGGAGCGTGGCCTTGTATGTGCTGCCTGTCTCCAGCAGATAGTTCTGCAGGGCAAGGTGTGAGGGAAGCTCGCTTGTGGGCATCACGGGTTCGTCGGCAATGATTTCGTAGGACGCGCAGTCGTCGCAGATGCGGATGATGGCTCCGTTCTGCATGGGCCAACGCGCAAGGTCTCGCATGCGCTTGCCTGTTCCCTTGGCATAGAAGTACTTTCCTTTCAGATAGGGGAGCACCTTGCCAATCTGCTTGGCGGGGGCTATGGCTGGCATGGCCTTTATTTCGTCGTCTACAAATTCGGTTACATTGACAGTGATGTTGCCGCCGTTGCGTTCGGCCCATCCTTTTTGCCACAGGTAGCCGGTTACTTCTGCCACTTGGTTGATGACAGCGGCCAGTCCGGGGCGTCCGTCTAATATACTGCTCATTTTTCTTTTCTGTTATATTTGATTATTATGCGAGAAGCTGGGGCACGAAGCTGCTGATGATAAGTATGCACAGTCCCAGCAAAAGCACGGCAATGGTTTTGGGAGAACAGCCCTTCCACTCCTTCAGGATGATTCCCCATACGTTGGAGAAGGTCACGTTGAGTGCCATAAGAATGCAGAAGGAGAAGGTCATGAGGTCGGGCGAATCTGCCAAGAATCCCTGTCCCAATGACAGCCCGAAGAACTGGCTATACCACAACGCTCCAGCCAACAGGCAGAAGACGAGGTTGTTGCCCCAAACGCTTGTTTTGCCATAGTCGCTCCAGGTCTTGTTCTTGCTGTTCTGATAGAAACAGTAGATGGCATTGGTACAGAAACCGCCCAAGGTAACCAGGAAGGTGGCGGGCAGACCGCGGAACATGGCGTCTGTCTCGGGGAAGGTGATGGAGGCTCCGAAGGTGAGTCCCACATTGAAGCATCCGCTCATGAAACCGGCCAGCAGTGCGATGGCGAGTCCCTTGGGGAAGTTGAAGTCCTTGACCGCCTGTCTCTTTTCTTCCTCGGAGAGCGATGCGCTCTTCATGGAGCCGGCCACACCGATGATGGCAATGCCGACAAGGGTTACCACCACGCCAATGATGACGGCAGAGGTGAGTTTGGAAAGCGGATCCTGCTCGGGGAAGAAGATGTTGAGGAACACGGGGCCGAGGATGGTGCCCAGTCCGGCACAGGTGCCCAGGGCAATGCTCTGTCCCAGCGCCACACCCAGATAGCGCATGGAGAGGCCGAAGGTGAGTCCGCCCACACCCCACAGCACACCGAAGAGGATGGTCATGCCCACGTTGAAGGCTTTCTGGTCAGTGAAGAGTTCGAAAAGGCTGTGTCCTTCGGGTACGGCCAGCAATGCGCCCAGGAAAGGCAGTATGAGCCAGGCAAAGAGACCCTGTACAATCCAATAGGATTCCCAGGACCAGTCCTTTATCTTATTGATGGGCACATAACTGCTCGACTGGCAGAATGCGCCGATGGCAATGATGATGAGTCCGATGAGTATTTCCATAATACATTATATATTATATATAGACATAAAAAAGAGACCCACCTGATGCCTCTTCGCAGGGGAAGGGCAGAGGGTGGGTCTGCATGATTTTCTTTATCTCTTGCTTGTCACCTCGGCCACATACTGGTCGATGTCGGCAATGAAGTCGGCACCTACGGGCACGTTGTTGCGCACGCAGAACTCGTCATATACGGCCTGCCATGGCATGGCTTTCTGCTCTTCGAGAAGCGTGAGCACCTTGTAGCCCTCGCCAGCAAGCTCAAGTTTGCTGATGAGTTCCTTGGGCTCCAGCAATGCGCGGAGCATACACTTCTGTGCGCTGCGAGAACCGATGACGTATGCGCCGATACGGTTGATACTGCCGTCGAAGAAGTCGAGTCCGTAATGAACGCGGTCCAATGCGCCGGCACGTACAATTTCGAAGAAGAGTTCCTGAGTGGGGTCGTCCATGATGGTAACGTGGTCAGAGTCCCAACGTACGGGACGGCTCACATGGAGCATGAGTTCCTTGACGAAGGGCAGCACGGCACTCACCTTGTCCGCAGGAGATTCTGTGGGATGGTAGTGGCCGGTGTCGATGGTCAGAATCTTGTCATACTTGGAGGCGTATGCGGTGTAGAAGTCGTGAGAGCCAACAGTGAAGCTTTCCAGACCGATGCCGAATACCTTACCTTCGATACAGTCTTTCATCATGGGCTGTTCCTTCTCGAACACTTCATCAAGAGACTTCTTCAGTGTGTTGCGGTAGAGGGCGTGGTTCACGCTCATGTCCTTGCATCCGTCATGTACCCACAGGTTCATGATACAGGGGTCGTTCTGAGCCTCACCCATTGCGTTGGCAATGTCACGGCAGCGCTTGGTGTGCTCCACCCAGAACTTGCGGATAGACTCGTCGGGGTTGGCCAGAGAGAGGCTGCCGCTCTTGGGGTGAGAGAAAGAAGAAGAGTTGAAGTCGAGCAGGGTGTTGTTCTCCTTTGCCCAGTCAATCCAGCTCTGGAAATATTCGATGGTCACCTCGTCACGGTCAACCACCTTGCCCTTGAAATCGCCGTAGATTTCGTGCAGGTTCAGACGGTGGCTGCCAGGGATAAGGCTCTTGGCCTTCAGGATGTCCGAACGCAGTTCGTCAATGTTGCGGGCCGCACCGGGGAAGTCGCCGGTACTCTGTATGCCGCCGCTCAATGCGCCAGCCTGAACCTCGAAACCTTTTACGTCATCGGCCTGCCAGCAGTGCAGTGAGAGGTGGAAGTTCTGGAGCTGTTCCAGTATTTTCTCGGTGTCGACGCCAATCTCTGCATAGCGTTCCTTTGCCACTTCATAGGCTTTTTTTACAAGTGCTTCTTTCATGTTTTTATTTTTGTTTTAATGGTTGGTAAAATGTCGTTTTTATTTTTTCCTCGGGAGGAAAATATTTTTCCCTCGCGATAGCGTTATTTTTGCATGGCGAGGAAACGCTGGTAAGGCTCTTCCCAAACAGCGGTTTCCTGGGGCAGATAAGTGCGGGTCTCTATGCTGTCTGCAATGATGCCTCGCATCTGGAACATATCGTTCACCAGACCGGCTGCCTTGGCCTGCAGCATGATGTTGCCGATGGCGGTTCCTTCCACGGGACCGGTGATTACCGGCATGCCGATGCTGTCTGCGGCCATCTGCATGAGATAGCGGTTATATGTGCCGCCACCGATGACGTGGAGCTTTTCGATGGGGAAGGGGGCAAGGCCGTGCAGATAATCCAGAATCTGACGATAGCGCAATGCCAGGCTCTCGAAGATGCAGCGGGCAAACTGCTTGTAGTCCTGCGGTTCGGGTTGTCCGGTCTCGCGGCAGAAATCGCAGATGGCCTTGGTCATGCTTTCGGGATTGGCGAATCTGGGATCGTCGGGGTTGATGAGCGAGCGGAAGGCAGGAGCCGTCATGGCATCGCTGTTGATCTGGTTCACGTCGGACGGGGCGTCGGTCCATTCCTGTCGGCAACGTTCCAGCAGCCACATTCCGCAGATGTTCTTGAGGAAACGGGTTGTACCCTCTATGCCGCCTTCGTTGGTGAAGTTGTATTCGAAACTCTTCTCGTTGATGATGGCATCCTTTGTCTCAATGCCCAGAAGGCTCCAGGTTCCGCAACTCAGATAAGCGAAATTCTGGTTCTGGGCGGGCACAGCTGCCACGGCGGCACCGGTATCATGGCCTGCCACAGCCACTACGGGCACGGGGCCAACGCCTGTCATCTTCTGTATCTCTGGAGTCAGCACACCCACCTTGTCACTGGGATTCACATAACGGCCAAACTGTTCTTCGCGCAAGCCGATGGCACCGATAAGCTCGGGGTCAATGCGCTTGGTTCTGGGGTCGAGCATCTGGCTTGTGGAGAGGATGGTGTATTCGCATACCGCTTCGCCGGTGAGCATATACATCAGGGCGTCGGGGATGAAAAGAATCTTGTCCGCCGCTTCCAGTGCCGAGTCGTTGTTACGGCGCATTGTGGCCAACTGGAAAAGGGAGTTGAAGTTCATGAACTGGATACCGGTCTTGTCATAGACCTTTTCTTTGGGGATGAGCTTGAAGTATTCGTCCATCGCCCCTTCGGTGTGAGGGTCGCGGTAGCTGTAGGGATTGCGCAGGATGCCGCCGTCCTTGCCAATGCAGACAAAGTCCACACCCCAGGTGTCAATGCCGATGCTGGTCAGTTGGATGCCTTCTTCGGCCACCGTCTTCAAGCTGCGGATAATCTCGTTGTACAAAGCATAAATGTCCCAAAAGAAGTGTCCGCCTTGCTGGATGATGGGGTTGGCAAAGCGTGTCATCTCGCGCTGGGCGAGCTTCCCGTTCTCAATGGAACCTAATATGGTGCGGCCGCTTGTTGCGCCAAGGTCTACGGCCAGAAAAAAACTTGTTTTGTTCATGGTGGGTTAAAAAAACTTGATGATTTAAGCTATTTATGCGGTAAAGATATGATTTTTTTTGAAAAAAACACCTAAATTTAAGGGGCTTTATACGAAAAATGGCCATAATTTAAACTATTCTGCGGTTGTTTGGTCATATAGCAGGAATTAATTTTAAATCTAAAGTGTAAGAATGGGAAAACTTTTAATCGCAATATTGATGCTGCTCCTGACGGTATCTCATACCGCCCAGGCACAGACAAGACACAAACCAGAGAAGGGCAAGACGGAGGCAAAAAAGAAGCCGGACAAGAATGCGCTAAATATAAGAGGAACGGTGTATGAGAACGAAACCCTGCAGCCGCTTGAAGGGGCTACGATACGTTTGTACAAGCAGGACAGCACCATGGTGGGAGGGCACACTTCGGCCAAGAACGGCGATTTCCTTTTGGAAAACGTCCGTCAGGACATCTATGTGCTGAAGGTCTCCTTCATGGGCTTCAAGACACAAAGTTTCAAACTGGACCTGACAGACAAGAAGGGAAACTTCAAGACGCAGGACATTCTGATGCGTGAGGAAGAGAAAATGATGGCCGAGGCGGTGGTAAGCGGACAGATGCCCGAGATGACGGTGGTGGAAGATACGGTGATGTACAATGCCGATGCCTTTGCCTTGCCCGAGGGCTCAATGGTGGAAGACCTGGTGAAACGCCTGCCCGGAATGGTGGAAGAGGAAGACGGAAGCCTGACGTGGAACGGCAAGGCCGTGAGCCAGATTCTGGTGGACGGCAAGGAATTCTTCGGCAACAATCGCGAATTGGTGATGAAGAACCTGCCGGCGGATATTATTGATAAGGTAAAGGCGTATGACCGGCAAAGCGACCTGGCAAGGGTTACGGGAATAGATGACGGCAACGAAAAGACGGTGCTTGACCTTGCCATCAAGAAGAACAAGAAGAAAGGATGGTTCGGCCAGCTGGAAGGCGGTTACGGCTCGTCTGACCGCTATCACGGACGCACCAATGTGAACCGCTTTGAAGGAAAACAGAAGTTCTCCATCATCGGGAATGCCAACAACACCCGCGGAGACGGCATGACAGACCGTCAGGAAGGCGGAGCCAACTTCAGTGTGGAAAAGGGTAATGTGGAGGCGGACGGAAGCCTGCATGCCGACTTCGGGCAAGGCAGCAACGACCGCACCTCCAACAGCCAGTCGTTCGTGAGGAAGTCCTACAGCAATTCGGCCAGCAGCAGCAATAACCGCAACCGCAATATGGGCTTCAACTTCAAGTTGGAATGGGAACCCGACAGCATGACCGACATAAACTTCCGTCCCAACTTCTCGATGAACGGAAGCGAAAGCACATCCAGGAGCGCCAACGCCACATTCAACGACAATCCCTATGCCGTGGAGGGTATTACAGACCCCTTGCTTCAGATGGACAAGCTTGCCCCGCTGATTGGAGTGAACCACCGAAGGGATGCCAGTTTTAACGAGAATGACCGGATGAACGGTAGCGCCTCAATCCAAATCAACCGCAAGCTTCGTAAAAAGGGACGCAACATAACCCTGAACGCCAACGGAGGATTTTCAAAGGGCGAGACCAACCGCGATTCATATAATCAGGTGGATTACTACAAGAAATTGGCCTTGACCGGCGAAGACTCCATTTATCACAAGACACAATATAGCGAGTCGTTGTCGAAAAACTGGAATGTGGGCGGACGCCTTTCGTATACCGAGCCGGTGGGCGACCAGATGTTCATCCAGATGAGTTACAACTATAACTATCGTTTTACGGACAATGACCGTAATGTGAGCTCCATCTTTGACCCCATGAACGCCCAGCTTGGCGTGGGGTTGGGGAATTATCGCGACTTCAGGGAACATGGTGTCTTGGACCAGGCCCAGTGCAATTATACTACCAATACCTATCAGAACCACAATGTCAGTTTGCAGTATAGGATTGTCCGTACAAAATATAGGCTGACTGCCGGAGTGAACGTACAGCCCCAGATTAACTCGGTTGACTATACCAAGGGCTACAAGAGTTACGACGTTACGCGTCATGTGGTGAACGCCTCGCCTACGGTGAATTTCCGTTACCGTTTCTCAAAGTTGGAACAATTGCGCATCCGTTACGGTGGAAGTACTGGGCAACCGGGGATAACCGACCTCATTCCTGACACATTGAGCAATGCCAACCCGTTGAATATCAGACTGGGAAATCCTGGTCTGAAACCTTCTTTTACCCAGAATATGCGGGTGGATTATCAGAAGAGCATTCCAGCCCTTCAACGTGCGTTCTCGGCCGACTTGCAATATATGCTTACGCAGAACAGCGTTACCAACAAGACGGAGTACAACGAAGATACTGGTGGCCGCATTACCCAACCAGAGAACGTGAACGGCAACTGGAGCGCCAGAGCCGGCTTCAACTTCAATACGGCCTTCAAGGGCGACCAGCGCTTCCGCATGAGTACGAGCACCAGCGGAAGCATGACGAACGCGGTGGGATATGTCTATCAAAGTAAGGCCCAGACCACAATCCGGAACAAGACAAAGGGAATGCATCTGGATGAATCGGCAAGATTCACCTTTCACGACAAGAATTTTGAAGCCAATGTGAAAGGCTCAATACGTTACAATCACAGCAGGAGCACCAGTTCCTCAGCAAGTGATTTGGATACTTATGTGTTCAGTTATGGTGGCGAGGCTGTTTGGAAATTGCCATGGAGAATGTCATTAAGTACTGATATCCAGATGCGAAGCCGCAGAGGATATGCCGATGCCAATATGAATACCGACCAGTTGCTCTGGAATGTGCAGCTCAGCCAGTCTTTCTTGAAACAACGCAACTTGATTCTAACCGTCAGAGCCTATGACTTGCTGAATCAGCGGGATGAGGTTTCCCGCCGCATTACAGAATCGGCAAGAACGGACTCACGCTCTGCAATGGTGCACCAATATGTGGTTTGTTCTTTGATGTATCGTTTCGGCAAGTTCGGTGGAAAGGGCGGAAAGAAGAAGGAGGACAAGAAAAAGGACGGGCCGGAAGAAATGCATCTTCAGCCCGCAGAACATCATCTGTAACCTTAGCCTTTGACAACGTGGGTGCCCAAGGCGTTTACATATTCCATTTCGCCTGCACCTTCAATGGTGTCGGTCTTGGCGCTGATGTTGTCCAGATAGCTCACGATGGATGCTTCCTGGATGCAAGGCAGTACGGGGCTTCCGTATTCCCGCTGTCCATGATGAGAAAGGATACAATGTATGATTCTTTTCACTTCTTCGGCATCTACACCTCTTTTCTCCAACTCGTTTTGCAGTTTGTGCGCTCCTATATAAATGTGGCCTAAGAGATACATGTCGGGCTGTGTCTCGCCTTGGGCATTGTACTCGAAAAGTTTGCCGTAGTCATGGAACAGAATGGCCAGGATGCAGCGTTCTGCCTTGATGGGATAGGGCAGGCACGGATACAGCCCCTGTAGCATGTGAAGCATCTGATGGGTGTGGTTGAGTAGACCGCCGGGATAGGCGTGATGCACGCTTGTGGCAGCAGGATAGCGGCTGTAAGGAACGTATAGCTTGTCGGCGAATTCGCTGATGATGGCAGACAGGTTGTCATCGTTGCAGTAAGTGAGCAGACTCTGGATGGTTCCTTTCCAGACTTCGCGGGTTATGGGGCGCGTAATCTGGTTGTAAAGTGGATGGTCTGCGTCAGCCATGGCGCCCTCCAACATCTCCATCCGCCCGCACGATTTCTTTCCCATGTAGTCTTTCAAGTTGCAGAACTGTACTAATTGTCCCACTTCTGGCCCTTCGTGGGCGGGGACATCCCAAACAGAGATGTTTAGCATTTGTTCTCCGTCCGTCACCTTCAGCTGGATGTATGGGGAATTGTTTCGGGTGGTACCGTTGCTCCGGCACAGAATGATGTATTCTTTCATTTGGTTTTAGGGTTATTTGGGGTTAATTCGTGCTTTTGTGTTACAATGGGCATGTATTTGTTGATAAGGGACTTTCCCAGAATCAGAGTCCAGAACATACAGAAGAAGCAAACGCCTTTGACGGCATTATCCAGTCCGAGCGGTGCGAAAGGCATTGTACAGAGGGAGAAGATGGCGCAATGGGTCAACAGGGGGTGTTCTTTCAGATTATGTGCCAGTAATTGCCTGCCCCAACGCCTTGTACAAAGATAGGCGGAAAGGCCTACGGCAAACAAGAAAATCTTGGTGTCCCATAGCAGGGCGATGGATTTGGTGGTGTGCGCGGATAGCGTGCTCAGATAGCCTGCCATTATCTCTGACTCTCCGTTGTGTGCTTTCCAAATGCTGAAACTTGTACCGATGATGAATCCGATAACCATAGGCCAACAGGCACTGCGGAAAAACTTGTCATGGTTGAGGACGGACATCCAGATGAAACCCGCACATAAAGGTATTGTGATTCCGTCATGAGTGTAGCTGCAGAAAATGCCCATCAGCAGCATAATCATGTATCTGCGCGTAAAGGGGGCGTATCGGATACGGTTGTATTGCCCGATGAAGAAGGGAACAATGCATTCCGAACCTAACTCGCGGAGCGCATTCCAGTCCAGTTGAAAAAAAGTGTCGGACGAGGGAAAGAATAGTCCTACAAAAATGGCGGTGGTTAAAATGCCTACAGCACTCTCTTGCCATCCAATCAGACGGGTGGACAAGGCAACCAACAGGACGTACAGCAATGCGGTGGCGGGATAAATGAGTTGGGGATATGGGATATGCGTATGGGTTGTCGGGAACAATGCAAGTGCCAACAGTGTATAAAAAAAGATAAAAAGGTATGCTAAAACGCGTTTCATCAACATTATTATTTTGTGCAAAGATACAACAAAGAAATGGAAGATTGTTGCCTAAGGCCGAAAATAATGGCGGGTGGTTCTAAAAATTCTGGGTTTAAGTTTTACCTGTTCTGGCCTTCTCAGTTTCGGCTGCTTTTCGTCTCTTTTGTTGTCATTTTGTCAAGTCTCATCAGTCACATAGCCCGCTATGTTCCCTCTTCAACTTACAAAAGCACATTCGAAAATAGAACGAAAATCAACTCGACATAATTTTTAGAACCACCCTGGCTTCTGATTGTCGCAAAGGTGTCAGTCAGACTGACATTTTGTCGGTAATGCACATTATGGCATGCCATTCGTAATGAAGAGGTCAGACATTTAATTTTAAAAATATAAGCAAACATGACAATCAAACCATTGGCGGACCGCGTGCTGATTGAGCCCGCACCCGCAGAGACAAAGACCGTAGGTGGAATCATCATTCCTGATACAGCAAAGGAGAAGCCTCTCCAGGGAACCATTGTGGCTGTTGGCCAGGGCACCAAGGATGAGGAAATGATTCTGAAGGAAGGTGATGTGGTTCTGTATGGCAAATATGCCGGAACAGAACTGGAACTTGAAGGCAAGAAGTATCTGGTAATGCGCCAGAGCGATGTAGTTGCTATTCTTGGCTAATTGAAATCTTAAAAAATACGGACTTAAACTATATTTAAAATATAATAAGTATTATGGCAAAAGACATTAAATTCAACATAGATGCCCGCGAACAGATGAAGCAGGGCGTAGACCAGTTGGCCAATGCCGTAAAGGTAACTCTTGGCCCCAAAGGTCGCAACGTGATTATCGAGAAGAAGTTTGGCGCTCCCCACATTACCAAGGACGGTGTGACCGTAGCCAAGGAAGTGGAGTTGTCAGACCCCTTCCAGAATGCAGGTGCACAGTTGGTAAAGAGTGTAGCAAGCAAGACTGGAGACGATGCCGGTGATGGAACAACAACCGCAACCGTATTGGCACAGGCCATCGTACGCGAAGGTTTGCGCAATGTGGCTGCTGGAGCAAATCCCATGGACCTGAAGCGTGGTATTGACAAGGCTGTTGCCAAGGTGGTTGAAAGCATTAAGGAGCAGGCTGAGGTTGTGGGTAACGACTACAGCAAGATTGAGCAGGTTGCAACTGTAAGTGCAAACAACGACCCTGAAATCGGCAAGCTGTTGGCAGAGGCCATGCAGAAGGTAAGCAAGGACGGTGTGATTACCATTGAAGAGTCAAAGAGCCGCGACACCACAATCGGTGTGGTAGAAGGTATGCAGTTTGACCGTGGTTACCTGTCAGCATACTTCGTAACTGATACAGAGAAGATGGAATGTGTAATGGAGAATCCCTACATCCTGATTTATGACAAGAAGATCAGCAACTTGAAGGATTTCCTCCCCATTCTGGAGCCTGCTGTTCAGAGCGGTCGTCCCCTGTTGGTAGTGGCAGAAGATGTGGACAGCGAAGCCTTGACCACATTGGTGGTAAACCGTCTGCGTGGTCAATTGAAGATCTGTGCAGTGAAGGCTCCCGGATTTGGCGACCGTCGCAAGGCCATGTTGCAGGATATCGCCACTCTGACCGGTGGTCTGGTAATCAGCGAGGACACTGGCTTGAAGTTGGAACAGGCTACTTTGGAAATGTTGGGAACTTGCGACAAGGTAACTGTAAGCAAGGACAACACCACAATCGTAAATGGTCATGGCGACAGCGAGCTTATCCAGGATCGCATCAACCAGATCAAGAACGAGATTGTAAGCTCTACCAGCGACTATGACAAGGAGAAGCTGCAGGAGCGTCTGGCTAAGCTCTCTGGTGGTGTGGCAGTGCTTTACGTAGGTGCCCCCAGCGAGGTAGAGATGAAGGAGAAGAAAGACCGTGTGGACGATGCTTTGTGCGCAACCCGTGCTGCAATTGAGGAAGGAATCATCCCCGGTGGTGGCGTGGCCTATATCCGTGCAATTGATGCATTGGAAGGCATGGAAGGCGTTAATGCAGACGAGACAACCGGTATCCGTATCATCAAGCGTGCCATTGAAGAGCCTCTCCGTCAGATTGTTGAAAACGCAGGTCTGGAAGGAAGTGTAGTGGTGAATGCCGTACGCCAGGGCAAGGATGACTTCGGTTACAATGCCCGCACAGACAAGTATGAGAACATGAAGGCTTGTGGCATCATCGACCCTGCTAAGGTTACCCGTGTAGCATTGGAGAATGCGGCTTCTATTGCCGGAATGTTCCTTACCACCGAGTGTGTGATTTGCGAAGCTAAGGAAGATAAGCCCGAAATGCCTATGGGTGCTCCCGGTATGGGCGGAATGGGTGGCGGCATGATGTAATCCATGCTGAACCATAATAATTAGATAAGGATTTAGTGCAGCGCATAGTCTCCCCAAAAGGAGGTTATGCGCTGCCTTCTTATGATATAGCATGAAACCATTGCATTTTGCTCCGCTACAAGGTTATACACAGCATGCCTACCGCAGTATACATGCCCGTAATGTGGGTGGTGTGTCATATTATTATACCCCTTTTATCCGGATGGAAAAAGGTGCGGTCCGAAGAAAAGACATCGTGGACATCCTTCCCGAACACAACGAAGGCGTGCCTCTGATTCCGCAGATTATTGCCTCTGATGCAGATGAGTTTGACAAATTGTGTGATATAATACAGGAAACGGGATACCATCGGATAGACTTGAATATGGGGTGTCCGGCCCCCATGCAGACCAAGTTGGCCAGAGGTTCTGCCATGCTGTCTTCTTCTGAATTGGTGGAAGATATTGCGAACCGGATGAAGACAAGGTCAGACTTGCGTTTTTCTGTCAAGATGCGTTTGGGATGGAAAGAGTCAGACGAGTGGCGTCAAATCCTGCCCATTCTGCATGATATACCTTTGGAACATATCACCTTGCATCCGCGTGTCGGCATCCAGCAATATAAGGGAGAGGTGAATATGGAAATGTTCAAGATGTTCTATGAAGCGTGTCATCACCCTCTGATTTATAATGGCGACATACAGACTTTGGACGATCTTGCACGTATGGAAGAAGAGTGTCCTCGTCTGACAGGAATAATGATGGGACGAGGTTTGTTGGCAAATCCTGTACTATCTGCCGAATATGCGTCAGGTACAGCATGGACATGGGCGAAACGTCGTGATACGGTCTTGCGGATGCATGATGAGTGGCTTCAGTTTTGCCGCGAAAAATATGTGAGTGATTCTCAGGTTCTTCTACAGGTGAAGCCGTTTTGGGAATACCAGAACGCATGGATTGGGAAGAAGGTCTATAAGCATCTGATGAAAAGTGGCTCATTTCGCAATTATATGGCCGCTGTACATGAATTTTCGGCCTTAAAAGAGGAAGAATAGAGTTTGCGCACAGATAATTTGCAAATATTATAAGGTAAAAAGCTCCAGTTTTTTGTAAATTGGAGTTTTTTGCTTATTTTTGTGCCTAATTGTATATAATTGTTAAAAAAATCACATAACGAATCTACATTAGAATGATGAAAAAACTTGCATTGACCTTGCTCTTGGCCGCCCCGATGGCCGTGTATGGTAACAATCCTTGGGCAGAAGCTCCTGCCAAGGAAAAGAAAAAGACAGAAGCTGTCCGCAGTACAATTAAAGACTTGCGTCCGCAGGAGAAGGACCGTCTTTTCCGTAGCGATGCTGTTGAGCGCCAGATTGAGGCGTTGCAGGAAAAGCTGACAGCGATAGATCCCAAGTTGTTCTGGATGTTCCAGAACTGTTTCCCCAACACCTTGGACACTACTGTATTCTATAGCAATGAGAGTGGCGATGATGACACTTTTGTCATCACCGGTGACATTGAAGCCATGTGGCTCAGAGACAGTGCCGCACAGGTATGGCCCTATTTGCGTTATATCAATGAAGACGAACCTTTGCGTCGTCTCATCCGTGGTGTGATTCTCCGTCAGATCAAGTGTATCCTGATTGATCCCTATGCCAATGCGTTCAACAATGGTCCTACCGGTGGCGAATGGCAGTCAGACAACACAACCATGAAACTTGAACTCCATGAGCGCAAGTATGAGATTGATTCACTATGCTACCCCATCCGTCTGGCCTATGCGTACTGGAAGAAGACTGGTGACGCCACCATCTTTGATGAGAAGTGGGTGCAGGCAGTACGCGAAATCTTGCGTGTCTTCCAGGATCAGCAGAACTGGAACGGTCCCATCACCAATTACAAGTTCACCCGTAGAACTGCTGCCATGCACGATACCCGCAGTAACTCCGGATACGGACATCCCGGAAAGCCTTGTGGCTTGATTGCAAGTGCGTTCCGCCCCTCAGATGACTGCTCTATCTTCCCCTATCTTGTGCCCAGCAACTTCTTTGCAGTAAGCGTATTGCGTAAGGCTGCCACTATTCTTAATGATATAAATAAGGAATACGGACTGGCTTCCGACTGTCGTCGTATGGCCACTCAGGTGGAAGAAGCCTTGCAGAAATATGCAATTGTGGAACATCCCAAGTACGGAAAGATCTATGCGTTCGAGGTGGACGGATATGGCAGCTCACTGTTGATGGATGACTCAAATGCACCCAGCTTGCTTTGTCTTCCCTATCTTACCGATGTTGCGATTGATGACCCCATCTATCAGAACACCCGTAAGTTCGTATGGAGCGAGGACAATCCTTATTTCTTCCGCGGCAAGGCTGGCGAAGGTATTGGTGGACCTCACTGTGGTTTGAACAAGCCTTGGCCCATGAGTCTGGTGATGAAGGCGTTCACCACCAATGACCGTGCGGAAAAGGAATGGTGCGTACAGCAGATTCTGAAGACAGACGGTGGAACCGGC
>JAFNXL010000003.1 GCA_017379075.1 Bacteroidaceae bacterium
AAAGCAGAAGCAGACACAACGATGGAAAAGACATGGACGGATTTACCCAAAAACAACACCGAAACAGCACAAATTGGCGGCGAAAACCCGCAAAATGGGCGCGAAAATAGGGTCAAAACAGCCTAAAATCACATTTTTAGCTTTATTTAGTGTTATTTTTATTATTCTTCTCCTCATTTGTCTTACATGCTATAACATTGCATACGTGGATGGTATATATAGAGTACGAAAAATCCAATTTAGGGCCTTAAATGAGTTTTTGAACATTTTTTTGGGCCGATGATTACAAGGATAACCAACGCCGCCTCTCTCCACGACAGATGCAAATCATCGAGGATTTCCTTGGCGAACCATAGCGGTGGAGAATAAAAACTATCAGTTGAATCATTTTTTGCTGCATAGTTGCTTGTTGTACGCAAAAGTTTTACTAACTTTGTGTCGTGCTTCAACAATTGTGGCACATAAATAATTTTATTGCTCATTTTCCACTCGAATCACCACCTCGAATAAAGAAAGCGAGCCAATATGACAACTAACACACGGTGAGGTTTGCGCTTAGGCGTAGACTCACCCATAGTGTGTTAGGGTTTGTGGTGAACCTGAGTGGATTATGGTGACGGTCTACGCTTTCTTTATGCGTGGATGCGTAATATGTACAAATATGACATTAATAAATAATTAATACAATATAAAATGATGACTTATAAAAAATTACTCTTTGCTCTGATTAGTACAGCAGGCTTAGCGTTTACTTCTTGTTCAAGCGACAACGAAGACATGACAACCAACGAACCTCAAATGGTAAATGTAAAATTGGATTTCACTTTCGAGCAAAGCGGAAACATGACTCGTGCAAGCGGTGCAGAAACGTATGCAGCCTTTTATGAGAAGTACATTAAAACAAAAAGACTAACACCCAAAAACTTTTCGTTAACTTTCAAAAACAAAGAGACAAACGAGACGATATTAACAAAAAATGGCACTTGGGAGTCTGAAAATGGGATACAATTACCAGAAGGAACGTATACAGTAACCGGAACTTCACATCCCCAAGATGCTTATTTACCTTCAGATACAGCATATATTTCATTTAGTGAAGAAGTGGAGATAAAAAAAGAAATACCACAACTCACCCTTACTGCCAAATATAGCTGTTTCTTGCTTTTGTTTGACGCCACCAATATAGATACAATTAAGATGGGCGAAGCTTCTGGCTATGTTTTTGCAAAAGACAGCAAATATGCCAAAACCCTGTCAAAAGATGAAAAATGCCATTGGATTTTTATGTATAATACTGTGTATTATGACAACTGGAATAGTTCACAAAATTATTCCTTAATTGTCCAGCGTGACAATGTAAATATGGCAAAACTTTATACTGCGACACAATCATACCAGGATGGTAAATATTACTTCTACCAATATAATGACATGAGTACAGGTTTTACAATGCCAGAAATGGAACCTGGAAACTAACACACATACCATGACGAACACAAAAAGCGATATATACCATGCAACGGCCGAACTGCTGTGCAGCAAGTATGAAATATCAACCCAACTTATAAATGAATTATTGTCCGACTTTCATTTGAAGTATGCAATTGACATTCTTGGAGAACACACAGACAGAATAGAAAAAATGGCATTCCTGCTCCGCGTAAAGGAACAGGAATGCTTCAGTGCAAGCAGGCATGATTCTGTTGTTAAATTACGAAATAAGATTATCCAAAAATGGGATGAAGAAAAAATAAATTCTGCATTTGACAAATATAGTCATTCATCGGGTAAAACCTTAAGTCACAAAGCACGGAAACTCTCAGAAATGCGCTGGTCTTGCGGAAAAGCATGGGCGCATATGTTTATGGAGTATTCAGGGATTGACAATTATTTTGCCGGTAAACGTATCAACAACGAAAAGAAATCCCAATTTGAGGACATTTTGCCATTTATAAAACTCCCCGAACTTGTAGAATACCAAATCAAACTGAAAGAAGCGCTGATAAAAGTAATAAAAGAGAAGGGTAACGAAGCCAAATGCCTTTTAAGCCTTCCTACAGGAAGTGGAAAAACACGCGTTGCGGTTGAAGCTTATATTGAATATCTTCGCCCAAGATTTGCCGAAGGTAAATATCTGATTTGGATTGCACAAAGCGAGGAATTATGCGAACAGGCAATAAAGACATTCCAGGATATGTGGAAGAACAAGGAATTCACAGAATGTCTGCGCATATATCGTCTTTTCGGCTCTCATAACATGGATGTTGACAGTATGATTGGTGGTGTGGTTGTTTGCAGCATCAATAAGCTATACAACGTTATTAATGAGAGCCAAGAAGGTGACGCTTGTCATAACATGATTCAGAACTGCAGCACATGTATCATTGACGAGGCTCACCGCGCTGTTACAAAGATGTACAATAAATTTTATGACTACAGTCAGGCAGTAAGAGGCGAACAAATGTTTCCTATATGTGGACTTACTGCTACCCCAGGACGCAATAATGATACATTGTCATTAACAAGTCATTTCTTGTACAGATTGTTCACTCCTGAAGTGCCATCCCAATTTAAGGAAAATCCCATATTATATTTCAGAAAAGAAAAATATCTAGCCCTTCCATATCATGTTGAAATTGCAACAGGTCAAGCTTTTGTGTTTTCTGATGAAGACGGAGAAAAGATAGAAACAGAATGGAAAAAACTGAAAGTTGGTGAAAAGACCTCTCCCGAACTCCAAGAATTAATGCAAGAGCTTATAGGTGACGGATGCAAACAATTAGCAGATAACGTAAAAAGAAACAAGATAATACTTGACACATTGTTATCTCTTCCAGATAATGCAAAGGTGCTTGTATATGCTTGTACTGTTGCTCACGCAGAACTGATAAACAGTCTGCTTATAGCAAAGGGCAGAAAATCGGCAGTTATCACTGGTAATACGCCAAGATACAAACGTCATGCTTATATTGATAAGTTTAAAAGCGATGAATTGCAATTCATCATTAACCATAGTGTGCTGACAACAGGTTTCGATGCGCCCAAGACAGATCACATCGTGCTGTGTCGTCCAACATTCAGTGACATATTATATGAACAGATTGTTGGTCGTGGTTTACGAGGCCCCCGATTTGGTGGTACTGAGACCTGTAAAATAATAGATTTCTGCGACACTTGTGAACGATTTGGAGACCAACAATCCTATAAGAGGTTTGAAACTTTCTGGTTCCAAACTTCCGACTAGCCAAAGTCTACTTTTGGATTTGATGGAAGTGAGATACATTAAAAGGCACAGATTCCTGTTTTTGGGTCTGTGCTTTTCTATTTGTAAGACAATCTTTTATTGGTGTTCAGTATAAATACCGCGATTGAGACCAAATCATTGTAACCTTTTGTGTTTTTATCGGACAGCTATATTAAATTTATAATGTAAGGATAGTTATGGAGCATTAGTCTTCAATCATTCGTCTCTTCAAATCCATTCGCTGATGTAGGATTCTAATGATAAGAATTTCGTCATCATGCAGTATCTGATAAAAGATAATGTGCTTATTGGCCCTGTAACCACGCAGTCCTTCGGTTATCTCATCATATTTGAATCCGTACAGCCAAGGATTTTCTACAATCTTTTGACAAGACTCTATAAGCATGTTGTAATACATGTCTGCCTGTCGTTCAGACCACGTTTCAAAGGTATAATTCCAAATATTCGTAAGGTCTTCTACCGCTTTATTGGTAAAATGATATTTAGCCATTTGAGCGTTTTTCCTTTAATGACTTCAAATGTTCCTGAGAATTGAATTCTATAGCGAGGCCACTATTCATACCATCTGCAATTGCCATTCTTAGTTCTTGAAGTTGACTCTCGTTTTCCTCCAAGAGGCGCAATCCCGCACGAATAACCTCACTGGCATTATTATAACGCCCTTGTTCTACTTTCGTTCTAACGAAATTCTCGAAATAAGTTCCGAGAGCAACCGATGTTGTTTTCATATCTCTTTAATTTTTCACAAAGTTACCAATATTTGATAACATGGCGAAATTTCTGCCATAAATATTGTGGAAATGATAAAAGGTTTTCACCAGACAGCCGTAGTTTTGTATCAGAACTTACCGCCAGAGAAAAGGTGACGGACTCGCTCCACGGCAATGCACGGGACAAAAATCAGGGCACTCCATGCCAGACAAAGCAGGGGCATGAGGGTGAGCGGAAAAGACGTGACAGACTGTCCGATGGCGTGCCACATCCAGTTCTGGAAATGCGGATGCGAATGGATGAGATAGACCGCAAGCACATAGGGCGAAACGGCGGGAAGCACTCGGGAGATAAATACGGGACAGCCGGCACGCGCAATCATGAAGAAAAGGCAGATGGAGAACGGAAGCACCAACGAGGTGTATCCCATTGCATAGATGAGAAACGGCTCGTGCGCATCCATAAGGTTCTTTACTACGGCTACGGCCATCATGGCAAGGAAAAGGCACATGGAGAGGATGGCACAACGGGTGCGGCTGAGACAAGGAAGGGATGCGAACCTGCGGATGTATCCACCCACCAGAAAGAGGTAGATGAAGAGCACGAGTTGCTGGGGGTCCACGAACATCTCTCCGAAGGGATACTGAAAGCACAGCACAAAACCTACGGCGAGCAGGATGCCATAGGTGCGGCGGTCAATACCCGAAACCATGCGTGAAAGGAAGGGTACGACGGCCATGAGGGCGATGTAGGTGGTGATGAACCAATAGCGGTTGGTGGCAACGGGGAAGAAGAATCTTACTGCCTGTTGCAAGGAGAAGACCTCAAGTCCGGCAGCTACCATGAGCAGATACACGACAAGGCCGTAAAAGACGGTCTGCATCCACACACGGAAGATGCCTTTCAGACGGAAATCGGTGGTGTAAGTTAGAAAATAGCCGGTGATGAGGACAAAGCAGTTTACGCTGACGAGCGAGAGCAGTTTTGTTCCTTCCAAAACGCCCCAAAGGGCTGCATCCAGAAAACCGTCGGCAGGAACAGTAAAAGCTGAGCCATTGAGGCCGTAAATGTCCAACCCATAAGTGAAGAAATGGTTCACCACAATGCCAAACATACACAGCACGCGCAGGAGTTCGAACTGCGGAAGGCGTTGTGCGGCAGGCTGCGATTGGGCGGACATGGTAAATTATGGAAAAAGGAAAAAACTAAGCCTTTTTATTTATAATGAGCTTTATCTTGACAATGCGCCTCTGGTCCATCTCTACCACTTGGAATACGAAGTGGCGATAAGTTATCTTCTCATCGCGCTGGGGGAACTCGCCCTTGATTTCGAGCAACAGTCCGGCAAGTGTGTCGGCATCGCCTTCCACATCCTCGAAGAAGTCGTCCTCAATCTGCATGATACGGCAGAAGTCGGTCAAGAGGGTCTTGGCCTCAAAGATGTAGGTGTTTTGGTTGAGGCGGGTGTAAGAACGCTCGTCGTCATCGTATTCGTCGCTGATTTCGCCCACAATCTCCTCGATGATGTCTTCCATGGTTACCAGTCCGCTTGTACCGCCGAACTCGTCCACCACAATGGCCATATGCACCTTGTTGGCCTGGAAATCACGCAAAAGGCTGTCAATCATCTTTGTTTCGGGCACAAAATAGGGCGGACGGATGAGGCTCTGCCATCTGAAGTTGGCGGGCTTGCCCAGATGGGGCAACAGGTCCTTGATGTAAAGCACACCCTTGATATTGTCCTGCGTTCCTTGATAAACAGGAATGCGGCTGTAGTTGTTCTGCACAATGCAATCAAGCACCTCGGGGAAAGGGGCCTTCATGTCGAGGTCCACAATATCAATACGCGGAGTCATGATTTCACGCGCCATCTCTCCACCAAAGCGGATGATGCCTTGCAGCATGCTGCTCTCCTGCGCAATGTCCTTCTTGTCGGTCAGTTCCATGGCTTTCTCCAGGTCGTCCACGGTGAGGCTTTGTGCCTCGTGTGTATGGATGCGCTCCACCACCACCTTGAAACGGATGAGGAGGGAACTGAGCGGATACCACAACTTGTCCAGTACCGCCAGCACAGGTGCGGCGAAACGGCAGAAGGAAAGCGTGTGGCTGGCACTATAAATCTTGGGCATAATCTCACCGAAGAGCAACAAAAGGAAGGTGAGCAGAACGGTCATGAAAAGAAATTCCACCCATGCGGCCGCACCAAAATCTATCCATTCGAGGATAAAATAATTGAGCAGCATGATGATGGCCACATTGACCAGATTGTTACTGATGAGAATGGTGGCAAGCAAGCGCTCGCTCTTGTCCAGCAGTTTCTTTATCTTGACATCGGAAGAATGTTTCTCATCGTCAATCTCGTTCATGTCTGCAGGAGAAAGGCTGAAAAAGGCTATTTCTGAAGCCGACACAAAGCCAGAACAAAAAAGAAGCATGATGCCCGTGCCAAAAGCAATCCATGCCCCCATCGAAGGCATGGACGTATGGATTTGCGAAAAAGCGTCCGCAAGTTGTGAAAATTCTATGTC
Organism: Bacteroidaceae bacterium; assembly: GCA_017379075.1. Lineage (GTDB taxonomy): Bacteria > Bacteroidota > Bacteroidia > Bacteroidales > Bacteroidaceae > Physcousia. The sequence goes on from JAFNXL010000003.1 coordinate 6,505, forward strand.
CAAGGTTTTATCGCTTTGATTGTTTTGGTAATGTTAATGAGACCGGGAAGCGGAAATCAGAAAGGCACAACATTGTTGGGTTCTGCCGCAGGAGTGGGTGTCTGAGGCGTTTCCGGTCTTACGGCACGAGGAGTGAGCATTTCCATTGCATCTGCCCATATTTCAGTGATGTAACGCTTCATTCCATTCTTGTCATCATAAGAACGGGTGTGAATCTTACCCTCAATGTAGAGTTTGTCGCCCTTGTGTACATATTTCTCAACGGTTTCGGCCAGTCCTCTCCACAGGGTTATGTTGTGCCATTCGGTGCGGTCGGGCACTTCCGTTCCGTTCTGCAGCTTGTATCCACGTTCAGTGGTGGCGAGAACAAGACTTGCCACACATACGCCAGCATCAACATAACGGATGTCCGGTTCGCGGCCCACATTTCCTATAAGCATTACTTTATTCATTGTTCTGAGTGTGTATTATGTTGGTTTGCAAATTGTAAGTTGGGCACAAAGTTACCCAAATATGAGTACATGGCAAAATTATAGAGCCATAATTTTTTCAATAAGCAGAAGTACAAGGCGGGGCATGGCATAATCCTGCAACCTCTTCCTTTCCACCCAAACACCGGGCAAATGCGAAACAGAACCGCCGACACGCATCAAATAGGCATCAGCATGAAGCAACTGATGGGTGAGCTGATGGGTTAATCCGCACACGTTTTTCACGGGTTGCAATTCTGGCATTAAGGTTGTCGCCTCTGCGGCTGTGAGCGGTGCATCCGACTCATGACAGAAGGGTTCGTATAACCCCTGCCAGATGTCGCCTTCGCCACGTCTTTGCAGGTAAATTCTGTCCTTTGCATCCGTCAGCAACAGGTAGGTAAGATATCGGTTCCTCACCTTGGTCTTTCGGGCTTTGACGGGTAGTAAGGTCACATTTCCGCAGGCAAATGCCACACAAGTTTCCACAAGGGGACAGTCGGCACACTGGGGCGATTTGGGTGTACAAACCATGGCACCAAAATCCATGATGGCCTGGTTGTAGAGTGCAGGTTGCAACGTGTCTAACATCTCGTCGGCCATGCTGCGGAAAGTGCGCTTGCCAAGCGGGGTGTCAATAGGGGTGTCAATGCCGAAATAGCGAGACAAGACACGGAAAACGTTGCCATCGAGTACCGCACAGGGCAATCCGAAGCAAATGCTGCATATGGCTGCCGCTGTGTACTCGCCCACTCCACTTAGCTTCATCACCTCCTCAAAGGTTTTTGGAAATCCGCCCATTTCGACAATCTGCTTTGCGGCCTTGTGCAAGTTGCGTGCCCTGCTATAATAACCAAGACCCTGCCACATGAGCAGCACTTCTTCCTCATTTGCCGCTGCAAGTTCTTCTACGGTGGGAAAACGGGAGAGAAATCTGTTGAAATAGTCCATACCCTGTGCCACTCGGGTCTGTTGGAGGATAATCTCGCTCACCCAAACGGCATAAGGGTCTTGCGTATGACGCCAAGGAAGGTCGCGTCCGTTAAGGCGGTACCACTCTTCTATTGAATTGGAAAAAACAGGGTTCATAAACTTGTTTACTGGCATTTATATCCACAAAGTTACCAATAAAAAGAGGAACAAATGGAGGGCAAGCCCACAAAAAAGCAAAAAAATGTAAATTTGTCTTCGCCATTAACAAAATTTGTTGTAATTTTGCAGTTCAGAAATTGGAAACAATAGTATTAACAATAATAATTTTTTAGATTATGCCAAACGGAAAGAAGCACAAGCGCCACAAGATGGCTACTCACAAGCGTAAAAAGAGACTGAGAAAGAACAGACATAAGAGCAAGTAAGTCTCTATCTCGAACAAAAGCCACTCGGTGACTTCAAGAACAAGTCACCGAGTTTCTTTTATCAGACTGAACAGGAAATGACAAGCGAAGTATTTGTAGATGTACAGCCGCAGAAAATCTCCATCGTCCTTACCGAGGACAAGAAACTGGTGGAGTTCCAGGAAGAGGGCGTAAGCACTTCCTTTGCGGTAGGAAACGTTTATTTGGCCAAGGTAAAGAAACTGATGCCGGGGCTGAATGCATGTTTCGTAAATGTGGGCTATGAACGCGATGCATTTCTCCACTATGCTGATTTAGGAACTCAATTCAACAGCTACGCCAAGTACCTTCGTCAGGTGCTTAGCGACAAGAAAAACCTGTTTCCGCACGACAAAGCTACCATACAGCCAGAATTGGAAAAGAGCGGCAGCGTGCAGAACGTATTGAAGCAGGGACAGGAAGTCCTTGTACAAGTTGTAAAGGAGCCCATCAGCACCAAGGGTCCCCGTCTCACTTGCGAACTCTCGTTCCCGGGACGTTATCTGGTGCTGACACCCTTCGGCGACAAAGTTTCCGTATCCACAAAAATCAAGTCGAGCGCAGAACGTGCCCGCCTGAAACAAACCATCCAAAGCATAAAGCCGCAGAATTGTGGCGTAATAGTGCGCACGGTGGCAGAGGGTAAACGCGTTGCGGAGCTGGATACAGAGATGAAAGTATTGACAAGCCGATGGGAAGAGGCCCTCAAGAAAGCTATGCGTGCCAAGGAAATGCCTGCCTTGGTACACGAAGAAACAAGCCGTACCGTAGGATTGTTACGCGACCTTTTCAACCCCAATTTTGAAAACATCTACGTGAACAACCCCGACGTGTATCAGGAAATCCGTGACTACGTTTCGCTCATTGCACCCGAACGCGTGGAAGTTGTCAAGCTATACCGCGGCCAGCTGCCCATCTTTGACAACTTTGACATCACAAGGCAAATAAAGAGCGGATTTGGACGCACGGTAAGCTACAAGCACGGCGCCTACCTCATTATAGAACACACCGAGGCATTGCACGTCATTGACGTAAACTCGGGCAACCGCACCAAAAACAAAGACTCGCAGGAGGCGAACGCTATGGAAGTGAACCTCGGAGCAGCGACTGAAATCGCGAGACAGCTGCGACTGCGAGACATGGGCGGTATTGTTGTTATAGACTTCATCGACATGAAACTGGCCGAAGACAGGCAAAAGCTCTATGAGCACATGTGCGAACTGATGAAGAACGACCGTGCCAAGCACAACATTCTGCCGCTAAGCAAATTCGGACTGATGCAGATTACCCGCCAACGTGTGCGTCCGGTAATGGACATCAAAGTGGAGGAAACATGCCCCACTTGCCACGGAGAAGGAAAGGTAAAGAGCAGTTTCCTCTTTGACAAAGTGCTTGAAGGAAAAATCAATTTCCTCGTGAACACTTTGGGCATCAAACGCTTCACACTGCACGTCCACCCCTATGTAGCGGCCTACATCAATCAAGGCATCATCAGCCGCAAGAACAAATGGCAACTGCGGTTCGGATTGGGATTCAATGTAATTCCCAACCAAAAACTCGCCTTTCTTGAATACCAGTTTTTCGACAAGAAAGGAAAAGAAATCAATATGCAGGAAGAAATTGAGATCCGATAAATCCTTTTATCAAAAGAATGCATCGAAACATCATCAAGTAGGAAGAGAACAGGAAGTGGTTTTCTTCCTATTTTCGTTTTTACATGCCCTAAAACATTTATAAATGGGCATTCAAATGTTGTACGGAAAAGTATCAGCAAAAATTACTGATCTGGATTTTCTACAAATCCTTGATGGCGAGCTGGCAAAGAATTCATGATAACACTATAACTCTTTTCCATTGTCAGCCTTACATTATCCTGTCCTTGTTCTGCTGGTGATATGGGATCATGGATAATCAGACGTAAGGCATGCCATGTAAGAAAACCGAAACCTTTCTGCCTGGGAAGCACGTCAAAAGACCCGTCTATGGTCACCGGTACAACGGAAAGTCCCAACTCGTTTGCCAACTGGAACGCACCCCTTCTGAAATGAGCCATGTGCCCTGTAAAGCTGCGAGAACCTTCAGGAAAAACGACCAAACTTGTGCCGTTGCGTAGAATCTGACGTGCTTGGTCATAGGTTTGCTGAATGGCTTTAGGACCACTCTTGTCAACAAAAATATGCTTTGCGCTCTCACACGCCTTGCCGAAAAGCGGCATACGCCTAATTGACTTTTTCATCATCCATTTAAAATTACGGCCGATAAAACCGTATATCAGGAATATATCATAGGCGCCTTGATGATTGGCCACAAATACATAAGAAGAAGAAGGGTCAAGTTTGGATTTGCCCTCTACCTTTACCGGCAGCAAAAAGAACCAACACATCAGTTTGCTCCAAACCATGGGCGGATAATATCCCCAAAAATGGGCACTGCCAATGGTGCTTCCAATCGTGGTGACCAAAGCTGTGAGCACACTTACCACCAACATTATGGGGAAAGCCACAAATAATTGGAAAAGCCGGTAGAGAAGATTCATAACTTATAAGGTTAGGGTTTCGATGGTTACTGTCAGAAGGACTATTGCTGTTCTTCTTCGCGCAGCTTCTCCATATTTTCGGTAGCAATCTTCACATACTCCTTGACATAGGCATTTTCAAGAAAATACGGTGTACCCATGCCCAATACAGTCTCAATCTGAGGGTTCAGTATGGGATAAGGGAAATTGCTTGTAAGAAGCATAAAGACGCCCGCACCAAGCACATTGTCATAATTATTGGTGATGAAGGAGGTTATCAAACGGTCGCTCTCTGCATTGATAAGTTCTGCTTCTTTGTTCAGAATTACAAGGATGGAATCGTGATCCATTCCGTCCATTATCATTCGGCTTTCCTTACGGGAGAGTTCTTCCATTTTGGCCTCAAGCTCTGCTTTTTCATGAATGAAGACATGAAGAGAATCGTTAAGCGGAGTGCCTGTGGGGAACTGGCGGTCATCGTTCAATTTGATGCCTACATTGCCTTCTTCCAGCACCACAGGTACAAGACACATCTCGCCCATAAAGAGGCATGCCATGGTCACGGAATCCACTTTTGCATTCAGTGTAAACCCACCATGTGCCACAACTGTAGAATCTATCGTCTGCATTTTGCCGTCTTCGAAAACCTTCAAATACAATGTTTTGCCATCGAGTTCGGCTACGGTGGATGTTCCTGTTATCTGTAAATTGTCCTTACAAGAAGACAACATCACGGCTATGGGTAAAAGAAAAGATAGTAATCGTTTCATCTGTATTTGTTTATATATTAAATAAGGTGTATTCTGATTTTCGATAATTCTCACTTGTGTTTGGAAAGTTCAGCAGGAATGCGCCATGCGGTGTACAGTTGAATAACAGTTGCAATGGCAAGGCAAACAAGCCATTCGTTACGTTGGAACATGCCATAACGGAATGTCTGCATGCTCATACACAACACGGAAGCCAAAAGCACCACACAACTGATAAGTTGCTGCCTGCGCAGACGTTTGAGTACAAAATCTGTACCCAGATATTCTTGGCGCAACTGCATTAGGGCATAGAGTGCACATCCTATACCATATATTATCAGACATGCCATATCATTGTGCAGGCGCACCAAAAGCCCAACTATCATCAGAACGGCCCCAATGCGGAAAAGGGCATTTTCCAAAGAATTGAGTTGTTTCATTGTACTGCGTCAGTTACATTCAACGTATCAACGGGCATCTCCTCCAGCAGTTCATCGCCAACGACAACGAAAACATCCTCATCGGCCCGCTTCATGAAATATTTTTCACGCGCCACACGTTCCAATTCGGAAGCCTTGTCCAGTGCCTCGTAACGTCTGGTATCCTCTTCGTACTGTGCACGAAGTTCGGCAATCTCGTTCTTTACCTGTTCAATCTGCTGCTTGCGCTTATAGTTTTCCATCCAGCTGTTGTCGTCAAGCACGCCATTGATGAGAACGATGAAAAAGAGAACCACAACGTATTTCAGTTTGCGGATAATCCCCCATAAAGTGTATAGTTTACTCATGCTCGTTGCAAATTTTCCACAAAGATAGACAAAAAGTGTGGCTCAAAGACAAAGGTTTCAGATTTTTTTAGGTATTTTTGCATAAAATAGACATTTCACGTATGGAAGATTTTATCGTATCTGCCCGAAAATACCGTCCAATGACATTCGATTCAGTGGTGGGACAACATGCCCTCACCACAACTTTGAAAAATGCCATTGCAAACGGAAAACTTGCTCATGCCTACCTGTTCTGCGGACCCAGAGGCGTGGGAAAGACCACCTGCGCACGCATTTTTGCCAAGGCCATAAACTGCCTCAACCCCAACAGTGAGGGTGATGCCTGCGGAGAATGCGAAAGTTGTTTGGCTTTCAACCAAGGACGCTCACTCAACATACACGAGCTTGATGCTGCAAGCAACAACTCTGTGGAAGACATTCGCGAGCTTATCACACAGGTGCAGATTCCGCCACAAACCGGCCGATACAAGGTTTTCATCATTGATGAGGTACACATGCTTTCGGCTTCGGCTTTCAATGCGTTTTTGAAAACGCTTGAAGAACCGCCATCCTATGTCATCTTCATCCTTGCCACAACGGAAAAGCACAAAATTCTGCCAACCATCCTTAGTCGTTGCCAGGTGTACGACTTCGTAAGAATAACCTCAGAAGACACCATCAGCCACCTGCGTGCCGTGGCTCAAAAAGAAGGATACAATGCCGAGGATGAAGCTCTGAACCTCATTGCGCAGAAAGCAGACGGCGGAATGCGTGACGCACTCAGCATCTTCGACCAAATGGCCAGCTTTACAGGAGGCAATCTAACTTACGAGGCAGTATGTCAAAATCTCAATGTACTGAGCACAGAGCACTATTTCAACATGACGGAACAGATTCTCAACCGCGATGTGAAGCAATGCCTGCTCTCTTTTGACACCATTCTCCAAAAGGGATTTGACGGCGGAATCTTCATTGGAGGACTTGCCAGCCACATGCGCGATCTGCTTGTGAGCCGCGATGCACAAACACTCCGTCTGCTTGAAAAAGGAAAACAACGGCAAGAGCGTTATGCCGAACAGGCACAAAAATGCCGCCCGACATTCCTCTACCGCGCCATTAAGCTCTGCAACGATTGTGAAACCTCCTACCGCACAAGCCGCAATAAGCGCCTCTGTGTTGAAATCTGCCTGATACAACTTGTACAGGCAATAGACGAAACTGACTGCACATCGGGGGGGCGCAGCCCTGAAAGAAAGCTAAAACCCGTATTTGAAGCCACCGAGCAGACGGCTTCATCTGCAGTTGCAGAGCCCACACCCGAACTGAGAGCACCCGCGCCACAGACACCGCCTTCCGTTGTAGCTCCAACCCAACCACAGCCCCGCACCATGCAACAATCGGCTCCAAAGCCTAGGGTGATGAATGGCTTTGGTCCAAGTCTCCGTATCCAGAAAAATGAACAGACTCAAAACGGCGGAACACAAAAACAAGAAAGCGCACAACAAGCCGAACACACTCCATTGGATACAGAGAAGTTCCGCATTGCATGGTACGAGTTCATACAATCATTGCCAAGAGAGAGCCAGGCAATGGCACAACGTATGCGCGACATGCGCCCCGAAGTGACTGATGCGGACACAGTGCGGATTGAAGTGAACAATGTACAAGTGGCACAATACATGCACAACACCATCATCCCTCCCCTTCTTTCCATAGTGCGTAAAACGTTAAAGAACGACTTTATAAATATCAAGATTGACATTCAGGAGGTACAACAAGCTGCCCGCAAGTACAGCAAGGCGGAACTTTTCACCCGCATGACACAAATAAATCCTGCATTAAATCTGATGAAGGATGTGCTTGAGTTGAGCATAGAATAATGACCATCAGCTCTTGAAGGGGTCAGTAAACGAAAAGATACGTTTTTGAGGTGTAGTAGGTCAAAACGCCAAAAAAACTTGCACTCATTGACCAATTGGTATATCCAAGAAAAAAAACCGGACCCACCTAATAAAGTGAGTCCGGTTCGTCATTGTATTAAGATTAATGAAAGGGGTTACATCCTTTAGAACTTCAAATCAACGCTTACACCAACAGCATCATTTTTGCGAGTGTATGTGTCAACAATACCTCCACCGCGAGACATCTGTACGTCGTCATAGAAGGTGTGCATGTAACCAGCGTTAAGGTTAACCATCTTGCTCAAGCGGAAAGTGGCACCTAAAGCCAAGGTGTTGCTGCTGGTCGAGAAGTTGGTGTCGGCCAAGCCTTCTCCCTGGTTGATTCTAGTGGTCTGTCCACCGGCGCTGATAGTCAGCCAGTTGTTTACATCAAATTCTGCACCGTAAGTAACCTCCCAAGTGTTCTTCTCTACGTTTGTGGCGCTTCCCTTAGCCTTCTTGTCCCACCAGTAATGGAAACCTCCCATCAGGCGAAGGTTGTCCAACAGAGAGTACTGTGCACCAACGGTGAGTAGAGCGGGAATGTCGCTACGAACCTTGGCACCATTCTTGTAGGCATCGAAGGCAGCGTCCACGTTTGCACTATTCTTTGAGTCGTTCTCCATGTTAATCTTGGTCTTGAACTCATACTTGGCAGCAAGGTTCAACTTGCCGAGGTTCCAGTCCACACCAAGGATGGGAGTGATGCCGAATCCGCTCTGAGAGCAGTCAAGAACGAGGTCCTCGCTGGTCATGAGGGCAACGGTTCCTGCCTGAGTTGCCATGTCTGCATACTTCTTTGCATTTGCGAGGTCACCGGCGGCAGCGTACTGTTGTGCTGCGGCTGCAGCCTGTGCAGAGCTCTGTGCAAATCCAGCAGAATAATTCTTGGCGTCAATGCCATTCACCTTGAAACCTGTGATGCTGCCTTCGTATCCGCCACGGGCAATTACACCGCGAAGGCCACCGAAGACAGATACATTATCAGTTAGCTTATAAGTTGTACCCACCTGTACGCCATAGAAATAAGATCTACCGGTAAGGTTCTGGTTCAAGCTGTAGCTGTACAGAGGACTGCCTGTGGGGTTGGTAGCGGAGTTGATACCAGAAGCCAACTGACCGCCAAGCAACTGCTCGAACATGGGCAGACCATTGTCGAACTCGCAGGCACCGCCACCGCCGCCTACTGCGAACTGTGCGTTAACGCTCCACTTTTCATTGAATACGTATGCAGCCTGGAAAGAGGGAATTACAGGTGCATTTGTTACGCCTTCGAAGAAACGCTCAGTGCTGGGATTAGCAGTATTGAACTGATAGAAGGGAGCGGTTGAATTAATTTGACGCTTCTGGAAAGCAGCCTGCCAGCTGAGTGAAAGGTGGAAACCCTTATCAAGGAAAGCCACACCGGCGGGGTTGCTGTAATAGTCGGCAATACCGATGGCAGCATCACGCGCAGGGTTGCGCAGGAATACTGCATTCTGATTGGTGTTGGTAAGCAAGCCACCGGCCATTGCCGCACTTGCCGATGCAGTCAGAATAGCTGCTACACAAAGTTTTTTCTTCATTGCTTTGATAATATAATAAAATTGATATTTCCTTTTTGCGCTGCAAAGGTAACACATATATTTAAATTGTGCAAATATTTCTTAATTTTTGCACATATTTTTAATTATTGTGCAATAAAATATATCCAACACATTATATTATTTATATAGAACAGCTTGTTTTTTTTCATAAAAGAGTAATAAAACATACAATTATTTTAAACAAATCTGCAAAAATTACAGGTTAAAAATGTCTTATATTAACATGCACATAAAAATTGTAAGCATCAATCAATCGGTTTGGCATGCAATTTGTAATGGTGAAAAAATAAAGAATCAGAAATTTTTCACGAAGATATGACAAACAAGTTTTCACCGGACATGACAAACGTGCTCAGCTACAGCAAAGAGGAAGCCGAGCGACTGCATAATGACAAGGTGACACCCATACACCTTCTCCTGGGCATTTTGCGCCACGAAGGGAACCAAGCTCGGAAACTGCTGTGCCAACTTGCCGTAAATCTTGAAGAAATCAAGAAGATGCTTGAGCAGATGGCAAGAAAGCACCAGGTTCTAAACATGCCACAAACAGATGAGATCAACCTTGACACCCATGCAACAAGAGTATTACGCCTTTGCGTACTTGAGGCGCGTCTCATGAGGTCAGAAATGATTGACACTCAACACATATTGCTGGCGATATTGAAAGCAAGCGATAACGAGGCAAGCGAGATACTGGAACTGCAAAACATAAGCTACAGCGATGTGGCTAGCATTGCCCATCCGCAAAGCATACAGCGCAATATGAGCGAGGAAGAGGACGATGAGGAAGAGGACGACATGACACCTACCGCCAGCCGTAGCAGCAATGACGCCTCTTCACGCACACAAATCGCAAAGCCCGTTCAGGGAAAGACTCCCGTACTGGACAACTTTACCACTGATCTGACAAAAGCGGCAGAAGAAGGGCTTCTTGACCCCGTTATCGGGAGGGAAAAAGAAATAGAACGCGTGGCACAAATTTTGAGCCGCCGAAAAAAGAACAATCCAATCCTAATCGGACAGCCCGGCGTGGGCAAGAGTGCCATTGTGGAAGGTTTGGCCATCAGAATCGCACAGCATAGAGTGAGCCGACAGCTATGGGACAAGCGCGTGCTAGTACTTGACCTTTCAAGCGTTGTGGCTGGCACAAAATACCGCGGACAATTTGAAGAGCGCATCCGCAACATTGTACAAGAACTGCAAAAGAACCCCGACACCATCATCTTCATTGATGAGATTCACACAATGGTGGGAGCAGGAAACGCAAGCGGAAGCATGGATGCCGCCAATATGCTTAAACCAGCCCTGGCTAGGGGCGAAATTCAATGTATCGGCGCCACCACCACAGACGAATACCGCAAGACCATTGAAAAAGACGGTGCTTTGGAACGCAGATTCCAAAAGATACAGGTTCAGCCCACCACACAGGAAGAAACGCTCCAAATTCTACAACAACTGAAAGGCAGATATGAAGAGCATCATAGAGTTGTCTATACCCCTGAAGCCATTGAAGCATGTGTCAAGTTGACAGAGCGTTACGTAACTGACCGTTGCTTCCCCGACAAGGCTATAGATGCCATGGACGAGGCTGGAAGCAAGGTTCACATACAGGACCTTCCCGTAAGCAAAAGCATCCTTGAACTGGAAGAAACGATTGCCAAGTTGCAGGAATTGAAAAACGAAGCCGTTAAACAGCAGAACTTCGAATTGGCAGCCGAATACAGAGATCAGGCGGCACAAACCGAAAAACAATTGAAGCAGGCCCAGAAGGAATGGGAAGATTCATTGAGCGAGGAACATATTCGTGTAACCGAAGCACATATTGCAGAGGTGGTAAGCATGATGACAGGAATTCCCGTAAAGCGTATCGGTGCAGAAGAGAGCCAAAAGCTGCGTTCTTTGGGCGATGTACTGAAGGAAAAAGTTGTCGGACAAGATAACGCCATCGCCACTCTTGTCCGTGCCATACAACGTAGCCGCATCGGATTGAAAGACCCCAACAAGCCCATTGCCACCTTCATGTTCGTAGGTCCCACAGGTGTGGGAAAGACCTACCTCACCAAGATTCTTGCAGAAGAACTCTTCGGTAGCGCTGACAGCATCATTCGCATAGACATGAGCGAATACATGGAGAAGCATACCGTAAGCCGAATGGTGGGCGCTCCTCCGGGATATGTAGGATACGAAGAAGGCGGACAACTTACCGAGAGAGTAAGACGCAAGCCCTACTCCATCGTATTGCTTGACGAGATTGAAAAGGCGCATGTAGACGTGTTCAATGTACTTCTGCAGGTGATGGACGAAGGCCGCCTGACCGACGGAAACGGAAGCACCATTGACTTCAAGAACACCATCATCATCATGACCAGCAACTGCGGTACACGCCAAATCAAGGAGTTCGGAAACGGAATCGGATTCCAAGGAGCGGAAGACATCAGCCGCAACCGAAAGATGAGTCAGGACATCGTGCGAAAGGCATTGCAGAAGCAGTTTGCGCCTGAATTCCTTAACCGTCTGGACAACATCATCCACTTTGACCAACTTGACCAAGACGCCGTAAGAAAGATTGTAGACATTGAGCTGACGCCACTGGTAAAGCGCATTGCCGACATTGGATATCACCTGGAAGTCCAGCCAGAAGCACGTGACATACTTGGCAAGAAGGGCTATGACATACAATACGGCGCACGTCCCATCAAACGCGCCATACAGGATTTGTTGGAAGATGTGCTGTGCGAGGTGCTCATCAACACCGAAGTTGCAGCCGGAGCCAAACTTATGGCTGTGGCTGAAGGAGAAAAGATTGAAATAAAAGTAACGAACGAATAGAAAAACCAAATAAAAGACAACCAACGATGAAACAAGGAAACATTGGGGTTACAACAGAGAATATTTTCCCCGTCATCAAAAAGTTTCTCTACAGCGACCACGAAATCTTCATCCGTGAGATTGTAAGCAACGCGGTGGATGCCACCCAGAAGCTGAAGACCCTGGCCGGAAAAGGCGAATTCAAGGGCGAGCTGGGCGAGTTGAAGGTAACCGTTTGTGTGGACAAGGAGGCAAAGACCATTACCGTGAGCGACCGCGGTATCGGTATGACTGCCGACGAGATAGAAAAGTACATCAACCAGATTGCCTTCAGTGGCGCAAACGACTTCCTCGACAAGTACAAGGACGATGCCAACGCCATCATCGGACACTTCGGCCTTGGCTTCTACAGCAGCTATATGGTAAGCAAGCAAGTAGACATCATCACCAAGAGCTATCAGGAAGACGCTCCGGCCGTAAAGTGGAGCTGCGACGGAAGCCCAGTCTTCACCATGGAAGAAGTGGAGAAGGCTGACCGCGGTACAGACATCATCATGCACATTGACGATGATTGCCTGGAGTTCCTTGAAAGCGGCAAGATTGAAGGCCTGTTGCGCAAATACTGCCACTTCCTGCCCATTCCTGTAGCCTGCGGCAAGAAGACCGAATGGAAAGACGGAAAGCAGGTGGAGACCGAAGAGGACAACATCATCAACAGCGTAGAACCCCTTTGGACAAAGAAACCCAGCGAACTGAAGGATGAGGATTACAAGGACTTCTACCGCCACCTCTTCCCCATGGCAGACGAACCCCTGTTTTGGATTCACCTCAACGTAGATTACCCCTTCAACCTGACCGGTGTGCTCTACTTCCCCAAGATCAAGAACAACATTGAGATGCAGCGCAACAAGATTCAACTCTATTGCAATCAGGTATTTGTCACCGATGCCGTAGAGGGAATCGTGCCCGAATTCCTCACCCTCCTGCACGGTGTAATCGATAGCCCCGACATTCCGTTGAACGTGAGCAGAAGCTATCTGCAGAGCGACGCAAACGTCAAGAAAATCAGCTCGTACATTACCAAGAAGGTAAGCGACAAGTTGGCAAGCATCTTCAAGAATGAGCGTGCCGACTTTGAAAAGAAGTGGGACGACATCAAGATTTTCATCCATTACGGCCTGCTTTCCGAACAGGATTATTATGACAAGGCCAAGAACTACTTCCTCTTCAAGGATACCGATGGAAAGTACTTCACATTGGAAGAATACAACACATTGGTGAAGGAGAACCAAACCAACAAGGACGGACAGGTTGTCTACCTCTATGCCAACGACCCCGAAGCGCAATACACTTACATACAGGCGGCAAAGGACAAGGGCTACAACGTGTTGCTGATGGACGGCCAATTGGACACCCCATTGGTGGGAATGCTTGAGCAGAAGCTCGAAAAGACCACTATCACACGCGTGGATTCAGACACCGTTGACCGTCTCATCCGCAAGGAAGACGAGCAGAAAGAGAAGTTGGACGAGGAACGCAGCAGCAAGCTCAGCGCCATCTTCAACAGCCAGATGCCCCGCACGGACAAGACTGATTTCCATGTGGAGGCACAACCCATGGGCGAAGAGCAGCTTCCTGTCATGATTACCCAAAGCGAATACATGCGCCGCATGAAGGAAATGTCACGTCTGCAGCCAGGAATGAGTTTCTACGGCGAAATGCCCGACATGTACACCCTTGTGCTCAACACCGACTCACCGCTTATCAAGCAGGTGCTCACCCATAGCGAAGAACAGACAGCCGAAGCCCTAAAGCCCATTGAGGCTGAATTGCGCGGGCTGAACGCACGTCAGGCTGTACTCAGACAGGAACAGGACCAGAAGAAGCCCGAGGAAATCACTCAGGAAGAGAAGGACGACCTGAAGAAATGCTCTGATGACATCCAGGAACAAAACCGCAAGAAAGACGATGTGCTTGCACAATACGCAAAATCCAACGACCGCGTTCATCAGCTCATTGACCTTGCGTTGTTGCAAAACGGCATGCTCAAGGGCGAATCCCTCACCCGCTTTGTGAAGCGCAGTATCGATTTGATAAAGTAATTTTCCCTTCCCCTTTTAATAATAAGATTATCGCCCGGAAGCATCTTGCGTTTCCGGGCGATTTCTGTTTTATTGCAGCATTGCTTATCAGATACCTTTCAGCCTTAGCTTGTAAGTGATGGGTTGCTGGGGAATGGTGTACTTTTCCATGGGGCCGGGGCCACAGCTCGCATTGCCAAGTCCGCGCTGTGCGGCATCGAGGTGAAGCCAGAGGTAAGGACGTGCCTTCAGTTCCCACTCGTGACTGCAATCCATCAAGTCCTTGTCCGTATAACGGTTTGCACTGAAGAAGAACAGTTTGTCCGAGGAGACAGACATGCCCTTGCCCTTTGCGTTGGTAAGCGCCACTTCATATACGGCACGGTCGCCTCCACTTTGAGGCTTCACATAATGTTCGCGCAAGCCATCGGCCGTGGTGTTATAGCGTCCAATCAGCACACCGGCACTGCGGTCAAACGCATTTTCCCAAGGACCCTTTCCATAATAGGACACGCGGCTGAAGCTGCTATCCACGGCACATACCACGCCCGCGCGACGAAGATTGGGCGTGTGGGGGATGATGGTGGTTTCCATATCGATTGTGCCCTGTGCATAGATGGTGTAGTCAATCTGCACATCGGCCTTCTTTCCCTTGCGCAGCGTGTGCACACGATAGGTCATGTTGTCCTCGGGCTTGAGGTCGAGCGTGGCGGTGGCCATGCCGGAAGCGCCTTGAGTTATGGCAACACAGGTAACCTCGGCTGCCTTCTCTTCCAATCCGTTAGAAGTGTCGCCAAAGCGGTCATTTTCAATCCAACGATGGTTGTCAAACAAGAAGCCCTCGCCTTGGGCAATCATTTCCGTGCCGTTGAACTGAAGACTGGTGGGACGTCCGGTGGAGAGGTCAAACACCATTGCCACCTTGTTGTTCTTCACGCTCAAGGTCTGTTGGTTTTGTCTTGCCTCCAAGGGCGCGTCAGCCGCCGAAACGGCTACAGGAAGCATCTTGGGTTCGGCAAGGATGAAATCCGCTTGCGCTACAAGATAGTTCTTGCCCGAATATGTGGTGGCCTGCTTGCGGAAGACGCGAGCCAACAGCGCCACGTCCGCTTCGCCTTCCAGGGGATTGGACAAGGGAAGCATATACTGGCCCCCAGGTTCTATACCTGAGAGTGCCACCTTCTTCTGCTTCTTCACCTTGCCGTTCTTCAACCATTGCAACTGAAGCACCATTCCGTCAAGGGTGATGAAGTTATACCCGTTCTTTAGGGAGAAATAACCCGTGGTCTTGTCATAGTTGAGCTTCACATATTGGTATGCGCCCATCACCTCGGCCAGCTTTGCTGAATATCCGCGTTCGGGTCTCACCACACCATTGCTGCAGAAGTTGCCCTGATGAGGGCCGGGATAGTCATAACCAGTGTGCAGGCGCTTGACGCCCTGTTTAATTTCGTTAGGTTCGTAGATGGCTTGGTCAACCCAATCCCATATACATCCGCCAATGGTGGAGTTGCTCTCTTCCATTGCCTGCATGTACTCGGGCAGGTTTCCGATGGCGTTACCCATGGCATGGGCATACTCGCACAGGAACATGGGCTTGTCCAGGTTGCTTGTATTGCGTGCCATCCAATCCATACCCGGATACATCTTGCTGTAGAAGTCAGAGTAGAGCGAGCCGCCGTAGTCTTTGTCCACGCGCGTGCCTTCGTAGTGCACAGGACGTGTGCCGTCCAACTTGTGCGCCACCTCGTAGCAATCCTTGAAGTTAGAGCCCGAACCGCACTCATTACCAAGGCTCCACATCACCACGCTTGAGTGGTTTACATCGCGACGTACAAGACGCTCTATGCGGTCGCAAAACGAGGGAATCCAGCTCTTCATGCGAGAGATTGACTGATTGGCATGGTCTTCAAGGTCAGCCTCATCGCAGACGTAAAGACCGTAATAGTCGAACATGGCATACATGCGCGCATCGTTCGGATAGTGGCTCGTGCGGATGGTGTTGATGTTATTCTGCTTCATCAGCATCACGTCCTTCAGCATGGATTCCACGCTAACCGTGCGTCCGTGCTCGGGGTCGGTGTCGTGGCGGTTTACGCCTTTCAGGATTACGCGCTTGCCGTTCACATACAGAAGAGAGTTGTGTATGGCCACCTCTCGCATACCCACTTTGGTGGAGAAGGCCATTTCGTCCTGTCCGTCTTCGCCCAGTTGCACCACGGAAAGGGTGTACAGGTTAGGCGTTTCAGCCGTCCAAAGCAAGGGGTTGTCCAGCGAGAGTTCGGCATGGCAAGTCTCCACTGAATCGCCACGCAAGGCCATCTGGCAAGTGGTTTGCGCCACCACCTTGTCCTTGGCGTCGCGGATGTCCAGTTTGAATTGCTTGCTTCCCTTGAAGGCCGAGCGGTTCTCCACCTCCATGGCCACCTTCACCGTTCCCTTTTTGCCAGCGTTGGCAAGGACGGTCTCTATCTGATGATGACGCACGCTCACACTGGGCACATTGTACAGATACACGCTGCGGAAGATACCGCTCATGCGGAACATGTCCTGACACTCAAGATAAGAGCCGTCACACCAGCGGTGAACCTGCACCACCAAGCGGTTGTCGCCTTCCTTCAGATAGTCGGTCAAGTCAAACTCCGCCACGTTGTTAGCACCCTGTGTATAGCCCACATAACGGTCGTTCACCCACACCTGGGCACAGGAATAGATACCGCCGAAGTGGATGATGGTACGCTTGTCAAGCCATTCCTTTTTCACACTAAACGTGCGCGAGTAGGTTCCCACGGGATTGATGGCATAGTTGGCGCCCCCGTCGTTGAATCCGTTGCGTGCCTTGATGTAAGGAGGCGTGTTGCTGTGCGGGTATTCCACGTTGCAATAGATGGGGCGGTCATATCCCTGCATCTCCCAGCATCCCGGTACGCGGATGTTGTCCCAAGCGTCCGTCTGTGCGGCCTCCTGAATGGAATTGATGTCCATCACCTCCACGTCCTTGTGCATGCCGACGGTGGGCACGGCGGCAAACTTGAACTTCCACTCTCCGTCCAGCGTCGCCACCAGGGAGCTGTTGTGCGCCACCCAGGGCTTGGCATAGAAAGCCTTGTCCGCACGCATCGCCTTCTCCGTGGGATACGGGATGTATGTGGCCACCGCGCGCAGCTTGTTTTGCTCATATATGGTTTCGTCTTCCCAGATGGGGCTCTTTATCTTGGGTTTCTCAACCTCGACAATGCGAAACCAGCTCTTCTCATCGGTGGCGCTGATGGCCGTCTCGCGCAACATGCCGTCCGCACAGACGTACATTTTCTTCTTGCGGTCAGAGACAATCTGATACACCCCCTTCTGCCCCTCCACGGGACGGATGGAAAGCAGGGCGTTGCCCCAGTTGCCCGGGGTGGCGGGCCATTGCAGCAGATAGTTGATGCTGGGGTTGCCTCCGCCATCGTCCATGTTTGTCTCGTAGAAGGCTCCGCCAATGACGTGCTCTCCCGGAGCTATGGTCTTTATTGTCCAGTACTGTCCGCGGTTGAGGCTGTCCTTCTTCTCGGCTCTCACCTTCACGTTGTTTCCTCCGTCGTCTCCGTTGCCAAGCGCCATCTGTGCGTCCGTGGCCGGCAAGATGCGATACACGCTATTGTCGTCCGAGCCGAAGAGTGCGCTCTCGCGGATGGTGTACTTCTTTGTCTTGTCAGCCTTCTCGGGCGCATGGGTGGGAATGAGCGTGAACCTTCCGTCGGCTTCCGCTTGCAAAGTCCATTTCTGCAACTCGTCGCTTCCGTTCTCCTCGCCCCACTCCATTCCGTTGGCCCCCATTCTCAGGGCACGGTTCTTGAATGGGTCAACAATACACCAAGAGCCGGACAGGTTGCGCATGACAAACATCTGTCCGGGATACTCCTTCTCCAAAGGAGAAATCTCGTAAAATGCCCCCTTTCGGAATTTTTGGGCATGGACGGCCATACTTATGGCCATCGCTAAATACAGGAATAAGTGTTTTCGCATAATGATTATTGATGTCTTTTGTTCATTTATCTGTTCAAATGTACACACTTATTTGCAGATGGACAATCTTTTGCAAACAAATCTTGTAGATTTCGGCCAAAAGCGCTAATTTTGTCAGAGCATTATACAACAAGAAAAATCGCAGAAATGAAGAAAATCATCAATCCGTGGTTAAATCATCCCGAATACAACTGCATCGGATGTGCCCCCAACAACCCCATCGGGCTCCACATGGAATTCTATGAATGTGGCGATGAGGTGGTTTCCAAATGGACACCAACAGTGAACCACCAGGGATGGGTAAACACCCTACACGGCGGCGTACAGGCCCTCATCATGGACGAGATATGCGCATGGGTGGTGTCGCTAAAGCTGCAGACAGCCGGTGTCACCTCCAAGATGGAAATCAGATACAGACACCACATCGCCACAAACGAGGGCGAGATTACCGCACGCGCCCACATCCGCGAGCAGAAGCGCAACATCGTCACCATAGACGCGCAACTCATAGACGCCCAGGGAAAGGTGTGCACAGAGGCCACCTGCGTCTATTTTACCTTCTCACAGGAAAAAGCCCAGGAAGAGATGCACTTCATGCCCTTCCTCACCGAAGAGGAATAAGCGATGATTCTCCATTTCAGCGGCACGGGCAACAGCAAGCACCTGGCCACCCTCATCGCGGAGGCCACGGGCGAAAGACTTCTTGACATGGCGGCGCTCATGGACAAGGGCACAACCGTCATCTGCCTGGACAAAGACGAGATCCTGGGATGGGTCTTCCCCGTCCATTTCTGGGGACTCCCCGCCTTGGTGAGAAACTTCATCGGCTCGCTCTACATCCGCGGCTATTCCGGACAATACACCTTTGCCGCCGCCACCTTCGGCATGCTTTGCGGCAACCCCCACGGCCAGATGCGCTCCCTTCTCCGCCAAAAGGGCATTGCCCTCAATGCCGCCTTCAGCGTGCGCATGGTGGATGTGTGGACGCCCATCTTCAACCTTTCGGACACCGCACGCTGCCTGCGCATCACCCAAGACGCCATCCCCCACATGCAACGCATAGCGGCCATGATTGCAGGGCGGAAGTGCGGCAACTTCGTAAGGCGGCCCCTGCCCGCCCTTGTGGACGGCTTGCACTGGCTGCTATATCAAAACCATCGCCCCACCGCGCCCTTCCACCTTGCCGACGGATGCATAGGTTGCGGACAATGCGCCAGCAACTGCCCCACCAAAGCCATTACGATGCACGCCGGACGTCCCCAATGGACAAAGGCACAATGCACCCTGTGCCTGCGCTGCCTCCACCACTGCCCCGCGTTTGCCATCCAATACGGCCACTTCACCCACAACCACGGACAGTTTGCCAACCCCTTTGTTTGACACATAACAACATTCAAAACATAACAACAAAACATCAACATGAACTTTAAGGAATTATGCCAAGCACGCTTCAGCTGCAGAGCCTTTGAACAGCGTGAAATTGAGACAGAAAAGCAAGAGTACATAAAGGAATGCGTTAGGCTTGCGCCCAGCGCCGTAAACCGCCAGCCCTGGCTCTTCTATTGGATTACGGACGAGCCCCGCCTCCAAGCCGTAAAGACCAGCTACCACCGCGATTGGATCAACGACGTGCCCGCCATCATCCTCTGCTGCAAGAACGAAGCCGAGGCATGGACACGACGATATGACACCCACAACCATGCCGACATAGACATCGCCATCGCCATTGAGCACCTCTGCCTTGCCGCCACCGAACAAGGCCTTGCCACCTGTTGGGTGTGCAACTTCGACATCAACCAGCTCAAGGGCCTGTTCGAGTTCCCCGAAGGCTATGAGCCCGTGGCACTCATCCCCATCGGCTATGCCGCCGCAGAAGACCCCGGAAAGAACCGCAAGGACACCGAAGACATTTGGAAGTGAGCGATGAGCGATGAGCGTTTGAGCGACCAGCGATGAGCGGTGAGTTGTGAGTTGTTTTTGACAAAAGAACAAAAGTTCAGAAGAAGCTCACTGCTCACTTCTCACTACTCATTGCTCAAAGCTCACTACTCAAAAACGTCTGGAAGACGTGGATATGAATAGCCGGGGGCTTTTAAGCCCTCGGTTTTCTTTTGGCTAACTGCCAATTGCCAACAGCCAAAAGCTAACTGCCAAAAGCCAATAGCTAACAGCCAATAGCCAACAGCCAATCGTCAATAGCCTCATCCATGAGCCGGCGGCCTATTTCCGCAATCTCGCAAGCCTTGGCATAGTCGGAAATCTCGCCATAGCTGTCAAAGGGCATCCGCACAAGGATGTCCGGGCGGTGCAGTTGCAAGGTAAGCTCCGTGATGCGGTGGTTCATAAGGCTGAAGGTGCGGTCGAGCAGGTCATAGTAGTTGTCACCCACATCCAGCGACTTGTCCTCGTCAAAGTTCTTGCGGTAAGCCATCACGTCCCTGATGACATCCATGCCGCGGCTTCCCGCCTGCTTAAGGCGCCTCACCAGGCTGATGTCCGAATCCCTTGTCAGTTCCTCCAGCACCTCCCTCAGCTCCGTGCGCTTGCTCTCCTGAAAAGCCCTGTCTGCCATCTTGGCGCGATGCTCGTCTGCCAAAATGCGCTTCAAACCTGCCACATTGACATCATTCACGTCAAAGGCCACAAGCAGGTCGTTTCCCGTGCGCCTCACCCTGTCCAGCGGCAGACAGTTGGCCACGGCACCGTCCACAAGCACCGTGTCGCCCCACTGAACGGGCCTGAACAACGACGGGATGGAGATGGAAGCCCTCACGGCCGTAAAGAGCGGGCCGCGGTCAAAGACAACCTCCTCGCCCGTGTACAAGTCGGCCGCCACGGCGCAGAAGGGCACGTCAAGGTCCTCAATCCTCACCTCGGGCACAATCTCCCTGATGGCGTCAATGATGCGCTCGCCCTTCACAATGTGGTTCTTGGCTATGGACAAGTCCATAAGCGAGAACACCTTCCATGCGTCCAGCGAGTAGAGCCACTCCTTGAACTCCGGCAACTTGCCCGCCGCAAAGATGCCCCCAATGAGCGAGCCCATTGAAGTGCCCGCCACGGAGGTGATGCGGAAGCCATGCGCCTGCAACGACTCAATGGCGCCAATGTAGGCAAATCCCCTGGGCCCTCCGCTGCTCAGCACCAGCGCCACGTCCTTTCTGCTTTCCTTCTCCATGTTTTTCGCCTATTTTTTTGTAAAGGTACGATTAAGCGAGCGAAAAAACAAAACTTGTTTTGATTTTTTCCGAGCGAGAGTACCTTCGGCGGAACGCCAAAGTACGATTAAGCGAGCGAAATACCAAACTTGTTTGAGGAATTTATACAGAAAAAGGACACCCCACACGGAAGTGTCCCACATTTTTTTTAACTGAAATCTGAAATCTGAAATCGGTTGCCATATACTTTCTCACGGAAGAGGGGTTGCGTGCTACTTACGCCGCAGATAGTCTTCCGTTTTTGCAAAGAGCTGGCATGCAGAGTCGGGCGCCTCTTCCCCGCGCACCACAGGCGCTATGTAGCCACGATGGCGCCAGTTGGCCAGCATCTGCTTCAGCGACCCTCTTTCAATCCCCATCTGCTGCCTCATTCGTTGTGCGTCCTCGCGCGTGAATGTGTCGGGCAGCAGGTCAAGCATGTTTTGGGGGCCGGTGGCCGCTCGAGTGCATTCTTCGTAATCGGCCTGCTCAATTTCTTTGCCAAAAAACTGCATCTTGCACCACATGTCATACTGCAGCGACCATCTGATGAAGTTCTCCAGCGTCTTGTCCCACTTTTCCCCCTGTGCCACATACAACACCATGGCTTTCAGGAAGGCAATGACGTTTGCCCGGTAGGAAAGGTTCTCGTAGACGCGGCTTTGTGACAGCCGTGCAAAGTCGGCACACTCCTCCACCAGCTTCTTCGACAGGTTCCTTGCCTTGACACACTCCACCAACCCGCGCGCGTTGTTGAGGCGCTCTATATAGGGTCGCAGTTCTTCGTCGAAGCCCTCGTCATAAGACCCGTACACAGGCATCTCCGCCCCAATCTCACGCTCAGGGATGGTGCAGAAGTTGATGCGCGATATGGGCCCGTCCGTAAGCACCTGTCGGAAGTATCGCCTGCCCTTCTGGATGGTGGTGCTGGCATTCCAGTTGAAGCGTATGCAGACACGCTCGCTCACGCTTCCCGAACTAATGCGCGTCTGTCCGTACACGTTTCCGGGGTCAAAGGCCAGGCACATGACCTGAAACTGCCCCTTGGCTCGCATAGAGCCCTTTAGCGCGTCAAACTGGTCAATCTCGTTCATGCGGGCATACAGGAAGCGTTCGTCCGCATCGGCCAGCCTCTGCACAAAAGCGGCGTTGGTCATGTCCGGGTCAATTTCCTGCACCACCAGCCCCTCTGGCCTTTGGCGCTTGTCCTTGTTGGCTCCCCTTGTCTGCATCTCGCGTTTCCATTCAAGTTCCCGCCTCATGTTCTCCGCATCCCTTTGCCTTATGTCCTTCATTATGCGGTTTATGGGTTCGCAGATGCAGTTCTTTCCGGCTCCCGTGCCCGCCATCAGCACGTTCATCAGCGTGGCCTCGTGCGCCACATTGTCTATGTAGCGGAAGGTGGTCTTCCACAAATGAGCGCCCAGGGCGGGAAAAACGGCGTGCGCCACCGCGGGGCGGTAGATTTCGGGCGTGCGGCTCACGAGCAGCCTTATGAGCGGAGGCAGCACCCTGGGCATGGGCGGAGGGGTGTCGGCCGGGCGCTCGGCCTCGCTGCGCCTGTTCTTGCATATCTCAATCGTGCGCTGCATTATCCGTGGCATGGCGGGTGTCTGATGGCGGTTGCAGGCGCTGCGTATGGTGGCCATCCACTTCTCGCGGCTCTCGCCATAGGTGGGCAGCACACGGGCAATCCACTCGGGGTCGTCGTTGCACACATACCGCAGATGGCACGCCATGGAGAAGATGAAGTTGTTGCGGCTTCCGTGCGAGGGCAAGCCACCCATCTGCTCCTCCAGCACCTGCACCAGCTCCTCATACTCCAGCGGCGGATATTCGCGCTCCCCGCCCCCGGCTGCCGCCTTTTCCCCGGCCACAGAGGCAACCTCTTCCCCTGCGTCGTCCGCCTCCAGGGGGATGGGGTTGGCCAGCGACTCCTCGTCCATATACAGGGTGAAGTCCTGCGGCACCATATAGATACACCGCGCCACGTCCTTCAGTGCAGGGTCGGCCTGGAAGCCCACGTCCTCCGAGAAGCGTTGCTGCACCTCGTGCGGTGTCATGCCCCGCGGCAGCGCCACCAGCACATGCGTGCCCCGGCGAACGCTCTCCTCCACCAGGAGTATGTCCCACTTGCCCTCGGCCTTCAGCTGCATGCAGCGCTCCAGTATTTCGGCCGAATGCCCCTTCTGGTCAAAGTCGAGCATGATGCGCCGCAAGGGCTTTTGGGCATCGGCAACGGCACGGTGGCTGTCCTTGAAGGCAGCGCACGAGGGTGTCCACACCGGAAGCCGCCCCTTGAGGCTCTCCTCGCCACGCGCTATGCGGCGGCACATTTCCCCCAGCCAGGGCTCCCTGCGCAGGGCCTTCCACTCTTCCAGGGTGGCGGGCACGACTGGTGCGCCGTGCCCTTTGCCCATACAGGTGAAGTGTGTTGTCTCCATTTTCTGTCCTTTGCTTACCATACCGTACTCTCCTTTCTGCTCTTGTAAAAAGCGTTTATGCGTTGTCCCTCAATGTGGCGCATGGTGAGGATGTCCTCCAGCGTCATGCGCTTGCCAAAGCGCCATTTCTCAATGACCACCCCTCCGCCGCTGCGCATCACCTCGCAGTGCTCCGTGCTGAAGAGGGTGCGGTAGCGGTTGCCCCTGGAGCCAATGTTGTAGGGTTTGAAAAACATCCGTGCGCCAGGCTCAATTATGGAGAAACCCTTCATGCGCACACGGCCGTCGGGCGCCACCTCGTCTGCCTCTTTGTCCATCCACGGACAGGCTTCCACCTTTATTCCTTTTTCGCTGAACACTGCAACGGTGTCCATTCTCACTTCGCCGTTCACGACGATTCTTTTTGATTTGTCTGTCATGTTTTTTACCTTGTAAGTTCTGTGAGCGCGGGAGTGTGAAGATTGCCGGCTTTTTCACTCATGAGACTCCACTCACGCCCTTACCCGGTTAATAAGAAGTTGTTTCCACTTTTTCCCCCACAGAGAATGAGGGGGGGCTGGACGACCCCTTTTTTCAGCTGACCATCGTAATCAGCTCGCCCACCTTGATTTCCTGATACACATTGCCGTTGTGCTCATGTGCGCAGAAATAGAGCGAGGCAAAGACCACATCGCCGGGCGACCACCTGCACAGGGCGCTGCTGCCAAAAAGGGAGCACACGAAGGTGTTTCTGCCGCCCAGTTCCTGCAACGTCACAACCGACTTGTCCAACTGTCCGCCCTCCACCTTTTGGCTGGGCACCTTGATGGGCTCGCTCTGTTTCACTACCTTGAAAAATCCTTTCATTGTCTTCATAATCCGCTTCCGCCTTTCTCATTGGATGGCCCGCATCGTTGCCGCACATCTCGGAAGACAGTGCAAAGGTATGCAAACGCAGCTCCCCCGCCGAAGAAAACGGCAGGGGAGCTGTGCGGTGGGATATGATTGGGAAAGATCTGGGGGAAGCCTTCCCACGCAGCGCATGGAAAGGGACACTTTTGGGGCACTTATGGGGTGTCCGTGGGACATCAGCCCTCAAAAGCGGTGTGGCGGGGGAGAGAGAGCCCGCCCCCCTACTCCAACGCCTTTTTCAGCCTGCGGGCAATGGCCGTGCGCCTGTCATGCGCGGAAGAGCGTATGTTGGCCGTGCCCCACTCATAGATGGGACGCAGGTAGATGGCGTCGGCCTTGCGCAGCAAGTCTCTGCTGCAGGGAGGATACTCGTCCAGCTCAAGCGCATTGACAAACTCCGCAAAAGCCGTATGCGAAGAGGGAGCGCCGCACTTGTCCACCAGCAGGCGGTACACCGACACCCAGTCGGCCGCAGCCACCATCTCCGAGCCAAACACCCGCCGCAGGATGCAGCGCAGCTCATCATCGGTGTACGACTTCTCCTCCTGCCTTCCGCCCTCAATGCGCCTCGTCTTGGTGCGGTTGACGGCACGCTGCAAGTATCGGAAGCTGGACGAGGGCGTGTTCTTCACACACTTCACCACCTTGCCCAGGATGCGCACCTCCATGTCCTCGGTCACCTCAATGGCGTCATAGTTCTCGTTACAGGCCACCAGCCACACGGTGCCGTCCGAGTCGCGGAAGTACGACTTCAGGGTGCTCTCCCCGTTGATGCACGCCACCACCTGGTCGCCGTCGCGAATGGCAGCGTCCAGCTGCAGATGCAACTGGTCGCCATCTTCAATGCCGGCATCCACCATGGAGTCGCCCACAGCGCTGATGATCACCACCGACTCGCGCTTTACAAGGTCGCCCGGCAGCCAGAAGGCCCCGTCGGGATAGGCCGATTCCACATCCGATGGGTTTCCACACGGCACGGCGCTGTCATAAACGGGCACGGGCGTGTCGCACACTTGGGGGTTCCAGCCCTGCACGCCAAGCAGGGCAATGATCTCTTGCAATTCTTGTTCGGTCATAGAGGTGGGTGGTAAAGGGTTGTTTTCTTAATGGTAAAAAGAAGTGTGTGTGTCTGCACGGCGTCACTTACCGGGCAGGCACTATGCACTCTTTTTTATAAAAGGGCAGCTTCGTACTGATGTTCTTCGGTGAGGATGCGCATGGTAGTTAGGGATTAGGATATCAGCCATTACGCCAATGAGTTATATTCGTTGCAAATATACATCATTTTTCTCTTCCAACGCCATAAATCAGCATTTTTTCAACTTCCCAACGCCATAAATCAGCATTTTTTCAACTTCCCAACGCCATAAATCAGCACTTTTTCAACTCTCCAACGCCATAAATAGGCACTTTTGAGATGCGCAAACAATTTGTTTTTCTTAATGGTGATTTCGTCCTTTTGGATAGTTCGCCAAATGATTGTCTCTTAAAAATACTCCGCCGCCAGTTCTCTCACGAGTTCCATATCAGCCTCAACGGTTTCATCGTCCTCGCGGATGAGCGAGAAGACGGGATAGAAACGAGTGGGGTCTTGGGCATCGGCCCCGTTGATGATGGCAGGTTGCAGAAAGTCATCCACATACACTCCGTCTGTGGCATAGATGGTACAATCATTGGCCTGAAGGTACGACTCAATGAGGTCATACACTTGCTTTTCAAAAACTGCTGAATCTTGGATGGACATATTGGCGTTTGTGTTTTTTTCTCTTTGCAAATATAGCACTTTTTTTTCACCTGGCAGCCATAAATCATAAACTTTTTCATCATACAGGAGAAAAAACATGCAGGGATTTCAGATTTCAGATTTCAGTTAGTTTTTTTGTGGTGCACATAGCAGAGAGAAATGTTAGAAAATTTATTTTATAATATAATATATATATAATAAATTATATATATATTAT
>JAFNXL010000043.1 GCA_017379075.1 Bacteroidaceae bacterium
ACAGATGACCGCAGATTTTGATTTTTGACAGAAGAACAAAAGAACAAGTTTTTGGGTCTTGAGCAATGAGCGATGAGCGGTGAGAGTAGGGACGTCTGCGTGCAGCGTCCGAAGTTTACTCACGCCAATCCCACCAATCCCGCCAAAGGTTTAGAGCAATATTGCGTGAGATTCGTGAGATTATAACCCTATGTTCCGTACCATCGGATATGCCATCCGATGGAATTGAGGTGGGAATTTACAATCCCCTTCTATGCTATCGGGTTACAGACCCTTATACTCAAAAACAGTGAATAACATATCCGCCGTAACAGGAAGACATGTTTTTCTCTTTTGATTCTTATGTTCTTATGTCTAGTCCTTTTCGTGAGAGCGTGAGATTATAACTCTTGTGTACTCTTCGGACGCTGCACGCAGACGTCCCTACCCTCTCACCTCTCACAGCTCATTGCTCACGGCTCATAACTCACTACTCATTGCTCAAAATGTTCTTTTGTCGAAAAATCTCACAACTCGCAACTCATTGCTCATCGCTCAAAGCTCACAACTCACCGCTGAAGATTGCATCTACAGTTTACAAAACAGCGAATTTGCCACAGATAATCAAAAAGGTGCCTTATCATTAGGTCGTTCCGAAAAAAAACGTTATTTTTGCAAAATGAACTTGATTAATACCGCCCATGAAAAAGTTATTTTTATCAAACAAAAACAGACCTGAATTATTTTTCGGCAGGTTCTTACTACGCGCATTGTTTTTCATTGTACTACAAATTGTAACAATGAATATATATTTGAATGCACAAACCATCTCACTCAATGCCACCGTAGTAGATGATGCCACAGGCGAACCTCTCCCCTATGCAAGCATATATGTAAGTCCGGAAGTGGGTTCGATGACTAACGATGCCGGAGTATTTCAATTGGAACTGGAACAGGGGCAACGCATCCGCATATCGTATGTGGGATATGAAACACTTCACACCAGCGTTGCTGCAGGAGAACAGACTTACAGGCTAAGACCATTAACTGCCAACATGAATGAAATCACCGTTCTGCCAAAAGAAGATATCATGCTGAATGTGGCAAAACGCCTATATAAAGAATTCCGCTGGAAGAAGAATAAAGATTCTGATTATTTCTATCGCCTCACACATTCGTTTTCGGGAAACACAGAAATGGTGGAAGCCTTTTTGCGAGGTCATTCGGCCATAAGCCTGCGTGATTACAAGTTTTATAGCGGGCGCAGAATCAGACAGACCAGATACAGCCGTACCGAATCCAAGATTTCCTATTCGGACATGGTTCATTTCAATGAGTTGAGTCCGATGACAGTAGGTACATCCTTTTGGTCAACAGCCATGCTGCCCATGTTCATAAAAAAGTATTTAAAATTAACGGTATATCAGGTAACCGGAGATGATATCCACTTCAATGACAGGCCCTATGGAGTAAGTTATTTTGCTTATCACACAAGCGTAAAAGAAGCGACGTCATCAAATGGGAACCGAATATATTGTATTGAGATGAGACGAAAGGATGGTCTTGATTATCCGATAGTAGACGGCACGCTATATGTTGACGCCGAAGATTACCGGCTCTTAAGTTTTGAAGGAAAGATCAGCAACCTGATGATGAACGTGGGCATAGACTTTCACAACCAAAGCCACCACATCAAACCGGAAATAAAAATACAATACAAGCATGACAACGGATTTACCGAAGTGGATAACATTGTGGCATACATGGAAATGGGGGACATGAAAACCCGCTCCGTCCTATACAACATGCAGAAACGCAAACTGCCCTTCAAAAAGCGGAAAGCCCAAAGTGGCGACCTCATTTCGGCCATTGACGCAACCGGGTATGACCCAGAACAATGGAAAGATGAAATTGTCCACCGCACAGTGGAGGAACAACATTTGGCGTGGTTTGCCACACTTTCTGCAAAGGAACAGGAAGAATGGATTTCCGCAAACATTGACACCACATTCGCTTTTGCTGGCGAGTTCAAGCCTTTGGTAAAACGGCTGGCAAACTTTGGCCAGGCCATTCCACAAGAAAAGGTTTATGTACACATGGACAACACCAGTTATATGCTTGGGGACACCATTTGGTTCAAGGCTTATACCAGACAGACCAACAATAACCGTCCGTCAAACATCAGCGGTGTGCTTTATGCCGAACTCTGGAACCATGACGGATATCTTGTGGAACGGAAAATGATTGAAATGAACCACGGAAGCGGACATGGGTATTTTGTCCTTAATCCCCAAATGCAATATGCCGGATTCTACGAACTGCGGGCCTATACTCGCTGGCAACTGAACTGGGGCGTGTTCGAACACAAGCATTCGCGTATTGCAAGCCAATGGTTCCCCAACAAAGAGATGGAAAAACGTTTTTACCGCGACTACCATAAACTCTATAGCCGCACGTTTCCGGTCTATGATCAACCGGATTCACCCGAATCACAGTCAAGATACATGACCATGCGTACCTTCAGGCGTACCTTCAAGAAGGAACAGGACAAACGCAAGCTGACGCTCACTCTTTATCCCGAAGGTGGCACTCCAGTTGCCGGCACTCCTTGCAGAACTGCATTTGAAGCGGCATGGAGCGACGGACAATGGGTGGAAGGATGGCTTCACATTGGCAAAGATTCTGTTCCTGCCACAAACCGTGGAAGAGGTGTCTTCACCTACACTCCTGTTGCTGGAGAAAAACTTTCTGTCATCTTCAAAACAAAAAACGGAGAAACGGCAGAGGCCAAATCTCTGAGAGGAGAACCAGACGGTGTTGCCCTGCAGATAAGGCAAAACGAAACAGGCTGGACCATTGAAAGCCGTATCGGCGGCAATCTTTCCGCAGACAGTCTTGCCATAACCGTCATGCACCAAGGCAAGCTGTTAAAGTTCTGGAACCGTGTAGGAGAACCGTTTACTCTTCCTGTTTCCGCATTGGAAAGCGGTGTCCACCAGGTTACAGTGTTTGACACCCAGGGCAGAGTCTATGCCGACAGACTTTTCTTCAACTACACATCAGCGGACAACCGCCCGACGGTAAAGATTAACGGGATAAAGGAAAGCTATGCTCCTTTCCAGCCGATAGAACTTCAAGTGTCAACAGACAATGCCGGCTCTTCCATGTCGCTGGCTGTCCGCGACGCAAATGTTATGGACAAGACGTTTGACAACGGAAACATCCTGACCGAAATGCTGCTGGCAAGCGAGATTAAAGGTTTTGTGCCTGATCCAGGTTGGTATTTCCAGACCGACAACAAGGAACGCCGTCAGGCATTGGACTTGCTTATGATGACACAGGGCTGGAGGCGGTTTGACTGGCGCAGCATGGCGGTCCGCGGCGTATGGGATCTTACACAACCCGACGAAAAAGCCCCTATCCTCATAGGCAAGGTTTATGATAGTGAAATAAGTGACTATAATTTCCATTTGCAGGATAATAACGACACAACGCTAATTTACGAGACTCCACGCAAGAATTTCGACATCAAGCGTGAAGTCCGTGTCAGAGCCGAACTACAGCCGTTAGCCAGTGTGAACAAGGACAGTGCCGTGCTTTATCTTGACAAGATTGTCGTATTGGAACGCGAGACCAAGGGGCATAAGTTCCGTCTTCAGCTACCCAAGATGTACGACAAGAACATTCTGTTTCTGGCTGCATCTGATACCACCAAATGGAAAAAAGGGAAAGAACACATTTGGATTCAAGGCAGCAGAGATAACAAAGTACTATCGAAGAAACATCAGAAACGCAAAGAGTTGCAGCCGGCAGAATTCAGCGTTAAGGTGGACTTTCATTATCCGCGGTTTGTCAAACCATACACTTTCCATCAGACCCATATTATGGATACCTCCATAGAAGAAGAAAAGACGGGAAACACCTTGCTTTCAGACGGCACAACGCAGATGAAAGAGGTTGAGGTAAAGGGTAAGAGAAATGTATGGAGACGCTTTAATGACGAATATCCCGTAGCCATTATAGATGCTGAGGTGGCCAGAAATATGGAATTCGATGATGGTCTACCATTGGCACGCATTTTTGTTGGAGATTTTGGCAGTGACTTTCCCTATGCGTCATGGGATGATCCGGATAGAAGTTTAAGTCGTGACCGTATATACAACCGCTACGCGTGGAATGCCAACCGCCGTCGACACAAAGGTTTGAGCATACACCCCGATTCTATCTATCTACGTTCACAACTGTATTCTTTCCATGAAAGCTACCTGAAAAATTTCCCTCCAACTTCTATGGAGTTTCAGGAATACACAGATGCGCATGCTACTGACAAATATGTTATTTATACCGATTATTGTCCCCGCCTTGAAGGGAGCAACCGGTATAAAGGAGACAAACTTCCAGAAACAAATGTAGTGAGATATAACTTCAATGTAACCGGAGAATACAAATTACGCATGATTTACCGCGACCGCAGATTCTTTATGGAAGGCTTTGCCTATCCTGCCGAATGTTACAGTCCCGACTACAGCAAGCAGACACCGCCCGACAGCATCAAGGACTACCGCCGCACGCTCTACTGGAACCCCAACCTGATGCTGGACAAGGACGGAAAGGCTACCATTACATTATATAATAACGCGCGCACGACACAAATCAGCGTGGATGCCGCAGGACAGGCTGCGGATGGAACATTGTTGTGGGGGGTTGAGTAATGAGTTGTGAGCAATGAGCCGTGAGAGATGAGTTAGAACTGAAGATTCTTTTCTCACGCAAATCTCGCCAATCCCGCCAAAGGTTTAGAACAATTTCGTGAGATTCGTGGGATTCGCGTGAGACTATAATCCCATGTGTTATCTCCGGACGCTGCACGCAGACGTCCCTACTCCCTCACTACTCATCACTCATTACTCACTGCCAAAAAAACTGTTCTTATGTCAAATCTCATCGCTCACAACTCATTGCTCATAACTCAAAAATCTGTCGCATTGGCGTCATCTGCGTGCCATTAAAAAACGAAAGGCGCATTCTTCACAAAGTAGAGGCGATTCATTGCGGGATGAAAGGCGATTCATGGGCAAAGTAAAGGCGATTCGTTGCATCGGTTAAGACATTGCGGTGCGTTGGCAAAGACAATGCGGTGCATGAGCAAAGGCAATGCGGTGACTTTACCGGGGCACCGCATTGCCTTTTCAGAGCAGATATACTGCATGGGCCGATGCAGATATACTGCAACGGCTGTAGAAGATATCTTAAACGGGCAACGCAGTACTACTGCTGTGAATTATGAGCCGTGAGCAATGAGTATACCGTCTAATCCGAAAACTCACAATTCATTACTCAAAGCTAAAAAAACCGCGGACATCGTTTAGGGTTGTCCGCGGATTATCATATATTAACTTTATTAACTTTTATTCAGTGGGGAGATTCAATGAAAGACAAAGTTCATCGAGTTGTTTCTGGTCAATTGAACCTGGGGCATCCAACATGACATCGCGTCCACTGTTGTTCTTGGGGAAGGCTATGCAGTCTCTGATGCTGTCCAATCCGGCGAAGAGGCTTACCCAACGGTCGAGACCGTATGCCAAGCCACCATGAGGGGGCGCTCCATACTTGAAAGCATTCATCAGGAAGCCGAACTGCTCCTGCGCCTTTTCGGGTGTGAAACCGAGAATCTCGAACATTCTTGCCTGCAAAGCCTGGTCATAGATACGGATGCTTCCTCCGCCCACTTCCACGCCATTGCATACCATGTCATAGGCATCTGCACGAACAGCTTCGGGGTCAGTGTCCAACAAGGGGATATCCTCTGTCTTGGGATGTGTGAAGGGATGGTGCATGGCCATGAGTCTGCCCTCTTCCTCGCTCCACTCGAACATGGGGAAATCAACCACCCAAAGAAGAGAGAACTTGTTCTTATCACGCAGTCCCATGCGTGAACCCATCTCCAGACGCAGTTCGCAAAGCTGCTTGCGAGTCTTCATGATGTCGTCTCCGCTGAGGATAAGTATCAGGTCGCCAGCTTCGGCACCCATTGCATTCTTCAGATTCTCAAGCACCTCGGGGGTATAGAACTTGTCCACGCTGCTCTTTACGCTGCCATCCTCCTGTACACGGGCATAAACCATACCCTTTGCACCAATCTGGGGTCGCTTGACGAAGTCGGTAAGCTGGTCAATCTGCTTACGGGTGTAAACAGCCTGACCCTTGGCACAGATACCGCCGATATAGGCTGCATCGTTGAACACAGAGAACTCGCCAGTACCTTTCAATACATCCATCAGTTCCACAAACTCCATACCGAAACGGGTATCGGGCTTGTCAGAACCATAGAGACGCATGGCATCCGCCCAAGCGATACGGGGGAAGTCGCCCTCAATCTCCACTCCGCGCAATTCGCGGAAAAGATGCTTGGCCATGCCTTCGAAAAGCTGGATGACATCTTCCTGCTGAACGAATGACATTTCGCAGTCAATCTGGGTAAACTCGGGCTGACGGTCGGCTCGCAAGTCCTCATCGCGGAAACACTTCACAATCTGGAAATAACGATCCATGCCCGCAACCATAAGCAGCTGCTTAAGGGTTTGGGGGCTCTGAGGCAGGGCATAGAACTGTCCGGGGTTCATGCGGCTGGGCACAACAAAGTCGCGCGCACCTTCCGGAGTTGAACCGATGAGCATGGGAGTCTCAATCTCCAAGAATCCCTTGCTATCAAGATAACGGCGTACCTCCATAGTCATGCGGTGACGCAACTCGATATTTTCGCGTACATTGCTACGGCGAAGGTCCAAATATCGGTACTTCATGCGGATGTCGTCACCACCGTCAGAATTCTCTTCAATGGTAAAGGGAGGTGTGAGACTCTCGTTCAATACCGTAAGCTGCTCTGCAATGATTTCAATCTCACCAGTGGGGAGATTCTTGTTCTTGCTTTCGCGCTCGCTTACCTTGCCCACAATCTGGATTACGTATTCACGTCCCACGTGGTTGGCACGCGCACAAAGTTCGGCATCGTACTCTTCATTGAAAACTATCTGGGTGATGCCATAACGGTCACGCAGGTCCACAAAGGTCATGCCACCCATCTTTCGGCTGCGCTGAACCCATCCGGCCAGCGTTACGGTAGATCCGCAATCGGAAATACGCAACTCGCCACAAGTTTTTGTCCTATACATAATTTTATATATTATATTTATTCAATCAATCAAATACTGTTGTCTTGAAACAAAAAAAGAAGGGAAAACCATCTTGGTCATCCCTTCTTTCTGTACGCCCTCAGGGGCTCGAACCCTGGACCCATTGATTAAGAGTCAATTGCTCTACCAACTGAGCTAAGGACGCATCCGGAAAAATATTTTTTTTTGTACGCCCTCAGGGGCTCGAACCCTGGACCCATTGATTAAGAGTCAATTGCTCTACCAACTGAGCTAAGGACGCTTATTTTTCCTTTTTGCGCTGCAAAGGTACGCACTTTTTATCAAGTGACCAAATTTTATGCCATTTTTTTTAGCATTTATTTCAAATCATACACTTCTGAGTGGGTTTTTCTCTTCAGAATCTCCACATTAAAGTCTACACCAGGTATAATACCATGGTTTCTGAGCACAGACTCCATTGTCTTGCGAGCCAGTTCTGGATGGTTGTTTTCCTCACTAAGATGACAGAGCCAGACATGACGCAGTTTGGGCGTGGCATGCTGTGCAATCAGCGTTGCAGCGGTCTTATTGCTTAGATGGCCCTTGTCGCTTCTGATTCTACCTTTGAGATAAGCAGAATAAGGACCCATCATCAGCATGTCCTCATCATGATTGGATTCAAGCACCAGATAATTGGCATTTGACACATTCTGCTCAATCAGGGGTGTCACGTGGCCTGCGTCTGTGATCAAACAGAACGTAACATCATTATTAACGACTGTATAGCCCACACAATCACTACTGTCATGGGGCACTTCAAATGGCGTGATCTGCAAATCACCTATGGTAACAGGCTCACCTTTGTTGATGAACCTTACATATTCGGCACATAGTTTGGAAGACAAACAGTGGTTGCGGTTGATTCCACGATGAACAAGTTCGGTGGAATGGACTGGAATCTTCATGTCATTGGCAAATACGCCCAAAGCCTTGATGTGGTCGGCATGGTCATGCGTAACGAATATGGCATCAATCTCCTCAAGACTGATTCCAAGTTCCTTGAAGTGCTTTTTCATTGTACGGGCATTGATTCCCGCGTCAATGAGTATGCAACATTCATCGCTTTTTAACAAATAACTGTTTCCGCTACTTCCTGAACCTAAAGAAATGAATTTCAACATTACTTTACTTATTTTCTATGCAAATTTACATCATTATCCTTAAAAGGACAAATTTTTGCCACACTTTATGTACAAACGGTAACACTATATCAGAAAGAAAAGCAATGCAGCGAGTGATATAGCCACCCGCTGCATTATATAGTATAATATTTGCCTAAAGTATTACTTCATCAACTCCTTAACCGCAGTTTGTATCTGGGTGTCGTTGCCCTTGAGCATATCTTCGGGTGTAACATAACACTCAATGTCTGGCTGAAGCTGCTGGTTCTCGAGGTAATTGCCACGGTTGTCCTTTGCTCCTACCTGGGGAATACCGAACGTGTAAGAGCCGATATTCTCCCACCATACTGCAGTCATGGTACCGGGTACGGGTGCGCCAATCAGCTTGCCGATTCCCATTTCCTTATAAAGCCATGGTGTGCCGTGTGCATTGGAATAGTTGTCTTCGCAGACCAACATACAAGAGGGTTTTACCCATCTCTCATAGGGATCATTGCCAACAAACTTGCCTCGGGGTGTGTATTGTGAATATACTTTTCCTGAAAGGGCAATGCAGACATCATTGTGCAACCAACCTCCTCCATTATGACGTGTATCCACAATTACCGCATCACGCATTCTGTTCTTTTCAGAAAGCAGATTCTTATAAAAGTCGTGGAAAGAGTCTCCATCCATTGCCTTGATATGCACATAGGC
Source organism: Bacteroidaceae bacterium (assembly GCA_017379075.1). Classification (GTDB taxonomy): domain Bacteria; phylum Bacteroidota; class Bacteroidia; order Bacteroidales; family Bacteroidaceae; genus Physcousia. The sequence continues at coordinate 8,990 of JAFNXL010000043.1, forward strand.
CAACTTACCTTGCGACAGACTGTCCACCATGTGTTCGTTGCGGCGCACCCAGCGTTTGTAGAGCAATGTACTCTGGCGACCCCAAGAAATGGGACGTACCACCACATCAAGTTTCTTACCCTTGACAGTAAGACGGGTTGCCTTGCCAGCCTTACCGGCCAAGAGTTGGCAGTAATCCGTATTGGCCTCTATCTTCTGTCCGTCAATGGCGGTAATCAACGAACCGGGTTTTACATCGGGATTCACATCCAAAGGACCACCGGGGAGAATTTCAGCAACCTTCAGTCCATCGCCCTGATAGGTTTCATCCAGCAGCAAGCCAAGTTCAGCCACAGGCAAACGGCTGGAAGAAGCATGATAACGGCAACCTGTGTGGCTTACGTTCAACTCTCCGAGAAGTTCACTGGCCATTTCAGAAAAGTCATAACCATTATTGATATGGGGAAGGAAACGCTTGTAGGTTGTATAAAGTGAATCCCAATCCGCACCGTTCATTCCTGGATCATAAAGTTTCTCTTTGGTCTGGCGCCAAATATGCTCAAAGTTATAAGCCTGGGTCTTTGCAGGTTGGTTAATGACAAAGGCTTCAAAAGGAATGGTCTTTACAGAAGAAGTCTGGAGATCCAACTTGCATAGCGAACCACCAGGACCCACAAAATAGCAGTTCCTGCCCTCTCGGTCGGGTTGCAAAGAACGGGCATCAATACGGGCCATCTTCATTTCTGTACGCTCATCAAGGAAATCGCGCATCCACAAGGCCATTCCACCATTGTATGGCGCAATATAATAAAGACGGGTACCATCATTATTCATCACGGCATCTGACAAATGTGAAGACTGGAAGGTAAGCCTCATCGTACGTCCATCCAAATTATCCAACTGCAGTTTCAAAGGTTCTGGCTTCTTTTCCTTATCCGCACTGTCCTTCTTTTCTTCATTCTTCTTGCCTTTCAGTTTTTCCGCCTCTTCCTGAATGGCGCGGTCTTCACGGTTCATTCTGAACTTGTCATAGGCTTCGGTATCAAAGAAAGTGATATAGACATCGCTGTGAGCGCCCCAGCTTCCGTGGCTGCGGTAACCAGCTCTGTCGCTACCAAAAATCATAGCCTTTCCACCCATCACCCATTTGGGACGTGAGTCCGTATAACCACTTTGCGTCAGGTTAACCGGTTCTGATTTGCCGTCGGCAGGAACAAGCGCCACATCGCCACTATTCCATCCACCCACGCCTATATAGTCAGCCAAAATCCATTTGCTGTCCGGGCTCCATGTGAAATATTGATCACCGTCTGAATATGAATAAGCATATTTGGCATCCATTGCCGTATGAATCTTACCAGACTTCAAATCAATAACACGTATCGCTTCACGGTTCTCCAGATAGGCCACCTTCTTACCGTCAGGGCTATAGCTGGGTTGAAAACTTGTGGTCACACCATCTGTAAGACATTTTTCCTTAATGTCGGTACAATAGGTCATGACTGGCTCCTTGTCATTGGCGATTTCGGATTCATAAATGCTCCAGATTCCACCGCGCTCGCTGTCATAGACAACCGCACGACCGTCGGCACGGAAATCGACTCTGCGCTCACGCTCGGGAGTCTGGGTTATCTGTTTGGTGGTATTGAAGTCCATTGTGGTGACATAGACATCGCCATTCATGATAAAGGCAACTTCTTTGCCATTGGGCGAAACGGCCACATGAGTGGCTCCACCAGAGCTGAGACTACGAATAATTTTATCGGGATCCAAATCAGTCATAATACGCACATCCACCTTAGAGGGTTTTCCTCCTGGTGCTTGTGTGTAAAGTTCACCATTGTAGGCATAAGACAATATGCCATTGTCAGAAATGGTGAGATAACGTACGGGATTTCCCTTGAAGTGGGTCAATTGGGTACGGCTACCGTCAAGCGTTGAGTGATATACATTGAACGTGCCATCCTGTTCGCTCAAATAATAATAGCTGTTTCCATCTGGCGCCCAAACGGGGTTACGGTCCTCGCCTTCAAAGGTGGTCATACGCTTATAAGCATCTCCTTGCTTCATGTATATGTCACGGGTGATACTGCTGGTATGATGCTTGCGCCATGGGTCTTCATATCCCTTTACATTATTATATAATATACGGCCATCCTTAGCCATACTGATATGATCCATGGAAAGCGCAGAAAAAAGCACCTGTCGCCCACCCTTCTTGCTTACTTTATACAAACGAGTGAAAGTATTGCCCGGAAAAGTGAGTTCCTGAACGGTTGGGTTACCGGCTCTGCGTATCAAAAGTGTCTCACCATCGAGCCACCCTGCTGGATACTCATTGAAAGAATGTGTGGTAACACGACTGGCTGTTCCACCATAGGCAGACATGATAAACACATCCATTGAACCTTCACGATTGCTGCAAAAGGCAAGCTCTGTACCGTCAGGGCTCCACATAGGATGTCCTTCATAGCTTTCATTGGTGGTCAACTGCTTTGCGTATCCGCCTTGCACAGGTACCGTATACAGGTTACCCATATAAGAAAAAGCAATCTGCTTACCATCGGGAGAGATTGACCCACCCCTCATCCACAATGGTTCGGTTGTCTGAGCAAAGGCTGATGCCCCTATCGACAGGCTCAGAAAGAATGATAATGTTTTTTTTCTCATTGTATTATACATGGTTTATATTTATTAATCTAAAGTTTCCACGTCTTTTCAATTGCATGCCACATACTCTGACGCGCCTCGGGATGTAGTCCGGAAAGCAACGACAATGTCTTTTCCGTTGCACTGCGCTTGGTTGTGTCTTCATAAGGGCAGGGCGTAATCTGACGAACTAGTTCCTTCTCTTCTGCATAATGTGAGATGAGGACTTCGGGAACAAGACAAAGCGGACGGATTAGCGTTACCGGGTAATGTTCCATGGACATGGACGGCGCCATGGAATGGAACGATCCTTCATAGACAAGATTCATCAGCATGGTAACTAGAAAGTCGTCCATGTGATGTCCAAAGGCAACTTTGTTGAATCCGTTTTCCTTTGCAAAAGAAAAAAGAGCCTTTCTACGATACCGCGCACAAAGGAAGCACTTTGTCTTTCGGCCATCAGTGGTCTCGTCAAAAGAAGTATTCAACACATTAAGCTTTATGCCAAGACCATTACAAAAATCCCTCAAGTAAGCAATATCTGTCACATACGGCACATTAGTCATTACAACATGCACTGCCTCAACAGAAATCGAGGGTTTGAAAATGCGCGCACGCTCTGCCATAAGACGCGCCATTACAAGAGAATCCTTGCCCCCTGAAAGAGCAAGAAGAATCTTGTCACCATCAGCCAACAACGCATATCCAGTGCAAGCTTTATTAAAAAGACGTCTGATTCGGCTATCCATCACACCAAAAGGTGTACAAATTCGTTAATTTCTACAAAGATAATGGAAATATTTTATTCTTGGGGTAAAACTCCTCTAAAAGATGCATTTACATAGACGTTTTTTTGTCATAAGGAAGATAATTGCGTAAATTTGCATTGACAACTAATTTAATGACAGAATTATGAACCATAAAATAGGAATTTTGGGCGCCGGAAGAATTGCTCACAAGATGGCATATACGGTTTCTCAAATGGAAGGATATGAAATTGCAGCTGTAGCCTCACGCTCACAGGAAAACGCGGACAACTTTGCCCGACAATACGGCATTGGAAAAGCCTATAATAGTTATGAAGCGCTTGTTGCTGACCCGGAAATAGAACTGGTATACATTGCCACGCCCCACTCTCACCACTACAATCATGCCATGCTTTGCTTACAAAACAAGAAGCCCGTATTGTGCGAAAAGTCTTTTACCACAACAGCATGGGAAGCGGAAGAGCTTTTTGCCACAGCCAAAGAGAATGGTGTTTTTATAACAGAAGCCATCTGGACAAGATACATGCCTTTGTCACAAAAGATTACCGAGCTGGCCAATAGTGGCATTATCGGCACACCAAGAACACTATCGGCCAACCTTTGTTATCCGGTAGCTGACAAGGAACGCCTGATACGTGCCGACCTGGGCGGAGGCGCATTGCTGGACATTGGCACATACACCCTTCACTTTGCGGCAATGGTATTCGGAACAGAAGTGGAACGCACCGTATCTTCGTGTACATTGACAGATTCCAGGGTAGACGCTCAGGGTAATATCACACAATTCTTCACCCGTGACCGCATTGCCGTTCTCTACAGCAGTATTTTTGCGCGTAGCGACAGAAAAGGCATTGTATCTGGAGACAAAGGATATATTGTGGTGGAAAACATCAACAATCCGCAAGTTGCCCGGGTCTATGACGGATTTGACAATCTCATTGAAGAACATTATGCACCACAACAGATAACCGGATTTGAATACCAGGTACAAGCTTGCTTTGACGCACTTGCCACAGGAGCCATAGAAACGCCCTTTATCCCACATGCCGAAACAATCCGGATGATGAGAATTATGGATGACCTTCGTAAAGAATGGGGCGTAAAATTCCCCGCAGACAAATAACAACAATGAACAATCCCCAAAAGAAATAATTATGGATGCAATTGAAAACCACCTGAAAATATACGAAGACAGACTTTGCAAGGACCTGATACGCCAATGTACCTCATACAACATTCTTGAAAACAAATTGTTGGAATCGGAAGACATAGACAACTACTGGAAACGCATAGCACCGGAATATCTTGCAGATGCGGTGCTTCAGGTACGCGAATACCCTCTGGTTTCCGTTGCCTGGGCAGCCTACCTAGGCATGGGAGTGGCTCATCTTTGGGACACGAAATGGAACGAGGCACAAAACATGCCATATACAGACTTTTATGGTGACAAAGGCTTCGACAACATGGACGACCATATCATGAGCCAGGTCTTGGGCGTTGATATAGAATCGCTGCACGCCACAACACTTGCAAAAATTGTGCAAAACCTGGCAAGAAAGGCAGTATCGGCAATATATCACGAGAACGTGGAGCCACAAACGAAAATGGCCTACCTTCTGTTCGCAAGCACCAGTCATGTTATGTTCAAAATAGGAGCAGCCATAGAACTATACCGCCTGGGATATAAATTTGAAAAGTTATGATCAACAACAAAAAAAAGCCTCTGACATGGGAACAACGCTTCAAGCGCCTCATTCACTTTGGACATGACAAGGCGCCTGAAACAGAAATTGTACAATCCATCAGCGAAGGAGTGGAATTTCATGGAGCAAGACTATGGATTCTTGTGCTGGCTGTATTCGTCGCTTCATTAGGACTGAATACGAACAGTGCTGCCGTTATCATCGGTGCAATGCTTATATCTCCGCTCATGGGTCCCATAATCGGAATGGGCTTTGGAGTTGGAATCTACGACTTTGAATTGTTCAAACGTTCTGCCCGAAATTACATCATCACAACAACATTCAGTGTTGCAACAGCCTGCCTATATTTCCTCATATCCCCACTGGATGAGGCTCAATCGGAACTTCTGGCACGCACCTCTCCCACGATATATGATGTATGCATCGCTTTATGCGGAGGTCTTGCAGGCATAATAGCCCTAAGCAGCAGAAGCCAAAGGGCAGGAAATGTGATACCAGGCGTGGCCATAGCCACTGCGCTGATGCCACCCTTATGTACGGTTGGATATGGCATAGCCCTCGGAAACTGGGTATTTGCAGCCGGCGCATTCTACCTTTACCTGATCAACACGGTGTTCATTGCCCTAAGTACATTTCTTGGAGCAGCCTTTATTCTTAAACTCAATAAAAAAAAGCAGGTAGACAAGAGTAAAGAAAAACAGGTAAGGCGAATTATCAGCGCAATAGCCCTCCTCACCATTATTCCAAGTATCTACCTCACGTTCGACATCATTAAAAAGACAGTTTACGAGCAGAATATCAGAGAGTTTATACAGTCCGAATTCACCTTCAAACACTCGCAAGTATTAAACTATACTTCAGATTATCAAAGCAAAAGCCTACGCATTATGATGGTAGGCGAACCGATTGATACCACTGGCATCAATTTCCTGACAGATAGAATGCACAACTATCATATTCAAGACACCAAGTTGGAAATAGTACAAAGTGGGTCACGAATAAACGAAAAGGAGATACTTTCGCTTGTCAACAACATGTATGACAAGAAAATCTCAAACCAAAACCAATCTGAAAAACGTATCCATGAACTAGAAATGATACTTTCATCTTACAAAATGGAAGATGGCAAAGCCCTATCACTCTACCCTGAACTAAACGCACTCTGTCCCGAGGTAAATACAATTACATGGCTACGCGGAAAAACTGCATTCAAAAACGAGGGTGAAGTTGCAGACAGCTCTTCACACATGATACTCGTAACCACAGACAGTGTACTACCATCCGAGACCATCACAACGCTTACCAACTGGCTGAAACAACGAACGGGAATACCCTATCTCGGTGTACTCTTCCAACAAATCAAAGAAGAAGAAACAATTAATCCTAATTGATAATAATCTTGTGATAATGAAAAAGGCGCTTTTAATCATAACGTCTCTGTTTTCGTTGGTATTGACAATAAATGCCTCACAGTTTGTAAACCTCACCCCAATGCCAAAACATATAACTGTGGCAGAAGGTGCGTACAAATTGCCCGAGTCATATAGTATCAACGCCAAACATCTGCCCGACAGTATCTGCGTTGAAGCTGAAAAGTTTGTCCAGGCAATTCTGAAAACAACAGGTTGCAAAGCAAGAATAACAAGCAAAAAGAAAGCTGACATTGAAATGTACCTTGACACCAATCTGCCTAACGAAGGATACAAATTGAGCGTCACAAAGAAAAAGATTCAAATCAGTGCCTCTACAACAAGTGGATTCTTCTATGCTTTCCAAACCATAAAGAAGATTATGCCAGCCCATGTGATGGCAGGCCTTAACCCAGAACAGGCACAAGCGATTATACCGACATTTCAAACTGATAAACGACCCACCATTCCGTGCGTTGAAATATACGACGAACCAAGATTCTGGTATCGCGGATTCATGCTCGACTGTGGTCGACATTTCTTTACTGTAGATGAGATCAAGCATATTCTGAACGGAATGGCCATGTACAAATTGAATTATTTCCACTGGCATCTGACAGAAGACCAAGGGTGGAGATTCGAGGTAAAGAAATATCCGAAGCTAACCTCTATCGGCTCGGTGGCAAGCGATTGCAGAATGAATGACATGGAAAAAGGATATTATTGGTTGGGCAAACCTTATGGTCCCTTTTTCTACACACAAGAAGATTGCCGTGAAATTGTTGAATACGCACGCAATCTGCATATTGAGGTCATTCCGGAAATCGATATGCCAGGACACATCATGGCCGCACTTGCCGCATACCCAGAATTCAGTTGCACACCAGAAGGAGAGCATAAAGTACAGACCTATCAAGGCGGTGTCTGGGCCGATGTGCTGAATGTTGGTGACCCGAAGGCTGTACAATTTGCCCGTGATGTGCTTACAGAAGTCATGGATGTTTTCCCAGGAAAATTCGTTCATATTGGAGGAGACGAATGTCCCACTTCTGCATGGGAGAAGAATAAGCTCTGCCAAGTACAATTAGAAAACTTGATAAAAGAAGGAAAGATAAAAGATCTGGGAAAAGACAATAAACACCGTTTCCGTCCGCTGCAAAGCCATTTCATTGTGGAAATGAACAACCACATTAAAGCACGCGGAAAACAAATGATTCTATGGAACGAAAGTGTAACTGCAGCCGGAGCAGACTTGGAACTTATCAAATCCACCGGTGCTACTATTTTTTGCTGGAATCCCTGTCAGCAGGGAGCTGCTATCGCCTCATCGCTTGGGCTGGATGCTGTAATAACCGAATGGGGACCAGGATGCTATTACATCAACCGCAAACAACATGACGGAGCGGAAGAACCAGGAGCAGCCGGTTCTGGTGGAAAGAACGACCAGCTTCCCGCTGTCTACGCCTACAAACCCATACCTGACAAAGTAACAGATCCTGCATTAAAAAAGCACTACGCAGGTGTACAAGCCACTTTTTGGACAGAACACGTTTCAGACATCAGATACTGCGATTATCTTGCTTTTCCACGTCTCTTGGCTGTTGCAGAAAGTGCATGGAGCCCCGAAGAGAAAAAAGATTTGGAAAGTCTACGCAAACGATTTACCGCTGACACTTTACTATTTGACCTTACTGGCAGACTTTACGGGAAACATTACCTGCTAAAATGAGAAGAGTGACAGCAGATTAAGAGAGACCAGCATACAATTATCCCCCGGAACGTAAGAAAAAGAGAAATTGCTTACGTAATCCGGGGGATATATTTATGCGATTATCCGTATATTATCTTTCCAGTTTCCTTATCAGTATTCTCGTCAATGAATGACTTGTTATATTGAGTCATTCCTCGCAAGGACATTCCCATATTGGAGAATCCGCCATCATGGAAAAGGGTCTGCATAGTAACCTTTCTGGTAAGGTCGGAGAACATCACAACGCAGTAGTCTGCGCATTCGTCCGCATTGGCATTGCCAAGGGGTGACATACGGTCTGCAAAGTCAAACAAGCCGTCAAAACCTTTGATACCACCGCCAGCTGTGGTGTAAGTGGGCGACTGAGAAATGGTATTCACACGAACGCCTTTCTCACGTCCATAAATGTAGCCAAAGCTGCGGGCAATACTTTCAAGCAAAGACTTGGCATCAGCCATATCATTGTATCCGAAGAATGTACGATGGCTTGCCACATAAGTGAGCGCCAGAACAGATGCAAAATCGTTCAAAGCATCCAATTTCTTGGCCACCTGAAGCATCTTGTGGAAAGAAATAGCGGAGATGTCAAGTGTCTTGTCAAGCAATCCATAGTCCAGATCATCGTAAGGACGCTTCTTACGCATGTTGGCAGACATGGCACAAGAGTGAAGAACGAAATCAATCTTACCACCCAAAACCTGCATGGCTTCGCTGAAAAGCATCTCAAGGTCTTCCACTTTGGTTGCGTCTGCAGCGATAACCGTTGAACCGGTCTGCTCTGCCAATTGTGAAATTGTACCCATTCTACAGGCAACGGGTGTATTGGTAAGCACCAATTGTGCTCCTTCCTCAACGGCACGCTCTGCCACTTTCCAGGCAATGGACTGGTCATTAAGCGCACCGAAGATGATGCCGCGTTTTCCTTTTAATAAATTGTATGCCATTATTTTATCAATACTTTATTCGTATTCCTGCCAACTCTTAATCTGGATGTCATCCAGCTGCAATGACGTAAACGCCTCGATGAATGCCTTTGCCAAACGAGCGTTGGTGATGAGAGGAATATTATGGTCAATTGCACCACGACGAATCTTATATCCGTTGGTCAGTTCACGCTTTGTATGGTTCTTGGGAATATTGATAATCAGATCGAAGCAATGCTCGCTGATCATGTTCATTACATTGTTTTCAGAATCATCATGCTCATCGGGCCAATATACGGGAGTGGCATCCACACCATTTTCCTTCAAGAACTTAGCAGTTCCTGCAGTTGCACAAATATTGTATCCAGCATTTACCAATGAGTGTGCCACATCCAGCAAAGCTACCTTGCTCTTTGTCTCTCCGCTACTTACCATGATACTCTTCTCCTTTGAAGGAATATTGTATCCAGTGGCGATGAGGGCATTGAGCAGTGCCTCGTTATAATCATCTCCAAGACAGCCTACTTCGCCAGTTGAAGACATATCTACGCCCAATACGGGGTCTGCATTCTGCAAACGCGCAAAAGAGAACTGGCTTGCCTTCACACCGATGCGGTCAATATCAAACGCACTCTTGTCGGGCTTGCTGTATGGTGCATCGAGCATAATCTTTGTTGCGGTCTCGATGAAGTTGCGCTTAAGCACCTTGCTCACGAAGGGGAAGGAACGGCTAGCACGCAAGTTACACTCGATAACCTTCACAATGCTACCCTTGGCGAGGAACTGGATATTGAAAGGACCTGAAATATTAAGTTCCTTGGCAATGGCGCGTGAAATCTTCTTGATACGGCGTGCTGTTGCGAAAGAAATCTGCTGGGCGGGGAATACCATTGTGGCGTCACCAGAGTGTACACCGGCATATTCCACATGCTCACTGATGGCGTATTCAACAATCTCGCCATTCTGTGCCACTGCATCAAATTCGATTTCATTTGTTTCCTGCATAAACTGGCTGATTACCACAGGATATTCCTTGCTCACCTCAGATGCCATTTCCAGGAAACGCTTCAGTTCATCATCGTCATGACAAACATTCATAGCAGCTCCGGAAAGCACATAACTGGGACGTACAAGAACGGGATAACCCACCTTGTCCACAAAGGCTTTCACATCGTCCATTGAGGTCAGTGCGCTCCATTCCGGCTGGTCAATGCCTAACTGGTCAAGCATTGCAGAGAACTTGTTGCGGTTCTCAGCGCGGTCAATGCTGATGGGTGATGTGCCCAAAATGGGTACACCCTGACGATAGAGTTTCATTGCCAAATTGTTGGGAATCTGACCACCCACTGAAACAATTACACCACGAGGCTGTTCCAGATCTATCACATCGAGTACACGCTCGAAAGAAAGTTCGTCAAAGTACAGACGGTCACACATATCGTAGTCTGTAGAAACGGTCTCGGGGTTATAATTAATCATGATGCTCTTATAGCCCAGTTTACGTGCGGTATTGATGGCATTTACAGAACACCAGTCAAACTCCACGCTTGAACCGATACGATATGCACCAGAACCCATTACGATGACACTCTTCTCATTATTATAATAATTAATGTCATAACCCTCTACTGCATAGGTCATGTAGAGATAGTTGGTAAGATCGGGGTGCTCGCTGGCAACAGTAGGAATTCTCTTTACAGCAGGAACAATACCGAGTTTCTTACGGTAAGCACGCACGCTGAGGTTTTCCTTCTCCATGTTTCCTGCAGCATCCTTCAGCACAAATCGGGCAATTTGGAAGTCGCTGAAGCCCATAACCTTTGCCTGTCGCATTACATCAGCGGGAATTTCCTCAACACTGTTGTATTCGCTCAGCTTTGCCTTATAATCCACTATGTTCTTCAGTCTCTCAAGGAACCAGGGATCAATTTTTGTAAGTTCTACAATACGATCAATAGTATAACCCTCTTCCAACGCCTGGGCAATAGCAAAGACACGCAAGTCTGTGGGGTTGGCCAGTTCGTCATCAAGATTCTCGAACTTGGTATGATCATTACCAACAAAACCATGCATACCCTGTCCAATCATGCGCAGACCCTTCTGGATAAGCTCTTCAAAAGTGCGTCCGATTGACATGATTTCTCCAACAGACTTCATGCTTGAACCAATTCTGCGGCTTACGCCAGCAAACTTGGTGAGGTCCCAACGGGGAATCTTGCAAATGAGGTAGTCCAGAGAAGGAGCCACATAAGCAGAATTGGTTGTTCCCATTTCGCCAATCTGATCCAATGTATAGCCCAAAGCAATCTTTGCGGCAACGAAAGCCAAAGGATAACCAGTTGCCTTAGACGCCAAAGCAGAAGAGCGGCTCAAACGGGCATTGATTTCAATGATACGATAGTCATTGGTAACGGCATTGAATGCATACTGGATGTTACATTCACCTACAATGTTAAGATGACGAACACACTTAACGGCAATTTCCTGAAGCATCTTCACCTGGCCTTCTGTAAGCGAGCAGGTTGGAGCCACCACGATGGATTCACCAGTATGAATGCCCAGAGGGTCGAAGTTTTCCATGCTTGCCACGGTAAAGCAACGGTCGTTGGCATCGCGGATTACCTCGAATTCAATTTCCTTCCATCCCTTCAAGCTCTCTTCAACCAGTACCTGGGGTGCAAAGGTGAAAGCAGATTCTGCCAGTTCGATGAAAGATTTCTCGTCCTGACAAACTCCAGAACCCAAACCGCCAAGCGCATAGGCCGAACGAATCATGATGGGGTAACCGATGCGACGGGCCGCCTCAACGGCATCTTCAATGCTCTCGCAAGCCTGGCTTACGGGAACCTTCATGTCTATCTTATTAAGTTCCTTTACAAACAGGTCTCTGTCCTCAGTGTTCATGATGGCTTCCACACTGGTACCGAGAACCTCCACTCCGTACTCCTTCAACGTACCGTTGAGGTAAAGTTCTGTACCGCAGTTGAGCGCTGTCTGTCCACCAAAAGCCAAAAGGATACCATCGGGACGTTCCTTTTTGATAATTTCGGTTACAAAGTGAGTATTTACAGGAAGGAAATATACCTTGTCAGCAATTCCTTCACTTGTTTGGATTGTAGCAATATTCGGATTGACCAGAATTGAGCGTATACCCTCTTCACGCAATGCCTTGAGTGCTTGACTGCCTGAGTAATCAAATTCTCCTGCCTGACCGATTTTCAATGCTCCCGAACCAAGGACGAGCACATTCTTCAATGTCTTCTTCATTATCGTATTTTTGGTAGTTGGTTTCTTAAATTATGCAAAGGTAATGAAAATTTTTCAGATTATCCCAAAAAACCTTCACTACCTTTGCCTTAACCCGTAAAAAAGTTTTGTTTTTCTTACATTAATTGCATTTTTTGACAATTTGCTCTTAACGGCCACCACGTCCACTTCTTGACTCCCGGCCTGCTCCAGAGCCTCGGGAAGGAGAACTATGCGAGTTACGGTGTGGGCGTTGCTGACTGCCCACTGACGCGCTTCGCGATTGAGAAGTCATTCCCTGCGGACGGTTAACTGTTGTGCGAGTGCTACTATTCTTGAAACTTACACGACCATTGCGTCCATGAGAAATATTAGGCTTTACAGCATCGCTTGAAGAGCGTTCAACCCTTGAACCGCGACCCGACTGGACGCTGCCTCTTTCTTGGCGGGGTGAAACGGGACGGTCTGCACGGGGACGGGCATCGGAACGCACACTTCCATCTCTCATACCAGAAGGCCTGCCCTGCCCTTTATCGGGCAAACTGAAACTATATCCATTACCACGCACGGTTCTTCCGCCTCCACGGTGATCGCGATGTACCTGGCCCATGTGTGTACCCCTAAAGCCTTTATTCCAAGAAGGTCTGCGACCAGCATAGAAACCATTGTGATAATGAGTGCGGGCATGACCACCTACGTAATGGTGATACACTCGAGGATGCGAATAGAAGAAATGACCTCTTGCATAATGGCTATAGATGGGAAATTGCCAGCAGGAATTGCGCCAGATAACGGGACGCAGGAAATAATCTGCAGCCATAAAAAGGCTGTACTGCCAATCATAAAGAATATCACGGAGATCGGCGCAACGATGACGGTAGCACAATCCATTGATATCGCGGTGCGAACGCAGGCTAAGCAAATAATCGAGGTTGATTTCATAAGCATAATCATACTGGTCTGCATTGAGATTCAGCTCGTATGCCATCTTATCCGTAAGATAAAGGGCCTCGTTACGTGCCTGCTCGTAACTCATTGAAAAGGCCGCAAAGCAAGTCATACAGGCAAAAAACAATGTCAAAATGTAGCGTTTCATAATATTCTCCTTTCTTTTTAACTTTTCAACTTTAATTATGTTTTCTGCTGCAAAATTATATGTTTTACCATGAACGGAAAAGATGTTTTCCCTATCTTGCGCGGGATTTTTCCTATTTCAATGATGGTTTTGCCGTGTTTTATATGCAACAGAAGCAGAAATTCGCATTAAAATTACGATAAAAGTCCTATTTCAATCCACGAAATGCAAAACCAACAAGAAGGCTATATGTAAAGATTTTTCAAATGAATATTGTTTAGTACACGAGGAAATGAAATTTTCCTCGGGACGCAGTTCAAACTACATCGCGAGGAAAATCATTATGTCTTGCGTTACCTAAAAACCTATGTAAATATATTTTACCAAAACTATCCACGCTTTTTGTATTTTTGCATTTTTGCATTCAGAAAAATGTATACATATTCACCGGAAAAACAACTCACCATTATAATATAATAATGTGTTGCTTTTTGCGTGACTGCATGGATGAGCGCTTTTGGCGATGTGCAAAACTTAAAAGGTCTTACGGCAGCACACAGGTATAGAGGAAATGGTCAGAAAACTCATTCCCCACATCAATGGGAGTGCGGAAAAGCCCGAACACACTGCTTCCGCTTCCGCTCATTGAGGCATAGTCCGCACCAAGCTCATAAAGTCTGTCACGAATGCCCTGCACTACGGGATGAAGCGGGAAGACACTCTTTTCAAAATCATTGACCATGCGACCACTCCATGTTTCCACAGAGTCGGCAACCAAATCTTTTAAATCATAAAGCGGACGGCAAGGGGTTACGGCCGAATAGGCCTCGCGGGTTGAAATAAAATCATCTGGCTTAACCAAGACAAGGAACCATCCGGAAAGATTCAGTTCTATAGGAGAAAAAACATTGCCTATACCCTCTGCAAACACAGGCTTATTCTGTATGAAAACCGCACAGTCTGCACCCAACGTAACAGCCAAACGCTCCATTTCTTCCACAGAAAGACCCAGCGAAAAATTATCGTTCAACATCTTTATCATGAACGCCGCATCACTACTTCCGCCACCAAGTCCGGCTCCGTTGGGTATGTTTTTGGTCAATACCACACGAATGGGAGGTATGACATGGCCTGCTGCTCTAAGCAACTTTACGGCACGCCACACCAAATTGTCAAAGATATCGCCGTCAACGGGTATTCCCTTTACCTCAATCTGGTCTGTTTCCGATTCTTCCAAGACAAGTTCGTCGCACAAAGGAACAGGATAGAAAACTGTCTCAAGGTTGTGATAGCCATCGGGACGGCGTTCAACCACGTTAAGACCTAAATTTATCTTACAATTGGGGTGTGTAATTATCATGACTTTAATTTTCTGAGCAATTCTTTATTTATAATCTTTATTCTGCGTGGAGTCTTCTTTATATCGTCCTTTAGTTGGGTAAACTCTTCGTTCATATCGTTGTACAGGTCATTGAACATTCGCAACAATGGAGGGAGCGAAGGTTGTTCGTTAGTGTTTACCACCATTCTTATGTCGTGGGGGAAAAGCTCAATCTCAAGATCAGCCACCTCGTCCTTTGGGTCTCCATCAAAATGGATTACCCCTGGCTGAGAACGGTGTATGACAAGTCTTCGGCATCGGAATGTGCGGATATGGCTGTTACGCTGTATCTTCTTGTTGAGCAGCTGGATGGTTATCTGTGGGGCCTCAAGCATTGTAAAGGGTTGCATGATGGTGACATCCATCAACCCATCGCTCATACTTGCCGAAGGTGCTATATAGACATTGTTGCCATATTGGCTGGCGTTGGCACAGGCAATAAGAAAGGCATTATACTTTTCAGTCTTACCATCCTCGCCGTCCACCTCAATCTCGTAAGTTTCGGGCTTGTATTTCAGCCCCTCCATCAGCGTGTTTTCGATATAAGAACGAAGTCCGCGCTTGGCGCTATTGGCAAACTTGCTGCTGACAAAGGCATCAAACCCCACACCACAGGTACAGAAAAAGGGAGTGCCGTTGATGCGACCATAATCCAATTCTTGGATAACACATTCGTTCAGCACCTGCAAAGCACCTTCCGGATTCATTGGGATATACAGATGGCGCGCCAATCCGTTTCCGCTTCCGCAGGGAATAATGCCCAAAGCCGTCTTGGTGTGGATGAGCGAGCGGGCAACCTCATTTACGGTTCCATCTCCTCCAACAGCCACTACAACATCCACACTATTGAACACTGCTTCACGCGCAAGTTCGGCTGCATGGCCACTGTATTCAGTATAGCACACTTTTGTGTCGAACTTTTCAGTGTCCATGAACCTGGGAATCATCTCCACTATCCGCTTCTTGTTTTCTGTGCCGGAAATGGGATTTACCAAAAACCAAACCTTTTTCTTTTTCATCTTAAAATTACGTTCATGCAAAATTAGAAAGAATATTTCTTAGTTATTGCATTAAATGTGCCTTTTGTGCAATATTGATATGTTTTTTAACAGAACTTGATGATATTTGAAAAAAAAGAGCTAACTTTGCATAGTTTTTAAAATTGATAGATTTTAATATTTACATAATGGGTTTACTACAAGAAAGATGCGCCAAGTACACTTTGCCACAGGAATTCATGGCACAGGGAATCTATCCCTATTTCCGTGAAATTGAAGGCAAGCAAGGTACAGAGGTAATGATGGACGGACATCGCGTGCTGATGTTCGGTTCAAACGCATACACCGGCCTTACCGGCGACCAACGAGTGATTGACGCCGGAATTGCAGCTATGCAACGTTATGGAAGCGGATGTGCAGGAAGCCGTTTTCTGAATGGCACACTGGACATTCATGTTCAGTTGGAAAAAGAGTTGGCTGAATTTGTGGGCAAAGATGAAACGCTTTGCTTCCCCACCGGATTCACCGTAAACAGCGGAGTTATCAGCCAGCTGGTTGACAGAAACGACTATATTATCTGTGATGACCGTGACCACGCCAGTATCGTGGACGGACGCAGATTGAGTTTTGCCACCCAGTTGAAATTCAAGCACAATGACATGGAAGACCTTGAAAAGCAACTCCAGAAGTGCGAGCCCAACCGCGTTAAACTGATTATCGTGGACGGTGTCTTCAGCATGGAGGGCGACCTTTGCAATCTTCCCGCCATCATTGAACTGAAGAAAAAATACAACGCAACCGTTATGGTGGACGAAGCCCACGGACTTGGCGTGTTCGGACGTCAGGGACGAGGTGTCTGCGACCATTTTGGTTTGACTAAAGAAGTTGACCTCATCATGGGTACCTTCTCAAAGAGTCTTGCCAGCATTGGTGGATTTATTGCCGCAGACAGTTCCATTATCAATTGGCTTAGACACACCTGCCGCACCTACATCTTCAGCGCAAGCTGCACCCCCGCTGCCACAGCCGCAGCACGCGAAGCACTGCGCATCATCCAGGCAGAGCCAGAACGTCTGGAAGCACTGTGGAACGTAACAAAATACGCACTTAAGCGCTTCCGCGAAGAAGGTTTTGAGATTGGTGACACCGAAAGCCCCATCATTCCTCTTTATGTACGCAATACAGACAAGACCTTCATGGCCGTTGCCCGTGCATTTGAAGAAGGAGTGTTCATCAATCCGGTTATCCCACCTGCATGCGCTCCCCAGGACACACTGGTAAGGTATGCGCTGATGGCAAACCACACCTTCGAACAAGTGGACGAATCTGTCGAAAAGCTCAAGAAAGTATTCAAGGAATTGGAAATCATATAATCCGCACAATTCAAACAAATCTGCAAGAGGCACCAACACTGGATGCCTCTTGCTTTTTGAATGGTTAATTGTAAAGCTATTGATTTGTTCATTTTAACACCTTATAATATATAATGTTTTGGTGAATCACAAAAAATCATTACCTTTGCGGCAGAAAAAATGACAATGAAAAGAATAACGACCATTTTATTCCTGCTTCTGGCAAGCATATACGCACAGGCATTCACACTCGTCATTGACCCTGGACACGGAGGGAAAGACGCGGGAGCCATTGGCAAGAACAGCAAGGAAAAAGACATAAATCTGGCCGTAGCACTGGCATTTGGCGAAATGGTAAAGGCTAATTTCCCAGATGTCAAGGTAATCTTTACACGAAAGACTGACGTTTTTGTTGAACTCAGCGAAAGAGCAAACATAGCCAACAAAGCTAAAGCAGACTTATTCGTAAGCATCCATACCAACAGCCTGCCCAAGGGGAGAATTTCAAGAGGAACAGAAACTTATACGCTGGGTATGCACAAAGCTGCGGAAAATCTTGAAGTGGCAAAGAGAGAGAACAGCGTCATCACCATGGAGTCGAACTATAAGACACACTACGAAGGTTTTGACCCGTCAAGCAGCGAAAGCTACATCATATTCGAATTCATGCAAGACCAAAACATGGAAAAAAGTGTGATGTTTGCCAAAAACGTACAACAGGAATTTGCCGCAACCGCAGGCAGAAAGAACAAAGGAGTGTTCCAGGCCGGCTTCTTGGTACTGCGGGAGACAAGTATGCCGAGCGCGCTGGTGGAACTGGGATATATCAGCACCCCCGACGAAGAACGCTATCTGAAAAGTGCAGCCGGACAGAAGGCGCTGGCAAGAAGTATTTACAAAGGATTCAAAGCATATAAGAACAAGTTATGAAAATATCCAAAGAAGCTAAAATCGGACTGATGGGTACAATAGCCCTCATTGTATTATTTTTCGGCATCAATTTTCTGAAAGGAATGAGCATTTTTAGCAATGACGCCGTTTACTATCTTCAATTCAAGAATGCGAAGGGACTGACCAAGAACAGCACAGTATTTGCCGACGGCTTTGACATTGGAAGAGTCAGCGACGTGAGATACGACTACATGAACCCCGGAAAAGTTATTGTGGAAATCTCTGTAGACAGAAGCCTTCGCATACCCAAAGCATGCAAAGTGGCTTTGGACGAAGCCATGCTGGGCGGATGTACCCTGAACATGCACCTGACCGGAAGCGTGGAAGATGCTTATGCAGAAGGTGACACCATCATAGGCGACGAGTCAAACGGCCTGATGGAAAAAGCGTCAGCCATGATTCCTCAGGTAGAGCCCATTTTGGCCAAAATGGATTCTCTTCTTGCCGCACTCAACCGCATTGCGGCAGATCCCGCCCTTGCACAAATCCTGCACAATGCAGAAGAACTGACTGCCAATCTGAACCAAAGCTCAATCCAACTGAACAAGCTGCTGGCAAAGGACATGCCACAAATGGCAAAAACTTTCAATCAAGCAGGAGAAAACATCGTAACCCTTACGAACAACTTGAACCAGCTTGACTTGCAGACAACCCTTAATGGAATCACGGCAACGGTGAACAACGTAAACAACATGATTGCCCAAATGCAGAATCCTCAAGGAACGTTGGGCAAATTCATGAACGACCCTACCCTTTACAACAATTTGTCTGAGACAGCAAACAGCGCAAACGAGCTGATGAAAGACTTGAAAGCGCGTCCCAAACGCTACGTTCACTTCTCTGTTTTTGGCAAAAAGGAAGAATAAGGCAAAAAGCACCCCGATTTCACTCTATTTAAATTTAATCTAAATAGCCAACCTTCCTAAAAGCATAGTCGGAAGGTTGGCTAATTTATAAAAAATCTGAAACTTACACACAGATAGAAAGAATCGCTATATAAAACCCAATTACAACAAACAAACTAAATATCAAATAGTTAAAATCTCAAAACAGGCAAAACAAATCGTGCTATAACGAATGGGCTAAGTATCTTTGATTAACAATAATTTGCAATTGATTTGCTAAAGATGTCTGGTTTAAAGCTAGATTTTGTAATATGGTTTTTTATACCGAAATTTGCAGTCGAAAAAGGGATAAGTACACCTTAGAAAAGAAATACAATTTAATATATAAAACAAGGAAGACATGGCAGAAGCACCACAAATATTGTGGCAGAATTGTTTAAGTTTTATTCAAAGCAACTTG
The DNA here is from genome assembly GCA_017379075.1 of Bacteroidaceae bacterium. Lineage (GTDB taxonomy): Bacteria > Bacteroidota > Bacteroidia > Bacteroidales > Bacteroidaceae > Physcousia. Next base: position 28,478 of record JAFNXL010000043.1, read on the forward strand.
AACGAGCAACAATTCCAGACATGGTTCGTACCGACTAAATTCAAGTCATACGATGCCGAGTCTGGGCTGCTTACCTTATATGTACCCAGCCAGTTCTTCTATGAATATATTGAACAGAATTTCCGTAAGCTTGTATATGCCGCCATTTTCCGTTTTTTCGGTCAGAAGACACGTCTGAACTACATCGTCAAGATTACCTCTTCTTCCTTGGTCGAGCAGGAAAGCGACAGAAGTCCTTTTGTTGAGACTGCAACTGGCAATAGGCCCGCCAACCAAAGCCCGAATATACTGCAGGCTAGTGCTCCCGCACAGGATTTAGATTCACAACTAAATACAAAGTTGAATTTCGACAACTTCATTGCAGGAGACAGCAACAAACTGCCCCGCTCTGTTGGTATGGCTATTGCTGAGCACCCCAACCAGCAGACATTCAATCCCTTATTCATATACGGACCGAGCGGTGTGGGTAAGACCCATCTTGTCAATGCCATTGGCACACGCCTCAAACAGCTTTATCCCGCCAAACGTGTGCTATATGTCAGCGCCCACCTATTCCAGGTACAATACACGGATTCTGTGCGCCATAATACGGTGAATGATTTTATCAACTTCTATCAGAGTATTGATACACTTATCATTGATGACGTACAAGAATTTGCATCATTGAAGGGCACCCAAAATACCTTCTTCCACATCTTCAACCATCTGCATCAAAACGGAAGACAGATTATCCTGACCAGCGATCGTCCCCCACACGCATTATCCGGAATGGAAGACCGCATGCTCACCCGTTTCAAATGGGGATTGATTGCAGAATTGGAAAAGCCCGAAGAAGCACTCAGACAAGCCATCTTGACAAGCAAGATACAACACGATGGACTGAACATCGGCAAGGATGTCATCAACTATATCGCCGAACATGTTAGTGAAAGTGTGCGCGAATTGGAAGGTGTCGTACATAGCCTGCTTGCCAATTCCATCGTATATAATAAGAAAGTGGTTGACCTTGAGTTCGCCAAGCGCATTCTCAAGCACAACAAACCGGCAATCAACAAGCGCAATATCACCATTGACAAGATTGTGGAGGAGACCTGCGCTTGCTGTAACATCCGCCAGGAAGACGTCTACAACAAGACCAGAAAAGCAGACATCGTTGAGGCACGCCAGCTGAGCATGTACCTGGCACAAAAACATACCACGCTTACTATAAGCCGTATAGGTACATTGTTGGGAAACCGTAACCATGCAACGGTAAGCCATGGTATAAAGAACATCGAGAATAAATTGAAAGTGAGCAAAAAGCTCCGCGATACTCTGAAACTCATTGAGGAAAAACTTTGTCTACAATGATGAACATAAAAACCAGACGTACCATACGAAAATATAATCAGCAGCCCATCACCGATGAGCTGCTGAATCAGTTATTAGAAGATTCTGCCCGCACCCAGACAATGGGCAACCTGCAACTCTACAGCGTGATCGTAACCCGTGATGAAGAGATGAAGAAGCGTCTTGCACCATTTCATTTCAACCAACCGATGGTTACAGAAGCACCCGTAGTGCTGACCATTTGCGCAGATTTCAGAAGAACAACAGACTGGTGCGAAGCTAGGAAAGCCACACCGGGATATGACAATCTGTTAAGCTATCAGAATGCCGCCACAGACGCCCTGCTCTATGCACAGACGTTCAGCAATCTTGCTGAAGAAGCCGGACTGGGCATCTGCTTCCTTGGTACAACGGTTTATATGACACAAGGCATCATAGACACCCTCAAGTTGCCCGCACTCGTCATGCCTGTAGCCACACTTACGGTTGGATGGCCGGATGAGGAGCCAGCCTTGACAGACCGCCTTCCATTGGAGGCATTTGTGCATCAAGAAACATACCAGCCCTACTCCGCCGAACGTATCGACAACCTGTACGAATACAAAGAAAGTCTGCCCGAGAACAAAGCTTTCGTGGAACAGAACAGCAAAGAAACACTTGCACAAGTGTTCACAGACTGCAGATACACCAAGGACGCCAATGAAGCCATGTCGATAACCCTGGCCGAATCGTTATTCAAACAAGGTTTCCTCAGCTCTCCCCAAATTTGCTCCTCACTTCCCATTTTGGAAGTCCGCCCAGACGTGCTGGAGTGTGACGTAGTGCGCTTCCAAAACAAACGCGAGAAATGGGTAGCGTTTGTGGGTCTGTATGAAGGCTATCCATATGAAATCTTCACCGGACTGATGGATGATGAAGAAGGCATCATGTTGCCAAAGAGTGTTTCCAGCGGACGCATCATCAAACACACAAGCCGCAACGGGCAGAAACGCTACGATTTCCAGTTCGAGAACAAACGTGGTTACAAGACTACCGTAGAGGGACTAAGCGAGAAATTCAACCCCGAATATTGGAACTACGCCAAGCTCATCAGCGGTGTGCTCCGTTACCGCATGCCCATTGACCATGTGATAAAGCTTGTCAGCTCATTGGAACTTGACAGCGACAACATCAACTCCTGGACAACCGGTGTAGTACGCGCCTTGAAACGCTATCAGCCCAACGCACCGCTGGAAGAAGAATGACAGCAACCATCAAGATAGAACGTTTGCGCATCCATGCCCGACATGGTGTGCTCCCCCAAGAACGCATTGTGGGAGCATGGTTTTATGTCAGCATGGAAGCGGAGTTCGACTGCACCCCCGAAGCATATCTCGATGACCAACTTAGTGGTACGATAAACTATGCCGATATCGTATCATGCATAACTCAACAACTAGACACCCCCAGCCAGCTTCTGGAACATTTGGTGTACCGCTCAGGCCAATCGCTGATGGACACTTTCCCCCAAATCAACCACCTTACGCTTTCCATCTTCAAGGAAAACCCACCCATGAAAGCCCAATGCGATGAAATTGGCATAAAAATGGATTTCGCACGCCAATAAAGCCCCATGAAATAGCCCAAAATTGCATTTTTTTTTGTAACTTTGTCGCAATTTCGTGAATTTTAATCATATATCACATATATTTATGGAAAATATCGGTTTAGGAATCCAACTGATGGTGGTGGGCATGAGTACTGTCTTCCTCATCCTTATGATTCTGATCAGCGGCGGCAAGCTGCTCATCAATTTCGTGAACAAGGTAGCCCCCGAAGAGGTTGTGGCTCCAAAGAAAGCGGCAGCCGCTGCACCCGCTACAATTGACGCAGGCACAATGGCTGTTTTGCAAGAAGTTGTAAAACAGATTACTGGCGGAAAAGGCCATGTGGCTTCTGCCAAGAAAATCTAAGACAACCACATTGCACAACCCATAATTCTTTAGGGCAGACATTGGTTCCACGCCCTTTTTAATCATCAAACAAAATTAAGGTAAAAGAAAAATATGGAAAGAGAAGTAAAATTCAGTCTCGTATTCCGCGACATGTGGCAGAGTGCGGGCAAGTACCAACCCCGTGTAGACCAATTGGTAAAAGTGGCTCCCGCCATCATCAGAATGGGATGCTTTGACCGCGTTGAAACCAACGGCGGCGGTTTTGAACAGGTGAACCTGCTCTATGGCGAAAACCCCAACAAGAGCGTTCGCGAATGGACCAAGCCCTTCCATGAGGCCGGCATCCAAACCCACATGTTGGACCGCGCACTAAACGGTCTGCGCATGAGTCCCTGTCCCAAGGACCTCCGCCAGTTGTTCTACAAGGTGAAGAAAGCCCAGGGCACAGACATCACCCGTATTTTCTGCGGTCTGAACGACGCACGCAACGTAATCCCCTCTATCCAATACGCAAAGGAAGCCGGCATGATTGCCCAGGCTTCGCTCTGCATCACCCACAGCCCCATCCACACAGTGGAATACTATGTAGACCTGGCCAAGCAGTTCATTGAGGCAGGCGCCGAGGAAATCTGCCTGAAGGATATGGCCGGTATCGGCCGTCCCGTAAGCTGCGGAAAGATTGTTGCTGGCATCAAGGCCATCAAGAAGGACATCGTGGTGCAGTACCACTCTCACGCAGGACCTGGTTTCAACATGGCTTCCATCCTTGAAGTGGCAGAAGCCGGTTGTGACTACATCGACTGCGGTATGGCTCCCCTTTCATGGGGTACCGGACACGCCGACATCATTGCCGTGCAGGAAATGTTGAAGGACGCCGGATTCAAGGTGAAGGACATCAACATGGAAGCCTACATGGAAGTGCGCACCCAGATTCAGGAAATGTGCGACGATTTCCTAGGCTATTATATCCCCGAACTGAACCACATCAACAACTCTCTGCTGGTGAAGCCCGGTCTGCCCGGTGGTATGATGGGAAGCCTAATGACCGACTTGGAAGACAACCTGAAGTCGTTGAACAAGTGGAAGGTAAAGAACGGACAGCCCGAACTGACTACAGACCAGTTGCTGGTTAAGTTGTTCGACGAGGTGGCCTACGTATGGCCCAAGGTGGGATACCCCTGCCTGGTTACCCCCTTCTCACAATATGTGAAGAACCTGGCGCTGATGAACGTCATTCAGATGGAAAAGGGCAAGGAACGCTGGAGCATGATTGCCGACAACATCTGGGACATGATTCTTGGCAAGAGCGGACAGCTGCCCGGCCCCGTAGCCCAGGAACTGAAGGACATGGCAAAGGCTGAAGGACGCGAGTTCGAGACCAACGATCCTCAGGGCTACTATCCCGATGATTTGGAAGACTACAAGAAGAAGATGCAGGAAAAGGGATGGGAACTGGGTGAAGACCTGGAAGAACTGTTCGAGTACAGCATGCATCCGTCACAGTACGAGGCCTACAAGAGCGGAAAGGCAAAGGCCGACTTCGAGAAAGACCTTGCCGAGCGCAAGGCCAAGAAGAACGCTCCCGCCGCTGCCGATATGCCCAAGAGCATCAAGGTGAGCGTGAACGGACAGACCTACGAGGTGAACATTGCCTACGGTGCCGAGGCTCCCGCGGCCACAACCGCTGCTGCCGGCGCTCCCGTTGCCGCAGCCGGAGAGGGCGAGGATGTTCTAGCTCCGCTGGAAGGAAAGTTCTTCCGCACCAAGGACGCACAGGAACAGCCGATCGCAGTAGGACAGGAAGTAAAGGCTGGCGACGTCATCGGCTACATTGAGGCCATGAAGACCTATAACGCCATCCGCGCCGACTTCGACGGCATCCTCACCGCAGTGCTGGTAAACAACGGCGACAGCGTGGAGGAGGACGATCCCATCATCAAGATCGCACGCAAGTAATCCCACGTCAAGTCATTCACATAATCCCCGTTAAAGCAAGTAATTATGGAAATGTTAATGGATATCCTTGAGAAGCTGTATCAGATGACTGCCTTCGGAGCCATTGGCGAGAACCCCATGTTCCTCGTCATGTATCTGCTGGCCTTTGTGCTTCTCTATCTTGGAATCGTAAAGAAATACGAACCCCTGCTGCTTGTACCCATTGCCTTCGGTGTGCTCATCGCCAACTTCCCCGGTGGCGGTATGGGCGTAATCCAGGCCGATTCAGAAGGCATGGTGCCCGTTACCGTAAACGGAGTGACCACCATGAAGAACATCTATTCGATGCCTCTTCATGAGATTGCGCACGACCTGGGTCTGATGAACTACCTCTACTATGCACTCATCAAGAGCGGACTGCTGCCCCCCATCATCTTCATGGGCGTGGGTGCGCTCACCGACTTCGGCCCCATGCTGCGCAACCTCAAGCTCGCCATCTTCGGCGCTGCCGCACAGATGGGAATCTTTGCCGTGCTGCTGATTTCTCTGCTCGTGGGCTTCACTCCTCAGGAGGCTGGCTCACTTGGCATCATTGGCGGTGCTGACGGCCCCACAGCCATCTTCACCACCATCAAACTGGCTCCCCACCTGCTCGGTCCCATTGCCATTGCAGCCTACTCTTACATGGCTCTTGTACCAGTAATCATCCCCTTGGTGGTGCGACTGCTCTGCTCTGAGAAGGAGCTCCGAATCAACATGAAAGAGCAGGACAAGCTCTACCCCGACGCACTGCAAATCAAGAACATGCGCGTTCTGAAGATTATCTTCCCCATTGCCGTAACCACCATTGTGGCCATTTTCGTGCCCACAGCCGTGAGTCTCGTAGGTATGCTCATGTTCGGTAACCTGGTAAAAGAAATCGGTAACGACACAAGCCGTCTGTTCGATGCAGCAAGCAACGGTGTGATGAATGCTGCCACCATCTTCCTGGGCCTCTGCGTGGGTGCAACCATGACGGTTGACGCCTTCATCAACGTGCAGACTCTCGGTATCGTGGCCGGCGGATTCTGCGCCTTCGCCCTCAGTATCGCAAGCGGTATCTTCATGGCTAAGGCATGGAACCTCTTCGCCAAGAAGAAGGTGAATCCACTCATCGGCGCCACCGGCCTCTCTGCAGTGCCCATGGCAAGTCGTGTGTGCAACACCATCAGCACCAAGTACGACCCCAAGAACCATGTGCTGAACTACTGCATGTCATCCAACATCAGCGGTGTAATCGGCTCAGCCGTTGCCGCCGGTGTGCTCATCAGCTTCCTTGGCTGATAGCGGAAGGAAAATCATACAACCCTATAGCGAGGGAGGACGACATTGCATCGTCCTCCCTCTTTTGTATCAGTTGTTTTCTTGGGCGATGTCCAAACGGGATGAAGGTTGAATAACATTTTGAAGTTTCTCCCCGTTCCAGACCACGGCTATGAAAATTGCGGAAACAGAATCCGGCGTCAGACCTTGCTTCTGAAACATTTCTGGAGCATGGCCCAACGCCGGACAGCGTAAAAAAGGGAAATCTTTTATTGGAACATTCCTTCAGGCACCTCGTAGGGGCTGTCAAAAACCGTTGTGGTGTCGGCGGTGTACATACGGGTGCAGAGCGTGAAGCTGTCGTATCCTGCGGGATGCTTGTAGGTCAGCATCACAAAGAAAGCCTTGTAGCCCTTCTGCGGCAATGACACGGGAACGCTGAATTTCTTCGTAGAAGGCAGGGGCTGGTCTACGGGAGTGAAGCGACACTTGCGGAAATCCTTGGTCTCGGACTCTGCCTGCCAAAGCTGTGCGGAGAGCAGTTCTCCCCTGCCCGTCTTCAGTTGCAATTGGAACTGGCCGTCCTTCTCAACCAGCTCGCTCTGGCAAGAGGGATACTTGCGGCCGTGGATGGTGTGGTGGAAGAATGCCTCGAGCGAGGACGCCACAGCCTTGCGGTCGCCCAGACCATGTCCGGCATTGGGCACATAGGTAATGCGCTCCTCGCCGGGAATACCGTACATGTAGTTCTTCACGGCATCCACCGTCCAGTACTCATCGTTGGTGCCCAGCATCAGCCATTTGGGCATGGTGTACGCTGAGCGGTACGAATAGGGGTCCACCATGTCGAGCAGTCCCTTTCCCTTTGTGGAGGCAAGCAGGTCGGTAAGTCCCAGGTCCACATAGTCGTGAATCTCCATACTGTAGGCGCCGTACATGTGCTTCTGGTAAGGCACGTTCACCGGCATGTTGAGAATGTCGATGACCATCGGCGCAATGGCTACCACGCGAGAGTCGCCCGTGGCGGCAGTCATCCATGTAGTCCATCCGCGCTTGGATACGCCGTTCACCACAAAGCGTCCCTTACGGCAGGGCAACGACTTGCGGGCGGCAAACTCCTCAATGGCGTTCATGGCACTTACCACGCTCTTGGTCATGGGGAAGATGAGCGGCCAGGTCTGGTCTCCCGTAAGCTGATACTGGTGGAAGGTGTAGGACATCAGCGCGTCTTCGTACAGATTGTCATAGAGCGGCTGTCTGGGCACTTGCCACAGCACGGCGGTTACGGCGTTGCAGTGGCGGGCGCTATGACCCATCATGCTGATGATGCCCTCGTCCCATCCGTGATAGTTGGGCTCGCCGGTCTCCTTGTTTGCCGAACCACCGGTAACATGAAGCAGGACGTGGCGGTGCTTCACCTCTTGGGGCACAATGACCACCATCTCATGAATCCAGGGAAAGCCGCGCCAAGTCTGCGACTGCATGCGCAGGCGGTAGGCCGTGCCGTCCTGGGTACGGAGGCTGTCCAGCACCTTCCACTGGAACGAGTTGTCATACTGCTCCACATAGGCGCGGAGGGCTTTAGAGGTTTCCTGGGCATAAGCCTGGTGTGCGCCTGCAAGCATCAGACACACAAGAAGGGCGCAGAAGAAGATTTTTCTTTTCATCGTTAATCACATATTAATATTATGTATTGATTTCTTCTCGTTGAAGCAGGAGCAGCACATCGCCATTTTCCAGCACCAGCTGTCCGTTGGGCACCTGATAGTCATCGCCACGGCGCACCAGCACCACCAAAGCACCCTTGGGCAGACGGGCATTCATCAGGCGCTCGCCCTCGGAGAGAATTTCGGGCGTAACCACAAGGTCGGTCAGATAGCTTCCGGTCTCCTCCGGCAGTTCCACACCAAAGCTGTTCACGTGTTCCTCCAAAGGCTCGTCCAGCTTCAGCTTGCGTGCCACAAAGGGAATGGTGGTTCCCTGTACAAGCAAGGAAAGGAGTGTGATGAAGAACACTATGTTGAAGATGATTTCAGAGCCTGGGATATTGGCCGCCACGGGATAGGTGGCAAAGATGATGGGCACGGCACCGCGCAGTCCCACCCACGAGATGAAGGTTACGGCCTTGGGATTCATCTCCTTGATCCAGGGCAGCAGACAAAGCACCACGCTGACCGGACGCGCCACAAGCATCAGGAACGCACCCACCACCAGAGCTTCAAGAATGACACTCATCATGTCGCTTGGGTTGACCAGAAGTCCGAGCGAGAGGAACATCACAATCTGCACCAGCCATGTCATTCCGTCCATGAAGGAGTCAATCTCCCTGCGGCGTGCAATGCGGCTGTTGCCCACAAGCATACCGGCCACATAGACCGAAAGGAAGCCGTTTCCACCGGAAGCGTTGCTCACGGCAAAGGTGATGAAGATGGTACTGAAAAGGAACAGCGCATAGAGCGAGCCGTTCTGCAGGGTGATACGGTTGATGCTCCACACAATGACTTTTCCCATGCCAAAGCCGAAGAAAAGGCCCACGGCAAACTGCACAACCAGCTTGGTGCCCAATGCGCCAAGGTCGAAAGTGCCATCCGTAATGGCTTGCAGCAGCACAATGGTCAGCAAATAGGCCATGGGGTCATTACTTCCGCTCTCGAACTCCAAAATGGGACGCAGGCGGTGCTTGAGGTTCATCTTCTGCGAGGAGAGCAGGTTGAAGACCGAAGCGCTGTCCGTCGAGGCCATGGTTGCAGCCAACAGCAGTGCCAGCAGCAGGGTGAAACTGCGGCCGTCATAGAGTTTGGGGGTGACCCAATAGATGAAAGCTCCGGTCAATACGGTGGTCAGCACCACGCCCACGGTGGAAAGCATGACACCCTTTCCCAATACGGGTTGTATTTCCTTCCATTTGGTACCCATACCGCCCGAAAAGAGGATGACACAAAGGGACAGTGTACCCACAAACTGCGCCTGGCTGGTGTTGTCATATTGAATGCCCAGTCCGTCGGTTCCGAACAACATTCCCACCACAAGGAACATAAGCAAGGCGGGGAGTCCAAACTTGAAACCGGTTCGGCAGAGCAAAAGGCTGACCAACAGGAGCGAGGCAGCCGTAAAGATTATTAGTTCTGTAGACATTAAGATTCTTAGTGTATGATTGATTTGGGTTTTAATTATTCAGCATATACATAGTTGAAGCGTCCTCCGGGCGCAACATCGCCGTTCACATAGAAGTCCATCAGGTTGCCTTCGTCCTGCATGTTGTCGCTCCACTTGAACTCGAAGTCCAGCTTGCTTCCTTCCATGCCCAACACCTTGCGCGGGATGCGGAGCATCATCTTGTTTCCATTGACGCTCATGGAAGCCTCGCCACAATTATGCCATATCCACTTGTTCTGGTGACTCTTCTGCACAAAGGCCTTTCCGCCCATGGGATTTTTGTAGTTCACAATGAAGTCGTAGCCCTGCCATCCGGTCTGTTTGTTTCGGTCCGCGTCAATGAACAGGCGCATCCATGCCGCATCCGTTGAAGGAGTGAGCTTGTCCGCTGTCTCCACATAGAAGCAGACAAACTTGTCATCACGAGCCACCTTTGCGCCCACGATGTCATTGCGTCCGGTTGTGTTCACATAGTGGTACTGGCTGCAGGCCTTGGCATCCCGGTGACGGGTGTTGCCCTTGTAGCTGGCATAGAAGGGCTGCACGTCTGCCCACTTTTTCCATTGTCCGGGCATGATGCTCACGGGCGCAGACACGGCGGGTTGTGCGTCGGTTCCCTTGAACTTGCGCACGCGGTCCACCAGCTGCAGGTAGTACACGTCGCCATAGTCGCCCCAGGTCTTCACCGGCTCAATATCGCGGCTGCGGTCAGAGTCGAACTGGTCTACAAAGGAGAAGGGGTCGCCCGTCCAGGGACTGTTCTCCCGCGTATATTTTCCGGCAATCCACTCGTTCCATCCAGTTATGAACACCGCCTTGGGGTCAAGCTCATACGCCCTGTCCCACTGCTCCAGGAAGTTCCATCCGTACAGGTAGCCGTCCGGACGGGGGTCGAAGCCCTTGCGCTTGGAATAGCTGCGCGAGTGAGAGCCTGGCTTGTTGAAGGCGCTGCAATGTCCCTTGGTCTCGGGACAGGCATTCTGCGCAATACCCACGGTCACCAGCTCATAGCTGCCGTCAGTCGTGGGCACATAGCCGTGCTGCGGATAATTCTCCAGCCATCCCCACTGGTTGGGGAAGGCGGGATTGGGACCGTCCACATAGTCGGGCTGTCCGGGACGGAAGGTGAAGAAGTCCTTGATGGCACGGTCCTGCTCGCTGTCCGTAAGGTTGTGCGGATAGGCCATAATCACGGGTTTTCCGTTCCAATGGAGCCACAGGTTCTTGTATTTTCCCTTGCTGTAGAGTCTGTCATAGAGGTGGCGAAGGGAATAAAGCGAGTTTTCGCTGAAGCCGAAAGGCAGCATAAACGCAATCTTGGGCACGTTCACACCGTCCTTCTGTGCCTGGTCCCAGGCATATAGCAGCGAGTCTGTGCTGGCATCCCAGGTGAAGGTACCGTTGGTGCAGTCGAAGAACACACCGTCCACCTTGGCGTCGGCCAGCAGTTCGGCATGCTTGCGCAGCACCCAGGTGTCCGTGGTGCGGTAGTATCCGAAGAGCGGCTCGCCCCAGAAATAATTTCCAGTGGCCTTCTTTGTCCAGGCGGGATGGTTGGCATCCTGCATGGCTTCGGGATATTGTCGGATGATTTCCGTATTGTTCTTCACCTCGGTACCGGGGGCATCGTGGCGCTCGTGCCATGTCCAGTAGAACATGAACACCTGCTTGTCCTTCTCTGCCCTGTCATATCGTCCCACGGTGCGTCCCAGCGCATCCGTAGCAGCCCAATGGTCACTGTTTACAACTACATCCTGGGCCACGCTTAGGACTGAAAACGAAAGGAACAACGCGGTTAATAACCAGTTCTTTTTCATGTCTTATGTAAAATTTAGGGGTTTCTGTTGCAATTATTGCGCACAAAGATACATAAAAATCGGAACAAAAACACGTTTCCTTCCTTAATATTTACACATTATTTGCCAGTGAAATGTAATTCCCGTATCTTTGCTTTGCATTAGAATAAAAACACGTATTTTACACGACAGAAATCATGAAAACCCGTCCCGACATTCTGTTCCTTCTGCTCGGAGGCCTTCCCGCAACCGCAATGGCGCACCAACGCCCCAACATCATCTATATCATGTGCGACGACATGGGATATGGCGACCTTGGCTGTTACGGGCAGAAACTCATCTCCACCCCCAACCTCGACCGCATGGCTGCCGAGGGCATGCGCTTCACACAGGCCTATGCCGGCAGTCCCGTCAGCGCTCCTTCTCGTGCCTGCTTCATGACCGGCCAGCACACGGGTCACGTCCATGTCAGGGGCAACCGCGAGTATTGGCAGAGAAGCCTTCGGCAAAACGCATTCGGGCAGAACCCCGACTATGATGTCATTGGACAGGAGCCATACAAGAACACCCACAAGATCATCCCCGAGCTGTTCAAGGAAGCCGGCTACAAGACGGGCATGTTCGGCAAGTGGGCGGCGGGCTATTACAACATGAAGCACCCCGACACCTACAAGACTGACGCCGAGGGCAACACGGACACGGACGCATGGCAGACAAGCAGCTCGGCATCGCTGCCCAACCTGCGTGGAATAGACTGCTACTATGGCCCCATCTGCCAATTCCAGGCACACACCTACTACCCGAACTTTCTGAACAGATACGACCCGGAAAAGTATGGCGACCAACACGTTGTCATTGACACATTAAAGCAGAACATCAACCATCGCGACGTCAGTAGCGGACATCCCGATTATGAAAACCGCGCACAATACTCGGCCGACCTCATCCACCGCTATGCGCTGGAATGGATAGACCGCCAGCACAAGGACGAACCCTTCCTCGGCATCTTCACCTACACCCTTCCCCATGCCGAACTGTGGCAGCCGAACGACAGCATCCTGCAGCATTACACCGACAAGTTCCAGGGCGATGACAGCCCCTTTGGAGGCGCGTTCGGGTCGTGGTACTACAGGAACGCAAACCGCCACGCCCAGTTCGCCGCCATGATTACCCGCCTGGACACACAAGTGGGCGAAATACTGCAAAAACTGGAAGAGAAGGGATTGGCGGAGAATACGCTGGTCATCTTCACATCGGACAACGGCCCGCACACAGAGGGTGGCGCCGACCCCGACTGGTTCAACCGCGACGGCCTGCTCAGGGGCGTAAAGCGTTCCACACACGAGGGTGGCATCCGCGTCCCTTTCATCGCCTGGGGGCATGATGTGCCAGCCGGAACGGTAAACGACCACCAGTTGGCGTTCTACGACCTCATGCCCACCCTCCTTGACTATGCCGGCCTGGACGGCGACGCTTACAGCCTGAAGGCCAGTACAGCGGAACAGCGGTTCGACGGCATTTCCTTTGCCAAGACCTTGCGCGGCAAGCACAGGAAGCAGAAGAAGCATGAGTTCCTCTACTGGGAATTCCACGAAACCGACATGATGGCGCTGCGTATGGCCGACTGGAAGATGATTGTCAAGAACGGAAAGGTCAGCCTGTACAACCTTGCCACCGACCTCCACGAAGACCATGACGTGGCTGCAGAAAACCCCGAGATTGTGGCCCGCATGACCGACATCATCCGCCGCGAGCACACCACCAGCAGCATGTTCAAGATTACGCTTCCGGGCGAAAGCGGGAAGAGGTAAGGGCTACTTCTTCTTTGCCCACGTATTGGCCAGAACAACCACGGCAATGGCGGCAATGACTATGATGGCGGTGACCACATAATAGAGCTGCTTGCTGTCGGGCTTGCCCAGTATATCGGGTAACCACATGACGGCACACACAAGAAACATCACTCCGCCCACCAGTTTGCGCAGACGTTCCGCATAATACTTGTCCTTCTCCTTCTCATTGGCTGTGTTGTAGCCCGCAATCAGGGAATCCCCCTTGCCAAAGAAAACGATAAGCGCCAGAAGAAGCGGAATAAACGTGAAGAGAGCCTTGATGACAATATGAGCAAGCATAAATGAAACCGTATCTTTAATGGTAAAACGTGCCACAAAGATACGGTTTTATTTTATATCAGAGAAAAAACAGTCTCTTATTTTGCCCACTTTGACAACCAGCGGCGCACCGGCTCGTCATACAGCTTCAGGCAAGCATAGGCCACAGACAGATTGACGGCAAACACCAGCAGCACCACGGGCCATGTCTCGGCCAGGGTGTATTGCTTGGTCTCGATGAGCCAGGCATAGAACAGGTACATCACGGGATAGTGCACAATGTAGAGCGGATAAGAGATGTCGCCCAGGAACTTGCAGATTTTTGTAGAGGCCACATCGCTTGTCACACCCGATGCCGCCAGCCACACGATGACGGGGAACACGAAGGCGATGCACAGCACCTCAAACGCGCTGTTGATGCACACACCCTCCACGGGCAGCAGTTCGGCAGGCAGATAAGGAATGGAGAAGAGGCCGAACAATGCGGCTATCGAAAGCCAGAACACGCCACGCACCTTCACGGGCTTGAAGTTGCGCGCCAGCAGCATACCCATGGAGAAGGGGAACATCATGCGCAGGAAACCGCCGCAGAGGTTCATCGTATCTGCAGCCCATCCCACACCAATCATGCCATAGCCAGACACGTCACTTACGGCAAACCATGCCCAAGCGGCTCCGGCCAGCGCCACAAACACAGCCAGCGCCTTGTTGGAAAGGCGGCGGATAAGAAGCGCATACACAATGTTGCCAATGTATTCAAAGAACAACGACCATGCCGGGCCGTTCAGAGGGAACATCTCGCCGTTTCCGCGCACCTCATATCCCGCGCCCGCATAGGCTGGGATGAAGAGAAAAGAAAGCAGCAGACAGAGGAACACCCAGGGCAGGGGCGTCTCCGTGCCGTCCCACTTCACACCGCCACCAATCAAAAAGGTGATGAAGCCGATGAACATACCCATCACCAGCATGGGATGCAGGCGGATAAGGCGGCGTTTGAAGAAGTTGCCAAGCGTCAGCCGCTTCTCTCCCAGGGCTGTCCAGCGGTCGTCATAGGCATAACTGATGACAAAGCCCGAAAGCATGAAGAAGAAGTCCACGGCCAGATGGCCATGATTGAAGACATCAATGGCGCTGCCTTCCGCAAAGGCAAACCCTTCGAACACATGATACCACACCACCATCAGTGCAGCCGCTCCGCGCAGACCGTCCAACAACTCATAGTGGGGTTTTGAATCGGCAAAAGAAGCCGACGAAACAATGCTTTTTTTGTTTTCAGACATACAATGTTAATAAAGTATTATAGGATTTATGTTGCAAATATAGACATAAAAAGACAAACTCACTAATTTTAAGGACAAAAAACAAATGCAAATGCAAAAAAAGTTACAACCCACTGATACACAATGGGGTATAAAATTCAGTAAATGCAAAATTTGCAAAAAGGCGAAAAAAGGGGCTTTCTATGCCCCCTTTTTCAGCTTGTAATACGTCTGAAACTCCTTTCTTACCACTCCCGACTTCAACCATCGGCTCAAAATGTACCCACACTCGCCATCCAGCCCCTTCTTCCGTCTCAGGTCAATCAGGTCTTCCTTGCAGAACTCGTCGGGCAGCTCGCTCAGCATCTTCATGTTCTTGCTGTTCCTCAGTTCGCGGATGCCGCTCATCCTAATCTTTCGGCACTCCTCCTCGTTCTTGTTCAGCTCCTTGCCAAAGAAGGCCAACTGCCCGTTCAGCGTCTCTGTGGCCACCCAGAGGGCAAAGTCCGTCACCACCTTCCGCTCGCATCCGCAAAGGGCATACATCACCATGGCCGCGCGGAAACCAATCAGGCACGAGCGCCTTCTCAGAATCTCCAACGCCTCGTTGCCGCTTTCCAGATACTCGTCTATGCGCTCGTCCGTCCATTGTTCCAGCGCTTTCAGCGTCCGGGGCAGGCGGATGACCACCTCCGCGTCCGTTCCGGGGCTGCTGCCCATCTCATAAAGCCTCTGCACCTCTTGGCGCACCTTCTCCATGCCCGCCTTGTCCAGCGTGCGTTTCACAATCCTCTGCGCCCGGTCATCGGCCATGCTGGCAAACATGAATCTCGAGTTGAGTCCGTTCTCCACGTTTCTGAAAAACCTTTTCACCGACATTTCCGTGCCCGCAAACAGCAGGTTGTAGCGCAGGTTCACGCTTGCGCTGTACGAGTTGTCGCTCATGTAGTCCTGCCCCATTCTTCCGCCCTCGAACCCGTGGCGGTAGATGTCCGACTTCTCGCTCCATGCGCCCCCCTTCATGCTTCTCAGCGCGCTGTCAATCTCGGTGGTGAAGGAGAGCAGCGACTGCCCCCGGTTCTCGTCGGCACGCTTAATCAGCACCGCATTGCTCACCACCACAGGCACAATGCGTATGGGGAAAGTCTCCTTCTCGGGCTGCTCCTTCTTGTTTCTCGCCTGGCGCATCTTCTCCCTGAACTCCATTTCCCGCTTGCGGCTCTCCTCGTCGTCCCTCACCATGGGCCACGCCAGAAGCTCGAAAAGCTGGTTCAGGAACGACTTTCCGCTGGCCTGCGCCCCCTTGATGGCGGTCATGAATATGGGGCTTTCCATGTTGCCGTCCAGATAGGCCGACCGCAGCCTTGTAAGCAGATTGCCCAGGATGGGGAGCGAGGCCAGCAGCACCGCCCTTTCGTTTGACGGGCTCAACTTTATGATATACCTCATCAGAAAAGGCAGGTTCGCCGGAATGGGGTTCATCCGCACAAACTCCTGGTTGTCGTCTTCCGTCTCCCCGGCCATGCGCATTGCCACACGTTTCAGCAGGGGCGGAACCGACGTGCCCTTGGGTTTGCCCCAATGGCTGTTCACCACCGCGTCCACCTCCTTCTGTGGCAGTCCCCAGTCGGGCAAAGCCTCCTTCAGCTCATCCGCGCTGCCGAAGACATACCTCATGTCCTTCACCATCTGTGCCAGCACATTGTTGCGGTTTCCCTGCTCCACATCACCGTATATCTGCTGTTCCTCCAGCCACATACGAATCCACTCCTTGCCCTCAAACCCCTTCTCCATCAGTTCGGGAAAGGCCCTTTCCATCGCCGCAGAAGCCCTTTCACCCTCTCCGGCTATTGCGGGAACGGCACACTCCGCCGCCCCCTCCAAAATCATTTTAATTTGTTTCATTGTTGTTTTGATTTATACGTTAGCTTTTGGCTTTTAGCCATTGGCCCGCTGATCGTTGTCCGTTGTCTGTTGTCCGTTGTCTGTTGTCCCCTAAAACAACGTCTCCCAATCCACATAATAAAATTCCTCGGCCACAGAAATGAAGTAGAGCCGGGCCCAATCCTTGCACACAGCATCATACTGGCACCCAATCTCGCCCGCCAGCCAGGCCTGGTTGTCGGCAAGGGTATTGAACTGGGGCTGGCACAGGAACACCACCCGCAGACCGTCTCCGCTTGGGGTCTTGTGTACGCACACGATGTCCAGCTCGTCCACCCTCTCCCGGAAGCTCAGCCAGAGTTCCTCGGGCGTACTGATGCCCGGCAATCCCATCTGCCTGATGTGGTCGATGTCCAGGGCGCAGAGACCGTTCGGCTGTGCGTTCGCGTCCGTCCGCCTGCCCTCCTTGAAGGTGGCTTGCCAGCAGATGCCCGGAAGCTCGCCCTTCGCCCTTTCCAGCGCCCCCTCTTCCTCAAGACGGGCATAGCTGATCCACCGCCTCACCTCGGCCGAGTTTATCAGCCCGATGAACAATTCTTTACTCAGGCGCTCGCACCGTGAGCGCACGTTCTTTACATAATCTATTTGTATCATTTTGCTTTTGTTTGTTTAGAGTTTAATGTTTAGAGGTTTCGACAGAAGAACAAAAGAACATTTTTTTGAGTTTTGGCCTACGCTCTTATGAAACTAATGTACTTGTGTCTGGTCTCTTTTGTTTTACTTTGGCTTTTGGCTTTTGGCTGTTAGCTATTGGCCGTTGGTCGTCTGGAAGACGGGGAGTTAAATAGCCGCGGGTTTTCAAACCCGTGGAAGACAAGAAGTCCTCATTATTAAGGGGCGTCTGAAAGACGCGAAGTTAAATACCGAGGGACTTTCAAGTCCCCGGATACGTTGCCGTTCCCCGTCTTTACAGACGTATTTGCTCATTACTCATCACTCGCAACTCATAGCTATAAACTCCCCTCCCTTGGGAGGGGCAGGGGGGAGGGTCCTCCTCCCTCACGCCAACGGCTCCAGCCTATTCACCCTAATTTCCGTCACCGATTTCGTCTCGCCGTTCTGGTTTTGGAACTGCCGAAGGTGGAGCGTTACATCGGCCGACCACAGCGCCACGCTTTCCAGCAGATGCTGATGGGGCCATCTGACCGCCGTTTCTCCCATCATCTCGCCCACAAGCGAGTCCGTGCCGCAGTTCAGCACAATGGTACGGAAGTTGAACACTTGGGCCGCACCGTCGCGTCCCGTAAAGTTTCGCTGTTGCAGCACAGGGGCTGCCATAAGTTTTCCTATTACGTTCATTTCTTTGAAGTAAAAAAATTAGTTTAACAATAATTTGTGGATAAATTCCTTACCCTTCTCGGTCCACACCAGTTGCGAGGTGGTGTGAACGGTGCCGAAGAGGTCCAGAAAGGTGCGCGTGCGGTTCTGCGCTAGCCCTTGCCGGGCATAGGAGGCATAGAGAAGGTACTGCCCGCTCTGCCCATACTGGATGCCCTTTTCGCACAGAATGCGGTTCAGCTCCATGGCAGTCATGCCCATGCCCTTTGCCACCTGCGTGGTGGTGAGGCACGATACGGAGTCCAGCACCTGGTCGGCATAGTCCGCCTTCGGTTTCAGCCGAGCAATCTCCTCGTCCCTCCTCATCAGGGTGGCGTGTGCAATCTGCAGGGCACGGGCCATAATAGCCTCGTCGCTCTCGTCGGGACGTACCACCATGTATCCCCCCTGCTTTCGTATGGAAGGCAGCACCTCGCTGGTCACCCAGTGCTTGAACCTCCGTGCGCTCTCCAGTTTGGAGCCGAGGATGAGGGCATAAACACCGCTTTCGTTGATGAAAAGCATCTGCTGAATTCCGCTTGTGGTAGGGGTGGGACGTTTCGTCCCATCCCCCTCTTCTACGTGTCTTTTCACCGCTTTGTGTGTCTGGTCATACCCCAGTGCATCGCACACGTCCTTGGCACAAAAC
>JAFNXL010000075.1 GCA_017379075.1 Bacteroidaceae bacterium
AGCCGTAAATTTTATCTCGCCACGCCAAAAATTGGGGATATCGGCCACCAAAAGACACAATTCCAATAAAATTTTACAAAAACTCAAAAATAATCCTATTTTTATTTTGTTATTACAAAATAAAGGTGTAACTTTGCAGAGGAATTCCAAACAACAACCATTAGCTGTTAGCCATTGGCCATTGGCGAAGCAGCGCAAAGCAATAAACACTATCAAGACTCGCGGCGAGATGCTGAAACAAGTTCAGCATGACTCCATGCACAATGTCATCCTGAATTTAGTTCAGGATCTGTCCGCGGACAAGAACAAGAAAGGCTCGCGGTGAGATGCTGAAATTTGCGATTAAGCGAGAGCAGAGACAAGCTTGCTTGAACTATGCCAAGCGTGAGCAAATTGAACAACGTTAAACAAGTTCAGCATGACGAGATGATAATAAGCATGAGAAGAGGAAATGTAGGGACGTCTGCGTGCAGCGTCCGAGGTTTTTACTCACGCAAATCCCGCCAAAGGCTTAGAGCATAATTTCGTGAGTTTCGTGAGATTATAACCCAATGTATTCTCTTCGGACGCTGCACGCAGACGTCCCTACCTCTCATCGCTCATTGCTCAAATGCTGTTGCTGATTCCCGTCTTTGCAGACGGCGGATGTGTGGGGGACGCCTGAATACCACGGGTTCAAGAACCCGCGGCTATTCGCCCTTACGGGCATCGCGTCCTTCAGACGCCACTACTTATATATAATTACGGAAAAGAGAAAACGTCTGGAAGACGGGAACATGAATAGCCGGGGGCTTTCAAGCCTCCGGTTTTAATAATATTCCATATAAATGGCGTCTGGAAGACGGGAATCGGCAACCCTCATCCTCATAACTCACCGCACATCGTCAAAAAATCTCTTCGTGTGTGATTTTGTGTACAGCTTTCTTTGGCGGGTCTTTGACTTTTTCATAATTTTGTAGCGGAAATGGTTCCACACAATCTCTTAACACGGATTATCATGAAACAACATTCCATCCTCAGAACTCTCATCACCGTTCTGCTTTCATCATTCGCTATTGAAATATGCGCCCAACGGTATTGGGCTTTGGCCGTAATGGAACAAGGGAAGGAGAAGCCAACCATTATGGAATACTTAGGAAGTAAGGAAATGGCAGAAAATGGGAAAGAGTATTTTCGGGTCCGAGACATTACTGGCCACCACCCCACTAACTTACAATACGGCTACAATTACAGATGGGCAGACAAACAGATTGTTATCTACGACTTCAACTCCCAAAAAGAGACAATCGCTTTTGACTTCAATCTTACTCCGGGCAACCGTTTCACCACATTCAATGGTATGGAATGGGTGGTAGAAACGGTCAAGGACACAGTTGTGAATATATCGTTTTGCGGATTAGGCGAAAGTGTAACCAAGAGACTATTTACAGTAAGGACAACCGATGGCAAGCGCTCAGACCAGTGGCTGGAAGATTTCGGATCGTTTACCAATCTTTTAATGATTGACCGGTTAGATAATGTGAGATACTCCCACACATTGTGGTTGGAATATTATTACGGAAAAAATCTTGCACGAGAAATAAATGCAGATCCCTTTTTTGCCCATGATTCTGGTTGGATAGACAGAGCCTACGAATCTGATTCTAAAGAAGAGTATTCCAAATGTTACTTTGAAAACGGGCAAGTGGTATTTCAAAGCATAGCATGGCGATGGCCACACCGCGAATACACCTGCTTTTACCGGGATGGAGATGATATTTACCGTTTGTACAGTTGTGAACTGTCCCCACACGTAGATGGCGGCACTTATGCATATAGAAAGGATGTGATAACTTTCCAGGGACTTCCCGCTCCTGCAAGCGGCTGTTATAATATCCACATTGGTGGAGACAATTATACCACTGGCATCAGCCACACCGGCACACCCGTTCAGGCCAAAGGCGCATTTTACAATCTTCAAGGTCAAAGATTATGGCAGAAACCTAAAAAGGGAATGTTCATCAAGGACGGACGGAAGATATTCATTAAATGAGCCGTGAGCTGTGGTCATTTGTCGCAGTATCGGCGTGCCTATAAAAAAACGAAACGTGCTTTCTCCGCAAAGTAGAGGCGATTCATTGCAGGATGAAAGGCGATTCATCGGCAAAGTAAAGGCGATTCGTTACATCGGTTAAGACAATGCGGTGCGTGAGCGGATGCAATGCGGTGACTTTATCGGGGCACCGCATTGGCTTTTCAGAGCAGATATACTGCATGGGCCGATGCAGATATACTGCAACGGCTGTAGAAGATATCTTAAACGGGCAACGCAGTATTACTGCTATGGGAATTGAGATTTGTTTCACTCACGCAAATCCCGCCAATCCCGCCAAAGGCATAAAGTAATATTTTGTGAGATTCGCGAGATTCGCGTGAGATTATAACTCTTGTGTACTCTTCGGACGCTGCACGCAACGTCCCTACCCCCTCATCGCTCACTGCTCGTCGCTCGTCGCTCGTCGCTCGTCGCTCATCGCTCTCTGTTCATCGCTCAAAATGTCGAAAAATGAAGCTGAAAAGACAAAAACATCAGAATAGAGGAAAAAAGTTGACGTATGGTGTTTAGTAAAATGAGTTTCGTGTGTTATATGAATGTATGAAACCAAAAGCATTGGATTACAGCACCAAGAAGATGGGAGCGGAAGAGCGGACACAATTCGTCCAGCAACTGTTCCGCATGCACTACCGGCAAATGTACAAACTTGCCGCAATGCTTCTGCACGATGATGCCGAAAGCAAGGATATCATCCATGATGTCTTTGCCCAACTGCTGTCCTCGCCAAACATTGAACTCCAACGGAACACGGCAGAGGCTTATCTGCTTGCCGCCGTCAGGAACCGTTGCCTGAACGTAATACGGGGACGTAAAATACAAGAACGCGTGAAACAACTCTATCTGTTGGAACTTGACCGATCTGTTCCTGAAACAGATACCCTGCTTGAAGAACTGAAGACGCTGTCAGAAGGCATTGCCCACCTGATGCCTCCTGTCTGCCGAAAGGTAATAGAACTGCATTTCAATGACGGAATGACCTTCCGCGAGATTGCCGCCCACCTTGGCGTGAGCGAAACCACTGTCTATAAGTACCTTCGCAATGCCCTTCAACAACTGCGTAACCACCTTAAAAAAGATTGTCGATATGAATAAGACCCACCACTTGCTGCAGATGGCCGAACGGCCTTTTGCCTATACAGAAAGCCAATGGCTTGAGATTCTTTCCGATGCCGAATGTCGCGAAAGCTACGCCCTGATGGCTATGACAAAGGGCTTCTATAGCGCACAAAGGGACATAAGCGACGAGGAAATGGAATCAGAATGGCAACGTCTTGTTGCAGAACCCATACAGACTTCTGGCACAAGACGCAAATTCTTGCGTGCCGCAGCGGTCATCACCGGTGTGCTTATGCTTTCCGGCATCGCTTTTGCCACAGTGCGTATGGTGAGGAAAAACGGGCAAGAGACAGCAGCGGTGGAAATGAAGGAAACCACAACGACGGCAAACAAAGAATCGAAGCGCACGGACGCATCGGTACAGCCCGTGGTCTTTGACAATGTGCCGCTCTCCCGTATCGTTCGCGACATTGCAGCCTGTCATAACATGCAGTCCGAAGTAATGAACAAAGAGGCTGGCAAGCTGCGGTTCTACTTTGTATGGAAACCACAGGACAGCCTTCAGAAAGTGGTTGGACAACTGAACCAGTTCAAGCGCGTAAACATTGTGGTGGCAAACAACAAGCTTGTCGTTAAATGAAGAAGTTTCTCATTTCCCTTCTTCTTGTGTGCATCTGCCCTGCGCTCGCTGCCCAAAAGATAGACACGACCTTCTGTGACGCGTCACTCTCTGAAGTGTTGCGCCACCTGAACCGCAGCCAGAGCCGCTATGTCATCAACTTCATGTATGATGAACTGGAAGAATTCCGTGTTACGGCAACTGTCCGCAACAAATCTGTGCCAGATGCATTGGAGCAGCTTGTCGGCTTCTATCCCGTCAGGGTGAAAACCGTTGGGAAGAACGAGATCTATGTGGAAAGCTTGCACAGAACAATTCCCCTGTACACCGGTAGCATTACGGATGAGAACCGTTTGCCTTTGGGATTTGCCAATGTGGCCTTGCTATCGCCCACGGACAGCACCCTGCTGACGGGAGGAGTGACGAACAACGACGGCCGTGTTGCCATTCCTTGCGAGAGGGAAAAGGTCATTGCACGCATTTCCCATATTGGATATAGAACACAGTATTTTCCATGTGAGAACTTCCAAATGGGAACCATACAGATGCAGCCCGACACCCTTTCCATATATCCGGTTGTGGTGGACGGCCATTCACCCCTATTGCGCATTGAACGTGGAAAACTTGTGTTCGACACCCGCCATATCGCCGGCGCCGTCCATGCAGCCGACCTGTTGCGATATGCGCCTGGAGTCATACTGAACGACAACCGCATCTCTGTGTTAGGAGACGAAGGAATCATCTTCTGCATCAACGGCAAGGAACAGCGGCTTTCAGCGGCGGAAACCCTGCAGATGCTCAAGTCGTTCCCCGCATCAGAAGTGGAAAGAATTGAGATTGAACGTAGGCCGGACGCCCGTTTCCTTTCCAGCGGCAATTCGGGCGTCATCAATCTGGTTCTGAATAAAAAGGACAACGACTATATGGGCGGCTCAATAGGTTATGCCCACACCCAATATGCGGAACATGGCGATGAGGCTACCGCCAATGTGGTGTTCAACCGCGGCAACGTGTCCTCGTTGCTCAATGTGGCCGGCACCTGGGACAACACACGATATAGCGAAAACGGAATTGTCTTCTTTCCCCGGGTAACGCAGACCAATGCCGACAAAGGCCATATCGGCAACCACCACTACACCGCCCGTTGGCAGATGGACTATAACGCCTCGGAACAATTGGCATTGGGAGCCTATGCCCTGTATGCCAATGGCAGACGCGACCTTGACGAAAAGGGCGAACATGTATATGAGCAGAACAACATTTACGGACTGAAGGACGCCACCACAAATACGCAACGCGGCGAGAAGACCCACACCTTTTCGCTGAACACCAACGCTTCGCAAAAATTGCGGCTGAAAGACGGCAAGATTGACTACAACCTGGACTTTTACCGCATGAGCATGAATGACCACCTGAGAAGTTCAGAAACAGGTTCCCTACCGGGCAACCAAAGCAACATATCCAACTATCAGAATGTGATTGACCAGACAGTAAACAACTATTCGGCCAAGACGGACGCCACAATTGGCGGCATGAAAGCCGGTGCCCAATATGCCTACACCCGCACCGCACGCAAGCTGACGGACACTTGGGAAAAAGACTATACGGAATGGAGCGATTTTGTATATGATGAGCAGATTCTCTCCGCCTATGCCGAATACGGTGGCGGTTTGGGCAAGCGTATCTCGTATCGGATTGGCGGACGCTACGAACAAACCTGGACAAACGGACGCACGCAGACAAGCAGTCTGGAAGAGAACGGCCATTCGGCATACGGACGGTTCTTTCCCATACTGAACGTGAATTACACGCCCAACAAAAGAAATTCCTTCAGATGGAATCTGAGCGGCCACATAGAACGGCCGAACATTCTGAATTTAAATCCGGACAGCCTACATTACGATGCCTATAACTATTCTGCCGGTAATCCGGAACTGAAACCGTCCTATCTTTACAAGGCAGCCATGGGATACAACTACAAAGGCTGGCTCGACTTTGACATTTTCTATGCCTACCAACCCGACCGCATGACGCGCATCAGACACGCCGGCTGGCCGTTTGTCTTCACCACATGGGACAATGCGGTGGACGAACAGAGTCTGGGCATAAATTCGTTTTACACGTTCAGCCATCTGCCTTGGATGAATGCGGTGCTGAAGCAGGGTGTCAGCTGGAACAGATTCAGGAACAGCAAGGAACGCACGCATCCCACTGTGCAGGGATGGTCCTATACGGCCTCGCTCCAAACCTCGTTCTTTCTTGACCGAAAGCGGAATTGGACGGCCAATCTGAATGTCAATTACTCCTCGCGCGAAAAAGACCTCTTCCAAACGCTGGAGGCGCGTTATCGGGCGGATGTGGGATTGCAATACCGCTGCTTCAGGGACCGTCTTGTCCTGAACCTTGCGTGCCGCAATCTGCTGGCCTCGCGCACCAAGGGGTGGGAAGACATAGGGCAGACACAAATGTACTTCAACAACCGCCACCACTACCGGCAAGTGCTGTTGTCACTTACCTGCCACTGGGGCGCAAAGCTGCGACAGAACCGAAGGTCGTATAACAGCGATGAAGTGCAGAAACGTGTGGTGAACGACTTCTAATTTCCCTTAATCTTAATGGTTCTCACTGTTTCGGAAGGTAAAAACACCTTCTGCAGGATACGTCTGTACCTATCCGAAAGCGAATCCCCCGCTACCAACCACTGAAAATCAATAATCCGAATCGATATGCAGAAAAGACATTTAAACCGAAGCGTGTACCTTGAGGGTACTTCCATTGTCGTTCATCGCCCAACGTCCACCGTCAATCACTCATCATTCCGTCATGCTGAACTCGATTCAGTATCTGGAAGCGAGCCTACGCCTATTCCTGTCCTCGGTGAGATCCTGAAACAAGTTCAGGATGACTTACTGGATATTGTTCATCTTTTGTCAGACTTTCAAACCATGCGTCATGCTGAACTCGTTTCAGCATCTGGCTGCGAGCCTACGCCTGCACATTTCCCATACTTGCAAAAGGCAAATTTGATGCTACATTTTTATTCCGAATACTTGCAGAAACGAAATGTAGAACCGTATTTTCATTTTTCATGCTTACATAGAGGAAATATCGTACCGCATTCCCATTTTTATACCTTGCAGTGTGCAAATGTAGCATCACATTGGCGTTTTGCAGGTCTGAAAAGCCACAAAAAAGCGGACAAGGCAACATTCCATTTGGATGCTTCGACAAATATCAATACCTTTGTAAACAAAACAGCAATAATGAACAGATTTTGTTGTCTTATAGGATTTTTCATGTTTGTTTTGGGTATCAATGCCCAAAGCAATGACACATTTACCCTTTTACCCATAGTCACGGAAATCTGCGTGGCGAACATTGACCAGACCATTGACCATTCCAACAACTATGGCGGATGGATTGAACTTTATAACCCGACGAGCAAGGACATCGCGCTGGACGGATGGTACGTCAGCGACGAGGCGAGTGTGCCGGCAAAGCACCAGCTCTCGGGCTATGGGGTCTTGGCTCCCGGAGCATACCAATGCGTCTTCTTCGACCACAACGCTGCCGATGGCAACTTCGGGGCAGATGCGGCAAGGCAAGTGAGATT
This sequence comes from Bacteroidaceae bacterium, assembly GCA_017379075.1. GTDB lineage: Bacteria > Bacteroidota > Bacteroidia > Bacteroidales > Bacteroidaceae > Physcousia. The sequence goes on from JAFNXL010000075.1 coordinate 7,384, forward strand.
CAAACTGGACAGGAACGGCGGCACATTGTATCTGTCGGCCAACGGAAAGGATGTGGACTATTCTGTAACTTATCCCGCATCCGTTCCCAGATGCAGCTATGCCAGAGTGGATTTGATGGGAAACGAATGGCGCTATTGCGGACTGCCGACACCGGGAGCCGCCAATGCCGGACATTATGCGGAAACCATGCTGGACCTTCCTCTGGTGGACTGCGATTCGAGGCTGTTTAACAGTGGTTTCAACGTGCGTGTGGACATTCCTTCAGGCACCACCCTACGCTATACCCTTGACGGCAGCACGCCGACGCTGGCGAATGGAGAGACCAGCACGGACGGACGGTTCAGCATCTCACAGACCACCGTACTGCGTCTGCGCCTCTTTGCCGACGGTTTCTTGCCGAGCGGCATCGTCACGCGCACGTATATATATAAGGATTGGGACTACTATCTGCCTATAGTGGCCATTTCCACCGATCCGCGCAATCTGTACGACGACTGGATGGGCTGCTACGTGATCGGCAATAATGGCATCATTGACAGGGGAAGCACGGTGAGGTCCAACCTGAACATGGACTGGGAACGTCCCGTGAACTTTGAATACCTGACGGCAGACGGCAGGATGATTGTCAACCAGGAAGCGGGATTCGAAGTCATTGGTGGACACAGCCGCCACTTTTATCCGGCATCGTTCAAGGTGAAGGCCAGGAAACTCTATGACGACAACGGGGATTTCGGCAGTCCTGTGTTTGCCGGAAAGCCATATTGCAAGTACAAGCAGCTGATTATACGCAACGGCGGCAACAACAACCGGACGGACGGCGGGCCAAGAATCAAGGATGCCATCACACAGCAGGCGCTCACGTCAAGCGGGTATTATGTGGATGCGCAGGAATATCAGCCCGTCCATGTGTTCGTCAACGGCAGGTATCTGGCCATGATGAACGTGCGCGAGCCGAACAACCGTTTCCATGGCTGTGCCAACTACGGGTACGACGATGACGCCATGGACGGATTCGAATACAGCAGCGGCGGCTATCAGCAGAAAGGAGGAGACCGCGAGGCCTTCGACCGCCTGATTGCCCTCTCGGAAAACGCGGGTACGGAAGAGGGATACGCAGAGGTGTGCGCACTGCTGGACATGGAGGAGTTTGTGCGCTACATGGCCGTCATCTGCTACACGGGCAGTTACGACTGGCTGCTGAACGGCAACAACGTGAAGGGTTACCGCACCAGGGAGGACGGCAAGTTCCACTTTGTGCTGTTCGACCAGGACTTGACATGGGAGAGGACGGACAATGTGCAGGCCATTGAGGGTGTCACCAAGAACGAGGTGCTGGCGCTCTACAACAATCTGAAACGCAGCAAAACGTTCTGCCGTCAGTTCGTCACATCCTACTGCATCCTACACGGAAGTGTCTACACGCCCGAAAGGTGCCAGGCGGTGGCGGACAGCATCTGCCGATTGGTGGAGAAAGCCCTTTCCTTCGAGAACCGTCAGACATCGTGGACATACAGGAAGATGAAGAAGGAGATGTGGGGAGAGGATTTCCGAAAGGCCAGAATCCAGTCGCTGGCGAATGCCTACCGTCTTGGCGAGGGCATGTTTATGAACATCAACACCAACAGCGCCAAGGCGTCTGTCCATATAGAAGGTCAGGTGCTGCCGACAAACAGTTTCTCTGGCCTGTTGTTCGGCTCGGTTAGACTCCGTGCAGAAGCGGCTGAGGGCTGCACATTCCTCGGATGGAAAGACCAGGACGGACAATGGACAAGCCGCGGAAAGGAGTGTCTGATTGAGAAGGGAGGCACATACACAGCCGTGTATGACACACAAATCGAAGCTGACATTTCGCCCGTCTGCATCAACGAGGTGAGCGCGGGAAACGACATCTTCGTGAACGACTACGGAAAGCGTGCCGACTGGATTGAGCTATACAACAGAGGGGAAAAGCCCGTGAATGTGGCCGGGATGTATTTCAGCGACGACCCGTCCGAGCCGACCAAATACCGTCTGGAAACGGTCTGGGGAGTGAATACGACCATACAGCCCAACGGACGCATGGTGATATGGTGCGACGGAAAAGCGCCATTGACCCAACCGCATCTGCCCTTCAAGCTGAAGAATGCGGACGGCGGTTTCCTTTCCCTTCAGTCAGCCGACGGAAAATGGAAGGACACCATCAGATATGATGCGCATTCCACAAAGGAAACCATTGGAAGGTATCCCGACGGCGGATGCTCCTATTACGCGTTCTACCACCCAACCATAGGAAAGCGGAACATGACCACCATCTACGACACGCTTCTTGGCACCATTCCGAACACGGTTATGCCCAATCCGTCACCCGACGACATCGTTTCCGTGGCCTACTACACCCTTGACGGAAAGAGAACAAAGCCACAAAGCGGAATCTACATCAAGGTGGTGTATTATCGGGACGGACATTCAAGCGCAAGGAAGCTTATCATACCATAGAACACGTTCTTTGTCATGTTGAATATTATTGCTGTCCGGTAAAAATCATGAAGCGTTTCAAAAACAACATTTCCCCGGACAGCCGATATGTTTGGTATACATATGAGCCATTTTAGGGGGAAAAGTGCAGAATAAAGCTTAAAATGGGAAATAACAACCATATATGATTAGTCTATTCACATTTATCAAAGAGATTTTTACCGGACAGCCGTGAACATCCTTTCAAGGGGGGCTTGTAAAGCAAGAAAATCAGTGATTATAGGCCCTTACACACGTTTACCGGACAGCAATAATTTTTATTATAACGCACAAAAGCTAATACTTGAAATATTGCAACTAATTGATGTAGTTATCTCATAGAACAATTCCTAATCTCCAAAGTAATATCCATATAACTTCGCTTGCCTTCGATGTAGTCGGCATAGAGCGCTTCGGCATCCCGACCTTTCAGGATGCGGCACTTGCCACACTCGTCGCAACAATGCAGGCATTTCCAGGCATCAAGGACATAGGCCTGTCTTTCTTCTTTGGTGGAGTTTTCTGCTGGGGGAGGTTGCATGGTTTCTTCAACTAATATTTTTGTATAATAATTTTGACTCTAACCTTATCGTTTTGTTGCAGAAATCATAAAGGTTACAGCAACAATGGCGATGCCGATGCCCAGAAGAATGTTCGTTGTCAAAGGTTCGCCAAACATCAGTGTGCCGATAAGGATTGCTGTGATTGGTTCAAACACACCCAGCACAGAGGCCTTGGTTGCGCCTATATTTCGGGTTGCTATGGCTAATGTGGCTGTTGAAACAATGGTTGGCAATAGCGCCAAACCTACTAAATTCAGCCAATCGCCCCCTGTTGTAATCCCAGCGGAGATAGGCGTATCCGAAAAAGATATTTTACCAAAAAAAACGATTGCTCCGACCGTGAGAGAATAGAACGTCAACAGAGTATTGGATATCCGGGCAATTGCCTTGCTGCGGTTTATGATGACAATAAACAAAGCATATACCAACGCCGAGCCCAAGGATAGGGCTACACCGACAGGATTTATCGAATCGCCCCCACTCCCTTGTGACATTATTATCACGCCGCCAAATGTTGCGGCAATGGAAAGCCACACGGGCCACGAAGGAACGACACGCAGAAAGACCATGATAATCGCCACGAGCACGGGATAAAGAAATACCAGTGTTGTAGCCAATCCTGATGCGATGTAGTTGTATGCCTCAAAAAGGAATATGCTGCTTGACGTATACAGCAGACCGAGTGCAAGCAACACTCCCGCCTGACGTGAGGTTATCCGGAAACTCTGTTTGGTGAGTATGAGGAATGCGCCAAGCAGAACAACGGCGAACGAGTATCGAAAGAACAGTATCGACTCAATGGATGCACCGTTATTCATCAGAGGCACAGCAAACAACGGATTGAGGCCGTATGTGATTCCGGTAATAATACCGGCCGGATAGCCTATAATGGCATTTTTACTTAATGTTTTCATAGTTTATTCGTTCACTATTGCTACCTTTATCACTCCATCCAACTTGTTCTCGAAGATGCGGTAGGCTTCCTCAATCTCGCTCAACGGAAAACGATGGGTGATGAGCGGAGTGGTGTCTATCCTACCCTGTTCGATAAGGCGGAGAACCTCCTCGCAATCGCATCCATCCACGCCACCCGTTTTGAAGGTGAGGTTCTTGCCGTACATGTCAGGCAGAGGAAGAACCTGGGGCTGGTCATAAAGTGCAACCACCGTTACGATGGCATTGGGACGGGCACACTCCCATGCCAAGCGGAAGGTATCATTGGCTCCAGCGACTTCGAGTACTCTATCGGCTCCTCCGTGGTCGCTGTTCTTTAAAACAAAGTCCTTGCATTCTTCGGGAGTGGTAAGCAGTACATCGGGATAATGCGCTTGCACAAACCGACGTCTTTCCTCAGACTTTTCGCATACAATGATGCGTTTGGGCTTATGAAGCATCACGCAAAGAAGAGTACAGATTCCCGTAGGTCCTGCTCCTATAATCAGTACGGTATCCTCTTCGGTAACCTCTGAGATACGAGCTGCCCAAAATCCTGTTGCCAGGACATCGCCAACGAATAAGGCTTGTTCATCGGTCACGCTATCGGGAATACGGTTGAGTCCTTGATTGGCAAGCGGTACACGCACATATTCCGTCTGTCCACCATCTATGCGGCATCCCAAAGCCCAACCGCCATTCGGGTCGGTACAGTTGTTCACATAGCCATTTTTGCAGAAGAAACACTCTCCGCAGAAGGTCTCTACATTGACAGTAACTCTATCGCCTGGCTTTACATTAGTAACCTCGGAGCCGATTTCTTCCACCACTCCCACCATTTCATGTCCAACGGTAATGCCCGGAACAGCACGAGGTACACTGCCACGCTTGATATGCAGGTCGCTGGTGCAGATGCTGCTCATCGTCACACGAACAATGGCATCGGTGGTTTCAATAAGTGTAGGCTTCGGCTTCTCCACCAAAGCGAACTTTCCTTTTTCTATATAGGTATATGCAAGCATTTTTGGCTTATTAGTAATTTTTCAGTTTATCCCAATTAAGGTACCTGTCATGGAATCGCTCGAAAACAGATTTATATTCTTCGGGGCAAACACTGATTATCTTATTCACAAAGTCTTCTAGGTCAATTCGCTTTATCTTATGTTGATATTCTTCGCACAGTTCATTGTGTAAAGTATTGAACTCTTTATCTTTTGAAGGATGCTTATTAGGAGCTAAGATAATCGAGTACGATTGTATTTCTTCATCAAATCCATACATCTCACTCAATAGGAAATTTCGATATATCTGAGTTAATCCTTTTTTACCTTCTACTATCAGTTTTTCTATATCGGGCTTGAAGCATCGGAGTTTTTTTACCGCCTCGATAGTTTTTACACGGGGAATCTTCTGGCCATTCTCATCCCTATCATAAGCAACATTTGTGCCGAGATTTTCAGAGTATTTCGTTTCTATAGCTATGAATCCACCACGACCATCCGAATCCACAAACTTAATGATTGCATCCATCGCACTCTTGTCGCCTGTAAGTTCAGTGTATTTTTCAGGAATGAACTCGAGGTCGACATCCGTCACCCTATGTATTGGATAATCCGGCAAAGCCGCCTTTATCACTTGGGTTGCAACCTCTGGAGATTCCTCACGCATCTGCCTTAACGGACAGAAGAGATTGAATGCCATCGGTTGGCTTGAAAGAAGATTGTTGAAGAGTCTGTCCTTTTCAATGGTTTCATACGTCTTCTTATTCTCTGGGTTTGTACGCATTTGAGCATACTTGAAAGCATCTTCGGTCAAGAAATTCTTCCAACAATTCTCCTTTGGAATTTCTCCATTGCTTATGTAGTTGCCATAATAATGCACATTACCATATCTATCTGTATATGGACGGATTTCTTCTCCAATCTCTACACGATAAATTGATTGCAATTTACGACAATCAGCCACAAAACGTGAATCTCCTTTATATTCTTCTCCGTATTTCTTCTCCATCTTTAAAATTTATTAGCAAGTTCAATATTTATCGCATATTTAGAACATTTATTTCTCCAACTTCCAACCGCAATCGCCGTGATAAATCATCTGTTTGGTCATGCCACCGTCGATACAGATATTCTCACCGGTGATGAAGCCGGCCTTGTCGCTACAAAGGAACAGCACCATATTGGCGATATCCATAGGATTCCCCACCCTACCCGCAGGTTGCTGCGTGGCATCTGGACCATCGTAAACGGTGTATGCGGTGTCAATCCAACCCGGGGAAATGGAGTTCACTCTTGCTCGTCCCGACAGACTTACCGCCAATGCATGCGTGAGTGCGGCAATGCCCCCTTTGGCAGCCGTATAGCTCTCGGTCTGGGGTTGGCTCATGCGGTCGCGCGAGGAAGAGATGTTGATGATGGATGCACCTTCTGCGAGATGCGGCATAAAGAGCTTGACCAAATAGAACGGTGCGGTCACACCCACACTCAAGGCATACTGGAACTCCTCGTAGGAACATTCATCAATCCCTTTCATCAGTGGCAAGGCATTGTTGATGATGACATCCACTTTGTTGTGCCTGCTCAACACTTCGGAAGCAAAGGTCTCCAGCACCTCTTTCTTGGAAATGTCGCCAACGAAGTGCTCTCCCTCCTGCTTGTCAATGACATAAACGACGGCACCCTCTTTGCGGAATTCATCGGCAACGCATAGGCCTATTCCGTTTGCACCACCAGTTACAATGACTACTTTATCTTTGAATGTATCTGTTTGCATAATCTTATTCAATTATATCATCAGCATTATTCTTCCCTCTGCCCTTGTAAAAGTGTCGGGATTGCGACTTGTATTGCATCAAAAGACACAACGAATAAAAAACAGAACGGCAGTATGAGGAAATACCTTCACCCCTCTTACCACCGTTCTTTGCGTGCGACAGCGCTGTGTTACTGTTTTGGTTTCAAGAAGCGGTCACCAGTCTGCTGTATCAGTTGCTTGCGGAAAGTCTCAGGATAACCAGGACGGGTTACAGGACGGGGATTTCCGCCGGGAGTCTTCAGGTAACGTCCGTTCTCGTCAACCTTCTTTACGGTCATATCGTTATATTTAACGATGAGTTTCTGACCCAATTCCACCCACTGGTTGAGCATTCCCTGAGCGGCACGATGGCTGAAAGCGCTGAGGAATTTCTTTGCTTCAGCCTCGCCCATTGCAAGCGCCTGTTTGTCCGTATCGGCCACAAGCTGGTTATAGTCCGCATCAAGCTGATCGCGCACGGCTTTCAGTTCGGGGAAGAGGTCCTTGTAACGATAGTATACCATGTTGCTCACCCAATTCTGCACCCAATATGCCGAACGGAAACTGAAGTTAAAGGCATCCGCTGTCTTGAGGCTGTAGCAGTCGGGCGCATCAACGGTGCAACAATAAACAGGCGTAGGCGAAGTCATATTGGCATCGTCATTTCCAAACCATGTTACGCCACCAATGTGGTCGGGCAGCCAAGAACGCATCTGCGATACATAATAGCAGCTGGTCTGTTGGGTGCTGATGGGACGTTCGTTGAAATATTGTTTACCGTCCACCTCGTATGAAAGCGGCGTGGGGCGATAAGGCATTTCCCAGGGACCCATTCCGGGGTCGTTCAGCACGTCCAGTGGAGTGCCCTCATAATGGTCGCGCATCATGTCCTTTACGTCTTGCACGCTCAGGGGTTGTTTGGGCTTCACATAAAGGGGCATGGGGGCGGCACCGCTTTCGCCCATAGCATAACCCAAATAGGGCTTCATGTCTTCTGCAGCCCAACGGTTGAAGAAGCTCCATACACGGGCTTCACAGAAACGCTGCGCTCCGAAATCGGTGGGAGCATAAGCGGCCTGGAACGAGAAGTCCTCATCCTTACCGTTGAAATAGCCCTTTTCGCGAGCAAAGGAAATGACATCCTTGCTGTAGATGCAATTTTCCTTGTCCTTGAGCGGGAACTGGCGGATACGGCTCTGGTTGGCGTGCGCAGAGATGCAATCGTCCGGAATGCGGACAGCCACCCAAACGGCACCCTTGCGGCCCGGACCCTTGCCAATCATTTCAAGAATCCACACTTCATTGGGGTCGGCAATGGAGAAACTCTCACCGTTGGTACAATATCCGTACTTTTCCACCAACTCGCCCATTACCTTGATGGCCTCGCGGGCATTGCGGGCACGCTGTAGGGTAACGTACATCAGGCTTCCGTAATCGAACAAACCGGTGGTGTCTTCCAGTTCTTCCCTACCCCCAAATGTGGTTTCGTGGATGGTAAGCTGGAACTCGTTCATCAGTCCGATGACACTGTAGGTCTGCTTTGCCTCGGGTATTTCGCCCAGATAGTTATTAGACTCGTAATGGTAAAGTGGGCGCATCTCGCCCTTCTTGTGTGTGCCGCCGGGTTGCCAGTTCATGAATCCGAACGCGCCATAGTCATCGCAACTGTACGAAATCATCACACTGCCGTCCTTGCTTGCCTTCTTGCCCACAATAAGATTGGTACAAGCCAACGTCCGGCCCAATCCTGCGACAAACAGCGATACCAATATCAGATATAAGCTTTTTTTCATAAGTTCTTTTTACTATAATCAAATTTTAAGTTTATCACTTCCTGCCGCCTTGAAGCTCATGTCCAATCCTTTCACGCTATGGGTAAGCGCACCGAAGGAAATGAAGTCCACCCCGGCCTTGGCATAGGGAATCATGTTGTCAAAGGTGATGCCGCCGCTTGATTCCGTTTCGCAACGCCCTGCCACAATCTTTACCGCCTTTTCAGTATCTTCCGGTGTGAAGTTGTCAAACATGATGCGGTCGCATCCTTCTGCCAAAGCCTCATCCAGTTCCTTCCAGTTGCGCACTTCGCATTCAATCTTCAGGTCCTTTCCGTTTGCCTTGCAATATTCCTTGGCTCTACTGATGGCGTTGTGCACACCACCGCAGAAGTCAATGTGATTGTCCTTGAGCAGAATCATATCAAAGAGTCCGATACGATGGTTCATTCCGCCGCCAATCTTTACAGCCTCCTTCTCCAGCATACGCATTCCGGGAGTGGTCTTTCGGGTGTCAAGCACACGGGTCTTTGTTCCGGCGTCAATCAAGGTCTGCTGATACTTATGGGTCATGGTGGCAATTCCGCTCATGCGCTGCAGGATGTTCAGCATCAGTCGTTCGGTCTGCAACAGGCTCTGCACCTTACCCTTTACGCTCATTACAATGTCGCCTGGCTTCACATGGGCACCGTCCTCAATGTAGACCTCCACCTCCATTGTGGGGTCAAAACGATGGAACACCTGTTTGGCAATCTCCACTCCGGCAAAGATTCCCTCTTCCTTGATAAGCAGCTTGCTCTCGCCCATTTCCGTTTCAGGAATACAGCACAAGGTTGTGTGGTCACCGTCGCCAATGTCTTCGGCAAAAGACAGGTCAATGAGTTTCTCATTAAGTTCTTCAACGCTTAACATATAAATTCTTTGTTTTTAAGTTATTATTCATGATGATATGGTTCTCCGTTCAGTATGGTCATGGCCCTGTATATCTGTTCCACAAAGAGCAGACGAATCATTTGGTGACTGAGTGTCATCTTGCTTAGGCTTATCTCTTCGTGTCCCAAGGCATGAATGGAGGGCGCAAATCCATAAGGCCCGCCCACCATAAACACCAGACGGCGCGGCGAGGCAGCCATCCGTTTCTGCATCCATTGTGCAAACTGAACGCTCTTGTATTCATTGCCGTGTTCGTCCAGCAACACCAGATGGTCACCCGGCTGCAAGGCTTTCTTTATCAGCTCGGCCTCGCGCTCTTTCTGCTCGCCTTCGCTCAGGTTCTTTGTTCCTTTCAGTTCCGGAATCACCTCTATGGAGAACGGGATATAGCGGTTCACACGCTTCACGTATTCTTCAATCGATGCGATGAAATGCTTGTCTGTGGTTTTTCCCACCACAAGGAGTACAGTCTTCATTGGCTCACAAATTCATAACATCCGGCATCGGGGATGCTGTCACACGTGCGGCATCGTCCCAACCGGTCATTAGGGTAAAGAGCCGCCGCCTCGGGCATTGCCATGTTGCGAATGGTGCTGAGGCTGTCCGGCGTAAAGTCATAAAGGAAATTGTCCGTGTCGAAGAGGCGGAAGTTCTTCTCGTGTCTGAGCGGCTGTTCCTTGTCGTCCCATACAACGCCCACATAACGCTCGTCATCTTCCACGGCAGGCGTGTTCAGGTAGCAGTGGTCAAAGAGATAGTCGCAACGATAGTCCTGACCCTCAAGAATGGAACCCATGATTACGTCGTCCCCATAGCCCGTTATCACACTGTTGATGAAATGGGCCATATAAAGGTGGTTGTACACGCTGTCGACATGATTGGACAGGAACAGCGCATCGCCGCGCTCGGCCTCGAAGGGATAGAACTGGGCGATGGTGCAATGAACAAACTGATACGCGCCGCCATAGATATAGACGGTTGTGCCCAACGTGTTGCTCACTTGTGTGTTGGCAAACACAGCCGAAGTGCCCGTCAGACGCAAACCGTCGCCGGCAATGTTATGCACAATGCTGTTCTCCATTGACAACTGGAGGGTTTCCAAACTGGTGCTGTCGCAAACCACACCATATTTTCCGCTATGAACGTCACAGTAAGTCATCGTGTTGCCCACACTGCTGCTTCTGAAACGGATACCTTCCCATCTGCCCGGTGTGTTGTCATAGGGCAAGTAAGGGAACATGCGGTCTGTGCGGTCACCACGGAAGATGACGGGTTTCCCCAACTCACCCTCGGCCGTCAGAGTGCCGTACACATCCAGCCCGGCCTTGTCATGGAACATCAGCGTGGTTCCAGGCAGAAGGGTGAGCCTTGCTCCACTGTCCACCCGTAATGAATCATAGATGACATAAGGCTTGTCCGTATGGAACACCGAATCCTGCTGCAACACCAAGCCTCGTATCACATAAGCGTCCTGTGCATCAGCCGAAAGCAATACACGCTGCTGCACACCGCTTTCCAACGTAAAGAGCAGTTCGTCCTCCATTCGCACCGGTCCGCTTTGTCCCGTTTCCGGAAGGGTACATTCAAGGCGCACCACAAGACTGTCCTTACGGCGCACCTCAAAGTCTTCTCCCTCGCCCTGGAAGAGCGACTGTCCGTCCACATTGGCGCGGAACGGGCTGAGTGCCTTTTTGCCCAAATGCACCTTGCTGATGCGCAAACCGCGGTCGCCATTGTTGTAGACCGTAAGCACTTTTGTTGTGCTGGGTACGGTGGAAATGAGCGTATCCCAAGCCAGGGTGTCTGCACTCATCTCCAATATGGCATGCGGGCTGGTGGTCCACTTGTCATAATCGTCGCACGAGAGCGCCAGAAACGACAGCGCGCACGCCAACGAGACACAAACGGGCAAATGCTTCCTTTGCATTATTTTACGGGGATGTTTTCCATTATAGCAAGCAGATGACGCCACACCATGTCCACGGTGGGTACGTACAGACGCTCATCGGGGCTGTGTACACCACGCAAGGTGGGGCCCATGCTTATCATGTCCATTCCGGGATATTTCTCGCTGAAGAGACCGCATTCCAAACCGGCGTGGATGCCTCTTACATGAGGTTCCTTGCCGAAGAGCGCCTTATACTGCTCCACGGCAATGCGCAGCAGCTCACTCTGCGGATTCATCTTCCAACCGGGATAGCCTCCGCCCACATCAACCTTTGCGCCCGCCAGCTCGAAGACGGCCTTGAAGGTGTTGGACATGTTCAGACGTGCGCTCAACAGACTGCTGCGCTGGCTGCTTCCTATTTCAATGTTGCCCGTCTCCTTGTTCATGCGGATGCTGGCAAGGTTGCTGCTGGTCTCCACCAGTTCTATGTCCTGACACATGGAGAGAATGCCGTTGTGCACACCCTGCAATGCGGTGATGAGTCTGCGGCTTGTATCCTTGTCGATTACCTTGTCCTGATGGTCGGCACTGTCAAGCAGGAACTCCATGGTCTTTTCCGTAGCGCTGAATTCCTCTTCCACATCGGCGGCAAACACGTTCCAGTCCACGCGCACGCTTTCCTTGCATCCCGAAGGTACAGCGCACAAACACCATGCCTCGCGGGGAATTGCATTGGGCAAACCACCCGTCTGTATATCGGCAAGTCTCAGGTCATACTTCTCCTGACACATATAAAGGAAGCGGGTAAGCAGCTTGTTCGCATTGGCGCGCTTCTTGTCAATGTCGTCTCCGCTGTGTCCGCCGCTCAGACCCTTCACCTTCAGTTCAAAGAAGAACATGCCCGCGGGGGTGTCCTCAAGCGTGTAAGGCATCTGGGCATACGTGCGGCAACCTCCAGCACAGCTCACAAAGATTTCGCCCTCGTCCTCGCTGTCAAGATTCACCAGCATGCTTCCCTTCATGAAGCCGGGCTTCATACCCTCTGCTCCGGTCAGACCGGTTTCCTCGTCGCGTGTGAAAACACATTCAATGGGACCATGCTTGATGTCCGTACCGCTCAAGACAGCCATCTGCATGGCCATGCCGATACCGTCATCCGCACCCAGCGTTGTACCCTTTGCCTTCATCCATTCGCCGTCCATATAGGTCTGGATGGAATCCTTGTCAAAGTCGAACTCCACATCGGCGTTCTTCTCGCACACCATGTCCATGTGGCTCTGCAGGATAAGGGTTTTGCGGTCCTCCATTCCCGGAGTGGCGGGTTTGCGGATAATCACGTTTCCGGTTTCGTCACATTCAGTCTCCAGACCCAGGCTTTTGCCATATTCGGTCAGGAAGTCAATCATCTTCTCCTCTCTTTTTGAGGGATGCGGAACAGCGCAAATCCGTGCAAAGCACTCGAATACGCTTGCGGGTTTTAATTCAATTTTACTCATATTTTTTGGTTAATAATTGCATTTGTTATACCTTTGCGCTCGCAAATATAGTAAAATATGTTGAAACTTGCACTATTGACTTTGGCTTTTGTTGCCATTTCGCTGGCACTTTTGTCCCTTCGCATCATTCTGGTGAGGGGCGGAAGGTTCCGTAGCATGCACATTGGACACAGCGCCGCCATGCGCAAACGCGGAATCCATTGCGTGCAGAGCATGGACGCCATGGAGCGCAAGGAAAACCCCAACCGTGTGGCGGAACGCAGAACGGACAAGGAAAACTAAAAGAAAGACAAAATAATAAAATATAACAAAAAAGAAGAAAATGAAGAAGACCCTCTTTTTGGCAGCAGCAATCGCCCTCACACTGGGAAGCTGCAACAAGGCGGCACAGCAGGAAGCAGCCGCAACCGGAGAGAACAAGCCCAACACCGGACTGCGCATCGCATACGTGCAGCTTGACACCCTGATGAGCCAGTACAAGCTCTACAAGGACGCCAGCGAAGTGCTCACCCGCAAGGGCACAAACATCCAGAACACCCTCTCTCAGAAGCAGCGCACACTGGAACAGCACGCCAACGCCATGCAGAAGAAGTACGAGAGCAACGGATTCACCACACGCGACGAGTTGGAGCGCGCACAGAACAACCTTCAGAAGGAACAGGTGGAGCTGCAGGAACTGGCAGAGCGCCTCAACGGAGAGTTCAACGCCGAACAGCTTCGCATCAACGAAGAGGCACGCGACAGCATACAGGCATTCCTCAAGATTTACAACGAGGAGAAGAAGTATGACTATGTGATGATTAAGGCCGGCGACAACCTTCTTATCGCCAACCCCGAATATGACATCACCGCCGAGATTGTAGAAGGCCTGAACAAGCGCTACAAGGGCAAGCCCGCCGAAAGCAACGGACTGAAGAAGATGGGCGAATAATCCACCGTCCTTCTCCCCCAATAACCAACAAAAGAGGGTGTGTCAAAAACAGGCACATCCTCTTTTCATTTTGCCAAATGTTCAATTGGCACTCATTGCTCTGGTGGGGTGGGTCTATTAACCAGCCAATCCCCCTTCGTCATCATCGTCTCCACCAGTATCGGGATTTGTGGGAGGTGTTACGGGTTCTTCACCTTCATCCTCAGGGTCTTCCACCTTGCCCCCATCATCGCTTGTAACGCGCTTCACCACATTTCCGTCTTTGTCATAGCAAGTGATGCTGATGTTCGTTTCCTCCAGTTCCTGCTTGATTTCGCTACTCGGAGTGAATATGACCTTGCGACAGGTTATCAACTCCTTACCGACGTCCTCAACGTCCTGAACAGTGGTGGCGTTCACTCCATAGCGCATTGTACCCAAACCGGGCAAACTGACAATATGGCCTTCGGTTGACCACGCTTTCACCACATCGGCAATCACACCCCAAGATGCACGCAACATGCTTTTGTTGATTCCGCTTCGTGCGGAAGCCTCCTCAATCACCTTGGAAGAAGACAGACTGTTGTAGTTTTCAACAGCCATCTGATAACGGTAAGTGTCCTTGTACTTACCCACGGTTTGCTTTCTCTGCACCGCCTTGATTCTAATACCCATTCTTTTTCCTTTCTTTTAAAAATTTATACTACTCTCTAACGGTTTGGATTCTGCCTGACAGTTGTCGCTCACGTGCGCGAAAGTTGTCTCGCAAATCCCTACTTATTATTTCGTTACAAAGATACAACAAGTATATTTTTCCCATTCCGCGAAAGTGTTGTTAATGAGCGATATGGAGCGATAATTTTAAGGAAAT
>JAFNXL010000044.1 GCA_017379075.1 Bacteroidaceae bacterium
GGTGGAGGACGTGAACTCCGCGCTCATCACCAGCCGTCGCGTCATCTTCACCCCCAGCACCGAAATCAAGCAGGAGCTGGCAAAGACCGCCATCAGCATCACCTGCTACGACCGCAACGGCAACGTCATCAAGCAGGTTACCAGCGACGACGATGGCAACGTGGACAACGGCGAGGAACCCGAACCCACGCCCAGTAATCCAACGCCTTCTGACCCCGACGACGATGAAGGAGGATTGGCGGGGTAAAAGGGGGGGACCCTCCCCCCTGCCCCTCCCTCTATGGAGGGGAGTATATAGCAAACCCTCCATCCAACAAGCTAATGGCTAACAACGCTCCACCAACGTCATCCTGAACTCGTTTCAGGATCTCACCGCGAGCCATCACTCATCCTTCTCCGCGGACAGATGCTGAACTAAATTCAGCATGACAATATGAAGAGCCAATAGCCAATAGCTTAAAGTAAAACAAACTAAAAACAAACCATTAACAACACCCCCGATAAAACAAAGTCTCCCCATAGAGGGCGAACAAGACCTTCAGAGGATTGACTAAATGTCAATCTGTGTCGCAGTGAGGGGAGCGCAGTCCCCTGCGCGACGGAGGGTCTTTAGAGGGGGTCCGTAGTCCATTTATGAGTATGAAAAATAAAGAAACCTGGAAACTAATCATCCAAACCGTAATCAGTATCCTTTCGGCAATAGCCACTACATTGGGATTGAATTCATGCCTCTGAGCCTTTGAGCGGTGAGTGGTGAGTGGTGATCACCACTCAAAACTCAAAAATCTGTGGTCATCTGTCGCATCTGCGTCATCTGCGTGCAATTATTAAGTGATGAGTAACTCTACGCTAAACCTTCAGAACCTGCCTTTTTGGGGTGGGTTTTGTCGGTTTCATGGGCTGTTCAATACGAAAACGCCCCCTCAAAAAACACGGCATTTTAGTCTTTTTCCTATAATGCGTGAACAGGCTCATCATTTACCTCCAAAAAGCATTTTTTCATTGTTTTTGCTTTATATTGGATAATATTGTGTATCTTTGTTTAAATTTAATGCATTTACACCAATGAAAAGTTTTGGACAGAAAGCGTGGATGCTTCCACAACCGGTACTGATTATCGGCACATACAATGGCGACGGCACGGCCAATGCCATGAATGCGGCATGGGGTGGCCAATGGGACGCAAAGGAAATTATGATATCAATGGGCAAGCATGCCACCACGGAGAACCTTGCCAGATGCAATGAGTTCACTGTGGCATTTGCGACAAAGAAGACGATGGTGGCTGCCGACTTCGTGGGCATCGTGAGCGCCAAGAACGACCCCGAGAAGATGCAGAAGACGGGATGGACAGCCACAAAGGCGGAGCACGTGAACGCCCCCGTATTCTCGGATTTCCCCATGACCATGGAGTGCCGCATCCTGCGCAAGATTGACGAAAGCGAGGAGGGTTACTACATTGTGGCAGAGATTGTCAACATCGTGGTGGATGAAGCCTTCATTGGCGAGGACGGCAAGCCCGATGTGGAGAAGATGCAGCTCATCACCTATGACCCAGTGCATCATGGTTATGTGGAGCTGGGCAAACGGGTGGGCAACGCGTTTGCGGACGGAAAGGAGCTGAAGTGATGAAAGTCGGCCTGTTGTATTACTTAGCAATAGTCAACATCATCACCTTCATTGTGTATGGCATTGACAAGCTGAAGGCGAAGAAAGGGAGATGGCGCATACCGGAATCTACCTTGCTCCTGCTGGCCATCGTTGGCGGAAGCATGGGCGCATGGTGTGGTGTGAGGGTGTGGCATCACAAGACCTTGCACAAGAAGTTCAAATATGGCATTCCCTTGATTTTGGCTATACAAATAGGACTCCTTCTTTATTTAATATAGCAAAATAATAGCAAAGCAATAATAGCAAAAGGCAGGCTCAACACCTGCCTTTTTCCGTATGCAATTGTCTTTCTAATGGAGCGGCTGCTTACTTCATCTGGAAGTCGAGCGTTCCTCCGGCCATAATCTGCTGATGACTGATTTTGAGGTCGGTAAGTGGCTTTCCATTAAGTTTTACTTTCTTCACATAGATGCGCTCATCGGTCTTGTTGGGGGCATTGATGACAAAGTCCTTTCCGCCAGCCAAGTGGAGGGTGGCCTTCTTGTAAAGGGGTGTGCCGATGACATATTCAGCAGAGCCAGCATTGAAGGGATAGAAGCCAAGCGCCGAGAAGATGTACCATGCCGACATCTGTCCGCAGTCGTCGTTGCCGGCATAGCCGCAAGGCGTGGCGTTGTAGAAGCTGCTGCGCACCTGATGCACAAGTTCCTGGGTACGCGAGGGTTTTCCGGCAAAGTTGTACAGATATACGGTGTGGTGGCTGGGCTCGTTGCCATGGGCATACTGGCCGATGAATCCGCTGGCATTGCCGTTGCGCTCGCCGCTGGTGGCGGTGAGGGTGAAGTTCTCATCGAGTTTCTGGATGAAGTTCTTTGTACCGCCAAAGAGGTCAATCATGCCCTGTGGGTTGTGGGGCACAAACCACATGTACTGCCATGCGTTTCCTTCAATGAAGCAGGGCTCTTCGTAACTGAGCGGGTCGAAGGGCTCAACCCATTCGCCCTTGTCGTTCTTGGGGCGGAAGAAGCCCGATTCCTTATGGAAGAGGTTGCGGTATGACTCGCTGCGCTTGTGGAAACGCTCATAGTCGGCGGTCTTGCCCAGCTTCTTTGCCACGGCAGCCACGCACCAGTCGTCAAACGCCTGCTCAAGGGTGATGCTCACGCTCATATTCTGCAGGTTTTGTGGCATATAGCCGTGCTTTTCCCACACCTCAAAGGGCGAGTTGTAGTGGCTGCGCGTGCTGCTTTCCACCATGGCGCGATAGGTTTTTTCAACGTCGATGTCGGGCAATTCGGCCAGTATGGCATCGGAGAGCACGGGGATGGCGTGATTGCCAATCATGCAGTAGTTCTCCTGGCCCCAGAGGTCCCAGATGGGCAGATAGCCGTATGACTCGTGATGGAGCACCATGTCGCGCACAAACTGGGCTGCCACACCGGGGGCTAGCAGGGTATAGAGGGGGTGTGCCGCGCGGAAGGTGTCCCACAGGCTGAAGGTGCTGTGATACACTTGCCCCTGGGGCATCTGCTTGATTTCGTAGTTGGTGGTCATGTAGCGGCCGTCCACATCGCTCATGGTATTGGGTTGCATGAGCACATGGTAGAGCCCGGTGTAGAAAATGGTTTTCTGTTCGTCGGTGGCCTCAATGTCAATACATGACAACTCCTTCTGCCATGTGTCGTGTGCGGCCTTTACATAGTGGCTGAAGTCCCAGCTGGTGGCCTCGGCCTTCATGTTGAGGCGCGCGCCATCGCTGTCAACCGGAGAGATGGCCACCTTGACGGTGAGCTCGTTGCCTTCGCTGGCGTCAAAGGAGAGCGCGCTGCGCAACACACGGCCGTTGACAACCTCGCTCTGCCCGGCATTGCGTTCGCCGTCCATGAGCAGGCGGGTATGGAAGGGGCGCGAGAACTCGGCACGGAAATAGACCTTGCGCATCTTTGCCCAACCGGTGATGATGCGGTAGCCCTCAATGGTGCGGTTGTCCACAATGCGTATCTGGCTTTGGATGATGTTATAGGCACGCTTTCCGGTGTAGTAGGCCTCGCCCTTGAAGGTGCTGCGGTCAAGGTCGAGCACTACGGCCTGCTGCTTTCCTTTGGGGAAGGTGTAGTGGTGGATGCCGGTGCGCACAGTGGAAGAGAGTTCAACCTTGACGCCGCTCTCCTGCAAATGCACCATGTAATAGCCTGGCTTTGCCGCCTCGGCATCGTGGCTGTAGGTTTGGCCGAAATCGCCCTCCTGCAACATTTTTGGGGTTACCTCCCACGAAACTGGCATCAGGCTGACGTCGATGAGGTCGGTGCAACCGGTACCGCTCAGGTGGGTATGGGTAAAGCCGTAAATCTTGTTTTTGTTGTAGTCGTAACCCGAACAGGGGTCCCAAGTGACGTTGTTTTCGGTTTCAGGGCTAAGCTGCACCATACCTTGTGGCATGGTGGCACCCGGGAAGGTGCTTCCGCTCAGCGCACCGGTATCGTCCGTCTGTGTGCCAATGAACGGATTTACGAACGTTGTATAATCGTTGGCATAAGCGGCACCGAAAGCCATTGCCAACAATAGTGAAAATAATGTCTTCTTCATACGTCTTATAATGTGGGTTGTTTATGCGGGGAGTGTTTGTCAATCAACGGATGAAATTCTCCACCTTGAAGCCAGTTACATTGCTTCTGAACTTTCCTGCCTTTCTGAGGGGGAAATGAAGTGTCTGCACATAGTCGTACTGCTTCTTGTCGCAAATCCAACGCTTCTCCCGTTTGAGCTCGTCCTGCAGCTTGCCGTCTACAAAGAGGCGGGTGGCGCTGTTGGTACATTCTATGCGTATTTCGCGACGCTTGCCCTGCTCAAGGGTATAGTTGAAGGTGTAGAGATAGCCATCGCGCTGGAAGGCCATGCGTCTGTCCTCGGGGCCTGCAAGCCAAAACTTGGCCTCATCATTTGAGAAAAGCAGCGTGCCGGGCTCTTCTTTCTGGGCATCGAGCGTGAAGCTGATGGTGTGGAAAAAGCCTGCCTTGCCGACGGGATATGTCTTTCCGGGCTTTACTTTAGGGAGGCTGTACACCACGCTGTTTGGCATGCCCGCAAAGCGTCCAAGCTCGTTTACGCCCGGAGCTTCGGAAAGGATGTTGCGGCGTGTGTCAAAATCGTCGAAGGGGACGGTTCTTTGGAAATGATTCCATGTGACGGCGGCCATATATTGAGTGGCAGGGATGGCGCGGTGGTGTATGTCGGACACGGAAATGCCGTTATAGGCAATATCATTCCATATGGCAAACATTCCGCCCAGAAGGCAGGGGTCATGAGGGTCGAGTATGGTGGCGTTGAATGTGCCGGGGTGCCATTTGGTGTAGAGATTCTTCACGTTGAGATAGTCGGCATAGTATCCGGCCGCGGGCACAATGTAGGTTGACCATGAGGGAATGCACACCAGCTTATAGCCTTGATTCTTCATGTCTGTGGGATTGGCGTATTGGGGATACCAGCACTGCATGATGACGTTCTCCGAGCGGACGGGCGTATTGCCCTTGGCATGGGTGAGCGCACCCCACAACCAGGGCTGCTTGCCGAAGCGCTGCACAAGGTCGAGGTAATGGTCGGTGAAGGCACGGAACTTCTCCACCACCTTCTTATCCTTATTGCTGTACTCGTCCGTGCCGATGTGGACATTGGGTCCCCAGAACACAGGGTCGTCGCCTTGAAGATACTCGGTAAAGAGGGAGTCGAGAAAGGTGTATACGTTGGGGTTGAAAAGGTCAAGGTGATCCAAGCCCCACTCTTTTGAGCCGAACTCTTCACGGAAACGGGAGAAGCACAGAGAATGCGCGGGTGCGTCAATCTCGGGGATAATGTTCACGCAACGCTTGGCAGCGTCTTTTTGGAACTGACGAAAACCGTCTTTGGTATAGTGGCCGTCCTTGGCGGTGAGTTCGGGAAACCACTCGCTCTCAAGACGGAAGGCGGCATAGGTGTCATCCCACGAATCTTCGTGAATCTTTGCGGCGCGGTCGTTAAGATGGATCTGGAAGGTGTTCATCTTATAATAAGCCATCACCCTGGCGTACTTTTCGAGGTAATCCAGCGGCACGTACTTGCGGCCCACGTCAATCATATAGCCACGCACGGGAAAATCGGGCCAGTCGCGTATGGTGCCCCTGGGCAATGCCGTGCCCTCGTGTTGCTCCATAATCTGCAACAGGGTGCGGGTGCCCCAATAAGCTCCGGTGGCGGTTTGTGCCTTCAGCAGTATGCGGTCGGCAATCTCGATGCTATAGCCTTCCTCGCCCAATTCCTTGTCTTCTACAAGGCTTATGACAATGGCTCCGGAAGGTGTTTTGGTGTCTGGCTTCATCGCCTTGGCCTTCATGCTCTTGCCGAACATCAGCCCATAGTCGGCGGCCATTTCCGTGGCGGCGTTGGAGAGGGCGGCATCGGTATACAGCACTTTGGTGGCGGGGCTTACGGGCAATGTGCCTTCGGCTCCCTTCCAATGGCGCAGCTCGGGGATAACGAACGGTTTTGCGTTCTCTGCTTTCAACATGCCTGACGCACTCAGCATGAACAGCGCAAGGCAAAGGATGAGGATTTTGTTTCGCATAGGTATCTATATGAGTTTAAATCAATTATTTAACTAAGAAGAGCGAACGGGTAATTTCCATTCGCTCCTTTTGTGTATGTATATGTCTGGCATCAGTCTTCCTGGGCGGTGCGGTTCAGTTGCTCAAGGGCTCGGCAGAGTTGGTCGGGGCAAGAAGTGGACTTGCTTCCGCACCTTATGCCGTCCAGGCGGCTGATTACCTCCTGGGGCTTCATGCCGATGACAAGGCGGCTAAGACCTTTTGTGTTGCCGTCGCACCCGCCATGGAAATGGCATTGGCAGATGCGTCCGTCCTCATCGAGGGCCACTTGGATAAACTGGCTGCATGTGCCTCGTGTCTTGTAGAGCACTTCGGGGCGTTGGCACGCCTGCTGTTGGCTGATTTCTGACATCTCGCTTCTTACTCCTCCTCGGGCTTCATGTTGGTGTAGACGGTCTGCACGTCGTCAAACTCTTCCATCTTCTCCACCATCTTGTTGATTACCTCGCGCTGTTCGGGGGTAACTTCCTTCAGGTCGTTGGGGATATAGGTGAACTCACCACCGACATCCTCAAATCCCTTTGCTTCCAGGGCTTTCTGGATTTCGCTATAGCTTGTGGGCTCGCCATAGATGGTGATTGTGGTTTCGTCCTTTTCCTCGTCATACTCCTCATCGTACTCTTCCTCCACTCCGAAGTCAATCATCTCCAGAATGAAGTCGTCCATGTCCATGTCTGCGCTCTTCTTGAAAGAGAAGACACACTTGTGGTCAAACAGGAATGACAACGAGCCGGTGGTGCCCATGTTGCCGCTGAACTTGTTGAAAATGGAACGTACGTCGGCAACGGTACGGGTGGTATTGTCGGTAAGTGTATCCACGAAGATTGCCACACCATGAGGGCCGTATCCTTCGTAAGTTACGCTCTTGTAGTCGCTCTGGTCCTTGCCCATTGCGTTCTTGATGGCACGTTCGATGTTGTCCTTCGGCATGTTCTCGCGCTTGCAAACGGCGATTACCGAACGCAGTGCGGGATTCATGTCGGGTTCGGGACCGCCAGCCTTCACGGCGATGGCAATCTGCTTGCCAAGGCGGGTAAATGTCTTGGCCATGTGGCCCCAACGTTTCATTTTGGCCGCTTTGCGGTATTCAAATGCTCTTCCCATAGGATATTACTTTATATATGTTTGATGTTTAACGTTTTCTTTGTTCTTGTCTCTGTGATGAACCTTCGCCGGGGATTATCTCAACTCGGCCTGCAGCTGCTTGGTGAGGTTTTGGGTCAGCTTGTTCATGATAGCCTCGATGGCTTTGTCCGTGAGGGTCTTGCTCTCGTCCTGAAGGATGAAGTTGACCGCATAGGACTTCTTGCCGGCGGGCAGGTTCTTGCCCTCGTACACGTCAAAGAGGGTTACGGCCTTGAGGAGCTTCTTCTCTGTCTGGTAGGCTATCTTCTCAATCTCGGCAAACTCCACTCCCTCGTCCAGCAGAAGCGCAAGGTCGCGGCTTACGGCGGGATACTTGGAAATCTCGCGATAGGTTACATGCTGGTTGCGGATGGCCTTCATGAGGGCGTTCCACTGGAGGTCGGCAAAGTAGACGGGAGCTTCGATGCCGAACTTCTGGAGGATGCTTTGGCTTACGATACCCATCTCTGCCAATGTCTTTCCGCCACGGTTCTGCACAAGGATGCTCTTGTCATAGATGTCGTTTGTGCCTTGTGCGAAGACGAGCATGCCCATGGGCAAGCCAATACGGCTGAAGATGTTCATGACGTGGGCCTTCAGCTCGGCAAAGGTCATCTCCTCGTCGGGGTGCGCCCAGCTTCCGCTCACGCGCTTACCGGTAATCCACAAAGCCATGTGCGACTCTTCGCTATAGGCGTCCAGCACGTGCTTGATGACTTCGGGGTCGCGGCTTGAGCTTACACCGGGGATGATGTCCTTGCACTTGCGCTCGGCGTTGAAGTGGTAGCAGTTGCCGAATTCGAAGAGGCGGAGGTTGGGATTCTTGTAGTTGCTGTTGCGCGCAATGCACTCCAATCCGCCGAACAGCAATGTCTGACGCAGGGCGTTTAGGTCCTTGCTGAGGGGGTTCATGAGCATTACTGACTGCTCGGGCTTATATTGCTCAAGCCCCTCGCAATAAGCTCCGCGCTGAAGGCTGTTGTTCAGGATTTCGTTGAAACCGGCTCCCACAAGCTGTTCGCCCACAAGGTTCTGAAGGCGGTGGCTCTTGTCGGGCTCGCCCACAACGCTGAGGCTACTCTTGATGGTGGTGGGGATTTCCACATTATTATATCCGTAGATGCGCAGGATGTCTTCCACCACATCGCAGGGGCGCTGCACGTCCACACGATAGGCGGGCACGGTGATTTCCAATGCGTCGGCTGTCTCGGCGTCAATGCGCATCTCCAGGCTGGTGATGATGCTCTTTACGGTCTCGACGGGGATTTCCTTACCGATGAGTCCGTTCACATAGTCATACTTCAGGCTGATCTTGAAGTCGGCGATGGGATTGGGGTAAACGTCCACAATCTGCATGCTCACCTTTGCACCGGCAAGTTCCTTGGCCATGATGGCTGCTTGCTTCAGGGCATAGATCTGACCGTTGGGGTCAATACCGCGCTCGAAGCGGAAGCTTGCGTCTGTGCCAAGGCCATGGCGGCGGGCACTCTTGCGAATCCAAGTGGGGTTGAAATAGGCACTTTCCAAAAGCACATTGCAGGTGGTCTCGTATGTGCCACTACCCTTTCCGCCAAACACACCGGCAATGCACATGGCCTCCTGGGTGTTGCAGATGGCAAGGTCCTTGTCGCTGAGCTTGTGGTCAACGCCGTCCAGTGTCTGGAAAACGGTGCCGTCGGGCAGGGTCTTCACCACCACCTTGCCACCGGTTACCATGTCGGCATCGAAGCAATGGAGGGGCTGGCCGTAAGCCATCATGATGTAGTTGGTGATGTCAACGATATTGTTGATGGGACGCAGGCCGATGAGACGCAACTTGTCCTGAAGCCAGGCGGGACTTTCCTTCACCTCGCATCCGGTCAGAGTGACGGCGCAATAGCGGGGGCAAGCCTCGGTGTTCTCAATCTCCACGGCAATGGGGAGCGACTCGTCATCCACCACAAAAGCCTCACAATCGGGGCGGTGAAGGCTGGTCTCATATCCGTTTTGCACCAACCAGGCGTAGAGGTCGCGCGCCACACCATAGTGGCTGCACGCATCGGCGCGGTTGGGGGTGATGTCCACCTCAATCAGATAGTCGCTTTCAAGTTTGTAATACTCGGCGGCCGGGGTGCCTACTACAGCGTCCTCGGGCAGCACGATGATGCCGTTGTGGTCAGTACCGATACCGATTTCGTCCTCGGCACAAATCATGCCGAAGCTTTCCACGCCACGCAGCTTGCTGCGCTTGATGGTGAAGGTTTCGTCGCCATCGTAAAGCACGGTTCCCACAACCGCCACAACCACCTTTTGTCCCTGTGCCACATTGGGGGCACCGCAGACAATCTGAATGGGGGCTTCGCCACCCACGTTCACGCTACAAACGTGCATGTGGTCGCTATTGGGATGAGGTTCGCAAGTGAGGACTTCTCCAATCCAAAGACCGGCCAACCCCCCCTTGATGGTCTGCACTTCTTCCACGCTTCCCACCTCAAGACCGGCGCTGGTCAATGCCACGGCCACTTCATGGGCACTCAAGGTGGTGTCCACATATTCACGCAGCCATTTATATGATATATTCATCGCTTATATTATAATGTTTGTAAAATTTCCGGGCAAAATTACACTTTTTTGTGCAGACTACAAAGACAAACGCCCGTTTTTTGGTTCAAACACGGGCGTTACATCTGGGAGAATCATACAAGAGCGCTTTCAGAAGGGTACGTCGCGGGGTCCTGGAGCCAGCGGGTCGCCTCCCAACTTGCTTGCCAAGGTCTGCGCCTCGGCCATTTCCTCGGGGGTGAGCGCCGCACTCATGAAGCCGCCTCCCATATCGCCGCTGCTAAAGGTTTCTCCGGGCAGAGGAACACGTTCGTCGGGGTCGGAAAAACGAGCGAACTCGCTACGGAAGTTCAAGTTGATGTCGCCCACGCTACCGTTACGGTGCTTGGCGATGATGAACTGGGCCACGCCACGCATGTCCCTACCTTTCTCGTCCTCGTAAATCTTGTAATACTCGGGGCGGTGGATAAAGCACACGATGTCGGCATCCTGCTCAATGGCACCGGACTCGCGCAAGTCGCTCAACTGGGGGCGCTTTCCCTCGTTGCCCTCTCGGCTCTCCACACCACGGTTGAGCTGGCTGAGGGCGATGATGGGGATGTTCAGTTCCTTGGCCAATCCCTTGAGCGAGCGGCTGATGGTACTCACCTCTTCCTGGCGCGAGCCGAAGCTCATTCCGCTGGCGTTCATCAGCTGAAGGTAGTCAATCATGATGATTTTCACACCATGCTCGCGCACCAATCGGCGGGCTTTTGTGCGCAGTTCAAAGATGGAAAGGCTGGGCGTATCGTCCACAAATATGGGCGCGTCGTAGAGCATGGTCACACGGCTGTCGAGCTGTCCCCACTCGTGGGGCGCCAAATTGCCGCTACGGAGCTTCTCGCCACTGATTTCGCAAACATTCACCATAAGACGTTGCACCAACTGCTCGTTCGCCATTTCAAGGCTGAACATGGCAACGGGGGTCTTCATGTCCACGGCCATCTTCTTCATCATGGAGATTATGAAGGCCGTCTTTCCCATTGCGGGACGTGCGGCAATGATGATGAGGTCGCTGTTCTGCCATCCGCTCGTCATGCGGTCAAGCTTGTCAAAGCCCGTGCTGAGTCCGCTAAGGCCGTCCGTGCGCGCCGCCGCCTTCTGCAAGAGTTCGTACACACGTCCGATGACGGGATTGATTTGCGTATACTCCTTCTTCAGGTTGTTTTGGCTGATTTCAAACATACGTCCCTCAACCTCCTGCATCAGGTCGGCCACGTCCACAGTGGAGTCGAAGGCCATCGTCTGCATGAAGCTGCTGAGGGTTATCAGCTGACGGGCAAGATACTTCTGCGCCACAATCTTGGCGTGATACACAATGTGCGCGCTGCTTGCCACGTTGGCGCTGAGCTGCAGGATGTAGGGGTCGCCTCCGGCCTCTTCCTTCACACCATCGTGATCGAGCTGTTCGTTCACCGTGATGATGTCCACGGGTCGCTGCTCCACGTTGAGCGTCTGTATAGCCCTGTAAATGAGCTGATGACGATGGTCATAGAAACTCTCGGGCTTGAGCAGTTCGCAAACCTGCGCATAGGCTTCCTGCTCAATCATGAGCGCGCCAAGAATGGCCGCCTCCATGTCAAGGTTCTGGGGTTGTTTATGACCTAGGGTATCCACTTGTGGAACTTCCACTATCTTTGTCTTTGTAGCGCTTTTGCCACCTCTCGCATTTGCCATAGGGATGTTGTTTTTCTGAAATTCGATGCAAATATATTGCTTTTTGTGCAATGCGCAAAGCCATAATCTCTATTTTTCTGCAATGCCGGACATTTAGAATCGAAACCCGCAAACAACCCTTAAAGTAAAAAAAAACAAAATAAATCATGTCTGCCCTCCGAATTATAAAAAAATGTATTATCTTTGCAATGGTTTCAAAAGCCGAATTGTTAACAAGCATAATCCTAAAACACAACAGCGTATGAAAAGAAACATTTTATTGCTTGCCATGTTTATCGGCATGCTGACATGCGGACAAAGCGCCATCGCACAGTCAAGTACAAAACAACAGGCACAGTTCAGCCATGTGATGAAGGGGCTCAAGCTGGACAAGGAAACAAGAGACAAATTCCGCCCCTTGCTCATCAAGTATTACGACGAGATCGCATCCGTAAAGAAGAGCCACTCTGCCCTGAAGGACAAGCACCAGAAGGCCGATGACGAGGGCAAGCTCACCGACGAGCAGTGCGACCTCCTCTTCAACAGCAAGCACAAGCAGGAAATTGACGAGCTGAACGTGAGAAAGAAGTATTACGAGGAATTCAAGAAGGTGCTTACCGTTCAGCAGGCATACAAGGCCATCAGACTGAGCAACGACAAAGTAAAGTGAAAGCATGGCTGAAGTTGGGACCAACTCAATAAAGGCATGGATACTGGCGGCACGCCCCAAGACATTGTCAGGGGCGGCCGTTCCCGTTATCGTGGCGCTGACAAAAGCATGGGCAGACACGGATTCAATCGTTTGGATTCCCGCTGTCTTGTGCCTGCTCTTCGCCCTGGTGATGCAGATTGACGCCAATTTTGTGAACGACTATTTCGACTGCATCAAAGGTGTGGACGGAAAAGACCGCCTTGGCCCCGAGCGTGCCTGTGCGCAGGGATGGGTCACCCTGCCCGCCATGCGATGGATGATTGCCGCCACCACCCTGCTGGCCGCCGCCACGGGTCTTCCGCTCATCCATTGGGGAGGAATGGAAATGATATACATCGGCATTGCCTGCATCATCTTCTGCTTCCTCTACACCACCCTGCTCAGCCGAATCGGCATGGGCGACCTTTTGGTGCTGGTTTTCTTCGGCATTGTGCCGGTATGCGCCACCTATAATCTGCAGACACGGTGCGTAACAACGGACATCGTCCTGCTCTCGCTCTCCTGCGGACTGGTGACAGACTGCCTGCTGGTGGTGAACAACTACCGCGACAGGGACACAGACCGCAAGGCGGGAAAACGCACGCTGGTGACGCTTATCGGCGAGAAAGCCACGGAAAAGCTCTATCTCGGGCTTGCCGTTGTGGCATTGCTGCTCACCCTGCCCGTGCTGCAATGGGCTGCATTCCTGATAATAGTATGGCTGTTCGTGGCACACATCCCCACTTGGCGATACATGAAGATGGTGAACCACGGACGCGAGCTGAACGAGATATTGGCAATGACGGCCAAGAACATAGCGGTCTTCGGCATATTCCTTGCCTGCAGCATCTTTCTCCTGCGCGCGTATAACGCCATTGTCTCCTTAACAGAACAATTGAACAACTTATAATATCTCATATATAATAAAAAATGGCAACAGTTGACGACAAAAAAATCATCTTTTCGATGGTGGGCGTGAGCAAAATCATCCCCCAGAATCAGAAACAGATACTCAAAAACATCTACCTGAGCTTCTTCTACGGAGCCAAGATTGGCATCATCGGTCTGAACGGTGCGGGTAAGTCTACCCTGATGAAAATCATCGCCGGCCTTGACCAGAGCTATCAGGGCAACGTGGTGTGGAGCCCCGGCTACAGCGTGGGCTACCTGGAGCAGGAACCCAAGCTGGACGACGAGAAGACCGTAATGGAGGTTGTGAAGGAAGGCGTGCAGAACATTGTGGAAGCGCTGGCCGAATACGAGGAAATCAACCAGAAGTTCGGTCTGCCCGAATATTACGAGGACGAGGACAAGATGAACGAGCTTTTCGCTCGCCAGGGCGAGCTGCAGGACATCATTGACAGCACCGACGCATGGAACCTCGACAGCAAGCTGGAGCGCGCCATGGCCGCATTGCGCTGCCCCGCCCCCGATGCCAAGGTGGCCGTTCTGAGCGGTGGTGAACGCCGTCGTGTGGCATTGTGCCGCCTGTTGTTGCAGAAGCCCGACGTACTCCTGCTCGACGAGCCCACCAACCACTTGGATGCCGAGAGCATCGACTGGCTGGAACAGCACCTCAACCAATACGAGGGTACCGTCATTGCCGTAACGCACGACCGTTACTTCCTGGATGACGTGGCCGGATGGATTCTCGAACTGGACCGCGGCGAGGGAATACCCTGGCAGGGCAACTACAGCAGCTGGCTGGAGCAGAAGACCAAGCGCATGGAACAGGAAGAGAAGGTGGCCAGCAAGCGCCGCAAGACCCTCCAGCGCGAGTTGGAATGGGTACGCATGGCACCCAAGGCCCGCCAGGCCAAGGGTAAGGCCCGTCTGAACAACTACGACAAGATGCTGAACGAAGAACAGAAGGAACGCGAGGAGAAGCTGGAAATCTACATCCCCAACGGTCCCCGTCTGGGCAACAAGGTCATCGAGGCGCACGGACTCTGCAAGGCATACGGCGACAGAACACTCATCAAGGACCTCGACTTCATGCTGCCCCCCAACGGCATTGTGGGCGTCATCGGCCCCAATGGTGCGGGAAAGACCACCCTGTTCCGCATGATTATGGGACTGGAGACCCCCGACTCGGGAACCTTCGAAGTGGGCGAAACCGTGAAGCTGGCCTATGTGGACCAAACACACAAGGACATTGTGGCAGACCAGAGCGTATACCAGGTCATCAGCCAGGGCAACGAGCTCATCCGAATGGGCGGACGCGACATCAACACCCGCGCCTATCTGAGCCGATTCAACTTCAGCGGAGCCGACCAGGAGAAGAAGTGCGGCGTGCTCTCCGGAGGCGAGCGCAACCGTCTCCACCTGGCCATGGCCCTCAAGCAGGAAGGAAATGTCCTCTTGCTCGACGAGCCCACCAACGACATCGACGTGAACACCCTTCGCGCACTGGAAGAAGGCTTGGAGAACTTTGCCGGCTGTGCTGTGGTCATCAGCCACGACCGCTGGTTCCTGGACCGCATCTGCACCCACATCCTCGCTTACGAGGGAGACGGCAGCGTGTTCTTCTTTGAAGGAAGCTACACCGACTACGAGGCCAACAAGCTCAAGCGCCTCGGCCTGGAAGAACCCAAGCGCATCCGTTACCGCAAGCTGATGGAAGACTGATTCCATTAACCCGAATATGTACAACGGGAGAGAGCCACAAAGCGCTTTCTCCCGTTTTTTCGTTTTGCACCTTCATCACTTACCCTTCCACAGCCCCACCCTTCTATTTTGCTTGTATCTTTTGTCATGTCTGATCAAGATTCATCAAAAATGCGAGTAAGTGAGCGCAATGAAACTTGTTTCAATTGCCGAACGGAAGCAGTTTCGCATTTGCAAAATGCAAAAACACAAAAATGCAAAATTACAAAGGAACGGTTTAGCGAGAGGATTCCCAAATTAATTTGAGGAAGACCGAGCGTAAGTTCCTTCGATGATGGAACATCATCAAAAATGCGAGTAAGCGAGCGCAATGAAACTTGTTTCAATTGCCGAACGGAAGCAGTTTCGCATTTGCAAAATGCAAAAACGCAAAAATGCAAAAAGGTGCTAAATCAATTTTCCTAATTGACAAAGAAAACGCACAGCACATATTTTGCAGCGAAAAACGAATATGGTAAACCGAAAATCGGGGCTGCGCTTCCCCAGCATTCTCCATCAGCTATGGGCAGGCAAAAGAAATGGCCACCCATAAGGGCAGCCATTTACCAATGTATCAAGCCTTAGCTTCAATATCGGGTGATGACCAGATTTTTGGGGCAACCCCAGAAAGCATAATCTTCCACTTCACACCCCTCGGGGATGGAGATGCTCGTGAGGCTGGAGCAATCAGAGAAAGCACGATACCCGATCACCGTTACAGATGGAGGAATGATAGTTTTCTCACATCCTCTTATAAGCGTATTGGTCTCCGTATGGATTATGGCATTGCAATCCTCGCGCGAATCGTAGACTTTGTTGTCCTTGGAAACAACGATACTCGTGAGGTTGGAACAACCTTCGAAAACACAAACCCCAATCTTCTTTACTGATTCTGGAATGGAGATGCTAGTAAGGCTGGAGCAACCAGAGAAAGCATAGTAACCAATCTCCGTCACCGATGGGGGGATGATGGTGTTCTTGCAGCCACATATAAGCGTGTTGCTCTCCGTATGAATTATGGCATTGCAGTCCTCACGTGAATCGTAGACTTTGTTGTCTTTGGAAACAATGATACTCGTAAGGCTGGAGCAACCATAGAAAGCCTGATCTCCAATCTCTGTTACAGATGGAGGGATGGAGATGCTCGTGAGGCTGGAGCAACCATTGAAAGCCGAGTCCCCAATCACCGTAACGGATGGAGGGATGGAGATACTCGTAAGGCTGGAGCAACCAGAGAAAGCACATTCCCCAATCTCTGTTACAGATGGAGGGATGGAGATGCTCGTGAGGCTGGAGCAATGAGAGAAAGCCCCTTCCCCTATCACCGTGACAGATGGAGGAATGAAAGTGTTCACACTCCCTCTAATGAGTGTGTTGCTCTCCGTATGAATTATGGCATTACAATCCTCTCGCGAGTCAAAAGCCTTATTTTCTTTAGAAACAGAGATACTCGTGAGGCGGAGGCAACGATGAAAAGCGCTCTTCCCTATTTCCGTTACAGATGAGGGAATGGAGATACTCGTGAGGCTCTTACAACCAGAGAAAGCATACTCCCCAATCTCTGTTACAGATGGGGGGATGGAGATACTCGTAAGGCTGGAGCAACCATGGAAAGTCCATTCACCAATCTCCGTAACCGATGGGGGGATGGAAATGTTTGTGAGACTGGA
This sequence comes from Bacteroidaceae bacterium, assembly GCA_017379075.1. GTDB lineage: Bacteria > Bacteroidota > Bacteroidia > Bacteroidales > Bacteroidaceae > Physcousia. The sequence continues at coordinate 16,617 of JAFNXL010000044.1, forward strand.
ACAACGAAGAAAAGCGCTCTTCCCTATTTCCGTTACTGATGTGGGAATGGAAATTTTAATAAGGCTGGAGCAATCCCTGAAAGTTCTATTTCCAATCTCCGTTACCGATTCTGGGATGGAGATGCTCGTAAGGCTAGAACAACCCCAAAAAGCACTGTCACCAATCTCCGTTACAGATGGGGGGAAGGAGATGCTAGTAAGGCTGGAGCAACCAGAGAAAGCACTATCCCCAATCTCTGTTACCGATGGAGGGATGGAGACGCTCGTGAGGCTCTTGCAATCAAAGAAAGCACTATCCCCTATCATCGTAACTGATGGAAGGATTATAGTATTCTCACATCCTCTTATAAGTGTATTGCTCTCAGTATGGATTATGGCATTACAATCCTCGCGTGAATCATAAACTTGATTCTCCTTAGAAACAACGATACTCATGAGACTGGAGCAACCAGAGAATGCTCCACCTCCAATCTCTGTTACAGATGGAGGAATAGAAATACTCGTAAGGCTGGAGCAACCTTGAAAAGCACTGTTCCCAATCTTCGTTACCCACCGAGGCAAAGAAATTTCTTCAAGACAAGAACAATCAAAAAACGCTTCTTCTTCGATTTCCTCCAACCATTCGGGCAGGCTAATGCCTTTAAGATTCTCACAACCGGAAAAAGCACTCTTCCCAATCTTCGTTACCCATTGGGGAATATCTATGCGTTTCAGTTCCTTACAGCCTTTAAACGCCTCCTCCTTTATCTCCATTTCCCATTCGGGGATGATGCCCACACCATCCTTTATGTCATATCCGTATTCCTTGTATCGTGCCATGGTAATATAATGTAATTGAAGACAAAATTATAAAATATATTTTATCCAGCCAAGCGAATCCCGAAGAAACATGATGAACCGAAAGGAAAGAAAACGCACATGCTTTTGCTGCGAAAAACGAAGATGGGAACTCGGGCATCGGGGCTGTACGTTGTGCGCAAATGTGCCGAAAATATACCCCAAAAGGTGAAATGGGACATCCCAAATGGCGAAATGGGACATAATAAAAGGCGGTTTGGGGCATTGGGGGTATGGATAACGAGGTGAAGTAATAAGGGGAAGCTGAAAAATGGGAGGGCAGACTCTCGTTTGATTTTTGCGTTTTTGTGTTTTTGTAAATAAAATGAATAAGGGTGGAACACTACTCCTTATTTAATTAATAAATATATTCATTATTTTTATATAGGGTTAGACAGGTTATATTTTCTTTTTCACAAAAATACAAAAAAACAAAGAATTTATCGTATCTTCTTAATATTCAATCAATGGCACACTTTACCAGAGAAGAATTCCTTTGTATTTTCACCCCTTAGCCCCCGAAAACGGCGGATTTTCGGTATTTTTGAGTGTGATTTTCGTGCTTCTGATGTACCAAACACAAGCCTGACGCATTACCGTCCGTTTTGTATTTTTGTGTTTTTGTAAACGCAAAAACATAAAGGGGTTCGCATACACCTTATTAAATCAACAAATGAATCATTTATTGATTATTATATATATTATAGGCACGCACACTTGTTTTCACAAAAACACAAAAATGCAAAATATGAGCACAAAGGCAAGTTTACATGATCTATGCCGATTGACGAAGCATCTAAATTTCTTTTACACCCCTCCTGGTGCATGGCATGGAAAAAATTACGGGATGGCGTGGCAGAAAAATTTTCCTCGCCACGCAAAAAAAAAAGGCATTCATCACCGAATCCCCCTATTCCAATAAAATTTTACAAATATGCAAAAATAATTCCATTATTATTTTGTTAATACAAAATAATGCTATATCTTTGCAGCGGAATTCCAAACAACAAAACAACCATTAGCTGTTAGCCATTGGCCATTGGCGAAGCAGCGAAATACAAACCAAAAACAAAACATTAAACAATGCACAGATCAAATCCGCCCAACCGTCATTCAGAGTCTAAGCATAATGTCATCCTGAATTTAGTTCAGGATCTCACCGAGTAAAGGGAGTAAATATAGGCTCGCAGTGAGATGCTGAAACAAGTTCAGCATGACATATAGAAGAGCCAAAAGCCAAAGTAAAAAAGAGACCAGACACAAATACATAAGCTTCATAAGAGCGTAGGCCAAACTCAAATATGTTCTTTTGTTCTTCTGTCGAAATCAAAAACTAAAGCCAGCAATGAAAAAAATGAGCAGTCAGCCATCAGCAAACAGCCAAAATCAGCCTCTCAAAACACCCCATTTTGCCCCTTTTACAAAGGTGCGCAAAATTGCACAGACCTTATCGCATTGATTATCTGTGCATTGCAAACAACATTTTGCGTTTTTGTGTTTTTGCGTTTTTGTGTTTAGTATTTTAACTGCGATATGGGGCGCCACAGATAAGGACAGTCCTCAAGGGGGAAGGCTAAAAGGGGTGTTCAATAAATTCTGGTTTGAGTTTTCCCCAGGTCTTGCGAAGTGAGCTTCGGCCGCTTTTGACTTTTGGTTGTGGCTGAAAGAAGTTCGAAAATCACCACGACATAATTTATAGAACACCCCTAAACAAAAAAAATTGCCCCTACACTTGTGTAAGAGCAAGAAAAATACGAACTTTGCTTGATATAACCCCTATTTTTAATGCAGATTACACCATGCACATGAAAAAAACATTCGCATCACTTGCTGCTTTGCTGTTTGCGGCAACCGCCCTTTTGGCCAAGGACAATACGTATGAAAACCCCGTCTACCCAAAGGACTGGCCCGACCCCACCGTTTGGCAGGCTGCCGATGGCAAGTTCTATTGCCTGAGCACGGGACAGAACGCAAGAAGGCCGTTGCTGTGCAGCGATGACCTTGTAAACTGGGGCTTCTCGGACATCGTTCCGCTGGACCGCAGCATCATGAAGCAGTTTCGCAGCATCGGTCGGCATGTATGGGCTCCGGACGTGGCGATGGTGAACGGACGACGCATGGCCTACTTCACCCTCTACAACTCGCTGAAGGACGCCAGCATTGTGGCTTTGCGCGAATCGACAACACCTGGCAAGTTTGAGTATGTAGGCGTAATCACACGCGGAAAAGAGACGGGCATTGACGACACCATTGACCCAGAGGTGGTTACCGATCCCGCAACGGGAAAGGTTTGGCTCTTCTTCGGCAGCATGGGACGCATCCACCGCATTGAGCTGAGCGAGTTCGGCTCGCAGCTGGCAGAGGGTGCAAGATACGAAGTGGTGGCAGGCGTTCACGGAAGCAAGGACCCGGAGCGAGGACGGGTGTTCGAGGGCGCTTATCTGCATTACCGAAAGGGCTACTGGTACATGTTTGTCAGCTCGGGACACTATTGGAACGAGACGTATCAGATTAAGGTGGGACGCAGCCGCACGCTGGACGGAGAGTTCACCGACCGCGAGGGACGCCCCATGAAAGAGGGATACGCCACAACGGTCATCCGCTCGGAAAAGGGCGACCACTTCTACGGCCCCGGACACAATGGCGAAATCTTCACGGACAAGAAGGGACACGACTGGATGCTGTACCATTGCCACAACAAGGGCATTGAGTCTGGCGCACGCCCAATGATGTTGCAGAGAATCCGTTGGGACAAGAAGGGATGGCCCTATGTAAAGGGCGGCAAACCCGTGACATCCGCTCCCAAGCCTAAATTCTAAAGGGATCCAAAACGCCATGAGAGAGAACTACCGCGAGATACGCGACGACTGGCAACTGGCGAAGGTGCTGCACGAAGGCCTGGAAGAGATAAAGCGATGCGCTTTCCAGAATGTCAATCTGACATCGGAGTCGGAGCTTTCCCTGAGCCACAGCTACACCGACTGCATCTTCCTGGGATGCACGCTTCCAAGGGGCTTCAAGCAGAAGACGCGCGACTGCCTCTTCTTCCCCAAGATGGGCGAGACATTCCATTACCGCAGCCATCTGTACACGGCCGAAGAGCTGTACGAAGGCTACGACCCCGGCAAGCCGCACACACTGAAGACGTGCTTTGACAGCCGGGTGTACAGGCACTATCTGAAGATGGGAAAGATGGCGGAAAACATCAAGGAGACGCTGGCACGCACCCTGCACGACCACTCCATCAGCGACAGCCTGCATGCCTATCTGAAAGCTCGCGACCCGCGCACCATTGTGGGCGTGATGGGCGGACACGGCATAGAGCGCACCGCACCGAGCTACCGCCAGATTGTCTTCCTGAGCAAACGGCTCACCGAGGGCGGAAGCCTGATGATCTCGGGAGGCGGACCCGGCGCAATGGAAGCCACGCATCTGGGCGCATGGATGGCAGGAAGGGAAACGGAAGAGGTGGAAGACGCACTGGCAACGCTGTGCGAAGCGCCATGCTTCACGGATGAGAGATGGCTGGAGACCGCCATGGCCGTTAGGAAGAAATACCCCCAGCTGGACTACGAGAGCCTGGGCATGCCCACTTGGCTCTACGGACACGAACCCGCCACTCCCTTTGCCACACACATAGCCAAATACTTCGACAACAGCATTCGCGAGGACAGCATTGTCACCATTGCCGTGGGCGGTATCGTCTATACGCCCGGAAGCGCCGGCACCATGCAGGAAATCTTCCAGGAAGCCGTGCAGAACCATTACCTCAGCTTCGGCATCTCCAGTCCCATGATTTTCCTCGGCAAGGACTATTGGACAAACGAGATACCAGTGTGGCCGCTGTTGCAAGACCTTGTGGCGAGGGGAAAGTACAAGAACTTACGCCTCACACTAACCGATGACCAGGAGGAGGTGGTGGAAGTGATCACAGAATTCAGAAGCTCCACCGAACCGCTTGTCCCATGACGGAGGAAATGCGTCTGGGAGAGCAAAAATATTTTTAGAAATGTTTGGTCATGTTCGGCATCTTGCGTAATTTTGTAAGGTTTTTTACGAAGGTTACCGACCAAGAAATATTTTATACAGAAAGATGAAAATTGGATTTGACAACGAGAAGTATGTAAACATACAATCTGAACATATCAGGGAACGCATTGCGCAATTCGGCAACAAACTCTATCTGGAGCTGGGCGGCAAGCTATTTGACGACCACCACGCCAGCCGTGTGCTTCCCGGTTTCAAGCCCGACAGCAAGCTGAGCATGCTCATGCAACTGAAGGACAAGGCCGAAATCGTAATCGTCATCAGCGCCCTGGACATTGAGAAGAACAAGGTGAGACAAGACCTCGGCATCACATACGACATGGACGTTCTGCGTCTACGCACGGAATTCATCGACAAGGGGTTCATGGTAAGCAGCGTTGTCATCACCCACTATAACGGACAGAGTTCGGCCGACAACTACAGAAAACGCCTTGAACGCTTGGGCGTGAAGGTTTTCCTGCACTACACCATTGAAGGCTATCCCAACAACGTGGCGCTCATAGACAGCGAAGAGGGATTCGGACGCAACGACTATGTGGAGACCACACGTCCGCTCGTAATCGTCACAGCGCCCGGCCCCGGAAGCGGAAAGATGGCGGTGTGCCTGAGCCAGCTCTATCACGAGAACAAGAGGGGCATTGAGGCCGGATATGCCAAGTTTGAGACCTTCCCCGTGTGGAACCTTCCGCTCAAACATCCCGTCAACATTGCTTACGAAGCCGCCACGGCCGACCTGAACGACATCAACATCATCGACCCCTTCCACCTTGAAGCGTACGGAACCGTTGCTGTCAGCTACAACCGCGACACGGAAATTTTCCCTGTGCTGAACGCCCTTTTCGAAGGCATCTACGGCGAGAACCCCTACAAGTCGCCCACGGATATGGGAGTGAACATGATTGGCTTCTGTATCAGCGATGAGGAGGTGTGTTGCAATGCCGCCAAGGACGAAGTTGTAAGGCGCTACTATACAGCCCTGAACCGTTTGGCCAACGGAGACGGAAACGACAACGAGGTGAACAAGATTTCCCTCCTCTTCAAGCAGGCCAAGATTGACACTTCATACAGGCGTACCACCGTCTTTGCACGCGAACGCCAGGAAGAGACCGGAATGCCCAGCGCCGCCATGGAACTGGAGGACGGCACCATCATCACCGGCGGAAGCTCTCCCCTTCTCGGCCCAAGCGCAGCACTCATTCTCAATGCCACAAAGCATCTTGCCGGCATCAACCATGAAGTGAAGCTCATTCCCCAAAGCCTCATTGAACCCATCCAAAAGACCAAGACCGAATACCTTGGCGGACACAATCCCCGCCTGCACACGGACGAGGTGCTTGTGGCACTGAGCGTGCTCTCTTCCAAAGACGAGAACTGCCAGAAAGCACTGGAGCAGCTTCCCAAACTGAACGGATGCCAGGTACACAGCACGGTGATGCTGAGCGAGGTGGACCGCAAGATTTTCAAGAAGCTTGGCGTGGGACTCACCTGCGACCCCACTCGCAAGAAGTCCGGACTGGCCGTGCAAAACACCCTAAGCCTGTAAACCATTCAACATAACATCTGAAACATCATGAGCAGCAAAATACAATCAGCAGTAGAAAAGAAACAAACGGGCAGATACAATTGTGCGCAGGCCGTGGCCTGTTCTTTCTGCGAACACACCCAACTGAACGAAGAAACCATGCGCCAGGCCGCCCTCGGACTGGGAGCTGGAATGGGCAACATGGAAGGCACTTGCGGAGCGTTGACCGGAGCCGGACTGGTCATCGGCCTGGTGTGCAAGGAAGACAAGCCCAGAGCCATGAAAATGTCCCGCACGCTGATGAACAAGTTCCACGAACGCAACGGCGCAACCCAATGTAAATTGCTCAAGGGAGCGGAAAGCGGTCACGTCATCCGTTCATGCGACGATTGTGTGGCCGATGCAGCGGAGTTTCTGGAAGAGATTCTGAAAACACAATAAAGTTTTCCTTCATAAGTCCTCCCACAACACACTAATGGACAGCAACTTTATATGCAAACGCTTTCAAGAGCTTTCACTTGAAGAGTTGTACGAAATCCTACGTCTGCGCTCGGCTGTTTTTGTGGTCGAGCAGGATGCTGTCTATCAAGATCTGGACGACCTGGACCAAGACGCGCTTCACCTCAGACTATACAAAGACGGCCGTCTTGCCGCCTATGCCCGCATCCTGAAAGCGGGCACCTATCTGGACGAGGTGGCCATTGGACGCGTCATCGCCGTAGAGCGTGGTGTGGGTGACGGACTGGCCATTTTTACCAAAGCCATCCAGATTGCACAAGCGGAATTCGGAGCCGAGCGCATCAAGATTAGGGCGCAGCTCCAGGCGAAAGGCTTCTATGAAAAGACCGGTTTCCGATGTTGCGGAGAACCGTTCATGTACGAAGGCCTTGTCCATGTAGACATGATGTGGAACAAGGAGTAAGCACACAACATTATTAAAAAATCAAAAACCATGAAAAAGACCATATTCTGCCTTCTGGCAAGTGTTATCGGCATGGGTAGTACCCAAGCTCAGTTGCAGGACGCCCTTTGGATAGGCACAAGCAAACCCTTCCTTTACGCTGATTATCTCCCCATATTCCGTTATCATTGCACCTTGCAGCTGGATGCCAAGAGCCATTCCACGGACGCTTCCGTGCTGATTGGCGGAAACGATCCGCGCCTGATGAACCGTAACCTGAACATCCAGGGTGTGGAATGCCAAAGGGACAGCAGCTACATCCGCATAGAATATGACATCAAGCCCGTAGCCTCTGGCAAAAATGCCTGCATCCATGTCTATAGGGCTGGATATACGACAGGAGACCGACCGGACACCCCGCTCAAAACCTTTGAGATACCCGCCGACCTGCTCCCCGCAGATCAGGTCTACAATCCCCTTCAACTCCAGATAGAAGGCACGGCAAGCACACTCACCCTTCATGTAAACGGAAAGAGCGTGGGTCAGGTCGTGGTGAATCCGCACGGAAACAGCCACGATTTCATTGGCTATCCCCAACTGGCCGAAATTGGCTATGCCATGCGTCCGGGTCAGAGAGCCGTCCTCTCTGGTGTGAAGGTAACACATCACCGCTCGCCCCAAGGCACGCTATATGCCGAGAAGAAGCCCCGTCGCATTGGAGGCAAGGAGGCGCAGCTCTTTCTTGCCGACCCCAGCAACGGCGGACTCCCCACGCTGAGAAGCCGCTTCAAGATAAAGAACAAAAAGATTAAGGAAGCCACCCTTTTCGCCACAGCACGAGGCATTTACGAAGTACAAATCAACGGACAAAAGGTGGGCACGGAATGGTATGCCCCCGGCATCTCGCAATACAACAAGACACATTATTACCAGCGCTACGAGGTGGACTCTCTTCTGCGCCAAGGCACAAACGAAATCCGCATCCAGCTGGCTGAAGGATGGTGGATGGGATACGTCACCTATAGTATGACCAATTGGAACTTCTTCGGCGACCAGTTGGCGTTCCGCTCACGCTTGATTGTGCGTTACGAAGACGGAGACTCCACCGTCCTCTGCACCCGTCCCCAAGGATGGGAAGTGTCCGTGGACGGACCCGTACAATACGCCAGCTTAATGATGGGACAGGTTACCGACGCACGCCGCAAGCAGGCCAAATGGACACCGGCAGAGGAAATCACACTCCAGGGACATCTGCCTTCCGAAGGCGGCGGAACCACACCCAAGGTTGACGACTATTCCGCACAGCAAATGAGGCTGGCACAAAGCGCCGTACAGGCATACACACATCTCACCGCAAAAAGCATGACCGAGGTGCGCCCCGGTGTCTACGTCTATGACATGGGACAGAACATGGCCGGCGTGCCACGCATTCATCTGCCTGCCCTGCCCAAGGGAACGGAAGTGCGCCTGCGGTTTGCCGAGATGCTCTACCCCGACCTGCCGGCCTACAAGCCCAATGCCGGCACCATGATGCTGGAGAACATCCGTGCCGCCTTGTCGCAAGACCTCTTCATCAGCGATGGCAAGCCTTGCCTCCTGGAACCTCGTTTCACACAGCACGGCTACCGCTATCTGGAAATCACAGGCCTGCCCTCTCCCCTGCCCACGGACAGTGTCCAAAGCACCGTGGTAAGCAGCGTGCCGCGCTTCACCGCCCATTTCGAGTGTAGCAACCCCCTGGTCAACCGCCTTTGGGACAACATCCGGTGGAGCACGCTCGGCAACTTCATCTCCCTTCCCACCGACTGTCCTCAGCGCAACGAACGCATGGGATGGAGCGGCGACATCAACGTATACTCCCGCACAGCCACCTTCCTGTGGGACTGCAAAGAATTCCTGCGCAAGCATCTTCAATCCATGCGCGACATCCAACTTCCCGACGGACGCTTCCCCGACGTGGCACCCATCGGAGGCGGATTCGGAGGCTTCCTCTGGGGTTCGGCAGGAATCGTTGTCCCCTGGGAACTCTGGCTCCACTATGGCGACCTCCAAGTCCTCTCGGAACACTACGATGCCATGCTGCGCTATATCAACTATGTGGAAAAGGAATACATCGACCCATCCAGCGGACTCTTCACACAGAACAGACACGAGGCCAAGCTGGGCGACTGGCTCGGACTCCAGGACGGCATGAACGACAAGAGCCTGCTCTTCGAAAGCTACTACATCTACTGCCTCGACATCATGCAGAACGCCGCACGCCTTCTGAACAAAAGTGCCGATGAAGCACGATTCGAAAGCACACTGGAGGCACGCAAGAAGTTCTTCATACAAACCTATCTCCACCCGCAAACCATGCGCACCATAGCCTCTGGCTTCGAGGGAAAGCTGAAGGGAACCCCCATCGACATACAGGGCAGCTACGTGCTTCCGCTCGCATTCGGCATTACCGAGGGCGAAAACCGCACCAAACTCTTCAACAATCTTGTGCACACAATTGAACGCACCAACACCACCGACACCAAGACCCAATGCCCGCCCTATTCCCTGATGACAGGCTTCATCACCACCTCGTGGATAAGCCGCGTGCTCACCGACGGCGGACGCCCCGACGTGGCCTACCGCCTGTTGCAGAACACCGCCTACCCCTCGTGGCTCTATCCCGTCACCCAGGGCGCCACAACCATCTGGGAACGCCTCAACTCCTATACGCACACCGACGGATTCGGCGGCAACAACTCCATGAACTCCTTCAACCACTATTCCTTCGGTGCAGTGGGCCAATGGATGATAAACCGTTGCCTCGGCATTGAGCGCGACACCGAACAACCCGGATGGAAACACTTCCAACTGCGACCCATACCCGACCCCACAGGTGAGATGACCTTCGCACGCGGCCACTATGACAGCCCCTTCGGACGCATAGAAAGCAGTTGGACAAGGGAAAAGGACGGCACCATAACATACCGCTTCACCATTCCGCACGGCACCACCGCAACCCTGATGCTCCCCGGAAAATCCCCTCAGGAAATCAAAGCAGGACATCACGAGTTCCGCCTTTGAGCGTTGAGCCTTTGAGCTTTGAGTAATGAGTTGTGAGTTGTGAGTTTTTTAAGGTCTTATATCTCAATCATACATAATAAGAAATTGGGCTGGTTCTCCTGCGAGAACCAGCCCTTTTAGGTACGCTCAGCATGAGTATTAGCTAACGGGTGTAAGTCCCGAGCGAGCCCTAATAGCGGGAATCGCATAGCCCAAGGCAAGGGTGTCCATCGTGAGGTGGAATCTGAAGGAAGCCGGCGGCAAACATCTGGTCTGACGAACAGAAACTTCATATAAGGCATATGCCCGTGGGTAAGGTTGCCTAACAAACCAAAGCCCAATAGCTATTCGGAACGAGTGGTGTAGATGGAGCAGACATAAGATGGAAAGTTAATGCCCTTATCTGAGGAGGTCTTATGGACATGGCGAATAGCAAGAGCAAAAGCCATGGAGCAAAACTAGCCGTAAGAAGTCAGCCGAGGTCATAGTAGTACTGATTTCAACACTCAGTACGAAGGACTGAACCAAATAATTAAGCGATAGTAATTGAAAGTTACCGTATGAAGGGTAGAATGCAGAAAACATTATCCCGTGTTAATGACTGGCCTCAAAGAACTAGGACGGAATCCGAATGGTATGAGGGAGTGCAGACTTTCATATGGATGACCGAAGTTGGCGTCGTGGAAGTTCCATTTGACAAAGAACACTTACTTGAAGTAATCCTTAGTCCCGACAACCTAAACAAGGCTTATAAGACCGTAGTGAGTAATAAGGGCTGTGGAAGTGTTGACAAGATGTCGTGTGAAGAATTACTTCCATGGCTTCGCTCCAACAAGGATGAACTAATATGTTCTTTGCTTGACGGTAGTTACCGTCCCAATCCCGTCCGTAGGGTAGAAATACCCAAGGCTAATGGCAAGATGCGCCAGTTAGGAATCCCCACCGTGGTTGACCGGCTGGTTCAGCAAGCCGTCAATCAGGCATTGATGCTCATTTACGAGCGTCAGTTTTCCAAACGCAGTTATGGTTTCCGTCCTTGCAAGAGCTGTCACCATGCTTTACGTGAAGCAAAGAATATAATAAGCGATGGCTACCACTATGTTGTAGACCTTGACTTAGAACGATTCTTTGACACGGTAAACCACAGCAAACTCATTGAGATTCTTAGTCGCACGATAAAGGGCGGCAGAGTAATCAGCCTAATCCACAGATATCTTAAGAGCGGAGTTCTCGTAAAAGGTATGTTCCAATCAAGTGAAGAAGGTACTCCACAAGGCGGACCTCTCAGTCCTCTCCTGAGTAACATCATGCTTCATGAATTGGACAAGGAACTTGAACACAGAGGACACCCGTTTGTAAGATATGCTGACGATGCGCTGATATTCCGTAAATCCAAACATGCTGCTAATCGTGTGCGTAAATCAATCAGTTGTTTTATTGAAAACCTCCTTTATCTCAAAGTAAATCAAGAGAAGACCGCGGTTTCCTACGTCCAAGGCATAAAATACCTTGGCTATTCTTTCCGTGTATCCAAAGGTAAATGCTCTCTGAGAGTTCACTCCAAATCCAAGACAAAGTTGAAATCAAAACTAAAAGAATTGACCAAACGCAGTAATGGATGGAGCTATGAGAAGAGAAAGCAGAAGCAGAAACAGAATGAATACATACGCGGATGGGTGGGTTACTTTTACTTGGCTGAGATGAAACGGTTGTGTATAGAAACAGACGAATGGTTACGTCGCAGAATCCGAATGTGCATATGGAAGTCTTGGAAGAAAACCAAGACAAAGGTAGCCAACCTCATAAGGTGTGGTATAGAGAAGTATCAAGCCTATCAATGGGGAAATACACGTAAGGGCTATTGGCGCATAGCAGATAGCTGGATACTGACACGCGCAATATCCAATATGTCCTTAAAGAGGGCAGGTTACCCATGCTTGACGGATTTGTATTTCAACTGGAACCCAAAATAGGAAGCGCCGTATGCCGAACGGCACGTACGGTGGTGTGAGAGGTCGGAAAACGAAAGTAGGAAGAAAACTACTTCGTTTTCCTCCTACTCGATTTACCTTTATAGTCGCAAAGCATAATCAATTAAGGCTGTCCAGTAAAGAATTTAGAAGTTGCCTTTATAAATTGCTCTATGCTTGGAATGAACGCAATGCAGAAAAGCAACAGATATGTTAAGAAGAGGACAAGAGCCTTTATCTTGTTGTCATTCTGTACTCTGCTTCTTACATTTTCACAAACGAAATATGAAACCAAAGCACTGGTTTGTCGACATAAAGCACACCAGGACAAGCTGAACAAGGCCGCAATCATGAGACCGGCCAAGCCCGTTGGTATTTCATTGATTGCACTTGAGGGCAACAACATTGAGATGTCTTGTATGTATATTGGGAAAACTGAGACATTACCTTTATAATAATGATGAATCAATACGCCCAGCAAACAAAAAAACACACATCCAATCAATGACAACAAATAACCACCAAAAATGGTCTTTTTAATTTCGTTTTCAGAATTTTGCATATTATCCATTACACGGCGAACTACTACCCTATCTACAGACAATATGGGCAAAAGGCATAAACAGATTACAGCGAATGGCATTGATGTCACATCATTAAAACTCATCTCAAAAGATGGGAGCCCATCAATCTTTACACCCAACAAACAAATACAGCCAATGGCAATTACTGCAATGATGAAGAACTGCAACGCATCAAACAGGTGTGAAGTTTTTCGGTCTCCAATGAAACAGGAAACAAAAGGTATAAGTCCTACCATGAAGACTACATATTCCCATTGCAACCCTGTTGACTGGGCTATAATATAAGCCGGAAGTAAAAGCCAAGCCAACATACGAAGCAACAATGACAAGATAAAAACTGAAGCGCAGAACTTGTTGGAAGAATAGATAGAATTACAATTCTTTTTAAAAGATTTGCGCACCACATATTGAGTGACAAATAAGAATACGGTGGCTGAAACGACATAAGGCATCAACAGATTAGCCCCAAAAGCAAAAGCAGACAGTGGCAAAAACCATACAGCAACACCACCATAAGTGGCCATATACAAGGATATGCTGTTCATCCACTTATTATTAAAGGGTGGCATCTCAAACTTATCACCTTTCTTGCGAACAAAAAATGCCAGGGAAATAAACAAAACAGCGAAAAATGCCAGAACGATGTGGTCGATTACAGCAAACCGCTTATCGTTCACAATCTCCACACAAGTAACTTGCTCGGAACAAACACCGTTATTTACTTCACCTCCGCTCAGAAACCAGAAACCATCAATTTTCGAAAATCCGGCATAAAGTCGGGCCAAATCAGTGTTTCCCTGAATATGGTTCCATGAATCTGTATATGTGTTATACAAAAGTACATCTTGTTGAAGGAAAGGGTTATCTCTTGAATCAATATAGCTGCCATTTTTATCACATTCTATGATAGTTGCGGCCGAAGCACAATCTGATGCGCCACCAATAACGGCAATCGTTGCACACCCCAAATTAAATGAACGGGCACCAATGGTAGGCAACAGCTCTATTGACCGACTGTCCCAATTCAGTTCATGCCATTCATTTGTTGCGAGATTCATACATATTCCATTGCGATGAATAAATAAAGAATCAGAAGAGTCAGCAGAAGAATATCCACCAAAAACGTATAAGGAACGGCCATACTTGCCATCCTGAACAGCAGCGACAGACTGAACACGAGCTTTTCCTGGAATGGTTCCTATATGTTCCCAAGCTGTTCCATTGGGCCACTCCAAACGGTAGATATCAAAGTTAGGAATGCTGTCAGATAGTCCGCCAAGTGTGTAGATATACCCATTATCAAATGCCGCTACATTATTGTGCAAGGGTTTGGGCAAACGAGGTAAAGTCTGGCGAGATCCACGGTCATATTGCCATTTGGAAAAACTGTTTTCACGATGAGTTACCCGTCTGGACAAAAAGACTTCCGCCAAAGACGTTTTACCGTCATAGGCACCTCCCACACCTACCGTACCTTGAGGAACTTCAACCGAAGCGCCCATCGCATACCCTTGGATATTTTTCTCAACTAATTGAGTGTTTTTATTAACCGAGTAATTATATCCTCCCCAAGTCCACAACTGTCCGTTTAGCTCTCCATAGAAATGTCCTGAAACTGGCTGGGACATAGGCACTACGGGAGTGGTATAAACTTTATATTCTGCAAAAACAAGGCCACTCAACACGAATGACAACAACAAAATGTATAATCTTTTCAAAGTCAATAACATATTTATAATTATGTAATAATTCTTAATCTCTACATCTTTTTGCAAATAAAATACGCCCTCATCAATCTAACGATAATTACAATAATATATATGAGTAATATTGTACAGAAAAGGGGGATAAATTCGCTTATTTTTGTACAAATATACACGATTATCCCCACAAATCAAAAATATTAGAACAAAAAAGACTGGAAAAATTTGTTATATCAAAAAAAAGATGTAATTTTGCACTCGCTAAGACAAAATGTTGCTGCTTTAGCTCAGTGGTAGAGCGCATCCTTGGTAAGGATGAGGTCCCGAGTTCAACTCTCGGAAGCAGCTCAGAAATCCGCACAATTTGTGCGGATTTTTTGTATACACAACAGGCTTATTCCTGATTATTATTCGTTTCAGCACCGCCCAGATCAAATTCGGCATTTATAACTTCATCTGTCCAAGGATTTATATTAACTTGTGCGTTCTGATAGTATATAATTGTATTCCAACCAGTTTTAAATGCGACACGTTTACCCTTACTACAACAAGCAGAGGTCTCTGTCTTGAAAGTATGTTCACCTGTACTATTAGCCACAGTTAGATGGATAGGCATGGTTCCAGTTTCATTTGCATAAGGGTAAACAATTGTTTCTTCAACACTCCAATTGTATGTGCCATTTTCATTT
The DNA here is from genome assembly GCA_017379075.1 of Bacteroidaceae bacterium. Classification (GTDB taxonomy): domain Bacteria; phylum Bacteroidota; class Bacteroidia; order Bacteroidales; family Bacteroidaceae; genus Physcousia. The sequence goes on from JAFNXL010000044.1 coordinate 31,912, forward strand.
TGTTCCGAACCTTTTACCAGGGCCAACGTTTGCGACTGCGTATTACCTAAAATAGTACCGTCAAATTTAAATTTATTGGCCTGTTTGGGCAAAGTCACAGTTATATCAGTAACGTCTAATGGTACGTTTTCTATCAAGAAAGCAGCTTTTGCCATGATATGATCAACATTAACAACAACGTTGTATGTCATCTGGCTAGCATCTACAGATATATCTTGTTTTCCTAAACATATATCTTTTACTGAACACATATACAGTTCTGTATCCAATGTTATAGGCCCCTGGTACAATTCTGTATCTTTTGTTGTTTGCGGATACTCATCTATAAACCAACCCGTAACACAATATATCGAATAATTACCTGTTTTGTCTGCCTCTTCAAAAGTAGTTGTCATATTATCGCCAAGAGCGTTTCCTCTGTTGTAAATAGCATTACCATTACTGTCAAAAAGATAACACATGAATATGGGGTCAGTCGCCCCAATGGCTTTTGTTGAAACTGTCCAAGGATCACTAATATACACCTGTGGTTTTATAACGAATCGTATATCATTATTAGAGTCGGGTTCTATGCCAGAGAAATGATTAGTACAAGAAACACTAAAAGCTGAAACACAAACAATTACTAAAAAACATTTCGATTTAAATAAAAAATTAGTCTTCATAGATTTATTGATTTATAAGTTTATGATTATTACCTTTTTTCTACAAAGATAGGTTTTTATTTTATAATAATAAAATGTTTTATTGAAAAATTTTATCACTACTGCCCAATGAAAGTTGGCTGACAGTTATTTTAAATGATTGAAATATAACATATTAAGCAAATTATTGAAATAAAACGAACTTGAATCCGCAACTTTGTAATACCAATTCAATTGACTGATAAGTTCCCCCAAAATACGTTTTTGGCCAATTTACGGCTTTTGTAAACAGAACCCTATTCAACACTAGAATCACAAATATGACAGCAATTGTTATGTAGGCCTAAATTTACTGGTTGGAATCAGATGCTTGATCACTGTCAAAGAACACGATTATCCTAATTTTGAAGGGCTAATTGATTAATTATTAACTCATCCATTTTTATTAGACACTTAATGAATTAATGTTTAACTACAGTAAAATTGGTGCCACGGACAGTTAAATTGGTTAAAATGAACAACAATTATTACTTATATTTCATGAAATGATGAAGAAGATACGTAACTTTGCAAGCCGAAACTGGGCGAAGCCCGCAAAACAGGAAATATCATACATCTAACGAATAAATACAATTGCAACAATGAAAAGACTTATCCCGATGACCATTATAGCGCTTGCTTTATGCGCCTGCCAAAAGAGCGAGCCTAAACAGCAAGAGGAGACAATAACCGTGAAGACCGAAAAGGCAGCATTAGGTGAACTGACCTCAGCCACCCCCTATGTAGGCGTGGTGGAAGAGGAACAGAGCACTCTGGTTAGCTTCACGGGCATGGCCACGTTGAAAACCCTTCATGCCCGAGAGGGACAAAGCGTAAGGAAAGGACAACTGCTTGCCACCATTGATGACACACAGGCACGAAACGCCCTGGCTGCGGCAAAATCCACACTGGACCAGGCTACTGATGCCCATTCACGAATGAAGACACTGCATGAGAGCAATTCGCTGCCCGAAATGAAATGGGTGGAGATTGAAAGCAAGCTGCAACAAGCCAAGGCAAGTTATGACATGTGCTTGAAGAACGTGGAGGACTGCTCCCTGTACGCTCCTTGCAATGGTGTGGTGGGCAGTAAGATCATGAACGTGGGCGAGACGGTTCTGCCCTCCCAACCCGTACTGCACATCCTATCCATTGACCGCGTTAAGGTAAGAGTGAGCATCCCTGAAAAGGAAATCGCATCCATCACTCCAGAGACAGCCACACTCATCATGCCCGATGCCCTGCCCGGAGAGACTTTTGAGGGAGGCAAGATAGAAAAGGGCGTGAGCGCCGATGCCGTTTCGCACACTTACGACATCCGTATCGCTTTGGAAAACCCCGGACACAAATTGCTTCCTGGAATGGTGGCCAAGGTGGCCATGAAGGACAATGCGGAGGAAAGAAAGATTACCTTGCCCGTGAAAGCCGTTCAACAAACCACAGACAAGACTCTTTTCGTCTGGGTGGAAAAGGACGGAAAAGCACAGCGCAGACCCATCACCGTTGGCGAGACAAGCGGCAACAGAATTGCCATTGAGAGCGGACTGCAAGAGGGCGAAAACGTAATTACAGAAGGCTATCAGAAGGTTGGAGAAGGCACACCGATTAAATTCTGAATACCAACAAAATATCCAAGATAGATTAAACAACTTGTTAAGGAAGATTCTGTACATTCTGTAACAACCTTTATAACAAGTTATCACTACCCAGAAACGCAAAGAAAATGAAATCGAATAAACTAACTGGATGGGCTGCTTGGTCCGTTAACAATTACCGCATTGCCACATTGCTAACCGTACTGCTACTGGCATTCGGAGTGTACGGACTGTACGTGATGCCCAAGGACGAATTTCCGCCTTTTGTGGTGAGACAAGGCGTGGTTATTGCCGTGATGCCCGGAGCCACAAGCGAGGAGATTGAAGCTCAAGTGGCACGGCCACTGGAACGATACATATTCACATATAAGGAAGTGAACCGACAAAAAACCACCACCACAAGCAGCAACGGAATGTGTATGATGATGGTGCAGATGCACGACAACATCAACAAGAAAGACGAGGTGTGGAGCAAAATCAAACACGGGCTCAACACGTTCAAGAGCAGCCTGCCTGGAGGTGTATTGGCACTGGTCGTCAACGAAGACTTCGGCGATGCCTGTGCCTTGCTCATCACCGTAGAGAGCCAACAACGCAGCTATCGCGAACTGCAACAATACAGCGACGAATTGGCTGACCGTCTGCGCCGAGTGCCCAGCGTGAGCAATGTGAGACAATATGGCGAGGTGAAGGAACAGATTACCCTCTATGTAGACCGCGAAAGACTGGCAGCCTATGGAATCGGCCAGGCCACCATCATGCAGGCATTGGGCGGACAAGGACTTACAACCATGAGCGGAAGTCTCACTGGAAAGCAACAGCACATCACCCTGCACGTAGCCCCGACAGAAAGAAGCGAACAGGAACTGGCACAACAGATTATCTACAGCGATGGAAACAAGAATGTCCGTTTGTGCGACGTGGCCGAAATACGGCGTGAATATGACACCAGCGAGAAGTACATCGAGAACAACGGCAACCGTTGCGTGCTGCTCTCTTTGGAAATGAGTCCTGGAAACAACATTGTGGCCTATGGAAAGGAAGTGGACCAGGTGCTGGACCAGTTCCGTGCAGACTATATCCCCGAAGACGTGCAAATGCGCCGCATTACAGACCTTCCGCAAGTGGTGAGCCAGTCGGTCTATGACTTCCTGCGCGACCTTGTCATCTCCATGGCCATCATCGTGCTGGTGATGATGATCCTCTTCCCCCTGAGAAGCGCCATTGTGGCAGCCATCACCATTCCGCTTAGCACATTTATCTCCGTGGGCATCATGTATGCCATGGACATTCCGTTGAACACCATCACGTTGGCGTGCCTCATTGTGGTACTGGGCATGATTGTGGACAACAGCATCGTGGTGATTGACGGCTATCTGGAATATCTCGGCATGGGTATGGGACGCAGAGAGGCCGCCGTTAAGAGCGTGAAGCAATACTTCTGGCCCATGATGCTTGCCACCATCTGTATTTGTGCCATCTTCTATCCGTTGGTGATTACCATGACGGGAGAGGCCGGAGACGTAATCGGAATGTTCCCCGTAACCATCACCATCAACCTGATGGTATCACTTGCCGTGGCCGTGGTGGTGATTCCCATTCTCAACGCTGCCATCATCAGAAAGGCACCCGCAAAGAAAGCCGACAAGAAGGATATTACCGACTGGGTGCAGATTGCCTACGAACATAGTCTGAAGTGGACCTTCCGCCACCCCTGGCTTACTATGGTCATTGCCATAGTGATTGTGGCTACCACAAGCCTCATCTTCCCCACCCTGAAGATGCGACAGTTCCCCTATGCCGACCGCAACCAGTTTGCCGTGGAGATATTCCTTCCCCAAGGCGAGGGACTTGAGCGCACCCGTGCCGTGGCGGACAGTATGCGACACATTCTGGAGAAGGACACACGCGTACATAGCGTAACCTCCTTCATAGGCTGCTCATCGCCCCGCTTCCAGATTAGCTACGCCCCGCAGATGGGAGGACGAAACTTCGCACAGCTCATCGTGAACACCCCCGACATTCAGAGCACTTTTGACGTGCTGAACGAATACGCCCCCAAATACAGCAACCATTGGCCCCAGGCCTATTGCCGATTCAAGCAGATGGATTTCCTCAATGTGCCCACTTACGAGTACCGTTTCTATGGCAACAATCTGGACAGCATCCACGCAGCAGCGGAAGCACTGATGGGCAAGCTCAGGCAGATTCCTGAACTGGAATGGGTGCATACCGACTTTGACCATCCGCACCCCATCGTGGACATAGCGCTGGATCCCGTGGCCTGCGCCCAATTGGGCATCAACCGCACTTCGGCACAACTCCAGACCACTCTCCAGACCGGCAGCATGCAGGTGGGAAGCATCTGGGAGGACGACTATGAAGTGCCCGTAATCCTGAAGGACGCACAAAGCGAAAACATCACCTACAGCAACGCAAAGGACATCTATCTGACCACAGCCACCGGAAGAAGCGTCCCCCTCAGACAAGTGGCCGAGGTGAAGGCAGCCTGGACACAGACCAATATTGTCCACCGCAATGGCGAGCGCTGCATAAGCGTAACGGCAGAGGGCAAGCGCAACGTACTGGCCGCACCGCTACAGGCCCGAATAGGCAAGATGATTGAGCAGATGGACCTGCCCCAAGGCGTTAGGGCCGAAGTGGGTGGCGAAATTGAAAAGAACAACGAGATTGTACCCGACATCATGATGGGTATCGGATTGGCGCTGGTCATCATCTTCTTCTTTATTCTGTTCAATTTCAAGCGCTTTGGCATCACCTTCATCTGCATGGCAGCCATTTCGCTGAGCATCCCCGGTGCCATGATAGGCCTTGCCATTGCCGACCGCACGCTTGGACTGACCAGCCTTTTCGGGTTCATCACGCTGATGGGCATCATCATGCGCAACGAGATTCTCATCTTTGAGCACGCCGACGAAAAGATGGCCGAGGGCATGAGCGCCCGAGATGCCGCATACGATGCCGGACGCCGCAGAATGGTGCCAATTTTCCTCACCACAGCCACAACGGCGGTGGGTGTGATTCCCATGATTATTGCCGGAAGCTCGTTCTGGATGCCCGTGGGCATCACCATCTTTGCCGGCGGCATCGGCACCCTCATTCTCATCGTAAACGTACTGCCCGTGGTCTACTGGAAGCTGAACCAGGGCAGAGACAAGAACCCCCAACTTACCAACACTGCACAGAAATGAAAAGGACACGATTCTATATGACAATAAAAGGTATGGCCGCAGGGTGCCTGCTCGCACTCTGCACCTTGCCCGTTGCGGCACAAAAGCAACAATTCGCACTGGACAAGTGCATAGAGATGGCACTGAAAAACAACACCGAGGTGAAGAACGCCCGACTGGAAGTGGAAGTGGCCGACGAAGACCGCAAGTATGCCTTCACACAGATATTCCCGCAAATCAGCGCCATGGGAGCCGGATTCGTGGGAGCAAAGGACCTTATGCGCGGACAAATGGAAGTGCCGCAGATGGGAGCCATGCCTCTCTCCATGATAAAGAAGGGTGTTGTGGCCACCCTAACGGCCCTGCAGCCCCTTTACATGGGCGGACAGGTAATCAACGCCAACAAAATGGCCGAGTTGCAGCGTGAAGTCAGGCATCTGGAATTTGAGATGACGGAAAAGGACGTGATACAGAACGTACACGACTACTACTGGCAATTGGTGGCGCTCCGTGGAAACATAGCCACACTTGAGGCTGCAGAAAAGCAACTGAACGAAGTATACGGCCTCACTAAAAAGTTTGTGGATGCCGGAGTAACCACACGCAACGACTTGCTCAGAGTGGAACTGAAAAAACAGGAAACCGCCAGCCAGCGTCTTAAACTGGACAACGGCATTGAGGTGATTCGCCTGCTTCTGGCCCAGCTTTGCGGAGCGGATATGATGACCTTTGACATAGAGTCTAAAAACATTCTCACACCACCCGAACCCGAGACCTTCTTTGTCCAGACCGACCAGGCTCTTGGCAACCGCGAAGAGATTGAAATGACAGAAAAGGTGGTAGACCTGAGCGCCTTGCAAGTGAAGATGGAAAGGGGAAAGAACCTGCCCACGGTGGCCGTGGGAGCTGCGGGCCTCTACTATAACATGATGGAAGACAACCAGGGCAATCTGGTAGGACTGGCAACCGTTTCCGTCCCCATCAGCGGTTGGTGGAGCGGAAGCCACAAGATACGAAAAGCCAAACTGGCGTTGGAACAGAGCCGCAACAAGCTGCGCGACACCAAAGACAAGCTGGCCATAGAAATCATCACCTCATGGAACGCCCTGGAAGAGGCATACGCCCAGATTGAGATTGCCCGCCAAAGTGTGGAACAGGCCAACGAGAACCTGCGTCTAAGCCGAGACCAGTACAACGCCGGCACAATGGACATGACGGAGCTGTTGGATGCCGTAACGCTTCATACACAAAGCCATTCCGCGCTTACATCGGCCTGTGCGGATTATCAGAAGCGCATAGCGGAATACCAGCGCAAGACCCGGTAATTGGTTCTAGAAGGCCTAGAAAAACTAGAAAAACTAGAAAATCTAGAACTTCTAGAACCTCTAGAAAAAAACTAAATCCCCTTCAGCGCTGCAATCAGCTTGTCCGTGTTCTCGGGCAGGGTGCCCCAGCTTGTACAGATGCGGATGGTTGTATGTTCCTGGTCGGGCTTTCCCCAAACGGAGAAAAGGAAATCGGCCGAAAGCTTTGCCAAATCTTTGTCCGGGAGGGTAAAGAACAACTGGTTGGTGGGACTGGCCACCGCCTCGGGATACCCCTTTGCCAACAAGACCTCGCGGATGCGCGTAGCCTCACTCACGGCATGGCGGGCCAGACGCAGATAAAGGTCGTCCTGCATCAGCGTTTCAAACTGGATGCCCAGCAATCGGCCTTTTGCAAGCATTCCCCCACCCTGCTTTATACAATAGCGGAAATCCTTTGCCAAAACAGGATTGGCAAACACCACCGCCTCGCCAAAGAGCGCGCCCTGTTTGGTGCCGCCAATGTAGAACACATCGGCCAGACGAGCCAGCAAGGGAAGCGTAACGTCCGATGCAGGGGAAGCCAGGCCATAGCCCAGACGCGCGCCATCGATGAACAAGGGCAGTCCGAACTCCACGCACACATCATGAATCTCCTCCAGTTCCTTCAGGCTGTACAACGTGCCAAACTCTGTTGAGTAGCTGATGTAAACCATTCCGGGCTGTACCGTATGCTCGGGGCCGTCCTCGGCGTAATGCCCAGCCACACAATGACGTATCTGCGCGGCAGTGATCTTTCCTTCTTTGGCAGGAAGCGCAATCACCTTGTGTCCGCCGTGCTCAATGGCGCCCGTCTCGTGTACGGCGATATGTCCCGTTTCGGCCGCAACAACGCCCTGATAGGGGCGCAGAATGCTGCTTATGACCGTGACGTTGGCCTGTGTACCGCCCACCAGAAAATGCACCTCGGCATGGGGCGCCTTGCAAGCTTCCTGGATGAGGCGGCGTGCGTTCTGACAATGCGGGTCCTCGCCATAGCCCACGTTTTGTTCCATATTAGTACGCGCAAGAGCGCTCAGAATTTCGGGGGCACAGCCCTCGTTATAGTCACATTGAAATTGGATTTTCATACTAAATTGTCAATCTTTTTACCTTAAAACTGGCTGCAAATATACGACAAAATGCATGAAAAGCGAACAAAAAACCCCGTTATAGGCAAAAAAACAGCACTTTCGAGGCCAAAAAACACAATAAAACACTAACTTTGTTAGGCTTTTGTTAGGCTTTTACGCATGCAGAAGGACAAAAATGATAACTCTATAACACAAAAAAACAAGATGAAAAAGCTATTCTTACTCCCGCTCATCGCCATGGCCATGTGCATTGTATCCTGCACCTCCGAGCCTAAACCTGTGGCCGAACACGTTATCCTCATCGGACTGGACGGATGGGGCTCATACAGCGTGGAAAAGGCTGAAATGCCCAACGTAAAAGCCCTGATGCAGGAGGGATGCCACACGCTGCAGAAACGTGCCGTGCTGCCCTCTTCAAGCGCTGTAAACTGGGCCAGCATGTTCATGGGCGCCTGCCCCGAACTCCACGGCTACACCGAATGGGGTTCCAAGACACCCGAGATTCCCTCCCGTGTAAAGGGCGACAACGACATCTTCCCCACCATCTTCCAAGTGCTCAGAAAAGCCCGCCCTGAGGCCGAAATCGGCTGCCTTTACGAGTGGGACGGCATCAAATACCTCGTGGACACCCTCTCCACAAGCCATTATGCGCAGACTCCCGAGGGAAAAAACTACACCGACGAGCTGAAAAACATGGCCTGCGCCTACATTAAGGACAAGAAACCCACGTTTGCAGCCATCATTTATGACAACCCCGACCATGTTGGCCACGCCATTGGCCATGACACACCGGAATATTATGCCAACCTGAAGGAACTTGACGGTTACATTGGCGAGATTGTAGAAGCCACCAAGGAGGCCGGAATCTACGAAAACACCATCTTTATCATCACCGCAGACCACGGAGGCATCAACAAAGGCCACGGCGGAAAGACACTGCAGGAGATGGAAACACCCTTCATCATTGCAGGAAAGGGCATTAAGAAGGGCACAACCATTGAGCAAAGCATGATGCAGTTTGACTGCGCATCCACCATTGCCCGCATTTTCGCGCTCGACCAACCCCAGGTATGGATTGGCCGTCCCATGATGGAAATCTTCGAATAAAAAGCCTTTCAAGGCTCAAAAAAACTGGGCTGTGGACTGCAAACACCATTCCAACTCGTTTGCGGCTCACGGCCCAGTGTTTTTCCTTTAAACTACAAGAACACGGATATCAAACAGCTTGTCCGCGTCATTTTGTTCCAAAAATTCTGTCACCGGCATCGCCCAGACCGGGAAGAATGTAATTGTGTTCGTTCAACCCCTCGTCAATCGAAGCCAGATAGATATCCACATCGGGATGGGCGTCACTGACGGCCTGCACTCCCTTCGGAGACGCCACCAGGGCCATCATGCGGATATGCTTGAATCCGTCCTTTTTCAAACGCGAAATGGCATCGCACGCACTGCCTCCCGTGGCCAGCATGGGGTCGGCCAGTATAACCAGACGGTCCTTGTTTTCCGGCATCTTATAGTAATAGAACACGGGTTGGCAAGTCTTTTCGTCTCGATACATACCAATATGGCCGACACGGGCCGAAGGAATCAGCTCCAACAAACCGTCCACCATACCGAGTCCGGCACGCAAAATGGGGGCAATCACCACCTTCTTGCCGGCTATCTTGGGCGCTTCCATCTCTTGCAGAGGAGTGGCTATGCGCTCGTATGACAAAGGAAAATCACGAGTAATCTCATACCCCATCAACATGGAAATCTCCCGCAGACACTGGCGGAATTTGGACGTTGGAGTATCAATGTTGCGCATAATGCTGAGCTTATGCAGGACCAACGGGTGGTCAATAATGTGTACACTCATATATAAAAAATGTATGTTTTTTCTTCCGATTACAGCACAAAGATATTAAAACTTTTCTGTTTCGCCACGTTGGTATCATGATTTTTTTAAGGGATTTTGTGCCATTTTCATCCTTCACACGCCTTCGTTCGGCAGCATTTTTCCATGGTTTTGGGGAACGTTCTTTATGGTTCCCTGCATCTAATGTGCGTTTTATCGAAGGGGGGTCTGTTTTGGACGGGGCATATACACGCGTTTTGTGGCCTTTTTCTGTGCTGTGCGAAGGTAAAAACACACGTTTGAGAGGGGTAAAACAACCATAACTATGACAACATGATGTGTTGTAAAACACCCCCATTTGGCCATTTGGGGTATCCCAAAAGGCGGTTTGGGGTATAAGAAACGGGGTTTCCGGGCATCGGAACAAGGGTGCAGAGGTGGAGTTTTGGGGTGTCAAGGGCTGAGAAATGGGGGTCTGAGGCCTCGTTATACGCCCAAAATTGGGTAAAAGGAGAAAAGGAACAATCCATTTTTGCAATTTTCAGGGCATGCAAAACGGCATCGTTTGTAGATATAAAACATAGGAAAATTACACCTAATCCCCGTTTTTAACGTTGTATATAATGCTGATTACCAATATATTGTCATTACACCCACTCCACTTCAACAATAACTTCCCCGCTACGACAGACGCACTATGCAATGGACTAAGAATTTGCAATTGCAAATGCAAATGCAAAAGAAGAGCTTTTGTCATGTTGTGGTCGCTGAAAAAAGAGGTAAAATATAATATATATATTTATATAATATTATTATTTTTATAATAATATTATATAACCGCTCCGCTCCACCCTACACATTCACTAAAAATTTGCATTTGCATTTTGCATTTGCAAAAAAGAGTTGAACAATACTGCCTTGGCTGCACCTTGGAAAATCATAGACAAGTTCAAAAAAATCTTTACACCCCTCCAGGCGCATGGCAAGGGAAAAATTACGGCATGGCGTAGCGGTAAATTTTCTCTCGCCACGCAAAAAAATATGGCAATCTTTGACAAACAAGTGCGTTCCAATAAAATTTTACAAAATAAGCAAAAATAATTCCGTTTTTATTTTGTTATTACAAAATAATGATATAACTTTGCATCGGAATCCCAAACAAACAAAAAACAACCATTATCTGTTAGCCATTGGCCATTGGCGAAGCAGCAAAATACAAACCAAAAACTAAACATTAAACACAATGCACAGATCAAATCCACCCAACCGTAAAACATGACGAACAAAGACAACAACTAAACACAAACAGACTATGACACAAAAAGAACCACCCGCAACACCGCACAAAAAGGGGCAGACACAAGAGCCCGCCCCAGAAAGTCAAGTGCACACACACCGAAACAAGGCGTCAAGACAGATTCTGCATGCGCGCAATGTATTTTCCGATGATGTCAAACTCGATGTTCACAACCGTTCCCACCTTGATGTGCTTGAAGTTGGTATGCTCAAAGGTGTAGGGAATGATACACACCTGGAAGGTGTCCGCTGTGGGACGGCATACGGTAAGGCTTACGCCATTGACGGTTACGCTCCCCTTGTCCACGGTGAAATAGCCATGCGCCACGTCTGCGGGCTCCACCTCATAGCGGAAGGTAAACTGGAAACTTCCCTCCTGGTCCTGCACATCGGTGCAGACGGCGGTGCGGTCAACATGCCCCTGCACAATGTGTCCGTCCAGCCGGCCGTTCATGAGCATGGAGCGCTCCACGTTCACCTCGTCACCCACTTGAAGCAGGCCGAGATTGGTGCAGTCGAGCGTCTCTCGCATGGCGGTTACGGTATAGTTGTCGCCCTCAATCCTCACTACAGTCAGACACACTCCGTTGTGCGCCACGCTCTGGTCAATGGACAATTCGTCCACGAAGGAGCAGGTTAGCGTAAAGTGTACATTGTCCTGTTCATGCTCAATACCCGTTACGCGGGCCTTGTCCTCTACAATTCCGGAAAACATAATTCTGATGTTGTTTTTTAAAGTTATACAGCGCAAAGTTACACAAAAATACGCAACTCAGAAAATTCAAAAAGGACATTATTGACATTTTCGGCCTTGACGGACACAAAATTAGCGACAATGTTTGCGTATGTGTGTAAAAAGATGTAATTTTGAATGATTTTAAAACACAAACAAACGGATATAATGAAGAAAGCACTTTTATTGCTCTTTTTTAGCCCGATATGTTTCGGCCACACACAAGCGCAGAACACATGGAGCCTGCAAGACTGCATTGACCACGCCCTGGCTCATAACATACAGATTCAGAAGAATCAGATCAGCGAGAAGGAAGGCGAGGTGAACCTGTGGCTCAACAAAGGCCAGCTGTTGCCCAGCCTGCGTGTGAACACAAGCCAAAGCATGGGCTACAGACCCTTTGAAGAGAACACGGCCCTTGTGCAGAACGGCCAGGTAACAAACACCAGCAGCAAGGTGACGTATCAGGGTTCCTATGGCGTAAACGCCTCGTGGACCATCTGGAACGGAGGCATCAACCAGAAGAACATTGAGGCACAGAAGCTCCAGAACGAGATTGCCGAACTGAACACCACCCAGAGCGAGATGAGCATTCAGGAACAGATAGCACAACTCTATGTGCAGATTCTGTACACCCAGGAAGCCATCAAGGTGAACGAGAAGATGCAGGAGACCGCCGAAAGCCAGTACAAGCGCGGACTGGAAATGGTGGAACAGGGACTGATGGCCAAAGCCGACGCCCTGCAGTTGGAATCACAATTGAGCAGCGCCAAGTATGACGTGGTGAACAGCAAGACACAGATTGCCAACTACAAGCGCCAGCTCAAGGCCCTGTTGGAACTGGGCATAGACCAGAGCTTCAACGTGGCAGCGGAAATACCCGACGACGAGAGCGTAACAGGCATGATACCCGACGCGAAGGAAGCCTATGACAAGGCACTGATGACCAGACCGGAAATCAAAAGCGCGGAACTGGGCATCGAGGCAGCCAACCTGAATCTGGACATCGCCAAGCGCGGATACCTGCCCACCGTGAGCATGAGCGCAAGCCTGGGCGACAGCCACTACAGCGCCAGCAAGAAGAGCACCAGAGCGCAGATGAAGACCAACCTGAACATGAGTGCCGGCGTAACGGTGAGTGTGCCCGTGTTTGACAACCGCCGCAACCAGAGCAACGTAAAACAGGCCAAGCTGAGAAAGGCAAGCAGCCAGCTCGACCTCCAGGACAAGAAGAACACGCTGAGCAGCACCATTGAGCAATACTGGCTGAACGCCAACAACAACCAGCAGAACTTTCTGGCCGCAAAGGACCGCGTGAAGAGCCAACAGGCCAGTTTCGAACTGCTGAACGAGCAATTCCAGAACGGACTGAAAAACGTGGTGGACGTATTGCAGGGACGCGACAACCTGATCAGAGCCGAGCAAGACCTTCTGCAGAGCAAGTATCTGACACTGCTCAACATCCAGCTGCTGAAGTTCTACACCGGCGAGCCCATCAAACTCTGAGACACCGACCAAGAAACCGTAAACCCCATATTTCACACAATATTACAAACAATGAAAAAGAACAACATAATGACGCTGACAACGCTTCTGCTGGCAACAGCCATGTGGAGCGGATGCGAGAAGAAGAGCGAATTCACATACAAGACCGCCGAGGCCGTGGTACAGGACATCACCACCAGCGTTACGGCAACAGGAACCATTGAGCCGGTGACCAGCGTAACCGTGGGTACACAGGTAAGCGGCATCGTAAGCAAGCTCTATGTGGACTATAACAGCATAGTAAAGGCCGGAGACGTGATTGCCGAGCTGGACCGCACCAATCTGATGAGCGAACTGAGCAGCGCCAAAGCAAGCCTGAACAGCGCCCAAAGCGAACTGGACTATCAAAAAGCCAACCACGAGCGCTACAAGACCCTGCACGAGAAGGGACTCATCAGCGCCAACGAGTATGAACAGGTAAGACTTTCATTCATCAAGGCACAACAGACCCTCACCAACCACAAGGAAAACGTGAAGAAGGCACAGACCAACCTGGGATACGCCACCATCACCAGCCCCATTGACGGAGTGGTGCTGAGCAAGGCCGTGGAAGAGGGACAGACCGTGGCCAGTAGCTTCAACACCCCCACCCTCTTCACCATTGCCAAGGACCTCACAGACATGCGCGTAATCGCCAACGTGGACGAGGCTGACATAGGCGAGGTGAAGGAAGGCCAGCGCGTAACGTTCACCGTGGACGCCTTCCCCGAAGACACCTTCCAGGGCTTCGTGAGCCAAGTGCGCCAGGAAGCCGCAGCAGAAAGCAATGTGGTGACCTACGAGGTGGTTATCAGCGCCCCCAACGAGGACTTGAAGCTGAAGCCCGGACTCACCGCCAACGTAAACATCTTCACACTGGAGATGAAGGACATCCTCACCATCCCCAACAAGGCATTGCGCTTCACCCCCAACGAAGCCATGCTCTCTGAGGGCGAGACCATACAGAACGCCGAGGGAAAGACCAAGGTGTGGGTGAAGGAAGGCTCTGTGCTGAAAGCCATTCCCGTGAAGACCGGCTTGACAAACGGCACACTGACCCAGGTGCTTGAAGGACTGGCGCCCGGAACAGAAATCATCACCGAGATTCAGGTTGTGATGCCCGAGGGCGAACAGAAGCAGATGAACACCAACCCCTTCATGCCTCAGCCCAGAAACAGAAATCAGAACCAAAAGAAAAAATAAAAGCAGGGAACCATGCAAGAGACCAACAAAGACGCCAAGGTTGTCATTGAACTGCAGAACGTGAGAAGGGAATTTCGCGTGGGCAGCGAGGTGGTCAAGGCATTGCGCGGAGTCAGTTTCAAGATTCACGAAGGAGAATTCGTAACCATCATGGGAACCTCCGGATCTGGAAAGAGCACCCTGCTTAACCAACTCGGATGCCTGGACACCCCCACAAGCGGAGAATATATTTTGGACGGAACGCCAGTGCGCAAGATGCGCCGAAGCGAGAGAGCCGTACTGCGCAACCGCAAGATTGGCTTCATCTTCCAGAACTACAACCTGCTGGCCAAGACCACGGCGGTGGAGAACGTGGAGCTGCCCCTGATGTACAACAAGAACTATTCTGCCAAGGAACGCAAGGAAGCCGCCATCAACGCCCTGAAGGCTGTGGGGCTGGGAGACCGTCTTGACCACAAGAGCAACCAGATGTCCGGAGGCCAGATGCAGCGCGTAGCCATCGCCCGCGCACTGGTAAACAATCCTGCCGTGATATTGGCCGACGAAGCCACCGGTAACCTGGACACCCGCACATCCTTCGAAATTCTGTGCCTCTTCCAGGAACTGCACAAACAAGGCAGAACCATAATCTTTGTGACGCACAACCCCGAGATTGCACAATACAGCAGCAGAAACATCGTGTTGCGGGACGGCAAGATAAGAGAGGACGTGCAGAACACCGACATCATGGATGCCTCAGCAGCATTGGCAGCTCTGCCCAAACAGCAGGATGACTGACCGGCATAACACCTTACCGATTGTAAAACCAAAGAAATCAGCAACAAAGTGAGTATCATAAATTTGTTAAAAGTGGCTTTCACAGCCATCCTGAGCAATAAGTTCCGCTCTTTCCTGAGCATGCTGGGTATCATCATCGGCGTGGCGGCGGTCATCATCATGATGGCCATCGGACAAGGCTCCAAGGAGAGCGTGCGTGCCGAGTTGAGCAAAATGGGAACCAACCTGCTTACCATACGCCCCGGAGCAAGGATGAGGGGCGGTGTGCGCCAAGACCCGAGTGCCATGCAGACGCTGAAGATGGCCGACTATGAAAGCATCATGAGCGAAGCCTCCTTGGTAACCAAGGTAAGCCCCGAAGTGAGTAGCGGAGGACAGGCCATCTACGGCGCCAACAACACCAACACCACCATTTACGGTGGAAGTTCGGAATACCTCGACATCAAGTTGTGGCAACTGAAGGACGGTGATTGCTTTACCGAGGAAGACATCAAGAAGAGCACCAAGGTGTGCGTAGTGGGAACCACGGTTGTAGAAGAGCTTTTCGGAAGCAAGGATTATGACGCCGTGGGAAAGACCATCCGTTTCAAGAGCATTCCTTTCCGCATTGTGGGCATCCTCAAGTCAAAAGGATACAACAACTGGGGTATGGACCAGGACAATGTCATCATTGCCCCTTACTCCACCGTCATGAAGCGTATTGCAGCTCAGACCTATTTCAACAGCATCATTGTGAGCGCATTGAGCGAGGAACTGAGCGAAAAGGCCATTGACGAGCTGTCCGTCATCCTCAGAAGAAACCACAAGATTAAGGACGAAGCCGAAGACAACTTCACAATCCGCTCGCAACAGGAGATGATGGAGACGATGGGAAGCACCATGGACACCATTACCGTAATCTTGGTTGTGGCTGCAGCGTTCTCCTTGCTTGTGGCCGGCATAGGCATCATGAACATCATGCTGGTGAGTGTAACGGAACGCACCAAGGAAATCGGCTTGAGAATGAGTGTGGGCGCAAGGGGCATAGACATCATGAGCCAGTTCCTCATTGAAAGTATTATGATCAGCCTGACCGGCGCCCTGTTGGGTATTGGCCTGGGCTACGGCGGAAGTTGGCTGGCAAAGAATGTCTTCATGTTCCCCAGTAGCGTTCCTTTGTGGAGCGTAGGCGTAAGCTTCTGCGTATGCGCCTTCATCGGCATCTTCTTCGGCTATGTCCCTGCACGCAAAGCCGCACGCATGGATCCCATTGAAGCCATCCGTTACGAATAGGAAATCCGCAGAAAAGGAAATTTTCGGATAAAAAAACGGGCAGAAAGAACCGATAATCCAAAAAAAATGTGTAAGTTTGTAGTGTAAAACAATATCATACAAGAAAAAGAATGAAAAAAATTATCCTATTCCTGTTTTTAGGCATCTTCACCACATTCATGGCAAGTGCCGATGACGACAAAAAATATCTTGCCGGAGCCGTACCCGAAGTAAACGGCATCGTAACCTTTGAAAAATCATTCAAGGTCAAGGACAAGAGCGACGAACTGATTTACCAGACCATGTTGGGCTATCTGCAGAACGAGCTTATAGCAAACGCCATTGACGACCTACGCACACGCATCGTGAGCGATGGAAAGGCGGATGGCGTCATCAGCGCACGTATTGAAGAATACATGCTGTTCAAGAAAAAGCCCCTCTATCTGGACCGTACCCGCATCCGTTACCAAATTAACATCAGCACAGGAAACGGTGCAGTTAAAATGACCATCTCTCAGATTTCATACTATTACAGCGAGGACATGGATGGCACCGGCGGCATCACCTACAAAGCCGAGGAATGGATTACAGACAAGGAAGCCATCAACAAGGCTGGCACAAAGCTTTATCCCCGAAGCGGAAAGTTCCGTAAAAAGACAATCGACCGCATGGAAGCCATCTTTGAAGGAGCGATGGACGCCTTTGAAGACAAGCCAGAGCCGAAACCCGAACCCGAAAAGAAAAAACGTTCCAACGTAATTGAATGAACCATTATCCGTTGAAACCTGACGAATAAGAAAAACACCCTGCAACCCGTTTACGCAAATATTGCAATACAGGATGCAGGGTATTAATGATTTATTAAACGACAGATTGTTTGAATGGAAAACGGCAACGCAGACAAGACTGCATTTGCAGAAGAAATGGTCGGGTTGTTAAACCAGGGAAAGGTTGAGGAAGCCATACAATCCATTCGGGAAAGACTTGACATAACACCCGAAGACGATTCGCTGCACTACCTAATGGGAAATGCCTATCGCAGACAAAGCAACTGGCAAATGGCACTTGAACACTATGCCGAAGCTGTAGAATTGAATCCCGATAGCCCCGCAAAACAAGCCAAAGCCATGCTGACGGACATCCTGAACTACAGATGCAAGGAGTTGTTGAACCCATAGGCAACATATTGATAAGCCAAACAAGAAAACAAGAATATATGAGCAAAATATCAGGTACAATAGTCGTAGACACAGAAAGATGCAAGGGATGCGGCCTATGCGTAGAAGCCTGCCCTAAAAAGATTGTGGAAATGACAACAAAAGCCGTAAACAAGAAAGGTTATCCCTATGCCACGCAAAAGGATTCAGACCTTTGCAACGGTTGCACCGCATGCGCAATCGTATGCCCCGATGGATGCATTACGGTGTATAGAAAAAAATGGAAAGAAGAAGAATAGACATGACATCGACAGAAAACAAATATATACTACTCAAGGGAAACGAAGCCATTGCAATGGCAGCTATCCGCATTGGATGTGACGGATATTTCGGTTATCCCATCACTCCACAAAGCGAGGTGCTGGAGACATTATGTAACGAGAAGCCATGGGAAACCACGGGAATGGTTGTACTGCAGGCCGAAAGCGAACTGGCAAGCATCAATATGGTCTATGCCGGCGGAGCTACAGGTAAAAGAGTGATGACCTCGTCAAGTAGTCCCGGTGTGGCGCTGATGCAAGAAGGAATCACCTATATGGCTGGCGCGGAAATTCCAGGCGTAATCGTAAACGTCCAGCGCGGAGGTCCCGGCCTTGGCACAATCCAGCCCAGCCAGGCAGACTACAACCAGAGCACAAGAGGCGGTGGAAACGGAGACTATGAGGTGATTGTACTTGCCCCGGCAAGCGTACAGGAAATGGCAGATTTTGTAGAAACCGCTTTTGACCTTGCGTTCAAATACCGCACCCCCGTCATCATCCTAAGCGACGGCATCATTGGACAAATGATGGAAAAAGTGATGCTTCCTCCTTTCAAGGCCAGAAAGACCGCCGAGGAGATTGCCACCCTTTACCCTTGGGCTGCTACCGGACGCGACATGAAGCGCAAGAACAACATCTTCACCTCGTTGGACCTGGACCAGGAAAGGCACGAAAGGCACAATATCCATTTGCAGCAAAAATACGCCACCATCAAGGAAGAGGAAGTCAGATACGAGGAAATCATGACAGAGGATGCAGAATATCTGGTGGTTGCCTTCGGAAGTGCGGCACGCATTGCCCAAAAAGCCATTGAAGATTGCCGTAGCGAAGGCATCAAGGTTGGCCTGTTGCGCCCCATCACATTATGGCCCTTCCCCACCAAGCGCGTTGCCGAACTTGCCGGACAGGTAAAAGGCATTCTTTGCGCCGAAATCAATGCCGGACAGATGGTACAGGACATCCGTCTTGCTGTGGAAGGAAAGACACCGGTATCACACTACGGAAGAATGGGCGGAATGGTTCCCACACCCGAAGAAATTGCCGAAGTGATTAGAAAACAACTCGTTCAAGAATAGCATCACAGATATGACCAGCGTTTCAGATCAACTCAGAAATCAAGAAGAGGAAATCATGCGAATCCGCAACAAGCGGAACCGCAAGTTCAACACGGAGGGAGTCAGGAAATTCCTGAACATAGCCTTTCTGATTGTTGCCGCAATCGGTTGCGTGTTGTATTTTTGCATGCCCGAGAACCACATCCCAGGTATGGTAGTCATTGCCGCTGGCATGATACTGAAGGTGATTGAGATATTCATGCGCATAATGATGTAGCCCATAACAAAACATTTGCAGAAAATGACTAAAGAAAACATTATAGCCCCCCAAAATATCGTTTACAAGAAGCCTTCGCTGATGAACGACAGCCCCATGCACTATTGTCCGGGCTGCAGCCACGGCATGGTTCACAAACTTGTAGCGGAAATCATTGAAGAGATGCAACTGACAGACAAAACCATAGGCATCTGCCCCGTAGGATGTGCGGTCTTTGCCTATAATTATCTGGATATAGACTGGATTGAGGCAGCACACGGAAGAGCACCCGCCTGTGCCACCGCTGTCAAGCGTCTCTGGCCCGACCATCTGGTATTCACCTACCAAGGCGACGGCGACTTCGCCTGCATCGGAACGGCAGAGAGCATCCACGCCATGAACCGTGGAGAGAACATTGCCATCATCTTCATCAACAATGCCATCTATGGTATGACTGGTGGCCAAATGGCACCCACCACACTTATGGGCATGAAGACCGCAACCTGCCCCTACGGACGTCAGGCCGACCTTCACGGATACCCTTTGAAGATGACGGAATTAGCAGCCAATCTGGAGGGAACCTGCTATATCACCCGTCAGAGCGTACACAACGTAGCCGCCATCAACCGTGCAAAAAAAGCCATCCGCAAGGCATTTGAGAACAGTCTCTCTGGCAAAGGCACATCACTTGTCGAGATTGTCAGCACTTGCAGCGCCGGCTGGAAACTCACACCAGTGGAGGCCAACAAATGGATGGAGAAGAATATGTTCCCCTATTACCCATTGGGGGATATCAAGGACACAACAATTGAAAAACAATGAAAAAAGAATTTATCATAGCCGGATTCGGAGGACAGGGAGTCTTGTCCATGGGCAAAATCTTTGCCAACAGTGCGCTGATGGAAGGACATGAGGTAACTTGGTTTCCCGCCTACGGACCCGAACAGCGTGGAGGAACCGCCAATGTAACCGTCATTGTCAGTGATGAGCGTATCTCATCGCCCATTATCAGCCAGTTCGACGTAGCCATAATTCTCAACCAACCTTCATTAGAGCGTTTCGAAGAGACAATCAAGCCAGGAGGTATCCTCATCTACGACGGCTACGGAATCTGCACCCCACCCAAACGAAAGGACATCAGCGTGTACCGCATTGATGCCATGGACACGGCTGCCACCATGAACAACGTCAAGAGTTTCAACATGATTGTGCTCGGCGGTCTGCTAAAGGTGGTTCCCATTGTCAATACGGAAAACATACTTCAGGCGCTTAGAGACACTTTGCCCACACGCCACCACCACCTTATTCCCATGAATGAGGAAGCGTTGCGCAAGGGAATGGAAATTGTCACTCCCCTGCACACATTATAAATATATATATAAACAGAAAAGCAATTATCATCATCCATTATGCCCAGGCTGATTCTTTTGATTCTGATTCTGATTGCAGGCGTTAACAGCGCCCAGGCCCAAATGCCCATGAGGCTCAATCCCGACGACAATACGGGTGGAAGTTTTGACAATCAGAGCGGACAGTATGAGAATGGTTCAAACGGTCGTCTCACATGGGGACGAGACTCCACCGCACGCAAGAAGGGAAAGCAGATACCCATCGGACAGTTCCAGTGGAGAATAGATGAAAGATTGGGAACCGTCATTGAAGCGGAAAACAACGACACCGTAGTTCACAACTTCCAGAATTTCAACCAGACTGACGGATATACCGGTCAATACACAATATTGGGAAACCTTGGTTCCCCCCGAATCAACCGTATCTTCATGAACCGTGAAGAAGCGGACAACTTCATCTTCGTACAACCGTTCAGCCATTTCCGCAACAGTCTTACCGACTTCCGTTTTACCAACACCAAAAGTCCCATCACCAATCTTGCCTACCACAAGCTTGGCAGCAACCAAAGAGGCGAAGACCGTCTCAGGGCATATTTCGCCACCAATATCAACAAGCTTACCGGCATTGGTTTCAAACTGGACTATCTCTACGGACGCGGATACTACAACAGCCAGCAAAACAGCATGTTCGGAGCCAGCGTCTACGGATATCACCGCGGTGAGCGCTACAACATGCACGCCTATTTCAATGCAAACCACATGAAGATGGCAGAAAACGGTGGTATAGAAAATGACAACTACATTGAAGACCCGCAAAGTTTCCAGAACAACTACACCTCTATTGACATCCCTGTCATGCTGGCCAGCACATGGAACAGAAACGATGAACGGACCTATTATCTGACCAACAGATACCACCTCGGCTTCAAACGCGACATCCCTGTCCCCGACTCACTGAAACCCAAGCCACCAAGTGAAAAGGAATTGCTTATGGACTTGTCCGACAGCATCAGGAACATCCTTCAAAATGACAGCGTTGCACGCATGGCGGCAGTGGATTCGTTGTTGAAGAACTGGGAGAACTCAATCACTACACCGCAGGAATTTGTTCCCGTGACCAGCCTCATCCACACCCTTGATGTGCGCAGACTTGAACACGAATACATCGGCCGTAGCGATACCCGAAAATTCTATACCCACCATTTCTATGGCAATCCCCTGGACGTCAGCGACGAGACCAAGGGACTGAGCGTGCGCAACACGCTGGGCATATCCCAATGCGAAGGATTCAGCAAGTGGGCACAAATGGGGCTGACTGCCTTTGCCAGCCATACCTTCCGTTCTTACACGCTGCCCGAATTGGCTGGTCCGGACTCCAC
>JAFNXL010000045.1 GCA_017379075.1 Bacteroidaceae bacterium
CATCCATTATGCCCAGGCTGATTCTTTTGATTCTGATTCTGATTGCAGGCGTTAACAGCGCCCAGGCCCAAATGCCCATGAGGCTCAATCCCGACGACAATACGGGTGGAAGTTTTGACAATCAGAGCGGACAGTATGAGAATGGTTCAAACGGTCGTCTCACATGGGGACGAGACTCCACCGCACGCAAGAAGGGAAAGCAGATACCCATCGGACAGTTCCAGTGGAGAATAGATGAAAGATTGGGAACCGTCATTGAAGCGGAAAACAACGACACCGTAGTTCACAACTTCCAGAATTTCAACCAGACTGACGGATATACCGGTCAATACACAATATTGGGAAACCTTGGTTCCCCCCGAATCAACCGTATCTTCATGAACCGTGAAGAAGCGGACAACTTCATCTTCGTACAACCGTTCAGCCATTTCCGCAACAGTCTTACCGACTTCCGTTTTACCAACACCAAAAGCCCCATCACCAATCTTGCCTACCACAAGCTTGGCAGCAACCAAAGAGGCGAAGACCGTCTCAGGGCATATTTCGCCACCAATATCAACAAGCTTACCGGCATTGGTTTCAAACTGGACTATCTCTACGGACGCGGATACTACAACAGCCAGCAAAACAGCATGTTCGGAGCCAGCGTCTACGGATATCACCGCGGTGAGCGCTACAACATGCACGCCTATTTCAATGCAAACCACATGAAGATGGCAGAAAACGGTGGTATAGAAAATGACAACTACATTGAAGACCCGCAAAGTTTCCAGAACAACTACACCTCTATTGACATCCCTGTCATGCTGGCCAGCACATGGAACAGAAACGATGAACGGACCTATTATCTGACCAACAGATACCACCTCGGCTTCAAACGCGACATCCCTGTCCCCGACTCACTGAAACCCAAGCCACCAAGTGAAAAGGAATTGCTTATGGACTTGTCCGACAGCATCAGGAACATCCTTCAAAATGACAGCGTTGCACGCATGGCGGCAGTGGATTCGTTGTTGAAGAACTGGGAGAACTCAATCACTACACCGCAGGAATTTGTTCCCGTGACCAGCCTCATCCACACCCTTGATGTGCGCAGACTTGAACACGAATACATCGGCCGTAGCGATACCCGAAAATTCTATACCCACCATTTCTATGGCAATCCCCTGGACGTCAGCGACGAGACCAAGGGACTGAGCGTGCGCAACACGCTGGGCATATCCCAATGCGAAGGATTCAGCAAGTGGGCACAAATGGGGCTGACTGCCTTTGCCAGCCATACCTTCCGTTCTTACACGCTGCCCGAATTGGCTGGTCCGGACTCCACCGCTTTGAAGAAGTGGAAGGAGAACGACATCAGTGTTGGTGGCGTACTTTCCCGTACAAAAGGCAAGCTGATAAACTACAACGTAAACGGAGAGTTCTGGCTCATTGGCGAATATGCCGGCGACTTCAAGGTGGACGGCGATGCCAGACTCAACATAAAGACACGCAAACAAGACTCCATCCAAGTGGACTTGCGAGGCAACATACACCACCGCAAGCCCGGATTCTACATGCGCCACTACCATTCACAGTTCACATGGTGGGACAACACCAATCTTGACAGAGAACTGCGCACACGCATCCAGGGCCGACTTTCCTACTCGCGCACAAAGACCGCGCTTACCGTGGGAGTGGAAAATGTGACCAACTATACCCACTTTGCCATGGAGAATACCCTTTTGGGAACAGACTCCACAAGCATAAACCCCAACGACTATAGCCGAAACGTCTGCGTGCGCCAGCACGGTGGCAACGTCCAAGTGTTCAGTGCCATGTTGGAACAGAACTTCAAGTTGGGTCCCTTACACTGGGACAACGAAATCACCTACCAGAAGTCGTCCAACCAGTCTGTCCTTCCGTTACCGCAGCTTAACGCATATACCAATCTTTATCTGCTGTTCCGCATAGCCAAGGTGCTTCGTGTGCAGCTGGGTGGCGACATGCGCTACTACACATCTTACTATGCGCCCGACTATTCTCCCGCCATCGGACAGTTTGCCACACAGGACGCTTCCTTTTCACGCGTAAAGATTGGCAACTACCCCATAGTCAACGTATATGCCAATCTTCACCTGAAGAACTGCCGCATCTACGTGGGTGTAAACCATGTAAACGCAAATGCGGGGCACGCCTTCTGGGCGCCCCACTATGCCATCAATCCGCTTACGTTCCGTTTCGGACTAAGCTGGAATTTCTTCAACTGATTCTCTGCTCTTTTCGCTTGCTGAAATACAACCCCAAAACAGGTATTCGGCATGCGAAAAGAGAACTTGCACATAAAACATTACGGCCGTTGCAATCACACTTGACAGGAAGAACAACAGCCAGAAATACCAAGGCACAAGAGCAATGTCTCCGTTAGCTTCGGCAACATTCACCTGCTGAAGCACAAGCATCTGAACCACCAAGGGAACAGAAGCAATGGCAAGCACAAGCAGCACCATCATGCCCAAAAGAAGATAAAAAGAGAAAAGCTTGGAAAAGTTTCTCAAGCCTACCTTGTATTCGGCAAAACATTTCTTCACGCTTTTGTCGCTGTAGAGCAGTTGCAGCTTTACCCATTCAAACGGAATAAGGAACACAAACATGAGCAACGCCACGCCTCCGAATACCGCCCAGTGTACCAGGCTTGCAGATAGGCCTATCAAATAAAAGGCGGCAAAACAGAGAGAAGCGACAAAAACGGAAACGCCCAAAAGAGGAAGCATGCGGCAGAAAGCCTTCCACGCCACGGGCCATTGGTCCTTCCATGTCATTCTGGGCACATAACCCATTTCGGACCACTTGGGCATCAGAACGGCAATTGCCACCCATAGGAAGAGGCTTACCGGAAAGTTCACAAACAGGTTCAGCACAAACACCGGCCAAAGGTTTTTCCACACAAAACCCACATTCTCCGTTCCATGAGACAGACCCTGGGAAATACAATTCACATACGAACGCTCTTTACAAACCTCAAAAGGCTGATTCTTTATAATTTTCATCTTGATTGCTTTAATTATGCTTTATATATAGTGCAAAGATACGATTTTTTAATGTATCTTTGCATGTAGATACTTGAAATTTATCATCAAAATGGGAAACGAAAAGGAAATACGCTGGGGATTCATCGGTTGCGGAGAAGTTACCGAAAAGAAAAGCGGACCCGCATTCAGCAAAATTGAGGGCAGCAAGGTGGTGGCCGTAATGAGCCGAAGCCATGAGAAAGCAAGCTCATACGCCCACAGACATCACATCAGCCGGTGGTACACCGACGCGCAACAACTCATTGAAGACCCCGAGGTGAATGCCGTCTACATCGCCACTCCCCCATCATCCCATGCCACATACGCCATCATGGCCATGAAGGCAGGCAAGCCCGTCTATGTGGAGAAGCCGCTGGCAAGCAGTTACATCGACTGTCAGCGTATCAACCGCGTCTGCGAGCAAACTGGGGTGCCCTGCTTCATTGCCTATTACAGACGCTTTCTGCCCTATTTCCAGAAGGTGAAACAACTCGTCCACGAAGGCGCCATCGGACAGGTGGTGAACGTGCAGATACGCTTTGCCGTGCCTCCGCGCGACCTCGACTATAACAGCACCAACCTGCCCTGGCGCGTGCAGCGCGACATTGCCGGCGGCGGATATTTCTACGACCTTGCCCCCCACCAGATCGACCTCCTGCAGGACATCTTTGGCCCCATTGTCCACGCCAAGGGCTTCAGCGCCAACCGTGGCGGACTTTACCAGACGGAAGATTCCGTCAGCGCCTCGTTCCAGTTCCACGACGGATTGCCCGGCAGCGGATCGTGGTGCTTTGTCTGCGACGAGAGCGCGCGCACAGACCGCATCGAACTTATCGGCGACAAAGGCCAGATATGCTTCTCCGTATTCACATACGACCCCATTGCCCTGCACAACAAGGACGGCAGAACAGAAATACACATTGAAAACCCCAAGCACGTCCAGATGCCGCTCATTGAAAGCGTGGTGCGCCATCTGCAAGGAAAGGAGGCCTGCACGGCAGACAATCTGAGCGCCACCAGCGTAAACTGGGTGATGGACCGCATCCTTGGAAAGATCTGACCCCTGCTTACCTTATTAAAAGAGATACATGAAAAACACCCTTGTCTCCATATTCAATTTCTATGCCGAAGGATTCAGGAACATGACCTGGGGCAGACAGTTGTGGTGGCTCATTCTGTTGAAGGCCGCCATCCTGTTCCTTGTCCTGCGCCTGTTCTTCTTCCAGCCCGTGCTGGGCGGCAAGAGCGAGGCGGAAAAGATTGAGCATGTGGGCAACGAGCTGATTAACCCATAACAAAGAAAGACTATTATGATTGACACCGCATTAACCGACTGGTCCCGACTGCAATTCGCGCTCACGGCGTGTTACCACTGGATTTTTGTGCCGCTCACCCTGGGCCTCTCCGTCATCATGGCCATCATGGAAAGCATCTATGTGAAGAAGGGCGACCCGTTCTGGAGGCAGACAGCCAAGTTCTGGATGAAACTTTTTGCCATAAACTTCGCCGTGGGCATTGCCACAGGCATTATCCTGGAGTTTGAGTTCGGCACCAACTGGAGCAACTATTCCTGGTTCGTGGGCGACATCTTCGGCGCACCGCTCGCCATTGAGGGCATACTGGCGTTCTTCATGGAGGCCACCTTCTTTGCGGTGATGTTCTTCGGCTGGAACAAGGTGAGCAAGCGCACCCATCTTGCCGCCACCTGGCTCACGGGCATCGGCGCATCCGTCTCCGCCCTTTGGATTCTTGTGGCAAACGCATGGATGCAGCATCCCGTGGGAATGACGTTCAACCCCGACACCGTCCGTCACGAGATGACCGACTTCTGGGCGCTGGTACTCAATCCCGTAGCCACGTCCAAGTTCTTCCATTCCGTCTTCAGCGGCTGGATGACGGGAGCCATCTTTGTCATCGGCGTCAGCAGCTGGTACCTGCTCCGCAAACGCCACACCCGCTTTGCGCTGGCCAGCATACGCATTGCCGCCCTGACAGGCATCGCCGGCACCCTTGCCGTCATGCTGAGCGGAGACAGCTCGGGCGTCCATGCCGCCAAATACCAGCCCATGAAGCTTGCCGCCATTGAGGGGCTTGCCGACGGCGGCACGCGCGCACCCTTCTCCGTTGTGCCCGGGGTGGAGATTCCCGGCATGCTGTCCATCCTTGCCACGCACAACATTGACGGCTATGTGCCGGGCATCAACAATATGCTTGACGGATACACCACTCCCGAGGGAGAAACATTTCCCTCGGCAGAGAAAAAAATGGAAAGCGGGAAAAAGGCCATAGAGGCATTCAGAACCTATCGCGCCAACAAGGACAAAGACCCGCACACAGCCATGCAGGCCCGAAAGGTGCTTGAGGAGAACATCGACCACTTCGGCTATGGCTACATCCAATCCCGCAACGAGCTTGTGCCGCCCGTGCAGCTGCTCTACTGGGCCTTCCGCGTCATGGTGGGCCTGGGCGGCTACCTGTTCCTGCTGATGGTGGCCGTCCTGTGGGCCGAGCGCAAGAAGCGGCTGGCAGAGATGAAGTGGCTGCTCCGCATAGCCCTGCTTTCCACGCCGCTGGTCTATCTGGCCGGACAGGCCGGATGGATTGTGGCCGAGGTGGGACGCCAGCCCTGGACCATAGAGGGCTTGCTGCCCGTAAGGGCCGCCGTCTCAAGCGTCAGCGTGGCAGCCGTGCAGACCACCTTCTTCATCTTCGTCGCCATCTTCACCCTCTTCCTGCTCATTGAAATCCGCATCCTGCTGAAAGCCATACAGAAGGGTCCGGAAACAGATAACACACCTAACCAAGCACAACCATGATCACATACGAATTTCTGCAACAATACTGGTGGTTCCTCATTGCCCTGCTGGGCGGAATCCTCGTCTTCCTGCTCTTTGTGCAGGGAGCCAACGCCCTGATCTTCCTTGCCGGAAAGAGCGAGGAAGAGCGCACGCTTATCGTCAACTCCACCGGCCGCAAGTGGGAACTCACCTTCACCACGCTGGTCACCTTCGGCGGAGCCTTCTTCGCCTCGTTTCCCCTGTTCTACAGCACCAGCTTTGGCGGAGCCTACTGGGTTTGGGTGCTCATCCTCGTAACCTTCATCTTCCAGGCCGTTTCCTACGAATTCCAGAACAAGGCCGGCAACTTCATCGGCAAGACGTCGTTCCGCATCTTCCTCACGCTGAACGGCTGCCTGGCCCCGCTGCTCATTGGAACCGCGGTGGGCACCTTCTTCACCGGCTCGCAGTTTGTCATTGACAAGAACGCCGTGGGCAACATCGCCGCGCCCGTCATCAGCCGCTGGACAAGCGCCTGGCACGGGCTGGAAGCCGTGGCCGAGCCCTTCAACGTAGCGTTCGGACTAATGGTCATGTGCCTTGCCGTCTGCCTCGGCGCGTTGTATCTCCAAAACAACATCGCCCACGAGCCACTGGCGCCCCGGCTCCGCCGCAGCCTGCTCGCCAGCTTCGCCCTGTTCCTGCTCACGTTCCTCTGCGTCATGTTCCAGCTCTTCACAATGGACGGCTTCGCCACCGACGCACAAGGCACGGTAAGCATGCAGAGCGGCAAGTATCTGCACAACCTGTTGCAGATGCCGGCTGTGCTCGCCATCTTCCTGCTGGGCGCATTGCTGCTGGTGGCAGGCGTTGCGGCAAACCTTCTGCGCCCGTCGTTCCGCCGAGGCATCTGGCTGGCCGCCCCGGGAACCGTACTCGCCGTAATGGCAATCTTCATGCTTGCCGGCTACAACCAAACCGCCTATTATCCCTCCACGGCCAACCTCCAGTCGTCCCTCACGCTCGCCAACAGCTGTTCCAGCGAGTTCACGCTGCGCACCATGGCCGCGGTTTCCCTCATCATCCCTCTGGTGGTGGCCTACATCGCCTATTTCTGGCGCCAGATGGACAAGAAATCCCTCACCAGCGAAGAGTTAGAACGCGGAGAAAGGTATTGATAAGCCGTCTGGCCGGCCGGACAAGCCGAAAACTGCGGCAGAAGCAACAAACGGCAAATGATTTGTTGTAAACAACTATAAGGAAGTCGCTGAATTTCAGCGGCTTTTTTATTATTCGGTATAGAGTACATTCTTCCACATTTTCAAAATGCAAAATGCAAAAATGCAAAGTGTTGATATTGTTATAGTTAGCGTATTCTGTCTTTGCATTTTTTGCAAAAAGGGCTAAAAATGGGGCGTTTTGAGGGGGTGTTTTCGCATTGAAATGCGCATAAAACAGACAAAACCCACC
>JAFNXL010000076.1 GCA_017379075.1 Bacteroidaceae bacterium
AAAGTTTCCCCATTTCCCGGACTTGATTTTGTTGCGCTTGTCGTGCTGTCCGAAATTGCCTGCCAGCATAATCTCGCGCAGAAGGAAGCGGCCTTCTTGTTCGTCGGGGGGGAGAATGATCAGTTCTTCCTGCAGATGGAACACTTCCTGCATAATCCACATCAGCGCACCGACAAAGCGTTCCATGTGCAGACTCTTTACCGTCTTTGCCGTTTCGGCAAGCAAATCGGTCCGCCCCTTTGCCTGGCAGTCTTGAAGAAGGTAGTAGTAATCGATGAGTTGGCGTAGCCCGATGCCTTCGTTGAAGATGTGTCGGTAGATATGAATCAGCTGGAATGTTAGATTTACGCGAAGGGTAGGTATGCGCACCTTGCCCTGTTCGCCCGGAAGTTCTGTCTCATTGGCGAATATCTCCTCGCGGTGGCTGTCGAAGAAGGCTTCCATCCGACGGCGGTCGGCGGGGTGGAACATCAGGGCAGGAGTGGTGTGCACCTCGATGCAGGTACCCTTCCTGACCGGGAATTCCACTTCTTGCCACTGCACCTTTATCTTCGGGAAGAAGTGCGTCACGTAGCCTATGATGTCGTCACGCTTGCCGTCCAGCCAGATGTCAATGTCGCCGCAGGTCCGCATGAACGGGTCCGGATAGAGTAGGGCATTGCCCTGCCCTTTAAGCACCGCATTGCGGAACCCCGCTTTGAGGAAGCGTTCGCTCACCCAGACAGAGTCATGATTGAGACGCTTGTTGTCGCAGATAATCTTCTGCACAGAGGCTTGCCAGTCAATCATCACTTCCCTTGGCGGCCTTTGGTCGGCAGGAAGCCGGTTGAGCGCACAATAAGTGACGCCAACCACCGCCTGACGGGCAGACTCTTGCAACAGCCCCCTCCATTCTTCGCCAGAAGGAGCATGGCTCAAATATGCCTGGCGGCCAAGTGCAACGCGTATGAGTTCGAGAAACAACACAGCAGATGATTTAGAATTTCTTACCAAAGATAATACTGAGGAACGTCAGACCGAGAATCTTACAGTCGAGCCACCAGGAACGATGGCCAAGATAGTAGAGGTCCAACTCCAGGCGTCGGAGCATCTTTTCCATCGTATCTGTATAGCCATTGTACAGCGTGGCATAGGACGTCACGCCGGGATGTATCTGATAGAGGAATGAGTAACGTGGGTCCTCCTCCATAATCTGGTCGATGAAAAACTGACGCTCAGGTCTGTAACCCACAAACGCCATGTCGCCCACAAACACATTCCACAACTGTGGCAACTCGTCCAAATGGTGAGCACGAAGGAATTTACCCACCTTCGTCAGGCGCGGGTCGTCGTCCCCACCAGCATGGCTGAGGGCAGGACCACACTTTTCTGCATCCAAACGCATGGAACGGAACTTGTAGATGTAAAAGGGGCGTCCGAATCTGCCTATGCGCTCCTGCTTGAAAATAGCCGGACCGCCATCGTCAATCTTAATGAGAATATAACTCAGCAGCATCAGCGGAGAGAAAACAATCAGGCAGATGCCGGAGATAATCATATCGGTGCTTCGTTTTATACGGCGCTCAAAACGGCTCATACCGTCAGAGATGAACGCAATGTTATTCTCCAGAACCATATCCGACGGCAAGTTCATCGTGCCATAAGTCTCATACTTGCGCAAGAGCTTTTCGCGAGGAAGATTCGCATACCAGGAGTCCTCCCCGTAGGCCTTGTCCCACTTCTCGTGGAATACCTTGCTTTCATATCGATGAATGTAGAAGTCAATGACATGATGGATGCCAATCCACAAAACGAAATCAAGAACGAACAAAACATTGCTGTTCCACTGCCGGAGTACACCATAGGTGTTCATCAAAACAAACATACCCATGAGACAAATAATAGTAAAGGGAATAAGCTCATGAGGCATGCCAGTACGTATCAGTCTGTGGTGAAACAGATTTCGGTCCGGTCTGTCCAGCGTGCGATTCTCTCTGACACGGCTGCCAATCACGCGAAGGATATCACTCATCGGGACAAACAGTGCACCTACGCAAATCATCATCATCCCATCCGGCGTACGTTCGCTTTGGCTGAGACCAATTGCGTGATAGCTGACAATGTAACCAAGAATATATGCCCCGGAATTACCCATCAAGGTGTTTCGCCATTTCTTGGAGAATATACTCAACAGGCAGAAAGGAACCGTAATACCAAGTGTCGCTGCCGAAACAAAACTCATAAGCGTAGAATTGTAGCAGACGCTAAACACCATAAACGTGAAAAGCAGAATACTCCCAAGACCACTGCTCAAACCATCAATATTATCCAACAGGCTGAACGCCTCTGTAATATAAACAACCAGCAATACTGTGAGCGGCATACCAACATATGCAGGCAATTCCCAGATACCAAAAAGACCGTGCAGATTGTTTATCCAAAGTCTCGTGGCAGGAAACATCATGGCGGCAATAAGTAATACGCCCATCTTGACGAAACCACGCGTGCCGTTCATGTCATCTTTCAGACCGGTGAGATACAAAAGAGAACACCCTACAATAATTTGCATGATACGCATTCCAGAAGGCTCAACCTTGGTGCGCAGCTCCAACATGCCCAGCAAATTGGGCAAGGATACACTGATACATAGCGCAATTATGATAATAGGCAGGAAAGTAATACCACCTATCATAATGCGGCTATTGTCCGTTTCCGACAAAAGAGAGAACGTCTTTCCCGTTCCAGCCAAACGCATGTTGGGGATAATGATCAGTCCAAGCAACAAGGAAATGAATAATGGAGCAATTCTAATAATAAATTCTGGATTCATGGATTAGATATAAGTGATTTATTAGACAAGGTAACTTTTCTTTTGACTACATCCAAAAACTTGGGCAGCAAACGGCGGACAAGAAACAATGGCGACGGACTGAATCCATTGTCGCGTAAAGCCTCGAGAATACTGCGATTCCCACGAATAATATTTCGAAGGCTTTTTGTACTCTCACCCCCCATACGCATTTTTATAAAATAACGGTTAATATATCGGTTTCGCAAGCCTGCCACTTCGATAAAACGCAACATCAGTTCAAAATCAGCCGAAACAACATATTTGGTGTTAAAGGAACCTAACATCTCATAACATTTGCGACGAGCATAGAACGTAGGATGCGCCGGATGCCACCCACGCAGGAAGGCTCTCTTCTCATGCTGTGAACCCTTCCAGAGACGAACGGTTCTGTCCGTGTAGTCTGCATCAACAAACATAAGATTGCCATATACACAATCAATAGGTTGATTTTCCATGGCATTGTTAATCTCCGAAAGTACATTCTCATCATAGTAAAAATCGTCGGAATTGAGGATGCCAATGACATCTCCGGTAGCGCGAGCAATACCTCGATTCATGGCATCGTAGAGCCCATTGTCTTTTTCCGAGAAGATACGCATCCGTCCTTGACACTTCGGTTCGTATTCTTTCACAATAGACAATGTTTCGTCCTTTGACAGACCATCTTCAATAATGAGTTCCCAGTCTTGATGCGTCTGCTGGAGAATACTCTCCAATGTGTCGCGTACAGTCGCTGCACTATTAAATGTGGCAGTAATTATAGATATTTTCATTGTATTATTTCCAGAGGTTTGTTATTTGTGCCCAAACCTTTTCCATGGTGTATGTGTTATATACTTTTTCTTTGGCTTTTTCTGCCAATTGTATCCTGTGTGTGTCGTCTTTATATAGAGCGTTTACGGCATTAGTGACTTCCTCAGCACTTTGGGGATTGAAACAAATACCTGTCATTTCCCCGTTGTATTCAAGCATCTCGGGTATAGCACCCACATTGGAAGAGGCAATGGCACAGCCACAATCCATTGCCTCCAAAATAACATTGGGGAAGGCTTCTGTGTAACTTGGGAAGATGAAGGAGTCTGCTTTCAGCATTTCACTTAATACTTCAGTGTGTGGAATCTCGCCGACCACAGTCATCCATTTCCCTTCATCCCTTTTCTTAGCCAAAGAGCATAAGTGCTCTTTCATCTCGTTTGAGCACTTGCCAATAATCCTAAGGGAAAGATCTGGTACTTTTTGACAACCTTCAACGAGTTCTATCACACCCTTTGTGGGAACGACATGACCAACAAATATGGCAGATTTGTAATTGCGTGTAATATGTCCTTCCTGTTTTTTCATTTCATGGAGGAATGTCTCGGAAAGTGGATTGGGTATATAGGCAATGTTCTTGTGATGTAAGCTGGTCAAAGCATTGTATGACTTGCCATCTATCACGATAATTGTATCAGCTATGCCGAGCAGTTTCCTAAACAGTTTGTATTCAAATCCTTTTTCTTCAATGATGCTTGGCACTCTCCCGAAATGAAGATGGATGATGCTTTTTGCTCCTTTTCGGTGTGCAGCGTAGGTCAGGAGAATATCTTTAATGAAAGCGATAGAACCACTTGTGCAGATATGCACGACGTCTGGTTTCTCTGCCTTTATCTTCCGTATGGCGTTAATCACGCATCTCCCTACTTCTTTTATTCCAGAGTAGTATCTTTTGAAGCCTCCTACGGTATATTCCTCGATGTGCGTGTGTCGGTCAAAAGAAACAGGTACAATATCTATGCTGTTGCCAGTATGCTGGTTGTATTGCATGATATTGCGAGCCCATGTTCCTATGCCGCTGCTAACGACATCTGGCGTGTCAAGGTATGGCGTGCAGAGAAGTATTTTCATTAAATTAATTTTTCCAATATGAATTAATTGTATGGTATGAAATTCTCTTTTCAGGTGGCGGAGGTGTCATATAATCCATTCCAAACTGCGAGGAAAGATAGGTATGGTAATCGGTAAATCCACCATATGTTTTCCCCTCAAAAGCAGTTTCTGTAATGTCGAAGAACAATTTTTTAGGGAATGGTTTCTTCGCAAATATTCCTTGACAGCATTCAAACACGCGATGATA
This sequence comes from Bacteroidaceae bacterium, assembly GCA_017379075.1. Lineage (GTDB taxonomy): Bacteria > Bacteroidota > Bacteroidia > Bacteroidales > Bacteroidaceae > Physcousia. Next base: position 4,944 of record JAFNXL010000076.1, read on the forward strand.
TCCTTTGTTGTCATATTGTTGAATGATGTTATTTGCAGTGATTGCTCGCTTGTGTGCGTTATGTAGAAATGGCTTAATGAAGATAAGTGCT
>JAFNXL010000077.1 GCA_017379075.1 Bacteroidaceae bacterium
CTCGTGGCAGCGGGCATTCCATTGGAGGGTCTACCACTCTTCTACGCACTCGACCCTATTCTTTTAACAAGTAAGTGGGGGGATGTGATGGTTGTTTTTTTAACTGAAATCTGAAATCTGAAATCCCCCCACACAAAATGAGCATCCGGCCATACCATGAAAAATATTTTACACCCACGCACATGATCGTGACACGCCTCGTGCCGTAAAAAGAACGGCATCGTGAAGTAGTAAAAACGCCCTCGCCATGCAAAAAAAAGGGGAAATAGGCCAAAATCATGGTGATTCCAAAAATATTTTACAGATTTATGATAGAAAACATCTTTTTATTTTGTTATTACAAAATAAAGTTGTATCTTTGCAGCGTTAATCCGGACAACAAAGCAACACCATTAGCTGTTAGCCATTGGCCATTGGCGAAGCAGCGAAAGCAACAAAACTAGAAAAAGGCTCACCGCCTCCTCTACGCGGTTTATTAGCTCCAACCATACCGTCATCCTGAACTTGTTTCAGGATCTGTGAGCGGACAAGGACAAGAAAAGGCTCGCGGTGAGATGCTGAAACAAGTTCAGCATGACATTTAATTCCGCATGACAATTCAATGACTCAAAAACTATGACCAAAGGAAATGACAACGAATGTAACAGAAACAACCCAAATAGGGAAATCCCCACCACGTTTATAGGATTCCCACTTGTGGATATGGTGCCACATCCCTAACTTTGCAGTGTGAGATTAGAAAAAACATCGTTGAATCCATTAAAAAAGACTACAATTATGATACGCAAAATGATGAACAGATTACCACTCCTAATGGCTGTGCTGATGGGCTGCATGATGGCGGCTTGCGACAACGACGTGATGCAATCGAGAGTGTTGAGCGGAAAATGGCAGGGCGACTGGGGCATGTATTACCAATACGAGTATCGCGGACGCGTATATACCTTCAACTGCTATGACACACGCATTGAGTTCTTCCCCGATTATGACTTCGCCACAAGCGGTTACGGAAGACAGATTGACTACTACGATGTGGGCCCTTACGAGTATCAGTACTACTATTTCCACTGGTCCATCCGCAACGGCATAGTGAGCCTCATTTACCCCTATGACCCCACGCTGAACACCAGCATCAGCGAGTACAGGATGAGCAACAACACGTTCACGGGTTATTTCATCAACGGATATGACCGCTTCTATCTGCGCAAATGGGCCGACTATTACGACTGGACACCCTATAACAGCTACTATTGCTATGGCCCCAGGGACTATCATTTCCCCTATTATTCACCCGCCACGCGTGCCGAGGAGGACAGCATCGTAATCCCCTATGATGGCGAACCCACAGAAGGACGAATCATCCGGCGCGGAAACCGCATCACCGAAGCCATCAGCGCCGAGCCTTAACCTCTCGTTGCTCATCGCTCAAAGCTCACCGCTTATCTCGCTGATTTGTTGTAGGATATCCACTCCTGCCTTAACCGATGGTATAGATGTGAGCAGAAGGGTGTTGCGGCCGCCCACCACGTCGAGCTTGCAACGGTGGATGTTTGTGGTTGCAAACTGAAGAATCTGCCCAAAGGCGGCACTCTGATAGAAGGGGCTGTCCTGGTTGTTGACAAAATAGAGCCTCATGCGGCCGTTCTTCAGTATGATGCGTTCGGTGCCGAAATAGCGTCCAAGGCGCCGCAGATGAACCACCTGGATGAGTTCCTCGCCCTCGTGAGGGATTGGGCCGAAGCGGTCGTTCATGCGCTGGCAGAAGGCATCCACATCGGTGGGACTTTCAAGGCCGTCCAATTCCCTGTAGAGCAACATGCGCTCGCTGGCGGTGGGTACATATTCCTCGCTGAAGTACATCTGCAGGTCGCTCTCCAGCTGGCACTCGTCCACAAAATCGTGTCCCTCGGTGATGATGCCCTTTTGCACGTCCTCGGCAAACAATTCCTGAAACTCCTCGTTGCGCAATTCCTTGACGGCCTGGGAAAGTATCTTTTGATAGGTTTCGTAACCCAAATCGGCGATGAAACCGCTCTGTTCGGCTCCCAAAAGATTGCCGGCACCACGGATGTCTAGGTCCTGCATGGCAATGTGTATTCCGCTGCCCAGGTCGCTATAATTCTCAATGGCCTGCAAGCGTCGGCGTGCGTCTGTGCTGAGCGCCGCAAGCGGAGGGGCAAGCAGATAGCAGAAAGCCTTCTTGTTGCTTCGGCCCACACGTCCGCGCATCTGGTGAAGGTCGCTAAGCCCAAAGTTGTGCGCGCCGTTGATGATGATGGTGTTGGCGTTGGGGATGTCAATACCGCTCTCTATGATGGTGGTGCTGATGAGCACGTCATAGTCGTAGTTGGAGAAGCCGAGGATGATTTCTTCCAGCTTCTCGGGGGGCATCTGTCCGTGGCCCACCACCACTCTGGCATCGGGCACATACTTATGTATGAGCGCTTCCAGGTCGGGCAGATTGGAGATGCGGTTATTGACAAGATACACCTGGCCGTTGCGGCTCATCTCAAAGTTTACGGCCTCGGCTATGGTCTCGGCGTTGAAGGTGCAAATCTGTGTGTGTATGGGATAGCGGTTGGGCGGCGGTGTCTGAATGATGCTGAGGTCGCGGGCGCCCATGAGGCTGAATTGCAGCGTGCGCGGAATTGGGGTGGCCGTGAGGGTGAGCGTGTCCACATTGGTGCGCATCTGGCGCAGCTTTTCCTTGGTGCTGACGCCAAACTTCTGCTCCTCGTCAATGATGAGCAGGCCAAGATCGTGGAACTTAACAGACTTTCCAATGAGCTTGTGCGTGCCTATGATGATGTTTATTTTGCCCTCCTTCAGTTCCTCCAGAATCTTGCTGGTCTTGCTTGCGCTGCGGGCGCGGCTGAGATATTCAATGCGCACGGGCATGTCGCGCAGACGCTCGCTGAAGGTGCGGAAGTGCTGATAGGCCAACACGGTGGTGGGCACAAGCACAGCCACCTGCTTGTTGTCGGCACAGGCCTTGAAGGCCGCCCTCACCGCCACTTCGGTCTTGCCAAAGCCCACATCGCCACACACCAGGCGGTCCATAGGCCGCTGGCGCTCCATGTCCTGCTTGACGTCCTGTGTGGTCTTCAGCTGGTCGGGGGTGTCCTCATAAATGAACGAGGCTTCCAGCTCGTGTTGCATGAAGCTGTCCGGGCTGAAGGCAAATCCTTTCTCCTCGCGGCGTTTGCTATAAAGCAGAATAAGGTCGCGGGCAATGTCCTTTATCTTCTTCTTGGTGCGTTCCTTCATGCGCTCCCAAGCGCCGGTGCCCAGCGTGCTTATGCGGAGTTGTTCGCCCTCGTGCCCCTTGTACTTGGACACCTTGTGGAGGGAGTGGATGCTTACAAAGACGATGTCGTCGTGGTTATAGATGAGCTTGATGACCTCCTGCATCTGGTCGCCGTTGGGGATGCGTATCAACCCGCCAAAGCGTCCAATGCCATGATCTACGTGAACGACATAGTCGCCCAACTCAAACTGTTGTATTTCCTTCAACGTGAGCGCCACACGTCCGCGGTGGGCTTTCTCGCTCTTGAGGTTGTACTTGTGGAAGCGGTCAAATATCTGATGGTCGGTGAAGAAACAGGCCTTCAGGTCATCGTCCACATATCCGGCATGAAGGGTGCGCTTCACGGGGGTGAAAGCGATTCCCGTGTCCTTGTCCTCGAAAATCTGACGCAAGCGTTCGGTTTGTTTTTCGCTATCGGCAAGGATATAAAGGCGGTAGCCCTTGGCCAGATACTCTTGGAAGGATTGGAAAATGAGGTCGAAATTCTTATGGAAAATGGGCTGAATGTGCGTTGAAAAGGCAAGTTTTGTGCCTTTTGGGGCATCGCCATTGTCGCGGTTTAACTCTATTATGCAGAACTTGTCCACCTGTACCCTGAAGGTGGATGGGCGCACAAGGAGGGTGTCTTTGGCCAGCTTCTCACGGTTTTGAAACTCTTCAAGCTCTGTCTGTCCTTCGCCGGCAATAAGGGCCTGCTGAAGGAATCCCTCGTGGAAAATCTGCTCCACCGTTTGGCACACATACTCCTTATTCTTTATGATGAGTTGCGATGCGGGAGGCAGGAACTCGAGGAAGCACTGGCGGTTTTCCGTCTCTTTGGAAAGCTGGGTTACGATGCGTATCTGGGAGAGACGCTTCTCGCTGAGCTGCGTGTTCACGTCAAAGGTGCGGATGCTGTCCACATCATCCCCGAAGAAGTCAATTCTATAAGGGAACTCGCAACTGAAGGAATATACGTCAAGAATGCTTCCGCGAACGGCAAACTGCCCAGGCTCATAGACATAATCCACACGGTTGAAACCCAGGCTGAGAAGCGTTTCCTGCATGAAGGTGGCATCCACGCGCTCGCCCTCGAAAAGGCTGATGGTTTGCTCGCCCAGCTTCTCGCTTGTCACCACCATCTCGGAAAGTGCTGAGGGTGAGGTGATGATGAAAAGCTGCCCGCTGCCGCCGATACGGCTCAACACCTCGGTGCGCATGATTTCGTTGCCGGCATCGCGCTGGCCATACTTTACCGCACGCTTGAAGCTGCTGGGAAAGAAGAGCACCTTCTCATCGCCCAGAATTTGAACAAAATCGTGATAAAGATAGCCCGCCTCTTCCTCATCGTCCATGATGAAGACGTAGGGCTTGTCTGTGGCATCGGGGTAATGCTTCAGAAGCGTGGAAAAAAGTATAGGCATGGAACTGCCCTGAAGGCCATTCATCTGAAGGTACTTCTCCCCACGGGACAAGCACTTGTTCAAGGCTTTCAACTGGGGATGCAGCTTATAAACGTCCAATAATTCGTCAAGGCACATATCTATACTTGCTATTTACATTTTGACTAATGAGGTAACTAAAGGGCTTCAATCTCTTCCAGGAACACCTCGGCCTGCGCAAGGGTGTCCAGCTTGCCCACATCCATCAGCCGGAAACCTTCTTGCAGGTGTCCGTACACAGGCACATCGCGGCAGATGCTGAGATAGAAGTCGATTATGCTGAACTTGGCTGGCCATCCCTCAAAACGGGGGAAAAGGACAGGATCTATCTGATGGATGCCCGAGAAGGCATAGCGCCTGCACTTGTCGGGTTGCAAGTCGGGATACGGGCTTTTAACTTGCCCCGTGGCTTCGTTTATCCATCCCACAAGGCGCATGCTTTCATCGAAAAGCAGATAACGCTGCGTCTTTCGCTCGCTCACGAGCAAGGTGGCTGCCCTGCCTTCGCCCTGGGCATAGAAGCGAGTGAGGTCGGCGTTGCTCAAAATGTCCACATTATGAATGAGGAACCTTCCTCCCGAAAGCATCGGCATGGCATGGCGTATTCCTCCGCCTGTCTCAAGCAATTCGGCGCGTTCATCGCTAAAACGGATGGAAACACCCGTGTCATGCGAGGCGCACCACTCTTCAATCATATCGGCGAAGTGATGGACGTTTATCACAGCTTCGGTACATCCGTGGCGTGCGAGCTTTTCCAATAGTATCTGCAACAAAGGCCTACCGCCCACGGGGACAAGCGCCTTGGGCATAGTGTCTGTCATTGGCTTAAGCCGGGTGCCCAATCCGGCTGCGAATATCATCGTTTTCATCTTAGGGATTTGCGGGTAGAGTTTGGTTGATGTGCTGCTCGCGGTGGCATATTCTCACTTCTATGCCAAACTTTTCATGAATGTGCTCGGCCAGGTGTTGGGCGCTGTAAACGCTTCTGTGTTGTCCTCCCGTACATCCGAAGCAGAACATAAGGCTGGTGAATCCGCGCTGGATATACCTTTGGATGTGAGCGTCGGCAAGTTTGTAGACACTGTGCAGGAAGAGCAGGATCTCGCCATCGTCCTCAAGGAAGCGGATGACAGGCTCGTCAAGGCCGGTGAGCTGCTTGTAAGGCTCGTAGCGTCCGGGGTTGTGCGTGCTACGGCAATCGAAGACATATCCGCCTCCGTTGCCGCTTTCATCCTCAGGAATGCCGTTCCTATAGGAGAAGCTGAACACCTTTACCACGAGCGGACCTTTTCCGTCATATTTACTGAAAGTGGCGGGGCCATCGGCAATGTGCGCGTTATAAGGGTTGTTGTCTGTGGTCTTGTATCCATCGGCACGCTCCACTTTTACGGGTGGCTTTGGCTGGAATTGAGGAAGGTTCACCATATCCTTGAGCACATCGTACAAGTAGGGATAGGGACATCCGTCGTTGTCCAAAAGGTCGCGCAAGTTGTCCAATGCGGGCGGAATGCTGTCAAGGAAATGCTTCTTGCGTTCGAAATAGCCACGGAATCCGTATGCGCCCAATACTTGCAGCAGACGGAAGAGCACACAAAGCTGGAGGTCTTTTCTGAATCTTCGCTCGTCCACCTCGATGTAGTGCTTGAGGTTGGTCAGATAGACGTCAATCAGTTCGTTGCGCAATTCCTTGGTGTATCTTGCCGAGGCTTGCCAAAGGAAGCTGGCAAGGTCATATTGTACGGGTCCTCTCCTACCTCCCTGAAAATCGATGAAATGGGGATTTCCTTCAGCATCGAGCATCACATTGCGAGCCTGGAAATCGCGATACATGAAAGAGTTGGACGGAATATTGGCTATATCGCGTGACATGAGTTGGAAAGACGCTTCGAGCTTCAATTCATGGAAATCCACACCGGTAGCCTTCAAAAAGCAATACTTGAAGTAATTCAGGTCGAAGAGCACATTGGTGGTATCCATTGATGCCTGCGGATAGCAATGGCTGAAATCTATGTGGCGTCCGCCCCTTATCTGTATGTCGGGAAGTGCGGAAATGGTACGCCGAAGAAGTTCTTTCTCGTGCGAGGTGTATCGGCCTCCGGCATCTCTACCGGCCTTCAAAGCGTCAAAGAGCGTGGTGTCGCCCAAGTCGTCTTGTAAATAATACAACCCGTCTTCGCTGACAGCATATACTTGCGGCACTGGGAGTTTTGATTGCGAGAACTGTTTTGAAAGATAGCAGAAAGCGTGGTTTTCATCGCGACTTGTGCCTTGCACACCAATCATGCTCTTTCCCTTTTCGCAGGAAAGCCTGTAGTATTTGCGGTTACTTCCAGCGCCAGGAATCGGCTCGCACGCTGTACAATCAGAACCTGTAAGTACCTTATATAATTCTTTGAGTTTATCCATATTCGTTTGTTATGTAATTAGGCGTGAATCACGCCATGAATGTGTTTATTGTATCTGGATGTTGATATGTCGGCTATCGACGAATTGCAAAAGAATGGATTTATATTGCTTAAAATATTCCTGTAAGGGGGGAATCATTTTCTTTTCCACACCATCCAGTTTTACTTGCATCACCATGCGGTTTTGTGTGGTTTCTACATGGGTGTCCATCGTGGGGTTTAAAGCATCTGTGGGGTTGTGCGAGGCTATATACAACGCCTTGTCTTGTACCCTAAACCAAAAATTCTTCTCCAATGCGTCAATCTTGAATTCACTATCAGAGATTTTCTCATAACCGATGGAGCCAGAAGTCAAGTTGTCATCCCAATTGTTGATATTACGGAGAAAGTCTGTATTGTCCAGCGATGCGGAAAGTACGGTATTTCCTTTTCCTAACGGCTCTTTCGTGTTGAATATGGAAACATGGCCTTTGACAGAGGAAATCATCATGTCTGCGTCAATGCACATATTCAATGCCAGCAAAGCAAGACGGACATCAGGAATGCTACGCGCGAATTGCAGGAAGTCTTTTCCTTCTACATTCAGATGAATTGCGGAGGCAATGGACGGAATATTGGTATCCAAAGAATGGTATGCGCCTACGGGGCGGAAAGTTGCGTCCATCCTATCCAACAATTTGTTGATTTCCGAATTGTCCGAAGATACCTTGCCCTCCATTTGGATTTCATTTGCACGAAGCGAAAGAGAGGATGTAAGCGCGATGTCTTCAAGGGATGTGCCTTTTGGCAATATCACTTCCATCGGTTTTGAGACAGATTCCGGCAAAGCATTGGCGAACGCGGCAAACGCAAGCGGGCTATTGAGCGTGTCTATGGCACTTTGCAGCGAAGAGGGTACTTGCTCGCTACGCAACATGGCTGCTGTCATGTATCCCTCAATGTCTGTGTCGGAGGATGAGGGCTTCATGATGCAAAGGAACTTTTCTTCATCGAACACCAAATGCAGATAACTCCAACTGGCCTTGTAGAAACCTTCTTCACTGGATATCTTGAAATTGTTCTTGGCAAGAAAGGATTGCAAGGCTGACGCATCGGACACCGCTCCTACAAGCCCCAACATTCGTTCGGCATCCATGAATGCGTAAACAGGGGCCGAGTAATCAATACCTGTCTTGTTTGAAAAGTTGTGTATGAATAAGCCGGTAAGAATGGATGGAGCGTCCTCGTGAGCTTTCACCAGTTCGTCTACATGGATGCGCGAAAGGGCAATAACATCCCCAGGAAGCGCAGACAGATAATGCTCATTGTTGGTGCATCTTCTGAACGCGCACCACGCAACAGCCACGAACAGCAAAATGGCCGATAAAATGTAGACAAACTGTTTCTTTCCCATCAGATTTGGTTTTTTATCTGCATGCAATGAACAGCCACCAGTGCGGCGGTTTCTGTCCTTAGCCTGCTCTTGCCAAGACTCACACTTTGGTAGCCTTTTGTCAAAGCGTATTTCACTTCTTCAATGCTGAAGTCGCCTTCAGGGCCAATGAGCACCGTTGCGGGTTCTCCTTTTTGGAGAATGTCCAGCAAAAAGGGGCGTACAGAAGCGGGTTCTTCACCAATGTCTTCGTTGGCATGGCAATGGCAAATGAATTTTTGTCCCTCGCGAGGCGACTCAATAAACTTCTTGAAATCTGTCATTTCGTTAAGGACGGGCTTCCATGCCTTGTGGCTTTGCTTCATCCCCGCAATCAGGATTTTGTTTACGCGCTCACATTTCACCACCCTTCTCTCGCTGTTGGCGCAATTCAAGAAACTCAGCTCGTCAAAGCCTATTTCTGTGGCCTTTTCGGCAAACCATTCAACACGCTCCATCATTTTTGTGGGTGCCATGGCAAGATGGAGATGCCCTGTCCATGCAGCGGGTTGCGGTTGCTCTTCCATCACTTTATAAAAGCACCGGTGACCAGTGGCGGTGGTGATTTCCGCTTCATAATAACTTCCCTTTCCGTCCATCAGATAGATGGTGTCTCCGGCAGTAAGGCGCAATACCTTTACCGCATGTCTGGCTTCTTCTTCGGGAAGCTCGCCCTTTATGTCGGGATCAAAGAAAAATCTTACTTCTTTCACTTTGTATTAGGAATGTGTTTGTAACGGAATAATATAGCGAACGCAATGCTTATGCAAAAGGCATAAAGTGCGAACAGATACCAGCAAGTTTGCCACCCCTCGATGATTTCCATCCCAGTGGCGGATGCGGGAAGATTGTAGACGTGCTTGTTGATGACCTGTTGTGCCACGAGCATGCCTATTGTGGCGCCAAAACCGTTTGTCATCATCATAAACAGGCCTTGCGCACTGCTTCTGATGCTTTTGTCTGTCTCATTGTTCACAAACAAAGAGCCACTGATGTTGAAGAAATCGAAAGCTATGCCATAGACAAGCATACTGAGAACGAATAGCCATACTCCTTCGCCCGGATTGCCAATTGCAAAGAAGAGGAAACGGAATACCCATGCCAGCATGGCGATGAGCATCACACGTTTAATACCGAATCGACTCAGGCAGAAAGGTATGAGCAGGAAGCACAAGGTTTCGCTTATCTGACTGAGTGATATCAATATGTTGGCATGCTCAACACCGAATGTATGGGCATATTCTTCTATTTGGGCGAAACTTGAGATAAACGGATTGGCAAAACCGTTCGTAACCTGAAGGCATACGCCCAAGAGTATGCTGAAAATGAAGAACACGGCCATTTTATAATCACGGAAAAGCGAGAAGGCTTGAAGGCCCAATGCTTGGACAAGTGTCTTTTTTTGTCCCGATTTACTGATTTCACAACTTGGCAATGTGCGTGCATAGATGGCCATGACAAAACTTAGAAGGGCACTCCATGCAAATTGATAGGGAGAGTGCTGCATTCCGCCCAAGTCAACCACCCACATGCTGATAATAAAGCCTATGGTTCCCCAAACACGGATTGCGGGAAATGACTTTACCGTGTCCAATCCCGCTTTTTCAAGCGATGTGTACGCCACGCTGTTGGCAAGCGCAATTGTGGGCATGAAGAAGGCGATGGCACAAACGTAAAGCGTGAA
>JAFNXL010000046.1 GCA_017379075.1 Bacteroidaceae bacterium
GTAGTCAAATGCTCTATTCAGTTGAGCTAAGGAGCCGTCCAAGTCAAATTTTCAAACTTTCGGTGGGTGTTGACGGATTCGAACCGCCGACCCTCTGCTTGTAAGGCAGATGCTCTGAACCAGCTGAGCTAAACACCCTTTTTGCCCTATCGGCAACCTCTCGCCAGAGGCCTTATTTCCGAAATGCGGTGCAAAGGTAGAGGTATTTTTTCAAACCCGCAAATGTTTGGGCATTTTTTTTCAAAAAAAGTGTTTATTCACCTCCAGCAACGGGATTTTACTTATAATAAAAGGATTTTACTTATATTTGCATCTACTTACGGATTAGTTTACATATAAAATCAAATAAAACACCCAAAGTTTATGAAAAGTAAAACCATTCTACTGGCTCTTCTCCTTATCGGGGGAATCACAATGGCCCAAAACCGCTGGGCCGGCAAGAAAGTGGCCATTATCGGCGATTCCATCAGCGACAGCACCCGAGTGGGCACCACACGCTGCTGGTGGGAAATCTTGTCAGACTCTCTCCAGATTGTGCCCACCTGCTATGCACGCAACGGAGCCACCATCCTGAACATGCACGGTCAAATGGAAAAAGCCCGCCTGCAACAGGAACAAAGCGGAGAGGCATGGGACCTTGTCATCATCTTCGGCGGCACCAACGACTTCAACGCCAGCGTTCCCCTTGGCGAGATTTATGCCGTAAAGGAAGAGACCACCAACAAGGACGGACAGGAACACACCCTGCTGCACCGCAGCTACACCACGGACAACGCCACCTTTGCCGGCAGAGTGAACAATCTGCTGTCTGCCGTGAAGACCCACTTCCCAGAAGCCAGAGTGCTGATGCTCTCCCCCATACATCGCGGCTTTGCCAAATTCGGCGAAAGAAACGTACAGCCGGATGAGCTGTGGGCCAACAACGTTGGTTTGTTCCTGGACGACTACATCCATTGCCTCGGCCAGGCAGGACGCGCATGGGCTGTCCCCATGCTGGACACTCATATCCACACCCAGCTGTTCCCCATTTATAATTCGTACGACGCACACATAAACCGTGTGGACACAGACCGCCTGCACCCCAATGTCAAAGGGCATCACCACATTGCCCTTAGCGTACAGGGTTATCTGGAGCACACCATACCTCTGAAATAATCAAACTATTAAGAAGCTATCATCATGAACGAAAAAGAATTTGACTACAAAGGCAGCGCATTGAACGGCTTCCTTATGTTTTTCCTGGTTATGGCCATGTATGCCGGTTCTGTCTGGACACTGATAAAAGGCATCTCGGCCTTTGACAACGGGTTGCCGGCTTCCCTTTGGTTCGTGGCCTCATCCCTGCTCTTCATCATGGCCGTCACTGCCAGTTGCGGTTTCTCCATGCTGGAACCCAACGAGGCGAAAGTGATGACTTTCTTCGGCAAATACGTCGGCACATTCCGAAAGAACGGCTTCTACTGGATCAACCCCTTCATGAGCGCAAAGAACGTAAGCCTCCGCGCCCGCAACCTCAACGCCGAGCCCATCAAGGTTAACGACAAGAGCGGAAACCCCATCATGATTGGCCTGGTACTGGTATGGAGGCTTCGCGACACCTACAAAGCCATTTTCGACATTGACACCGCCGTGAGCAGCACAGAGCAGGCCACCGGTTCGGCGGCCGCCAGAATGAACAAGTTTGAGAAATTTGTGGCGGTACAGAGCGACAGCGCCCTGCGCGAAGTGGCCGGAATGTATGCCTATGACGGGGACGACGACAACGAAGTGACGCTACGCGATGGAAGCGATGAGATAAACCAAAAGCTGAAGGCCAAGCTGAACGAGCGTCTGGCCATGGCCGGAATGGAAGCGGTGGAAGCCCGCATCAATTATCTGGCCTATGCGCCCGAGATTGCAGCCGTCATGCTCCGCCGCCAGCAGGCCGCAGCCATCATTGCCGCCCGTGAAAAGATTGTGGAAGGAGCCGTAAGCATGGTGAAGATGGCGCTGGACAAACTGGAAGAGGGCCAGGTGGTACAACTCTCCGAAGAGAAAAAAGCGTCCATGGTGGGAAATCTGCTTGTGGTGCTTTGCGGAGACGAGCCCGCACAGCCCGTCGTGAACAGCGGCGGAAACTGATGATCAAACTGTACCCCAAGTAGATAGTACGGATGACATGATGATGGCGTCTGCAAAGACGCTTCTCAAAACGATGAGCGTTGAACGTTGAACGATGAACGGAAAAACGTCTGAAAGACGTGGATTTGAATAGCCGGGGGCTTTTAAGCCCTCGGTTTTATTATGGAGCATATAAAGATGGCGCCTGCAAAGACGTTTCTCAAAACGATGAGCGTTGAACGATGAGCGATGAACGAAAAACGTCTGAAAGACGTGGATTTGAATAGCCGGGGGCTTTCAAGCCCTCGGTTTTATTATGGAGCATATATAGATGGCGTCTGTAAAGACGCGAATCGGCAACGTATATTTATCAAACGATATTCAGAAAGTTGCCGGTTCCCGTCTTCCAGACGGCATTAGGGGGAGAGCTATTTAAATCCACGGGTTCAAGAACCCGCGGCTATTCGCCCTTCGGGCTTCCCGTCTTCCAGACGGCCGTGAGCGGTGAGCCTTTTATGCCCCTTTTCAACTCTCATTTTGGACACCAATTCAACACTTTTGTTTCTGTCAATCTATTATCTTTTCAATCTTTTTGGGGTCTGTGTCTGGCAACACTTGGCACAGATGGTCGAGAATGCGTTTCCGGGATTGCCTGGGGGTACGCCCTCCCACCCTTTCCTTTACGGGAAAGAGATCTGGATACATGGCCTCTGGCGTACAATATCTTGCCAACCCCCAACCGTAGGGTTCGCCTTTCTTGGAAATGAGATACTCAAAGTCAGCGATGCAGATGTGTGTGCCCATTTCCAAATCGGCAATCAGCGCATCAAAAGCCGTGCCATTTTTGGGGTTCTCTATAGGCTTCGTCGGGTCTTTGGGATTGAACGACGTCCGTTTGCGGCTCAATGAGAATCCGCTCGCCTTCTTCAACTGGCGTGAAATCATTGACTCGTTCTCCACCAACACCTCATAGATGTGGCGCGCGTCCTTGTCCTTCTTCCTCATCGGATGAATGGAACGCCGCCAGTTCATGAAGTCGGGCAACCATTCCAGACTCACGAAGCCGGCCTTGCCATTGAAGAACTTGCCGTAAGCCGATTCCCAGTTTGCAATAATCGGCCCCTTCCATCCCCACGGCCCATTGTTGAACTCATCGCCAAAGAGCAGTTCGGGGGGAGTCATCTCCTCGATGGAGAACCCCGCAATGCCATTCTTGAAAAAGGGAAGGAACCCCCATTCGCGGATAATCTCCTCCACTTGCTCCTGGCGTTCTATGATAATGCTGAATCTGTCCATAGCCTATTCTGTTTCAATCGTTTTCCACTGGAGACTTCATGATTGTTGCTACAAGAAAAGGTGGTTACTCTTGTGTCCGCTCAGTGCGGGAGCCATTTTTCCGGCCAGCATTTCCATGAGTTGGGCATCACAGCCTCTGGCATGCTTGGGGCAGATGCTGACGCATCGCATACAGCTGATACACTTTTCCACCTCTGTCATTTGGGGATTGGCCGCATCAATGGCACCAACGGGACACTCCCTTGCGCACAAGCCGCAACCGGCACAATCATTATTTGCCATTGGCTTGAACGGAGTGCCGTTAAAGACCTTGTAGGTTCCGTGGCTTCCCGACAAATTAAGGTCTGCACACTCATTTGCATCCAACCTCTCTTGAATCCGCTTGCTGAAGGCCGCCAACTGAGCCTTGTCATCAGCATCGGGACGTCCCGTGGCAAACTGGCGGAAAACGGAATGTTCCGCCACTGCCGCCACCGCTGCAACGCATCGGAAGCCAAGAGTTTCCAATGTGTCTTGCAACTCGGTTAAGGTATCCTCCCATTCACGATTGCCATACACACAATTCAACACCGCCCTTGCCCCATTGCCTGTTATGTTTCGCAAGCGCTCAAGGGCAATAGCCGGCACCCTTCCGCCATAGGAGGGAACTGACACCAGACACACATCATCGCCAGACAATGACAAGGGTGAGACCTCCTTACACAAGTCAATGTTTGCATATTCTCCCCACAGATTACGCGCCAATACGTCTGCAACTTTCCGGGTTCCGCCTGTAGGACTGAAATAAATATTGTAATTTGCCATAATTATTCGTCATTCATAAATTTGTTCGCAGACCTCTTGTCCGCAACAGTGCCTCACTTTACATTTATCGCGGTGTAAAGGTAGTAAAATCTTTGTATAGAAGAAACGATTTTGGCAAACTTTTTGCCGTACGCAAAGCCTCTCCCTATTCAACTTTTCTTCAAGCACAAGTAAAAATGTTTTCCGATACCACTGAAATTGTTTCTTCTATTAACTGAAAAAGTTTTTTGTCAACAGTGAAAAGTTCGTTCCAAGGCTTGGAACGTACGTTTCATCGGTTGGAACGTATGTTTCATCGGCTGGAACGTACGTTTCATCAGTTGGAACATAACTTTCGCCACAGAGAAAAAACTTTTATAGCACTGTGCTACAACAATTTAACTACTATGTTTCAGGAATGTATTTACTATGCTATATTTCATCGTCCATGAAACGTACCAAACGGAAACGTTTATCAGCCTTGTTTTCATGGTTTTGCTCACGCCAATCCCGCGAATCTCGCTAAAAGGATAAATATAACACCTCATCCATATATATGAATCTTCTTTTATCTCTTTTAGCAAGCCATAAAGATGTTTTTCAAGCAAACAAACACAGAAAAAGAAAGAAATTGCCCCGTTCCTTTTGCCCATTCACGGCTTTTCATTAAATTTGCAACAGTATTTTACCTGAACAAACAAACAAAATTGAACAATGAGAACATATAGTTTTATTATTATGGGTCTGTTTTTCAATCTCTTTTCATTTGCCCAGCCCAAAGGCAAACCAATCGTTATTCCTGAAGAGAAGTTTTCGGTTTTCGCCCTTTCATCCGAGGGAAAGCCCGTAACAGTTTTGCTCAATTCTGCTCTGAAAGAATTCAAGCACAAAAAGACTTATGGATGGACATGTTCTCTTGTCATCAGCTTTAAAGATATGACGGAAGACGGTGTGCCAACAAACGAAGAATATAATTATGTTATAGATTACGTTGAAAAATTAGACAAAGACATCAAAGGCAGAACAAGCGATCCCAACGCATTGCTCCTTGCTAGAATTATCTGGAACGGCACTTGCGAGGTCATTTGGCAAATAAAAGACCCAGAACCCGTACATCAGTATTTGGGAGATATCATCAGGAGTAATTCCTACCCTCGCGAGTTAGACTACAGGATTGAATACGATAAAAAATGGAAGAAGATCTCTTTCTATCAAAAACTTGCAAAGAAAGCTTTAAAATGATTGATACGGCAAAAATCATTTGAGTCATTAAAAGGCCAAATCTTGCTTCAATGAACGATAACGTTTGTTCAATCTCTTGAATTCCTTGTCAAAAGTGGCGTAAGATGTGATTTTATAATTCATCCAGCAAGTCTTCTATGGGTCTTCCCTGCACTTTTCCTTCACGAGCCAATTTAGCGCATTCAAAAGCCTGTTCCACACCAGCCAGAATTTCTTCCTTTGTACGGTAAGGCACAGTCTCTTCTGCCACCACAGAGGATACTGGTGGCATGGACGGCTGTTCTCGCTGCAAACGCTTGAAATACCGCATCAGTTTCTGTAACATTTCGCGGCTTTCAATATTAAGGATTTCGCGAGCCAGTTCGCCACGCATTGCGTTGAGTTCCATTGTTGTCATAATCTTCCTCATTTATTTGCCGTTTTCGGCATTTGTCCATGCAAAGTTATATATTTTTTTAGAATATCCCATAAGACTTAGGGAAAAAGCCGGCGATAGGAATCGGCTTTCTTGGCAAGGGAAAGCGGATAGGCACGGGAGGTGCTGGGCATCCGCCACCAACACAGTTCGCGGCCAAAGGCTTGCAGGCGCACACAATCGCCTATTGCCGGTAAGGAGACGGGGGATTCGGAATGTTGCTGCAACTGCATGAGCAACTCCTCACTTGCCTTTCCGCCAGTGGTGACAAGGGTGTGGCACTGGGGCATCGGGGCCAATAATTGGGCGATGGAAGAAGGCTCCAGTATCTGCAAATGGGCATCGCTGGCATTGTCTTGCAGACGGCACACCCGATAGGCGGTGTCAAAGAATGCCAGTCCCTGAGCCGAAGCGAACTCCTTGATGCGGGCCTCATCGAAGCGTTTCTCTCCCGACACCACAAAATGCTGCGCATCATCATGGAAGATCAATCCCATGATGCGCCAAAAATCGTTTATCCAGTTGGGGTAAAAGAAATCCATGCTCCACCGTTCGCGCGGAGGAGGAAAGCTGCCCAGGAAAAGAATGTGTCCGTTCTCGGGCAAAAAGGGTTGCAAAGGGTGTGTCTCAACAGTCATATCCCTGCAAAGATAAACAAAAAACGCGAAATAAGATCAAACGGAATCTGTCAAAAAACGATTATCTTCCCTATACATTATATATAATGGCTGCTTTTGCTTGCCGATAGGATTTTTTGTTGTACCTTTGGCTGGAAAAGCATTCACATCATAAAAGAACAGACATGAAAATAAGTATAGTAGGAACCGGAAAGATTGCCGATGAAGTGATGCAGATGCTTCACAAGGATTTTGCCGGCAAGATTGAAGTGACGGGAGTTTTTGCCCGTCCACAAAGTGAGGAGAAAGCCCATGAACTGTGCAAGCGCACAGGACACCCCGATGCCGTGGTGTACACAGACTATGAGCAGATGCTGCAGGAATGCCCCGCCGACATGGTCTATATAGCCAACGCCAACCATGTGCATTACCAATACGCGCTGAGAGCATTGGAGACCAAGCACCACACCATTGTGGAAAAGCCCATCACCACATCGCGTGTAGAGATTGAGATGCTCTACGATGCCGCCATTCAATGGGGCGTATTTTGCCTGCCCGCATTCAGCCTGCTCTATATGCCTTTGTATGAAAAGATATACGAGATTCTGCCCCAACTGGGTCCCGTACACATGGTACAGGCCAATTATGCACAGTACAGCAGCCGCTACGACCGCTACCTGAAAGGTGATATAGCGCCCGTATTCGACCCCGAACAGGCAGGCGGTGCGCTGATGGATCTGAACATCTACAACCTTTGCTTCGTCATCGGCCTGTTCGGCCAGCCACGCACCATGCACTATCTGGCCAACCGGGGCTATAACGGAGTGGACGTGAGCGGAACGCTGGCACTGCACTATCCCGGTTTTGTGGCCACCCTCAGCGCGGCCAAGGACTGTGACGGACACAACTTCGGCTGCATACAGGGCGAAAAGGGCTACATAGAGATTGAGGGCAGCGTAAGCGTGATGGCACGCATGAAACTGTGCCTGCGCGGACAGGAGCCTGTCATCTACGAGGCCGAGGCCGGCCGCCACAGACTGAGCTATGAGTTTGAGCAGTTCAGACGCATCATTGACAATCCCGGCGAATGCCGCATAAACATTCCCTTGGTAAGCCGAGTGGCACAAATCATTTCCATGAGTCTGGAACGCATGAATGCCCTGACATGACACACGAAGAGATCATAGCCCAACGCACCGGCCTGAAGATAGTATATGTGCAAAACACCATTGCACTGCTGCTGGAAGGTGCCACCATCCCCTTCATCAGCCGCTACCGAAAGGAAGCGACCGGCGGCATGACCGATGTGGAAGTGGCAGAGGTTAGCAGGCAGTTGGAGCAGTTGCAGGAGATGGACAAAAGGCGTTCGTATATCCTGCAGACCATAGAAGGGCAAGGCAAACTGACGGACGAACTGCGCCAGCGCATTGAGGGATGTACAGACCCCATCACGCTGGAAGACATCTATCTGCCATTCAAGCAGAAACGCCGCACCCGAGCGCAAGTGGCTCGCGAAGCCGGACTGGAACCGCTGGCCAACATACTGCAAGCACAAAAGACAGCTAACGTAACGCAGACTGCCGGACGATATATTAACAAGGAAAAGGGCATAGACAATGTACAGAAAGCCCTTCAAGGCGCACAAGACATCATTGCCGAGCGGGTTAGCGAGAGCGAACGTGCCCGCCAATCATTGCGCACCACCTTTGCCAGACATGCCGTCATTTACAGCAGACTTGTGAAGGGAAAGGACATAGAGGGACAAAACTATCGCGACTACTTTGAATGGAGCGAACCCCTGGCACGTTGCAGCAGCCACCGCATGCTTGCCATGAGACGTGGCGAGGCCGAAGGCATTCTGCGTATCAGCATAGGCGTGGATGACGAGGCAGCCCTGGAACGGATCTCTCGCTTCTTCGTACATGGAAACGGAGAAGCCTCGCAACTGGTGAAAGCCGCCGTTGAAGACGGATACCGACGTTTGTTAGAGCCAAGCATCAGCAACGAAGCCGGAAGCCTTGCCCGGGAGAAGGCCGACGAAGAGGCCATCAGCATCTTTGTCCGCAATCTGGAGCAACTGCTCATGGCCAGTCCGCTGGGACAGAAAAGGGTCATGGCCATTGACCCGGGATTCCGCACCGGATGCAAGGTGGTCTGCCTGGATGCAGAAGGAAGTCTGCTGCACCACGATGTCATATTCCCCCACCCTCCCAAGGCCGAGCGTGTGCGTGCCATGATGACCATGCAACAGCTTGTGGAAAAGTATGGCATTGAAGCCATCAGCATAGGCAACGGTACGGCCGGGCGCGAGACGGAAGACTTTGTCCGCCATCTGGCCCTGCCCGACGGAGTGGAGATATACATGGTAAGCGAAGACGGAGCGAGCATCTACAGCGCCAGTGAGACCGCACGCGAAGAGTTCCCCAACGAGGATGTTACCGTGCGCAGTGCCGTGAGCATTGGCCGCAGGCTGATGGACCCATTGGCCGAACTTGTCAAGATTGACCCCAGCAGCATCGGTGTAGGGCAATACCAGAAGGACGTAAACCAATCGGCCTTGCGCAAAAGCTTGGACCAGACGGTGATAAACTGCGTGAACCGAGTGGGTGTAAACGTAAATACAGCCAGCCGCCACCTGCTGACCTACATCAGCGGACTGGGACCTGCATTGGCACAGAACATCGTAAAGTACCGCAGCCAGAACGGTCCTTTCCGTACCCGAAGAGAACTGATGAAAGTGCCCAGGATGGGCGAAAAGGCTTTTGAGCAAAGCGCCGGTTTCCTCCGCATACAGGACAGCCCGCAGCCTTTGGACAACAGTGCCGTACACCCCGAACGCTATCCGTTAGTTGAACAGATGGCTGCCGACCAAGGGTGCAGCGTGAAGCAACTCATGGAAAACAAGGACATAAGGCAGAAGATAGACATCAGCAAATATGTGTCCTCCCAAGTGGGATTGCCCACTTTGCAGGACATCATGGCCGAGCTGGACAAGCCCGGACGCGACCCCAGAGAACCACTCAAGCAATTTGCATTTGACCCCACCGTACATGACATCACAGACCTGCACGCAGGACAAGTGCTTCCGGGCATCATCACCAACATTACAAACTTCGGTGCCTTTGTGGACATCGGCGTACACACAAAAGGACTGGTACACGTTTCGCAGTTGGCAGACCGATATGTAAAAGACCCCACAACGGTCGTAAGCCTCCACCAACAGGTTATGGTGCGTGTGGTGGAAGTGGACTTGCAACGCAAGCGCATTTCACTTTCCATGCGAACCAATTAAGCATCTTTACATTATATATAATAATAAGGAACATACAATGATCAAGAAAATGCTATTTGCCATAGCCCTGGCATTTGCTACGGGAGCAATGGCGCAAACCGAACCCTCGTTAAAACCCGGCACAGCAGCCCCCTTCTTTTCTGCGGCCGACACCCTGGGCGTAAAGCATAGTCTCAAGGACAAGGAGTTCAAGGGCCGTTATGTGATATTGGACTTTTGGGCAAGCTGGTGCGGCGACTGCCGTCGCGAGTTTGCTGCCCTGAAGAAACTCTATGCCAAATACCCCAACAACAAGAAAAGGGTCTGGGTCAGCATCAGTTTTGACCACAAGACCGATGTATGGACACAAATGTTGAGAAAAGAAAAGTTCCCGTGGCTGCAAATCTGCAACGGACAACCTTGGAAACAGAATGACATTGCCAAGGCCTATGACCTGCACTGGATTCCCACTTTCTATGTGGTAAGTCCCAAGGGCAAAATCGTTGGTTCGGCCATCACGGCAGAAGAACTGGAGAAAGTGCTGGAGAATATCTGACACAATGTCTCATAATAGGTAAATCTGTCTGATTCACAACGGTTTGCATTTAATTTGTCCTTATATAGGCAGAACTAATTTTAAAATGTAAAGCGAATTATGAATCTACAGAAATTTACCATTAAAGCGCAAGAAGCTGTCCAGGAGGCTGTGCTGTGCGCACAACGCCAAGGCCAACAAGCCATTGAGCCGGAGCACCTGCTGAGCAGCATTCTGAAGGTGGGCGAACAGGTGACGCAGTTCATATTCCAGAAATTAGGCGTGAGCCAGAAAGCGGTAAGCCAGGCACTGGAGGCACAGATTGGAAGTCTGCCTCGTGTACAAGGAGGCGAGCCCTATCTGAGCCGGACGACAAACGATGTTTTGCTCAAGGCAGAAGAACTGGCCCATAAGGCTGGAGATGAATATATCACACTGGAACACATCTTGCAGGCACTGCTGAAGGTCAATAGCACAGCAGGCAAAATCCTTAAAGATGCGGGGGTGACGGAGAAAGAAATGGAAGCCGCCATCAAGGAATTGCGCGGTGGCCGGAAAGCCACATCGCAAAGCAGCGAAGACACCTATCAGAGTCTGAGTAAATATGCCAGAAATCTGGTGGATGAAGCCAGGTCTGGCAAACTTGACCCCGTCATCGGAAGGGATGAGGAAATCAGACGCGTGCTGCAAATTCTGAGCAGACGTACCAAAAACAATCCGATCCTCATCGGTGAGCCGGGAACAGGAAAGACCGCCATTGTAGAAGGACTGGCACACCGCATCCTACGCGGCGACGTGCCCGAAAATCTGCGCAACAAGCAGCTTTTCAGTCTGGACATGGGTGCGCTCATTGCCGGCGCAAAGTACAAAGGAGAATTTGAGGAGAGACTGAAAAGCGTGGTAAACGAAGTGACCGAAAGCGAAGGCCGCATCATTCTCTTCATTGACGAAATTCACACCCTTGTAGGCGCAGGTAAAAGCGAAGGCGCAATGGATGCCGCGAATATTCTGAAACCGGCATTGGCCCGAGGAGAATTAAGAAGCATTGGCGCCACCACCCTGGACGAGTATCAGAAATATTTTGAGAAGGACAAGGCGCTTGAACGCCGTTTCCAGACGGTAATGGTGGACGAGCCCGACGTACTGAGCAGCATCAGCATTCTGCGCGGATTGAAGGAGCGTTATGAAAATCATCACAGAGTTCGCATCCAGGACGATGCCATCATAGCAGCTGTAGAACTGAGCAACCGCTACATCACAGAGCGTTTCCTTCCGGACAAGGCCATTGACCTGATGGACGAAGCTGCCGCCAAGCTGCGTATGGAGCGTGATTCTGTCCCGGAAGAGTTGGATGAAATAAGCCGAAGACTGAAACAGCTTGAGATTGAGCGCGAAGCCATCAAACGTGAAAACGATGCCGAGAAACTGGAGCAGTTGAACCGCGACATTTCCGAACTGCAAGAGCAGGAAAAGGACTTCAAGGCCAAATGGCAAGGCGAAAAAGAGTTGCTGAACCGCATACAACAAGACAAGCAACAGATTGAGAATCTGAAATTCGAGGCAGAAAAAGCCGAAAGGGAAGGCGATTATGGTCGTGTGGCAGAAATCCGTTACGGAAAACTGCAAGCATTGGAGCAGGACATCAAGAATGTGCAGGACCAGCTTGTACAGGCACAAGGCAGCGAAGCCATGGTCAAAGAAGAGGTCACCGCAGAAGACATTGCCGATGTGGTAAGCCGCTGGACGGGCATCCCGGTGAGCAAGATGATGCAAAGCGAGCGCGACAAGCTGCTGCATCTGGAAGAGGAACTCCACCACCGTGTCATCGGGCAGGACGAAGCCATAGAAGCCGTGAGCAATGCGGTCAGAAGAAGCCGGGCTGGCCTGCAAGACCCCAAACGCCCCATCGGAAGCTTCATTTTCCTGGGCACCACTGGTGTGGGAAAGACTGAACTGGCAAAGGCTCTTGCCGACTATCTCTTCGACGACGAGACCATGATGACCCGCATAGACATGAGTGAGTACCAGGAAAAATTCAGCGTGAGCCGTCTCATCGGCGCACCTCCGGGATATGTGGGCTATGACGAGGGCGGACAACTGACAGAGGCCGTAAGACGGAAACCCTATCAGGTGGTGCTGTTCGATGAAATTGAGAAAGCCCACCCCGATGTGTTCAACACCCTGCTCCAGGTACTGGACGACGGCAGACTAACCGACAGCAAGGGACGGACGGTGAACTTCAAGAACACGATTATCATCATGACAAGTAACTATTCACGCGAACGTCTGTTCCAAAGCGTGCGGCCCGAATTCTTGAACAGAGTGGACGAAATCATCACCTTCACCCCTCTTACAGAAGAGCAAATCAGACAAGTGGTGGAACTGCAACTAGGCATCATCGGGAAACGATTGTCTGATGCCAACATCAGACTGGATGTTGAAGAAACAGCCCTCGCTTTGCTGGCACAAGAAGGTTACGATCCGGACTTCGGCGCACGCCCGGTCAAGAGAGCCATACAGCGTCTGCTGCTTGACCAGTTGAGCAAAGCGCTATTAGGCGGCACGGTAGACCGCACACGCCCCATCATTGTAAGGGCAGAAGGCCAGGAACTTGCTTTTGGGAATTAAGTCCTGTCTTCATACGGCATAAATAAGAAAAAAGGTGTACCTTTGTGCACCTTTTTCCTTTTATACCCCAACATCGAGATGAAATCATTCCGTTTATATTCCATACATTACCCGTACTTGTTGCGTACCGGCATCCCCATTATGGTGGGACAGCTGGGCACAATCGTCATGGGATTTGCCGACACCATAATGGTGGGTTGGTACGGCACCGAGGAATTGGCTGCCGCCGGATTCGTAAACAACATCCTGGCACTGGCCTTCATTGCCGCAATGGGTTTTTCATACGGACTTACCCCCATTGTCAGTTCCCTGCACGGAGAAGGCAAAAACCACCTTATTGCCCAGAAGCTAAAGAACAGCCTGTTGGCAAACAATATATTGAGTTTGCTCTTTATGGCATGTCTTGCCCTACTCTATCTTAATCTGCACCGTATTGGATTGCCCGAAGAGCTGCTTCCCCTGATGCGGCCATATTTTGCGGTCATCACAGTGAGCATACTGCCGCAGATGGCGTTCAATGCGTTCAAGCAATTCAGCGATGGCATACAAGACACCCGCATGCCCATGTGGATCATGCTCATCTCCAACGTGCTGAACATCATTCTCAACTGGCTTCTCATCTTCGGTAAGTTTGGTTTTCCCGAATGGGGACTGATGGGAGCAGGAGTCGCCACGCTTGTCAGCCGCATCTTCCAGTGGGCAGCCATTAGCCTGACGTTCCACCTCACCTCCCGATATGGTGAACATCCCCAATACTTCAAAAAGGCCAGCCCCAACATTTCCGGATTGAAAGAGGTGTCCCAAATGGGATGGCCCATAGCCTTGCAGATGGGAATGGAAAGCGCGTCGTTCAATCTGAGTGCCATCTATATCGGTTGGCTGGGCACCATTGCATTGGCAGCCAACCAGATTATGATCACCATCGGACAGCTTTGCTTCATGCTTTACTATGGCATGGCTGCGGCAGTGGCTGTGCTTGTAAGTTATTACAGAGGAGCCGGACAGACAGAACAGACACGTCATGTGGCAGTTGCCGGACTGCATCTTACATGGGGCATCGGCATTCTTGTCTGCATACCCATCTTTCTGCTCCGCCATCAGCTCGGCTACTGGTTTACGGACTCGGCAGATGTTGCCCAACTCATCAGCATACTGGTTTACCCGTTGCTGGTCTACCAGTTTGGCGACGGACTGCAATGCATCTACTCCAACGCCCTGCGTGGCATGGCAGACGTGCGGCCCATGGTATGGATTGCCTTTGTGGCCTACTTCCTCATATCTCTTCCGTTAGGTTACATCTTCGGTTTCGTCTGCAATTGGCAGATGACAGGCATCTGGCTGGCCTACCCCTTCGGGCTTACCTCAGCCGGACTGATGTATTATCTCCGTTTCATCCACACGCATAAGAAATTGCAGAAAAGCATTCATTATGGAACTTAAGATTATAGCACGCATACACACCGATTTCAAGACCAAGTTCGGTGTACCTCGCCAAAGCGGGCTGGTCAATGAATTAACTGGCCGAATCGTTTTCGAACCCGAATACCGCAATGCCGATGCCTTGCGCGGATTGGAAGGTTTCTCACACATCTGGCTGCTCTGGGATTTCAGCGAAGCCCATAGAGAGGGCGAGGGATGGAGTCCAACGGTACGTCCTCCCCGACTTGGCGGCAACAAGCGCATGGGAGTATGGGCCACACGAAGCCCCTTCCGCCCCAACCATATCGGATTATCGTCCGTACGACTCATCAATCTTTTGCCCAACACACCCGAAGGACCGGTTCTGGAAGTAAGCGGAGCAGATTTGATGGACGGCACACCCATCTATGACATCAAGCCCTATCTGCCGTTTACCGACTCGCACCCCGAGGCGAAAGGAGGATTTGCACAGGAACAGAACGAAGCGATTGAACCGCTTCTGGTACAATTACCCGAAAGCCTTGAGCAATCACTCTCCATTGAAAAGTTAAATGCCCTAAAAGGCGTGCTTGCCGCAGACCCCAGACCCCACTACCAAAACGACCCCGACCGCATATATGCCATGGAATTTGCAGATATGGAAATAAAATTCCGTGTAATCGGCCATACGCTCATCGTTCTGAACTAAATTCCCAAGTTCCCTTCCTTGCTGAGAATCGCGTATTTTCGTCCTTGCCTGTACATCGGTGCAAATATGAAAATCTCAGAACGGCTGGGAGCGTGGAAAAATGCAATGCTTTGCAATGATAAACCCAATGCATTGCGTTGGGCATCGCAATGCATTGGGTTGGCCATTTCAATGGCTTGGATTATTTTTGCTATTCTGAGTTTTTATTTTGCCTGACGGCAAGAGAACTGATAAGTTCCAGATTGCAGTTCCATACGCTTTTCGCCTCCAGCAGTCCAGCCCAAGGGCATCTCCAATGTGGCTGTACAGTTGGCAGGGATTGTGATGCGGTAATTCACCTTCTTGCCCTTGGTTGTCCAGCCGGACACAATCTGGCCGTAGGGTGAAGTGTGGCTTGCCGTAAAGGATTCCAATCCTTCAGGGAAATAGGGTCTCAGGCGGA
The DNA here is from genome assembly GCA_017379075.1 of Bacteroidaceae bacterium. Taxonomy (GTDB): domain Bacteria; phylum Bacteroidota; class Bacteroidia; order Bacteroidales; family Bacteroidaceae; genus Physcousia. The sequence goes on from JAFNXL010000046.1 coordinate 15,437, forward strand.
TGTGCTTGAAGCCGGGCTTCTCACTGTCGGGATAGATTCCGCCCAATCCTTTATAGAACCAAGCGCCAATCTCGCCAAACATCATGTGGTTGTCCGAGATGTCTCGTGTGGCATCCAGCTTCCAGTTTTCCAACAATGTGGTGGCACCGTTCACCACCCACCATCCCCAAGAGGGATAAGTGTCCTGCACGGCCACCTTGTAGGCGGTTTCTGTATAGCCGTTCTCGCAAAGGGCATTGAGCAAGGCCTTGCAGCCGAGCACGCCCACATCCAGATGGTGCCCCGATGCAATGACCTTCTGATTGAGGTTGTATGCCACCTTTGCCTTGAATTCGTCAGGCACTATACCCCAATAAAGCGGCACGCTCAGTTCGGTCTGTGTACCGCTGGCATAGATTCCCTTCTGCGCATCCAGATATTTGTCGTTGATGGCCTTGCGGATGTCAGCAGCCAAACGGCTGTATTTCTCGTAGTCCTCTGTGTGTCCGAACATTTTTGCTGCACGGGCCAAAATCTGTGTGTCCACATAATAATATACGCTGGATGTCAGTTCCTTGTTGGAGCCCACCGTAACGGGCACCCAGTCGCCACGTCCCCAGGTGGTAAGATGACCGCGGCTGATGCGGCCCACATAATCCACATATCGCTTGATGTGAGGATAGCAGCGGCGGAGCGCCTCGTCGTCGCCATAGAACAGATAAAGGTTCCAAGGGATAATGGCAATGGTGCTGGTCCAGTCCAGTCCATTGTCTGTGCCGTAGCCCCATCCGCAAGTGGGGATAATGTCGGGCAGCACACCGTTGGGCTGCTGTTCGTCGCGATGGTCGGCCATCCATTTCTCGTACACGGTGATGCCGTCAAAGTTGTACAATGCCGCCTCTATTGCCAGATGGCCATCGCCCGTCCATCCGTTCTTCTCGCGCTGCGGACAGTCTGTGGGGTAGCCCATCAGGTTGGAGAGGTAGGCTTGGTTAGATGCTGCCATAAGACCTTCAATCAGTTTCTCCGACGACTTGATTTCACCCACCTGGGGCACATCGCTGTGTACAAAACATGCCACCATGCTCTCCTTGCCAATCTCAACGGGAGCAGAGACCTCCACTTGCACATATCGGAAACCCTTGTAGTTGAAACGTGCCATAAACTCGTCCTCGCCTCCGCTCAGGGTCAGCACGTCTGTCTGGAAGGGGTCAGTCTCCTTGTCGCCCCTGTAATATACATCTATGTTAGACTGGTCCAAACGGCCGTCCTTGCCAAGTCGTTCTCCGTGGCGCACCTTTACTACTGTGCCTTTCGTTCCCTTCAGGCGGAAGCGGGTAACACCAGCCATATTATACCCAAAATCATATAGATACGCACCATCAGCAAGCTGCGTGAACTTCACAGCAGGATACTCACGACAAGCACGGATGGGGCGCATCTGCTGAGAGGTAATCTGTGGCGAAGGTGACTGTCTGAGCCTTACGCCTCTCCATTTGCTGTCATCATAACCGGGGCTGTCCCAACCCTCCATCTGCATGGAGAAATCATAGAACTCGCCGGTGTAGATGTTGTTCTTGCGCCAAGGGCCTTGGTCGGTGGTTCGCCAACTGTAGTCCGTACTAACGGTTTGCTCGGTACCGTCCTCATAGGTCAGATGAAGATCCAAGCAGAAGGCCGGGCGGTTGCGCCAAGGAGCCGTCTCGAAATTCCACACCGCCAAAGGCTGGTGGTTGTACCATCCGTTACCAAGCACAATGCCCACCACATTTTCCTGCTGCTTAATGGCAGAGGTAACGTCGTATGTTACATACATGTTACGACGGTCAAAGCGGGTATATACAGGGTCAAGCATGGTATCGCCAAGGCGCTTGCCATTGAAATGGAGCTGATAAAGACCTGCCACAGCCACATAGATGCGGGCAGAACGGACAGGTTTGTTCACCGAGAACTTTCTGCGGAAATAAGGAGCGGGCTGATGATGGCAGTCGTGCGAATCGCTTATCCAATTGCCTTGCCATGCGTCCATGCCCATTTTTCCAGTCTCGAAATACGCCACGCTGGACAATGCTTTCCTCCCCGTCTCATCCGTAACGGCCACTTGCCAGTAATAACGTGTGCGGGGTTTTAGAGGCTTTCCGTCGTATCGGGCAGAAATACGGTCAGATGCCATCACACCTGTGTCCCATGCATCTCCCTCGCCGGCTGCCACTTGTGCAGAATCCTGCCCTACAACCAAGCGGTAAGACTGCTGTCGCGCCCCTTTTCGGTCAGAAACCATGTGCCACATCAGTCGTGGCGAAGCTGTGTCCACACCCATCGGGCATTCCAGATGTTCCGTCTTCAGCCCGGCAACCTTTAAGTCCTGTGCCGTCACGGCCTGCCCCATGCAAGCCAACAACACCCATGCATATTTTGCCTTTCTCATCATGTTGTTTGTTCTTTTATTGTTAGTATATACGTGCAAATTTACATAAAAACCAGCTTATATGTCGCAGTTTTTATGTAAATTTGTCGTTGAAAACAAGAAATATAAGCATTTCCCCTATGGACAAGACTTATAAGACACCAACAACAGAGGTTCCCTGTGCCGGTGAACCTGTAGCGACTTACGGACAGACAGCCAGAGTGAACCGTACAGTTTTCAACGAAGCACAGATAGAACTTCTTAATGTGATGGCAAGCATCCAGAATGATGATGAACTGATGGCGCTCAAGCATGCCATCAGCGAATTCTTTGCACGTCGCGCAGATGAAGAGTTGGAGCGCTTGTGGCAGTCTGGAGAATGGAGTGAGCAGACGCTGCACGACCTTCAGAACACCCATTATAGAACACCCTACAAGCGATGAGTCGTCAGATAGTACTTGACACGAACTGTCTGGTGCAGATAATTTCACAGCACAGCCCTTATCGCCCGGCATGGCAAGCCTTTCGCGATGGGCGCTACACCCTATGTGTAAGCAATGACATACTGACTGAGTATAATGAGATCCTGGAACGTGTTGCCAACGCGGCTGTGGCACACAACATTGTGAACGCCATCGCCCGTAGTCCATACACACGGATGATAGATCCTCAATACCGATTCGGACTTATAGAACAAGACCCAGATGACAACAAATTTGTGGACTGCGCTATCATTGCTGGCGCCGACTACATAGTCAGCGAAGACGCACATTTCCGCATACTGGCAGATATTCCTTTCCCAAGCGTTGCAGTCATTCGCTTGGATGAATTTATAAAAGATCTGGACTTGGGGTAAGAGATCCCCGTCATTGGCCACGATGCATTACACAACCTTTTCTATACAAAAAAGAATCAAGAAACGGGAATTTACACTTTTATTTTACAGAAAACACACGTAATTATATTATAATGTAGTAATTTTGCACAAAATTTCAAAAGTTTAAGCAATATGAAGATAGATTCAAGATTCAAAGTACGCTCCGTTGCTGGAGAATACATCGTAGTAGACCAGGGTAAGGACCAGGTGAACATGACGCAAATCATCTCGTTGAACCGCACAGCATACGCCCTCTGGAACGAACTTGCCGGTAAAGACTTTACCGCACAGGATGCCGTTGCATTCCTGACCGCACAATACGGCATCACAGCAGAACAGGCTCAGGCAGACGCAGAGAAGTTCTTCCAAAGTATGCGTCAGTGCAATATCCTGCATGATTAAGCAGGTCCTTTCTCTGCTTTCCCGTGAGGAGAAGCGTCTCAGCATAAGGGTGGTTGCAACCGTTTTCCTGCGTGCCCTGCTGGATTTTGCCGGTGTGGCAGCGTTGATTCCCATCCTCATAATGGTAATGGGAGACAGTCCGGACCGCTGGAAAATCCTGTTCCTCTGCTGTGGCGTACTGCTTTTTGTGCTGTGCAAGAACGGTCTGTCCTATCTGCTCACACGCTATCAGAGCCAGTATCTGCTGAACATCAACAAACGGCTCAGCCAAGCCATGTTCAGCCGTTATTACGAACGCGGACTGCTGTTCTTGAAAAGCAAAAGCACCGTACAGTTGGGTTATGAGGTGAACTTCATCTGCTACATGTTCAGTCTGAATGTGCTGGCGCCCATGTTGCGGATATGCAGCGAGTCCGTGTTGCTATTGTTCATCATCATCACTCTGCTTGTCTTCTCTCCCCTGGCCGGACTGCTGCTCTGCCTGGTGTTGCTGCCTCTGCTGTTCATTTATGCACGGGCTGTAAAGGGCCGCATGACCCAATATGGCAAGGAGGAACTGGAAGCACGACGCAGACAGTCGCGCCTTGTTGTAGAAGCTTTCCGCGGATACAGCGAACTGGAAATCAACCATGCCTTCCATTCATCGCTGGAAACCTTCAGGCAAGGGCTGGACAAGATTACATCCTGCCGCCTGCGCTATGAGCGTCTGCAATTCTTGCCCATGCTCATATCGGAAGCCTCCATCGTCATTGGCATCATGCTCCTGCTCCTGGTGACCCAGGGCGACTTGCGCATTGTAAGCGGAGTATTTGCCGTGGCGGCTTATCGCATGATTCCTTCCGCCCGTATGTTGCTGGCTTCATGGACTTCATTGCAGAACGCTGCACATGCCATCCAGACAGTGCAGGAAGGCATTGCCGAAGAGAAGCAGCCACAAAGCGAATCATCAGCGGAAATCAGTTTCCAGAAAGAAATTGAGATCAGACACTTGTCCTTCTCTTTCCCCGACGGCGACACGGTTTTAAAAGACTTTAATCTGACCATCCCTCATGGACAATGCCTGGGCATACAGGGAACCAGCGGATCGGGAAAAACCACGCTTTTCCATCTGATGTTAGGCTTTTTCCCGCCCACCGGTGGAGAAATTTGCATAGACGGCACACCGCTTACACCACAGAGCAGGGCATCGTGGCACAAACTTGTGGGATATGTTCCGCAGGACATATTCATCATTCACGGTTCTTTGGCAGAAAACATCGCACTGGGACAGGAACACATCGACAGAGAGAAAATACGCAAAGTGCTTCAACAAGTACACCTTGACGCATGGGCAGAGGCCCTGCCCGAAGGCATTGACACTCCCCTGGGCGAATACGGAAGCAGACTTTCCGGAGGACAGAAACAGCGCATTGGTATAGCCCGTGCCTTGTACAAGGAAGCGGAAGTACTCTTTTTTGACGAAGCCACATCCGCACTGGACAACGCCACAGAAAGCGAAATCACTTCGGCACTTGAAGAACTCTCTGCCCATCTGCACGGCATCACCCTCATCATCATTGCCCACCGCGATTCCTCGCTCCGCTTTTGCGACAAGATCATCAACATAGAAAACTACTGTTCATCAACATTATGACGAAAACATATCTTTCCATCGCAGACCATCTAATCGCCCTTTCCGGCGATGCGCTTCTGCATACACTTTCCCTGCTGGACGGCTTCCGTCCCTTCATGGTAGAACAGCCTGGCAACGCGCCTCTTGCGCATGTCACCTCTGACTGCCCCACAAAGGCACCGGAATTTACCCAGAAACTTTATCACAACGAGATAGACGGCTTTACGCATGACTTCGGTCGCTATCAGGATGGATACATCTACGAAAGCATCACACCCCAGGGCGAAGTGTTCAAACTATGGATGCCCAAGAACGGCTCCACAGTTTATATGGATGGTTGCATGGTACCCCGTATCGTTCGCTTTGCCCTCTGGATGGCATACGGCTGGGTGACCAATCCTCTTGATACCATTGCCATACACACCAGCTGCATTGTGTGGGAAGACCGCTGCGTAATCTTCCTTGGCGAAAGCGGAACCGGCAAAAGCACACATACACGTCTGTGGAGAGAGAACATCCAGGATGCGCATCTGCTCAACGATGACAGTCCCATCCTGCGTGTGGTAGACGGTAAGGTCTGGATGTACGGCAGTCCTTGGAGTGGAAAGACTCCTTGCTACCGCACAGAACGCTATCAGCTGGCTGGCTGTGTCCGTCTATCACAGGCGCCGCACAACAAGATTTTCCGTCTGAACACCCTTCAGGCATACGGAGCGCTGCATCCTTCCTGCCCACCGGATTTCGCATACGATGATACGCTCTACGACCACATCAGCCATACCCTTGGGCTGGTGCTTGAACAGACACCCGTATACCATCTGGAATGTCTCCCCGATGCCGCTGCGGCACAACTCTCATTCAAAACGCTTTTCAAGTCATGACAGGCGTTTTGCATAAGGAAATCCGTCTGGTAGACAACCTATACTTTGCCCAGGCGGCAGAACGGCTCGCCTCGGGCACTACAGTAAGATTGTCCGTCATGGGCAACAGCATGCTGCCCTTTATCATTGGCGGAAAGAACCAGGTTACGCTTGTCCCTTACACCGGACAAGACCTTCCCTTGGGCATAGCCGCCCTATATCAGTGGGAAGGGAAATATATGATCCACCGCTTGGTTAAAAAGGATGAAAGCCATTACCATTTTCTTGGCGACGGTAACATCTGCCGTTTTGAAACGATCAAAAGGAATGAGGTGCTGGGCATATTGCAGACCATACACCATCCAGACGGCAAGGAAACGGACACTACAGGCCGTTGCTGGCTACATCTGGGAATGATTTGGTACCACATCCGTCCCGTGCGCCGCTATCTGCTCTTTATCTTCCGCAAACTTTTTCTTCGTAGCGCAAGATGAAGAATCCGATTATCATCTTAGCACGGAAAGTCAGAAAACAAATCCGCGAAAACTTCCTGCAGAAACAAATAGACTGGACACAGGCTGAGGGTATAGTCATGGATATCACCCTTCCGCATACCGGCATAAAATAAACACAACTTTAAGTTTATTTGATTGTTTTTGATTTGCTGAGAATTGCATATTTTCGTATGCCTGTACACTTATGCACAAATATGAAATTCTCAGAACGCACTTTTGGCAAGTCTATTGCAAATTCTTGCTGTCCGCTAAACGTACTTCAGTGTCTTACAATGCTGTTTCTGGCTACAGATAAGCCCCCTTTAAAAGGCTTCAACGGCTGTCAGCTAAATATATCCGCCCGCACAAAGCATAAATTTCACGATTATTGCTGTATTAGTTGTTTTGAGGCACATTCTGGCACTTCACTCCTCCAGAATGATTACATATACGTCCAGCACATCGGCTGTCCGAGAAATTACAATTTACTAAAAGCTTCAAATATTTTTAGAGGACACCAATAATACGAATTATATATGTCAGTAAGGTTGTAGCTGAAATAATAGCCGTCATACTGACGTTTTAGGAACTCTTTCTTTTCCGCTTCAGTGTACTTGTAACGTACGGAAATTACTTTGTTTGCCTTGTCATAGTAATCGTACATTTCTGTCTCAGTGATACCACACAACGCTTCAAACCTGCGGTCCATACTGATGTCGGCCGGTTGGTTGAATCCGCTGAACCCACTCACCTGAGAGAACTTGGTAACGCCTGTAAGCAACACGAACTGTAAATCCTCATCTACAGCCTTGAATACGGAATAGTCCCGCTTCAGTATCGCGCGGTTCACATTTTCAATTGGCCTGCGCTCGCCGTCCACCTCCGTGGTCAGCCGGGTGTCCAACACATCAAGGATGGGCTTGTCATACTCGTCAATGAGCACAAAGGTGCAGCAACCATTCTTTTTATGCGCGTGTTTCAGACTAATACAGACTCCAATTCACGATGGATACCCTTGCCTTGGAGTATGCGATTCTCACTATTAGGGTTCGCTCGGGATTTGCACCCGATAGCTAATGCTCTTGCTGAGCGTACCCTAAAAAAGGGTGCGCTGTTGGCGCACCTTTTATATTTATGTATGCACAGCATGCGTATAAAAGCATATAGACAAAAGAGGGGGCCAGGTAGCCCCCTCTTTATAGATTAATATTAATTTTAGTTATTAATATCTGTTACCAGTCCAGTTGTATTCACCCCACTTAACAGTTGCATTTGCGGCATAGAATGTACCAGCACCAGTGTACTTAGCTGTTTCAGGTGCAAGAACGCTGTGGTTGTTAGCCTTAACAGTTCCGTTGATGGTAACTACAGCAGATCCGACATTGAATCCCATTTCTGTTCCGTTGCCGAGAGTCAAAATCTTATTAACAATAATGGTCTTTGCTTCGCTGAATCGTGTAGAAGCATTAATTGTCAAATCACGGTCAAAAGTAATGTATTGAACATTTGCAGTTCCACTCAATTGAGTACCCTGGAATTCGGCAGGACTATTAGCGTCCCAAATCAAGATTACAGGACTCTTTTCAATTCCATAGTTATGAGCTGAGATACGTGCCTTCAGAGCCTTTTCAAGATCAACTGCAGTCTTTTCACCTTGAACAGTGTAACGGAACTGCATTGCAGTATCGAAGCTCTTAGCAGCCTGTGAATCGGTTCCGGCATTGGCCTTAGTTACGTCAATGATACCAGCCTTGTCATCGAAGATACCATCAGCAATTACCAGACCGTTTTCGATTACATTGATTACACCAGCATTGTAAATACCGTCAACGAGCTTACCCTTAACATCAATTACAGCGCCTGCGCAGTTGTTGATCTTACCGCCCTTCAAAGTAGCGTTGCTTGCAACAATAATCTTTGCGGTTGACTTGTGCTCATCATTGTAGTTCTTCATCTGGTAAACCATAGTAACATCAGCATTAACCTCAACAGTTGCACCGTCGTTCCAGAAGTAGTAGAACTTGGTAGAACCGCTTACTATAACCTTACCACCACGGTTTTCGCTGCCATCCTCACCAGATACGATACCATCTGTAGAACCAGCGAAGGTAAGAGTACCACTCTGCTTGTTGCTGAAGTTAGGAGCATTGTTAACAGTCATTGTACCCATGTTGCGGAGCTGACCCTTAACAGTCTTAACAGTGGCCTTCTTCCAGTTGCACATGTCGCCCTGAACAGTACCCTTAACAGTCAGTTCATTGTTATTAAGAACAGAAACCTTATGATTCTTAACGTTTTCTGAGCTGCAAGCGCAGTGATCTTTTTCGCAAATGAGTTCATTCTCGCCATAAATGTTATCAGCTGTCAAAGTACCATTGTTAAGAACGTCACCTGTTATATTCTTAGCATTTACAGTACCATCGTTGTTAACGTTAGCTACGATGTCAATACCATTGGTCTTGGTATCGAGTGCGCCACTCTTAGCAACGTTGATTTCGCAGTTGCCAAGAACCTTGCTGTAACCAACAATATCATCACTTCCTTCAGCATAGATAGGCTCAGCCTTCTTAACCTGAGGAGTATTGATATTCAATGTAGTGAACATGTTGTCATTGTCGAAGTACAACTTGTTGATAGCATCGTCAGAATCAGCGGTAATAGTAATTTCGCCATTGATGTGCAGACGAACCTTAGGACGAGCAGCCAACAGTTCATAAATATCATTGTTAAGTTCTACACGCTTGCCACTTGTTGTAATGTTCAGGTCATAGTAGCCTTGGTTAGCTTCGGCTTCCTTAATTACCCATGCCAAATCAGCTGAAGAGGTAACCTTGAAGTCAGTGATGTCATAGCTCTGCATTGCAGTAGCGTCGAACTCAGCCAAGAACTTGGTGTTCACACCGGGAGCCAGGAACTTGGGAGCTGCGCCAGAGTTAACGTCATCGAAGTTAGAGCCGCTGGTTGCGCCCTGAGTCTGAGGACGACCGAGGTCAATACGAACAACATAATCGTCACCCTGCTTGGTGGTTACATAAATCAAAGCTTCGAAAGTCTGTCCACTTTCCTGGTTCCAATAGTAGTAACCTGCGGGCATAACCAACAGAGCCTGGATGTGGCCGAACTGCTCTACCTTGTAGCCGCCTTCAACACCGCTATAGTCAGCAACATACTCATAAGCAGCCTGCTTGCGGATTGATTCTGAAGTATGGTTCTCGTTCAAGGGGAACAAGTTCTTACCCTTAGCGTTCCAACTCCAATCTGCATTATCAACACCTGTGGGCCATACATAGTCTTCTTCACCGAACTTGGTATAACGCTGTGCGTGCTTGTACATCAAGCTTGTGTGCTCAGCGAAATTCTTGCTTTCCCAAGTCTTGTTAACCTGATCAAACTTACCAGTTTCAGGTGCCAATACCATTGTGGTAGCCATCAGGTCATGAGTACCAGAAGGATTGATTTCAGCATCGTCGTTGCTTGTAGCACGTACAACCAACTTGTTTACTGTCAGCTCACCTGCTTTGTTAATAATATCAAAGGTGGGCATAGCAAACAAGGGAACAAAGTCAAAGTTAACTTTGTTAACCTTACCTTCCAATTCGTGGCCTACATACTTGTAACCAATCCACTTCTGATTTTCCTTAACGGTCTGCATCTGGAAGAGTTCGCCATTCTCGTTGTACTGGGGCTGTACGGGGTTTACATCCCATCCCACATATCCACGATGATTGAATGTGTCATTGTAGGGGAAATAGAAGAAGTAGTTACCCTCGCAAACAGGAGCCTGAGCGGGAGTCACCCACTTGGTCTCACCGTCCTTGGTCTCACGAATGAAGGCGTAGTTGGTATGAACGTAATCCTTGATTGTAAAGTTGTTAATACCACAACCATTACCATTCCATTCGTCCATCAAAAGAGCACCAATCTTGTCACCCTCTTCGAAAATCCACTGGTAACCCTGTCCGGCAGGCTTTCCAAAGAATGCGCGGGTTTCTTCTGAACCCAACTCTACTGCGCTCTCGTCAAAACCGAGCTCTACATTTACTGTAGGACGATTCTGCAACCCGGGTGCAGCCTCAAACTGCATGCTTTCCTGAGTACAAGCTGCAGTAAGTGCGGCCAATGCCACACTGGCAAAAATTTTACCTGATTTCATACTTGAAAATAATAAATAAAAATGTAAGTTAAAATTCTGTTGCGCTTTAATTAAAGAATTAAGCAAAAGGATCGACAATTCCTCCTCCCATGTTGGGATCTGATTCCTCATCGGGCGTAACGGAAGCAGCGAATCCCTTCTCGATCATCACGTTCAGAACCTCCAGCTCGGGAGCCTCATAAATCTCATTCATTTTCATTTTCTTTAAAATTTAAATTAGTTAATAAATTGGTTAAAATTATATTTGTTCTTTCATTTTCTTCTTGCATACA
>JAFNXL010000078.1 GCA_017379075.1 Bacteroidaceae bacterium
ACGGATTGCGGGAAATGACTTTACCGTGTCCAATCCCGCTTTTTCAAGCGATGTGTACGCCACGCTGTTGGCAAGCGCAATTGTGGGCATGAAGAAGGCGATGGCACAAACGTAAAGCGTGAACAGGGGTGTGAAAGCCAAAGCACTTTCTGCATTTAAAGCATAGATGCAAAGTCCTGCCATAAATATGCCTGTAAACAAATGACATATGCTTAGCAATTTCTGCGCCTGAATCCAGCGGTCAGCCACAATGCCCATGAGAGCTGGCATACAGAGAGAGACAAAGCCTTGTACGCTATAGAACAAACCAATATTGCTTGCCATTCCATTTTTGGCCAAAAAGGCGCCCATGGTGGTAAGATAGGCTCCCCAAACGCCAAATTCGAGTAGGCTGAGCAAGATAAGTCTTTGCTTGATTTTCATATTTGCCGTTGCTTTATTTGCTTGGTGTTCTTGACTTGCCGTTATTCGACGTAAAGCACAAGACCCTTGAGGTATTCACCTTCGGGATGATAGATATTTATGGGGTGGTCGGCTGGCTGATGGAGCTGGTGAAGGATGCGTACGCTTCTTCCGCTCATAGCAGCTGCCGTGAATACCGCCATTCGGAACTGATCCTTGTTGACGGCCTGAGAGCAACTGAAGGTAAACAGGATTCCTCCTGGTTGTATTTTCTCAAAAGCCTTTGCGTTGAGTTTCGTATATCCGCGGATAGCATTTCTCAGTGCATCCTTATGTTTGGCAAATGCGGGAGGGTCAAGAATGATGAGGTCGTAAGGTACCGTCATTCTGTCCAGGTATTTGAATGCGTCCTCGGCATAGGCTTCATGGCGTGCATCGCCAGGGAAATTCAGTTCCATATTGGCATTTACAAGATCCACAGCCTTGGCGCTACTGTCTACGCTATGCACCAACTTTGCTTCTCCGCGCATGGCATAGACACTGAATCCGCCAGTGTAACAGAACATATTCAAGACATTCTTTCCCTTAGAGTAACGCTCCACCAAACTGCGGTTATCACGTTGATCCACAAAGAATCCTGTCTTTTGACCTTTCAGCCAGTCGATATGAAACTTAAGACCATTCTCCATGGAAACATTGTCATCGCTTGAGCCATAGATGAATCCATTCTCCTGTCCAAGTCCTGCCTTGAAAGGAAGGGTGGTCTCACTCTTGTAATAGATGGATTTCAGCTCATCTCCCATTACCTCGCACAGGGCTTTGGCAATGTCATGACGGTCTTGATGCATACCCACGCTATGGGCCTGCATTACGGCATTCTGGGCGTAAATGTCAATGATAAGGCCGGGAAGATTGTCTCCCTCGCCATGCACAAGACGGTAGGTGTTGTTGTTTGCCACACCGGCCACGCCGATGCTTTTGCGCACATCAAAAGCGGCTTGGAGTCTTCTCTTCCAAAACTCCACGTCTATGCGTTCTTGCTCAAACGACAGTACGCGCACCGCAATGCTGCCAATCTGCCAATGTCCTTTGGCGATGAAGCTACCTTCAGAGGTGTAGATGTCTACAACGTCACCTTCCTCGGGATTGCCGTCAATATGATGTACGGCTCCGGAGAAAATCCAAGGGTGAAGGCGCTTAAGGCTTTCTTCCTTGCCTCTCTTCAAATATAGTGTTGTTTTGCTCATTTTATGATTGAATTGCTGTTTCTTTCTTTGTTGTTTTTCTGCGTTTCTTGGATGCCCGTTTTTTTCTGCGTCGCGAGGAAATATTTTTTTCCTCCCGAGGGAGTTTGTTTTTCGACGTTTCGGATGCTTCCTTCTCTACCGGCTCAATCTTGGGGTCGGGTTCTACTATTTTCAGCTCAAATCCCTCCTGTCTGATTGCATTCAGTTCGTTATAAAGCTGGACGCAAGCCCATGCATCCGTGGCGGCATAGCGTTTCTGCTTGTCGGTCAGGATGTCGGCCTCCCAATTGGTCAGTTGCTGGCTTTTGCTTATCTTCTGTTGGAAGACATTTGCATAGAGCTTTTGCAACCCCATGTCTTGTATGCCAAATTCCTTTACGAATTGCTGCAATTCCGTAAACTTGCCGGGCGTGAAATCACGTCTCTTCCTTAAGGCGGAAATGTCATCTCTCAGGCTAAGTCCCACCTTCGTGATATTGGTGTCAGAAAGCAGGGTGACGAGACAATCGGGTATGTCAATGTGATTGAGTCTGAACAGAAAACAAATGTCTTCGGCATATACCTGTAGAAGAGCTACCTGATGGGCGTTTCCTCGCTGGAAAGTGGGGCGGGTTTCTGTGTCAAGACCCAAGATAGGCTGCTTTAGGAGGAATTCTACGGCCTTTTCCGCCTCAAAGACACTATTGATGACAACAATCTTCTTGTCAAATACCACAATGGGTAACTTGGCAAGGTCTTTTTTGTCAAATTTATTATAAAGAGTCCTCATCGGAGTCGCCGGTAATCTTATATTTTACTTGATGCAGTCTGCTAAGGCTGTCTACAAGACACTTTCCCCAGAAAAGTTCAAACTGATCCATCACAAGCCACAGGGCGTCGTGCATACAATCCTCGATACCAATCTGATAGGCAGAAACGAAATTGCGCAACGACTGATACATATCGGCCAAGTTCTCGCTGATGCTTGACCATTTGGTTTCATCGCTCTGTGTATTGGGGTCAAATACGAGTTCTTCATAGTCATCATCGTTACCCAAAATGGAATAGATGATGTTTCTTATCCAGTTGTAGTCTTCTTCCGTCACCTTGTCATCGGGCAGGAAATCGCCATTGCTTTCCACTCGCTTTACCAGATGCGCCTTCACATAGAGGAATGGAAGAAGCTTCAACATGGTGTCTACGAAATGTTCCTTGCTTCTGTCCGAACTTTGTTCCAAATAAGCGCAGAATTCAGCCGCAACGGTCACAAAGTCAATTGTGCCTTGCGCATAGATGGTTTTGCTGTTATTGTTTGTCTGTTGCATTCTCAAATCTGTGAAAAACCGCTTGTGGGTCATATTTGAATTGCAAAGGTACATTTTTTTATTCTTAAAAACGAATATATTGAAAATTTTACGCTAAATTTGCAGTTTGAATATTATAATGTTTAATCATGGCAACGAAAGCACAAAATAAAACGACGAAGAAAAAGAAGGCAGTTCCCCAGAAGAAAACCCTTAAGGAAAGGTTTGCTGCACTAAAAAGAACATTGGAGCACAAAGAAGATTATGGCGATGAAATGGACATGACACGCAAGGAAAACATCCGTTTCATCGTTGGTGTTGTGTTGTGTCTGATATCCTCTTTCATCGTCCTGTCGCTGGTTTCCCATTTGTTTACAGGAGCCGAAGACCAGAAAATCATCAGCAACCCCGACGCCATAGCCACCAACTGGATGGGTAACTGGGGTGCCGAGATTTCGCAATACATGATCATGGAAATGTTCGGACTTCCCAGCATCTTCATCCCCATCATGCTTTTGGTGACCAGCATCAGAATCATGCGCATCTACGAAATAAGACTGCACAAATGGTTCCTCAACTGCATGGTGCTGATGATATGGTTCTCTGCAGCCCTTTCTTACATCAGCATGACTTTGCCGGGACTTGAGGCCAACCACATCAGCCTTGGTGGTGCAATCGGCTTGAGCCAGATTCAGCTTGTACGTGCAAAAATCGGTACGCCAGGCTTGTTCATGGTGCTGCTCATTACAGCCGTTTGCTACCTTGCATACTTGAGCGACGAGGCCATCTCTTATCTGCGCTCAATGCTGGTCATCAAGAAGAAGCCAAGCGAAGCGGAAGAGCTTGAGACTGAAACTGATGAAAACAATGAGACGGTTATTGAAGAAGAGCAGCCCCTTATCGTGCAAAACGACGATGAAACCGAAGAAACAGATGAAATGACCGTTCCTCATAACGATTTGCCCGAAGACACCGCCACAACCATCGAATTCACCGATGTTGAATATAAGAATGCGAAGAATGATGACACTCCCAAGAACAATGAATTGGAGATCATCATAGAAGACGCCACAACAAATCAGGAAGAGTCTGAGGAAACTTCTGCCAAGGAAGAAGAAGAGATAACAATGAAGGTGACTGAAGGCGCAGGCCCCGAGCCCGCCGATGTCAAGTCTACCGAGGCATTGGAACCCTACGACCCCAAGTTGGACTTGTCAATGTACAAGTACCCCACCCTGGATTTGCTGAAAAAGTATGATGAGACAGGAAGCCATATTGACATGGAAGAGCAGCACAAGAACAAGGAACAGATTATCACCGTGCTCAACAACTTCGGTGTCAGCATCACCAGCATCAAGGCAACCGTTGGCCCCACCATCACGCTGTATGAGGTGACTCCCGCTCCTGGAGTGCGCATCAATAAAATCAGGAATCTTGAGGACGACATCGCATTGAGTCTTAGCGCACTGGGAATCCGTATCATCGCCCCCATTCCTGGCAAGGGAACCATTGGTATCGAAGTGCCCAACGCCAAACCTCAGATGGTCTCAATGGAAAGCATTCTCAACAGCCGTAAATTCAAGGAGACCGATTTCGAATTGCCTCTCGCGCTTGGCAAGACTATCACGAACGAAGTGTACATGGTAGACCTGGCAAAGATGCCTCACCTCCTTGTGGCCGGTGCCACGGGTATGGGTAAGTCAGTAGGTTTGAACGCCATCATCACATCACTTCTGTACAAGAAGCACCCCGCCGAACTGAAACTCGTGATGGTTGACCCCAAAAAGGTTGAGTTCAGCATCTATTCGCCCATCATCAACCATTTCCTTGCCCAAGTGGAAGGCAATGAAGGAGACGAGCCTATCATCACCGATGTGAATAAGGTTATCCAGACACTGAAGAGCCTTTGTGCGGAAATGGATTCACGCTACGACCTGCTGAAAAATGCTCGATGCAGAAACGTGAAGGAGTATAACCAGATGTTCAAGGACCGCAAGCTTAACCCCAACAACGGCCACCGCTTCATGCCTTACATCGTGGTAATCATAGACGAGTATGGCGACCTCATCATGACCGCAGGCAAGGAAATTGAGCTGCCCATCGCACGCATTGCCCAGCTTGCCCGTGCCGTGGGCATCCACATGATCATCGCTACGCAAAGACCTACGGCAAACATCATTACCGGTACCATCAAGGCCAACTTCCCCGCAAGAATGGCGTTCAAGGTGGCTTCAATGGTGGATAGCCGTACAATCCTCGACCGTCCGGGCGCAAACCAATTGGTGGGCAAGGGCGATATGCTTTTCCTCTCCGGAAGCGAGCCTACCCGCGTCCAGTGCGCATTTGTAGACACCCCCGAAGTGGAAAAAATCTGTATGCATGTGGCTTGCCAGCAAAGTTATCTTGGTCCTCATCCCCTGCCCAGAGTTGAAATGGAGAACGAGGATGACGGTAATTTGGATGTAGACATGAACCATCTTGACCCCATGTTTGAGGAAGTGGCACGAATGGTGGTTGTGGATCAAAGCGGAAGCACCAGCATGATACAGCGCAAGTTCAGTATTGGTTACAACCGTGCAGGAAGACTGATGGATCAACTGGAGAAGGCGGGCATCGTAGGCCCCGCAAAAGGTGGAAAGCCTCGCGAGGTCCTTTGCATCAGCGAAGAAGACCTTCAGTTCCGTCTTTCAAATCTAAGATAAAAAGAACCATTAACAAAGAAATATATTATGATACGATTCAGTAGCCGTTATATGATAGCCGCCTTGTTATTGTGCGGTTCAGTACATTTTGCGCAAGCACAAAAGACAATGGAGGAATATGAAGTCTTCCCTACCCGACTTGAAACTGACATTCCCTACCGTATCCCGGCCATTGCCACTGCATCCAATGGCGATTTAATTGCCGTGGCCGACTATCGTTATTGCCGAATGGACATTGGTTTTGTGGGAACCGGTGACGGACGCATAGACCTTAGAGCAAGTATCAGTAAGGACAACGGACATACATGGGAAGCCCCCTTCACCATTGTGAAAGGAAAAGGCAGAGGCTTTGATGTGTTCCACACAGGCTTTGGTGACCCCTGTGTGGTGGCTGACCGTAACAGTTCCAGAGTCTTTCTTCTGAGTTGTGCGGGCAATGTCTCTTTCCCCGGAGGCACAAGAGAGAAACATCAGGGAATTGCCATCATGCACAGCGAGGATAATGGCAAGACATGGAGCGAGCCAAAAGACATTGCGGAGGACGTCTATGCCATGTTTGACAAGTGTTCCCGCGGCCCTGTAAGGGCAATGTTCATTGGCTCTGGAAAGATTCATCAGAGTCGCTACACAAAGACGGGCAAGTATTACCGTCTCTATTGCTCCAACCTGGTTACCGATGTAAACGGAGCGCGTTTGAATTACGTCCTCTATAGCGATGATTTCGGAGACACTTGGAAAGTGCTTGGTGACAAGGAAGACGTTCCCATTATAAACGGAGACGAGCCCAAGGTTGAGGAACTCCCCGACGGACGCATCATCATCAGTAGCCGATGTGGAGGTGGCAGACTTTTCAATATATTCGATTTCGAGAACAAGGAGCAAGCCACTGGAAAGTGGGGCAAGCAGGCCTTCTCTGGAGCTGAAAACAACGGAACAACCGCAAAGAACAACGCTTGCAACGGTGAGATTCTGGTTGTGCCTGCCATTCGCACTTCGGACAACCAGAGCACGCATCTTGTGCTACAGAGTGTGCCCTTCGGTCCCGGTCGTACAAACGTAGGCATATATTATAAGGAGTTGCGCGACGCCTCTTCCTATGACACCCCAGCCAACTTTGCCAAGGACTGGTCGGGAAATATTCAAGCCACCACATTGCCAAGCGCCTATTCCACCATGACATTGCAGGCCGACCACACCATCGGTTTCCTCTTTGAGGAAGAGACGCACTGCAGTTCTTGGGGAGGCGGATACACCATCAAGTATCAAAAATATGCCATCGAGGACATCACCGGTGGTGCATACAAGTTTGACAAAAAGAATGTGAAATAAAAACTAAAAGACAACATGAAGAAAAATTATCTATTACTGGTTTTGTCGCTCTTTTGCATGACATTGAGCGCAAAGAATGACGGCAAGAAGATTCTGGACGAAGCAGCCAAGCGCATTGAACGATACGGAGACGTATGTGTCGAATTCAAGGCCACGGCATTCAACGGAACCGAAGAACAAGGAAGAATGGAGGGCAAGATGCTGCTTCAAGGCATGAAGTACCAGCTGAACACCCCAGAGCTGATAACATGGTACAACGGTACCACACAATGGACACTTGTGCCCGACAACAAGGAGGTGAACGTCACCGAACCCACCATTGCTGAAATCCAGTCAGTGCATCCCTACTCCTTCCTCTCCCTTTACAAGAACGGATATGACATTGAGGCGAGAGAAAGCAAGTTGCGCGGACAGGATGTCTATGAGGTTCATCTGATGGCAAAGAAGAAGAACGCCAGCCTTCAGGAAATTTATGTGGATGTGCGCAAGTCGGACTACGCTCTGTTTTGCATTCGTGTACGCCAGGGAAAGACATGGAACCGCATCAGCCTTGAGACCATTCAGGGCGGACTGAAGTTCTCAGAAGCCGACTTCACCTTCAAGAAAAAACAATACCCCGATTACGAAATCATTGACTTACGATAGAAACTATTATGGAAAAGACAAAATTGCTTATTATAGGAAGTGGACCAGCCGGATACACGGCTGCCATATATGCCGGACGTGCCAACCTTTCACCCGTATTGGTTGAAGGCATGCAGCCCGGTGGTCAACTCACCACCACAACCGAAGTGGAGAATTTCCCCGGTTTTCCCGAAGGAATTGACGCCAACGAACTGATGGACAATATGCGCGCACAGGCCGAGCGCTTTGGATGCAAATTTATTCTGTCCACCGTTGAGCGCACCGATTTCTCTGCCTCCCCCTATCGCCTCTGGCTCGATGACGGAAGCGAGATTGAAGCAGACAGCGTTATCATTGCCACCGGAGCGAGTGCCAAGTACCTCGGACTTTCTGATGAACAGAAGTACATGGGAATGGGTGTCAGCGCCTGCGCCACTTGCGATGGTTTCTTCTATCGCAAGAAGGTTGTGGCCGTAGTGGGCGGAGGCGATACAGCATGCGAGGAGGCCAACTACCTTTCAGGGTTGGCAAGCAAGGTTTATCTCATCGTACGCAAGCCCTTCCTCCGTGCCAGTCAGATTATGCAGGATCGTGTGCTCAACAACGAAAAAATAGAAGTCCTCTTCGAGACCAATACCTTGGGGCTCTATGGCGAGGATGGTGTAGAGGGGGCACATCTGGTTTACAAGAAGGGCGAACCCGAGGAAAAGACCTACGACCTTCCCATTGACGGTTTCTTCCTTGCCATCGGTCACCGTCCCAATAGCGAGGTGTTCCGTCCATGGATTGAGACCGACGAGACGGGATATATCAAAACCATTCCTGGCACTCCCCGCACCTCACTTCCTGGAATCTTTGCTGCTGGCGATGTGGCAGACCCACACTACCGACAGGCCATCATAGCAGCAGGTAGCGGAGCGCAAGCTGCAATGGAAGCCGAGAAATACTTGAGCACTTTAGAATAATCACCTCCCCAGCCAAAAAAATGTTGCGACATGAACAAATGGCAACTCTATAAACTCTTGCGCAAACAAGACAATCTGCGCAATGAAAGACATCCCATGTTCGAGAAGAACCGCTTCATGAAGTTCTTGGGATGGTTCATGTTCCTCTATTATGCCGCCATACTCATCCTCATGGGCGTAGTCATGCCAGCCGGGTTGAGTGGCGAGTACAACGGAGTGGCAGCCTTCCATGTGATTGACGGATTCTTCCTTTGGGTCCTCTTTGTTGATTTCTGGATAAGGTTCACCGTGCAGGAAACCCCGGCACAGACCGTAAAACCCTACCGTCTGCTCCCCATCAGCAGAAAATTCCTTATGCATGTCTATCTTACGCGCTCGGGGTTCAGTGCGGGCAATATGTTCTGGTGGTTCTTCCTAGTACCCTTCGGACTGCTTGCCGTGATGCCTTTGCTCGGATGGTGGAGCTTTGTGGGCTGGTTGCTGGGTTGGTGGATGCTGTGCATTGCCAACGGATTCTTCTATCTCTTTGTGCGTGCCCTCTGCATACGCCATCTGGCTTGGGTGCTGTTCCCCGTCCTTGTACACGGGGGCTTGATTCTGCTCATGCTTCTGCCCGAGAAGAATTGTCTGGACATGCCTTGCACCGAATTCATGTACCAGTTTGCACTGGGCAATCCCCTCGCCTTCCTTGCCGGGGCGGCACTCATCGGTGTGGGCTACTATGCCAACTTTGTACTCCAAAGCGGTATGTCCTACAACGAGGTGGCAAAGAAGGAAGAGATCAAGCACGCCAGCAAGATGTCTTTCCTCAACCGCTATGGCGCCATGGGCGAATACCTCAAGTTGGAAATCAAGCTCCGTCTGCGCAACAAGCAGGTCAGAACCGGCTTCTTTGTAATGCTGGGCATGATGGTCTTCTTCAGCGCCATGCTCTATTTTACCGACATTTACGACGGCACCTTCATGAAGAGCTTCATCCTGCTCTATAATTATGTGGGCCTTGGCACCATGACGCTTGTGGGCATCATGTGCTATGAGGGCAACTACATTGACGGACTGATGAGCCGGCGCGAGAGCATCTTCGAGCTGTTGCGTGCCAAGTTCTATTTCAATTCGGCACTCATGCTCATCCCGCTTGTGCTGGTGTTCCCGCTCACTTACATCGGCAAGATTTCCGTGTGGATGAACATCGCCTATTTCCTCTTCACCATAGGCATCATCTATCCTGGCGTGTTCCAGCTTGCCGTGTACAACAACAACACGCTCCCGCTCAACCAGAAGCTCACGGGAAAACAAGGCAACGCCACACAACAGATTGTGGCCATGGTGGTGCTTTTCCTCCCCATCGGACTGGAACGCCTTAGTGTGTGGCTGATGGGACCCGTTTGGGGCTATGCGCCCATGATGGCACTCGGACTTGCCGGCATCTGCACCCACAAGATATGGTTGCGCAACATCTACAAGCGCTTCATGAACCGACGCTATGTCAACATGGAAGGTTTCCGTGCAAGCCGCAATTCTTAAACCCTTAAAAAACGTCATTACAATCATGAATATCATCATTGAAAACCTGCGCAAGAACTTCGGAGAGAAGACCGCAGTGAACATAAACCAGTTTGAGATTCCTTCCGGCCAGATTCTCGGTCTTGTGGGAAACAACGGAGCCGGAAAGAGCACCTTGTTCCGCCTCATGCTCGACCTCATCAAAGCCGATGAAGGCCGTGTGCTGATGGGAAGCACCGATGTGTCGCAAACCGAAGAGTGGAAGAGCTGGACAGGCGCCTTTGTGGACGAATCGTTCCTTATTGACTACCTTACGCCCGACGAATACTTCCAGTTTGTGGCACGCATTTCCGGCACTCCCGATGAGGAATACCAGTCGTTCCTTGCCCGCTTCGAGCATTTCATGGCTGGCGAGCTGATGGGTCAGAACAAGCTCATCCGCAACCTCTCCGCAGGAAACAAGCAGAAGGTGGGCATTGTGGCAGCCATGCTTTTGCGCCCAAAGGTGCTCATTCTGGACGAACCCTTCAACTTCCTCGACCCTAGTAGCCAGAGCGCCATAAAGAATCTCCTCCTCGAATACAACCGCGAGACCGGAGCCACCATTCTTGTCAGCAGCCACAACCTCCAGCACACCGTGGACATCAGTCCGCGCATTGCCCTTTTGGAGAACGGTGTCATCATTCGCGACATAGACAACGCCGACGGTAAGGCACAGGAAGAGCTGGAGAATTACTTCAAAATCACCGATTGAATCAAACCCTTTTTATAATGTAGGAGGAGGCATTGCTTCCCCCTACATAGAACCCTAAAACAAAGAATAGCATGAAGAAAACCCTTTTATTTGCATCGGCACTCTCGTTTGCCATGACGATGAATGCCCAGCTCAAGGTCACCAATCTCCGTGTGGAGCACATGTCCAACCCCACCGTGGTGGACGAGACCGTGCCCCGTTTCAGTTGGATCAACGAAGCAATTGGCGTCAATGAGCGCGGAAAGCGACAAACCGCCTATCAGATTGGTGTGGCATCGTCTTTGGAGAAGGCACAGGCTGCACAGTTCGATGTGTGGAACTCACAGAAGCAACCCTCTTCCCAGTCCATTCTGATTCCCTATGAAGGCCTCCCCCTGCGTTCTGGCACCGACTACTACTGGTGTGTGCGCACCTGGGACGAGAACGGAACGCCCTCCGTATGGAGCCAGGTGAACTCATGGGGAATGGGACTTTTGAAGACCACCGACTGGAAGGGCAAATGGATTAGCCCCGCCAAGACCACAAACGCAGCGCCCATGATGCGTCGCACCTTCGCCATCGGAAAGACCGTGAAGCAGGCCAAGGTGTTCATCTGCGGTCTCGGCTTCCACCAGCTCTATATGAACGGACAACGCATCGGCAACGACGAACTGGTGCCCAACATATCCAACTATTCCTATCGCGACGACCTCCACACCCACGCCATCGCACTCAATGACAAGTTCACAGGCTACCGAGTGCTGTACATGAGCTATGACGTAACCAAGCAAATCAAGCTGGGAGAGAATGCCATCGGCGTGCTCCTGGGCCACGGATGGGCAAAACCCGACAAGCACATCGCCTCCCACTTCACCGACCCTTGCCTGCGGTGCCAGGTCAACGTGCAGTACACCGATGGCACCTCAGAAGTGCTTGCACCCACGGACGAGAGCTGGAAGGTAAAGACATCTGCCATCCACTACAACGGACTCTTCCAGGGCGAACTCTATGACGCACGCCACGAGACTCCGCAATGGAACACCGCCCAGTGCGACGAGAGCGGATGGGAACAAGCCATCACCATTGCGGGCCCCACGGGCCAGATGAGCGCCATGACATCCCCCGCCGACAAGATTATGGAAACCCTCAAGCCCAAGACCTTCAAGAAGCGCGAGGACGGACGCTATGAGGTGGACTTTGGCGAGGAAATATCCGGTTGGATTCGCCTCAAGGACATTGTGGCGTCAGCCGGAGACACCATCCGCATCGACTACGAGTGCGAGTCGCCCCAGGGCATACAGCGCTATGTGGCAAAGGGAACCGGCAGGGAGACCTATGCCCCCCACTTCACCTGGTTTGTCTTCCGCAAGGCCTATATCAGTGGCATTGACCAGCTCACCGAGGCTAACCTGCAAGCCGAAGCCGTATATACCGATGTGCGCGAGAACGCCACCTTCGATTGCTCCAATCCCCTCTTCAACCAGATTCTCACCATCTGGAAACGCTCTCAGAAGGACAACATGCATGGCTCCATAGCGTCCGATTGCCCCCATCGCGAGCGTCTGCCCTATACCGGAGACGGACAGGGCGCCTGTGGCATTGTGATGGAACACTTCGATGCCGCAGCCTTCTATGCCAAGTGGATTCGCGATGTCCGCGACGCACAGGACCGCACCGATGGCTATGTGCCCAACTCTGCCCCCTGGCAACCCGGAGCGGGCGGTGGTGTGGCATGGGGAGCCGCAATGAACGTGATGCCCTGGGAGTTCTATCTCAACTATGGCGACACCCGCCTGCTTGAACAATGCTACGAGCCCATGAAGCGCCAGCTGGACTATATGACCACATGGATGACCCCCGAAGGTGTCATGTTCCAGCAACGTGCAAGCGTGGGCCAGAAGGAGCCTATGTACTGGCTCAACCTTGGCGACTGGTGTCCGCCCGACCATAGCAAGATTGCAAAGGAATCGCTCGTCCACACCTTCTACCTCTGGCATTGTGCCGACATCACAAGCCGTGCCGCACGCGTATTGGGACACCACGAGGATGCCGTGCGCTACGCACAGATGGCCGAGCAGGTGCGCACAGCCTTCGACCGCGTGTTCTTCGATGAGAAGGCACAGAGCTGCGGACCCAACGGAGACAACATCTTCGCCCTCTGCATGGGACTCGGAGCCGAACACCAGCCCCAGCTCATCAACACCGTGCGCAAGGAGATTGCCGAAGGAACCAAAGGCCACGTCAACGTGGGCTTCATCGGAGCCAAGTACTTCTTCGAGACCCTTGCCCGCCATGGCATGAACGACCTCGCATACGAGGCAATGAACAAGACCGACTTCCCCAGCTATGGCCATTGGATTGCACAAGGCGCCACCACCACTTGGGAGCAATGGGATGGCGGAAACTCCCGCAACCACCCCATGATGGGAAGCGGACTCACCTGGTTCAGTCGCAATCTGGCCGGTGTGCAGTATGACGAGCACCAGCCCGCCTATCGCCACATCATCATCCGTCCGCAAGTGCCCGCACAGATGGAATCCGTCTCTTACACCAAGCAGACCCCCTATGGCAAGGTGGCTTCCTCGCTCCAGCGCAAGGACGGCATCACCACCGTCACCGTAACCATTCCTGTGGGCAGCACCGCCACCCTCGTTCTCCCCATCGGCACCAAGGAACTCCAGCAAGGAACGTATACGTTTAAGTATAGTGATGAGCGGTGAGAAATGAGCTCTCATCTTTCAACGATCACCCAAATCGTTCAACGTCAATCGTTCCCCATAACCCCCAGCTGTAAAAACAGCGGATTACATCTCTTTACAACCGTTCCTCCCCTGGCTTATGTCAAGGGAGGGATTTTTTTCAGTCCATAATATCTATAACACAGTATTTGTAAACTGATTGAGAAGACAAAGTCAGTGCAAATACTTACGGGATATTCTAAAAATTCTGAATTTATGTTTTTACCTATTCTAGTGTTCTCAGTTTCGGTCGAATTTCGTCTCTTTGGCTGTTGGAAAAGTCGCTTGCGTTTGACCCCCGAGGGCGAGTTGCGCTGACCCCGTTGGGCGAAATTGTGTTGACCCTTTTAGGCGAAATAAAAATGCCCCCTGAAAAGCAGACGTTTTTCAGGGGCTTTTTTGTAGTTTTGCGTTACCAACCCTGGCCGGTGGTCAACAACACAAAACTTTGAAATCAATGGCAAAATTAAAGAATTTATAGCGATGTTACGCAATGGTGATGGGAATAAAAAGCATATCGAGTGCTTTTCACCAGTCCCGCAACACTGTGCGCAAATATGTGCGCAAGTATCAGGAGAGCGGACTGAGGTTGGAGCAGATGCTGTCCATGTCTGAAGACAAGCTGCAGGATCTGTTCCTTGACGGCAAAAACCGCAGCCGTGTACCCTCGTCACGGAGATTGGAACTGGACGCGCTCATCCCCGACTACGTGAAGCGCCTGAGCAAGAAAGGTGCTAGCGTCAAGTCACTGCATGAGGAGTACCAGAAGGAGCGTCCGGATGGCTATCAGTACACCCAGTTCAAGCTGGCCATCCGTGCCTACAAATGCCAGACGCGCGCCGTAGGCCACGGGGAACACTTGGCTGGCGACCAGATGTATATCGACTATGCCGGCGACAAACTTGAAATCGTGGACGAAGCAACCGGTGAGGTGTGTAGCGTGGAGGTATTCGTTGCCATCCTCCCCTGCAGCCACTATACCTACTGCGAGGCCGTCCGGTCTCAGAAGAAGGAAGACCTGATTGCGGCTTGCGAGAACGCCCTTCACTTCTTCGGAGGCGCCCCGCTGGCTGTCGTGCCCGACAACTTGAAGGCCGCAGTCATACGGAGTGACCGCAATGAACCGCTCATCAATGACGACTTTGCCGCTTTGGCGGAGTTTTACGACATGGCGGTATATCCAGCCAGAGCACGGCATCCGAAGGACAAGGCACTCGTGGAGAATGCGGTGAAGCTGATGTACCGGTCGGTTTATATGGATATCGAGGGTATGGTATTCCATGACCTTGACTCCCTCAATTCCGCAATACGCGTGTCACTGACGGTATTCAACGACCGTAGGCTCAGCGACCGCAAGGAGTCGCGTCGGGAGTTGTTTGAGGAGATAGAGAAGGGCTTCCAGCAACCGCTCCCTGCCATGCGCTACCAAATGAAATCCCGCAAGACGGCGACCGTGATGCAGAACAGCTTTGTCGTATTGAACAAGCACAACTACAGTGTGCCCAAGGAGTACATCGGAAAACGTGTGGACCTCATCTATGACGCAGAGAACATCAACATTTATTACGGTCTGAAACTGGTGACCATCCACCAGCGCGACGACACTCCGTACACCTACACACAAAAGGAAGCGCATGGACTGCCCGACCATCATGGCAGCTACGAGAAGGATCTTGAGGAGATTTATCAGCGTGAAGGAGAAATAGACAACATACTGCTGTTGTACCTCAAGTACGTTGCCGGGCAGGCGAAGTATCCGCTCAAGGCTTTCCGGTCATGCCGTGGCATCATGTCGCTGGAGAAGAAGTACGGTCTTGACCGCCTGGTGGCGGCATGCGCCTATGCCACGGAAGGACGCCTCTATGGCTACAATGAGGTCAGGGAAATACTGGAGCGCGGTGACGATGCCGTATTCCTCCCGCCTGACGAGGAGGGCTCGAAAGTGGCTCGTGAACCGCAGAGACACAAGAATATACGTGGCCGTGAGTATTACTTGCAGAAATCACAACCGACAAACATCACATCAGACAAAGACAATGGAAATAACAAACAGCAAGACTGCACCCATCGTGCGTGAGAAGGAGCGCAATCAGGTGACACTTGAACTGATGCGCCGCATGAGACTCACAGGAATGGCTAACGCTTTTATGGAAAGCCTTTCCGACACATACGCAGAAGCCATGACACCCGACGCGTTCATATCATGGCTGTTGGCACGGGAGTGGGACTACCGCTCCGCGGCTGCCATTGAACGTCTCGTCAAGGGAGCCGGGTTCCGTTACAAGGCATATCCGGAGGAAATAGACTACAGCATCAGCCGCGGTCTCAATCAGAACCAGATGGAGCGTCTGCTCTCGCTTGACTTTGTGCGCGAAGGCAAGAACCTCTTTGTTACAGGCTCAGCGGGCGTAGGCAAGAGTTATATCATTACCGCTACGGGAGTCCATGCCTGCAAGAACGGGTTCAGAACGCTCTATTCAAATATGTCACGACTACTCGGAGCGCTCAAGGTGGCAAAGACAAAGGGCAATCTGGAGGCGGAGCTCAAGAAGATAGAACGTTGCCAGCTGCTCATCCTTGATGATGCGTTCCTCGTGCCGCTTGACGTCAAGGAGCGGGCCATACTACTCGACATCATAGAGGACCGTCATGAGCGAAAGTCCATCATACTCTCATCCCAGTTGCCTTTGTCCAGCTGGTATGATGCAATCGGTGACCTGACTGTGGCAGACGCTGTACTTGACCGCATCGTTCATACCGCACATCAGATAGAGCTCATTGGTGAGAGCGTGCGCAAGATAAAGGCTGGCAAATAAGACGAAATAAAAATGACCCCACCGGCCAGGGCTCTTATGGGGTCAAAATAAAAACGTTTTGGGGGTCAGCGCAACTCCGCCCTCGAGGGTCAAACGCAAGCGACTTTTCCACATACCGCATACAGAAAAAGATAATAGATATTTTCGAAGGGCGAAGGCGAACAACTCGTTGCGCGAACTGCCCGCGGAGAAGGAGAAGAAATGGCTCGTTGCCTAGATGCCTATTTGCGAGTGTTTATAGGGGCGCACACCACGCAAACAAGGTGGGCAAGAAAACGGAACATTGGCACAAATATGAAATTATTAGGAAAATCGTTTGTACATCAAAAGAAAATGGCTACCTTTGCATTTGTAATTTCAGAAACGCCGATAATGAAACTGATTCTATTGACGAGCCCGAATTTTTTTATCGAGGAAGACAAAATCCTTACAACCCTCTTTGAAGAGGGTCTAGACCAGCTTCACTTAAGAAAACCCGGTTCAGAACCAGTATATTGCGAGCGCCTGCTCAGCCTGATACCTTCCGAGTATCACAAAAGGATTATCACACACGACCATTTCTACCTGAAAGATGAGTTTGACCTGATGGGCATTCATCTGTGCGACGAGACCGTGAAGCCACCTTTTGATTACAGAGGCCCCATCACGCGCACAGCCCTCTCTTTTGAAAAGGCAAAGGAGTACAAGATGGCTGGAAGCCATTATGTGTGCCTGGATTGTGTGTACCAAAGTGTGTCCGACCCCGAGCAGAAACAGTTATACACCTCGGACCAGTTGCGCGACGCCGTAAGGCAGGGCGTCATTGACCGCAAGGTGATGGCGCAGGGCGGTGTGAAGCTGGAGAACCTTCAGGAGATTAGGGACATTGGCTTTGGAGGCGCTGTGGTGCGCGGAGACTTGTGGAATCGATTCGACATTCACAGCGGATGCGACTACAAGATGCTCATCTCGCACTTCCGCAACATGCGCAGGGTGGCCGGATAGGAAGACCACACACACGCACGCCATTTCCACTCATAGAACAACTCTCAGAGAAAGAACAAACAAAATATTTTTCAATCATAAAAATGGAAACAATAGAAAAGAAATCATTCCTGGTGTTTGCCGGCACAAGCACACGCTATCTTGCAGAAAAAATCTGCGACAGCTTGGGATGTGAATTGGGAAAGATGTCTGTAACCCGTTTTGCCGACGGTGAGTTTGAGGTTTGCTTTGAGGAAAGCGTACGCGGACGCGACGTGTTCCTGGTACAAAGCACTTTCCCCAGCGCAGACAATTTGATGGAACTCCTGCTCATGGTTGACGCAGCAAAGCGCGCCTCTGCACGCACCATCAACGCCGTTGTGCCCTACTTCGGCTGGGCGCGTCAGGACCGCAAGAGCAAGCCCCGCGTAAGCATCGCAGCCAAGCTGGTGGCCGATATGTTGAGCGTGGCCGGCATCACACGTCTGATCACAATGGACCTGCATGCCGACCAGGAACAGGGCTTCTTCAACGTGCCCGTTGACCATTTATACGCAAGCACCGTGATGCTGCCCTATATCCAGAACCTGAAGCTGGAGAACCTGGTTATCGCCACCCCCGACGTGGGCGGAAGCAAGCGCGCAAGCACCTATGCCAAGTATCTGGACTGCCCCCTGGTACTCTGCAACAAGACCCGCAAGAAGGCCAACGAAGTGGCAAGCATGGAAATCATTGGCGACGTGAAGGATGCCGACGTAATCCTCATTGACGACATGGTGGACACAGCCGGTACCATTGTGAAGGCTGCAGACCTGATGAAGGAATGTGGTGCACGCAGCGTTCGCGCCATGGCCAGCCACGGTGTGATGAGCGGACCCGCCAACGAGCGTGTGCAGAACAGCGCCCTGGAAGAGATGGTGTTCACGGACAGCATTCCCTACACCGCTTCTTGCAGCAAGGTGAAGCAGATTTCAATTGCCGACATGATGGCCGAGACCATTCGTCGCGTGCTCGACAACGAATCCATCAGTAGCCAATATCTGATCTAAAAAAAATCAATAAATCTTCATACACTTTTAATGTTGAACGGGAGACCAGCCCCTAAAAGGCTAACCTCCCGTTCTTTTTTTTATGTTCCAAAAAAATTGGAATGCTATATGGAATGTGATGTGTAATGTGTCGTATCTTATTTCACCGCATTCTTCCACCAAGCCTCGTTGGTGTCCTTGGCCGGTCCGTTCTTGTTTTCCTCCTGTTGTGCGGAATGTCTTTGTTGGACAGGCGTGCTTCCGTTGCGCACCCTGCTCAGTGTCTCGGGTGTCATCTGAAGGAAACTGGCGATATGCACCATGGGCGCACGCAAGACAATCTCGGGCTTCTCGCGCAGAAGGCGCTCGTAACGCTCGGACGCATTCTCAAAACGCTGGCTATCCGCATGCTCCTGGCTGCTGATGGCAACGTGTTCAAGAATCTTGCGATAGAGCATCTCCATCTCCTGGTTGCGTACCATCAGGTTGTTGAGGTCGGCATAGGGGATGGCATAGAGCTTGGTGTTCTCCAGGGCTTCCACAATGAGGCGACTGGGTTCCTGCTTCAGGTAGCTCTCAATGCAGAAGACAATGCGGCCCTCAAAGCTGAAATGCTCTGTGACATCGCGCTTGTTCTTGTAATAATATTGACGGACCATTCCACGCTCTACATAATATAGAGCGTTGCAGACCTTGCCTTCAGGCAGGATGGTATTTCCTTTCTGAAACTTCATCGGGACAAGGATACTGGCCAGCTGGTCCACACCAGAGGGCGTGAGGGGGCAGTAAATCCTTGCGATTTCGCGTGCGACATCTCTTCTTCGGTCCATGGTAATGTATTTGAAATAAGGGTTTGGGGTTTGTTTAATCGAGTTTGAGAACAGCGAGGAACGCCTTCTGTGGCACCTGTACATTGCCAATCTGCTTCATGCGCTTCTTTCCCTTCTTCTGCTTTTCAAGCAATTTGCGCTTACGGCTTACGTCACCTCCGTAACACTTTGCAAGCACGTCCTTGCGCACTTGCTTCACGGTTTCGCGTGCGATAATCTTGGCACCGATGGCAGCCTGGATAGCAATGTCGAATTGTTGGCGGGGCAACAAGTCCTTGAGCTTCTCGCACATACGGCGTCCGAAGTCTACGCTATTGTCAATGTGGGTAAGCGTGCTGAGCGCATCCACGGGTTCTCCGTTGAGCAGGATGTCAAGCTTGATGAGCTTGGAGGGACGGAAACCGCTCTGATGATAGTCGAACGAGGCGTAGCCCTTGGAAATGCTCTTCAGCTTGTCATAGAAGTCAATCACAATCTCGCCCAAAGGCATGGCATATTGTAGCTCCACTCGGTTTCCGCTGATATACTCCTGCTTCAACAACTCTCCGCGTTTGCCAAGACAAAGCGACATGATGGGTCCGATGTAATTGGCTGTGGTGATGACGCTTGCATGGATATAGGGTTCTTCAATATGGTCAATGAGGGTGGCATCGGGCATACCGGCCGGGTTGTGCACTTCCTTCACCTCGCCCTGCTTGTCATATACCATATAGGATACGTTGGGCACGGTGGTGATGACGTCCATGTTGAACTCGCGGTCCAGGCGCTCCTGGATGATTTCCATATGAAGCAATCCGAGGAATCCACAACGGAAGCCGAATCCAAGCGCCACGGAGCTTTCGGGCTGGAAGGTGAGGCTGGCATCGTTGAGTTGCAATTTCTCAAGACTGGCACGGAGGTTTTCAAAGTCCTCGGTCTCAATGGGATAAACACCGGCAAAGACCATGGGCTTCACTTCCTCGAAACCTGCGATGGCCTCTCGGCACGGATTGGAGATGTGTGTAATGGTATCTCCCACCTTCACCTCGGTTGCGGTCTTGATACCAGAAACGATATAGCCCACATTGCCACAACACAACTCGTTGCAAGGCATCATGTCCATCTTGAGCACACCGATTTCATCGGCCTTATACTCCTTTCCGGTGTTGATGAAGACTACCTGGTCGCCCTTCTTGATGGAACCGTTTACAATCTTGAAATAGGCAATAATGCCACGGAATGAGTTAAATACGGAGTCGAAAATCAGAGCCTGCAATGGACCGTCGGGATTTCCCTTCGGTGCGGGAATGCGCTCTACCACAGCCTGCAGAATGTCATCCACCCCCATACCCGTCTTTCCACTGGCACGGATGATGTCTTCGTGCTTGCATCCGAGAAGTTCAACGATTTCGTCTTCCACCTCCTCGGGCATGGCGTTGGGCATGTCGCACTTGTTGATTACGGGTATGATTTCCAAGTCGTGGTCTATGGCCATGTAGAGGTTGCTGATGGTCTGCGCCTGTACGCCCTGGGTGGCATCCACCACAAGAAGCGCTCCTTCGCAAGCTGCAATACTACGGCTCACCTCGTAAGAGAAGTCAACGTGTCCCGGAGTATCAATGAGATTGAGGGTATATTTCTCGCCATTTAGCTTATAGTTCATCTGGATGGCATGGCTCTTGATGGTGATTCCGCGCTCGCGCTCCAGGTCCATATCATCAAGCATTTGTCCATCCGTGACCTTAATGGTATCAGTATATTCCAACAAACGGTCAGCCAATGTACTCTTACCGTGGTCAATGTGTGCAATAATGCAGAAATTACGTATATTTTGCATAAAAATCGATTCCTATCCTATTTTAATGCAAATTTACGATTTCTTTTCCAAATTTTCAAATATAATGTGTAAAAAGCAACTTTTTGTCACGAATTAAAGCCTCTTCTGTCCACTCTGAAGGCACAAAACGCCATTGGCTGCACTGTGAGGGGCAGATGTCTTTTGTTTCTTTAATGCGTTTGATAAAGAGGCTTCGGAGGTCTTCCTTGGTCTCGCTTATGATGCGTTTGCACAATTCGGACTTTTCTATGCCCGATCCGCGGGGCAACAAATCCCCTCCTCCACTACCATGATAGCTGTTTACGGCAACGGCATAGAGGCTATCCAAATCGAAGGTTCTGCCATCATTCAACTCCAAGATGCGGATTTTCTCACCAAAGGGCTTGGTAACGTCCACCTCATACCGTATTCCGGCCGCGGAAATGAAATTGAAGGCAAGGTTTTCAAATCCAAGTCGCTGTCCGTTATTCAACACGTAAGAAAGCTTCATGATGTGGTCATCGGCAGATTGCATCGTGTTGGTCCATCGGTCGTAACTCAGTTCAAGAATGTCCTTTATCTCTTTTCCGCTAAGACGCAGCGTGTAGAGATAATTCTCATAACGGTAGAGATTGAACATGTCTCGGACGGTGATTTTTCCCTTTGGGATAACCGAATCGAACGAAAGAGGCGCGGCAAAGCTTATGTCCGCTCCCGTGTGTTCCAACTGCAACTGGTGGATGAGGTTGATGAAGGAACAGGGACCGAAATAGGCGTCCGTCTCGTGAAGTTCTTCGCTTGAGGTGCCAATTTCTTCGTTAAGCCATTCAAGCGCATCCTTACGCATGTCGTCATATTCAATCTCAAGCAGGATGGAATTGGGATGCACGGTTCCGTTGAGTGGTGGTGTAGAGGCATGAATTTTCTTCTTCAGCACCTCGTCGCCACGCATAATCAATTGGATTTGCGCTTCCACAATCCTTGCTCCGTTATTGTTTGGCGCTGCGGTAAGCACGGGCTTGGATTCGGTATTGTAAAAGGTGTTTACAGCATTCTTGTGGTCGTGGCCATAGAAAATCAAATCGAAGCCGGGCACATTCTCAGCCACTTTCTTGGTACTGTTTTCCAGTCCGTGGTAGCTTTCCACACCGCCTTCAAGTCCGCTATGGAAAAGGCCGACAATGAGATGCGGCTTTTCCTTTTCCTTGATTATGGGTATCCATTGCTGCGCACATTCCACCATATTCTGAAAGCGCAGGCCACTCCAAAGAGAATTAGGCAACCAATAGTCTATTGTGGGCGTAACCATGCCAAGAATGGCGATTTTGACGCCACAACGCTCAATGACCGCGTAAGGTTGAAGATAGGGCTGCTCCGTCTCTATGTCAATCATGTTTGCAGCCAGCACGGGATAGTTGCATTTGGCAAGCCATTTATCGTAGATGGGATGGCCGGTTTCGATGTCATGGTTGCCAATGGTTGCGGCATCATAACCGATGGCATTCATCATCTCATTGACAATGTTCTGCTCTCGGTCTATATAGTTGTAATAATAAGAAACCGGTTGTCCTTGCAGACAATCACCTCCGTCAGTGCAGATAACGCTATCTGGATACCGCTCTCGGAGCGATTCTACATACCCATAGACCGCACTTGCGCCACCATGTGTCCTGACGCACTTCAAGTCGTCATACATGAACATGTTGCCGTGCAAATCACTGGTGTGTACCCAACGAAGCGTTACCTTTTTGACAGATTTTTCTCCCATGCTTACTTCTTATGGAAATGCTCCTCTTCTGATATCTTGCAAATGAGCAGTTCTCCGTTCTGCTCCACAATCAAATAACCGTCAAGCCCCTGCACCACTACTTTCTTGAAGTTGGTAGTATGTATGATGCAGTTGTTTGTTTCAACCGTCTCAATCTGAGCGCCTACACAAGTGTTTCCGTTGGCATCGGTGGGAAGGCTTTTCTGCAATGAACGCCATGTGCCCACATCGCTCCATCCGAAGTCGGCGGGGAACACATAGATTTCCTCCGCATTCTCCAAAATGGCGTAGTCCACCGAAATGGATTCACATTGCGGAAATCTCTCCTTGATCAGTTCGGCTTCCTTCGGGGTGTTGTAGTATGAGAGCATACCTTCGAATATCTCTGAAATCTCGGGCTGATACACTCTAAACGCATTGATGATAGTATTGACATTCCAAATGAAGATACCTGCATTCCAATAGAAATTGGTCTGCTTGATATACTTCTCCGCGAGTTCCTTGTTGGGTTTTTCGCGGAACTTGTCCACCCTGAAAATCTCCTTGTTACGCGCTGTAGAGAAGCTGAGGTCTGCCTGGATGTAACCATAGCCAGTTTCTGGACGGTCGGGCTTCATTCCAAGCGTCACGATGGCATCGTTTTCACTGACAAACTTGAGAGAAGTGGCCACCACTCGGCAAAATTCCTCGTTGTCAGTTACTACATGGTCACTGGGTGAGACAACAATGTTGGCATGGGGGAATTGGCTCTTGATTCTCCAGCTGGCGTATGCAATGCAGGGTGCGGTGTTTCTGCGACAAG
This sequence comes from Bacteroidaceae bacterium, assembly GCA_017379075.1. GTDB lineage: Bacteria > Bacteroidota > Bacteroidia > Bacteroidales > Bacteroidaceae > Physcousia. The sequence continues at coordinate 23,529 of JAFNXL010000078.1, forward strand.
GTTCGGTGAGGATATGATTCTCAAGCACCTCGGGCAATTGTTCCGCAACCATGTCCTTATAGTTTTCAGAGGTAACCACCCATACATTTTCCTTTGACACGACAGGGAGGAAACGTTCGAAAGTGAGCTGCAGCAATGTCTTACCACAACCCAACACATCAATGAATTGTTTGGGGCAATTCAACGTGCTCATGGGATAGAGACGGCTACCAATGCCGCCCGCCATTATCACAAGATGATTGTTGTTTGCCATAATATTTACTATATTTATGCTTTTGATTTCTTGCACTTGGTTTTCTTCTGCTCCTTCATGCGCAATACGCAACCGCCCCAAGCTGGAACATTGAGCTTTGTGGCATCAGCTGATGTAAAGGATGCCTTGACGCTATCTCCGGTCAAAAGATCCGTCCATTCGCTGGATGCGCTTTCTTCAATCTGATAATATTCGAAGAGATGTTGGGGCACATGAATGCTGACTTCTGCGTCATGCGCTGCAAAGTTTGCCACAATCAACAGCGTCTCGTTCTCGGTGTAACGAACAAAGGCGTACTGGCGCTGCAACTGGGGATTTACATACATAAGGTCATAGAACTCACCTTCACGAACAGCTTCTGATGAATTGCAGATATTCAACACCTTAGCGTAATAAGCTTGAAGTGACAATTCATCTGCTGTAAGTTGCTTGTTATCGAACTTTCCATTATTGCGCCAACGGCGTATAGTATCCACACTCCAGTAGTCGAATATGGTAGTACGTCCGTCCTCGCCACTGAATCCTTCTGCATC
>JAFNXL010000047.1 GCA_017379075.1 Bacteroidaceae bacterium
ATTGCCCAGACAATGCTGGTGGTCAGCACAATGCTGCTGGCGCAGGACAGGACAAGGTAAAGGGAATCGAAATAAGAGAAACTTTCAAGCAGGAAGACCAGCAGGTGGTGGGTGACAATGAGTATGATGAAAAAGCGGGCATAGTTACCATAGCCCATTGTCTGGAAATTGGGCATCATGTCCTCGGTGCTGTCTTTCGGTGCCATGGCACGCAGCAGAACGGGCTGAAGCATGGCGGCCAGTGTGGTGGATGCCGCCCCAACGCCGGGCGTGTTGGAGAAAATGTCTGTCAGGAGTCCTATGATGAATCCCCAGAAAAGGATGCCGCAGCGCGAATAGTTGAGAGGGAAATACAAAAGGAAGCAGATGTACACCATTGGGGTGGCATAGCCGAACAGGTGCATGTGGTTGAACACCAGAACTTGTAGCGATACCAGTACAAGCAACTGTAACAGATGGATAAGTTCTCGTATAATCATAAAATCACTTGGCTTGTCTTTGCAGGGAATCCAACTCTGCCTGTCGGCTGTTTGACACTATACATACATCGCGAATCTTGGCCAGGTCTGTACTGAGCTGTACTTCGAGCCGATAGGAAAGTCCGTCCTTGGAGTTGTTTATCTGGATGACTTTGCCCACAAATATTCCGGCTGGGAATACGCTGCTGAAACCGCTGGTTTCCACCACATCGCCAATTTTGCAACGCGCATGGCGGGGAATGTCGTCCATGTATGCCTGTAGCGGACTTCCGCCGCTCCACTTCAGACTGCCGAAGTAGTTTGTTCCCCTTAGACGGCAGCTTATGTTGGAATGGGTGTTCAGGATGGGAAGCACCACAGAGAAGTGGTTGCTCACCAGATAGGTGATGCCCACGATTCCGGTTCCGCTCACCACTCCCATTTCTGTCCGTATTCCGTCTTTCGAACCCTTGTCCAGGGTGATGAAGTTGTCCTTCTGCTTAATGCTGTTGGAAATGACATGCGCGGGAATCAGTTTTTCGCCAGCGAGCAAGTCCGCCTGAATCTTTTGTGTGTATGAACTGTCCTGGGTGAGTTGTGCCAACAAGGTGCGCATGGAATCGTTCTCTTGTTGCAGTTGCAGGATGTCCTGGGTGAGTTGGCCGTTCAAATCCTTCAAGTGTATGAATTGCAGCAGTTTTGCTTCATAGTCCAATACTTGCCCGGCCACGGCGTTGGCTTGGGTAAACCATACGCTTCCCTGGTATGCATTGAATCTGAAAAGCATCCACCCACTGAGGACTTCCAGGATAAGGAAGAGCACCCAGTGGGCATATTGGAGTAAACGATCAATAAAACTTTGCAAATCGTTGTTATAAGTTCGGCCGGTTCGGGCATCGTGTTTTTGTCAGAACCGGCCACAGGTTTTTACATCAGGAAGGTAAAGTTGTGAATATTCTTCAGTGCAATGCCTGTTCCTTTGGCTACACTGTGCAGGGGGTCGTCCGCTACGTGGAAGGGAATGTTGATCTTGTCCTGCAGACGTCTTGCCAAACCTCTGAGCAGCGCACCGCCTCCGGTCAGGTAGATACCGTTGTGTACAATGTCGGCATACAGTTCGGGAGGAGTGTCTTCCAGCGCGTTCAGAACGGCGGTCTCAATCTTGGCAATGGTCTTTTCCAGACAGTGGGCGATTTCCTGATAACAAACGGGAACCTTCATGGGCAGGGCTGTGATACGGTTGGGACCATATACGATGTAGTCTTCGGGGGCCTCGTCGCCAAGGTCGGTCAGGGCTGCGCCTACGTTGATTTTGATACGTTCGGCCATGCGTTCGCTGACTTTGACGTTGTGCTGGCGGCTCATGTATTCCTGGATGTCCGCTGTAAGGTCGTCACCAGCCGTGCGCAAGCTCTTGTCTGCCACGATTCCGCCCAGTGAGATGACTGCAATCTCGGTGCTTCCGCCGCCGATGTCCACAATCATGTTGCCCTCGGGAGCCAACACGTCAATTCCCACACCGATAGCTGCTGCCATGGGCTCGTAGATGAGATAGACCTCGCGGCCGCCGGCATGCTCGGCACTGTCGCGCACGGCACGCAATTCCACTTCCGTGCTGCCGCTGGGAACGCCGATGACCATTTTCAGGCTGGGGGTGAACAGACGGTTGCTCTTGTGGACCATTTTGATGAGTCCGCGCATCATCTGCTCGCAGGCGTTGAAGTCGGCAATCACACCATCGCGCAGAGGACGGATGGTGCGAATTTCCGGGCTGGTCTTTTCATACATCATCTTTGCCTTGTCGCCCACGGCAATCATTCGCTCGCTGTGGCGGTCAAGGGCAACGACGCTGGGCTCGTCCACCACAATCTTGCCATCGCTGATGATGATTGTGTTGGCGGTTCCCAAGTCCATTGCAATTTCTTTGCTAAGGGAAAACCACTTCATGTTCCTTTATTTGCTGAACCAGTTGTGAATAGCTGTGTCGTAGTGGCTGCTTACGCCGAATGCCTGGGTGGCAAACCATTTGCGGTCTTCAATGTCAGAAGTGCCGTTCTTCTGCTGCAGAAGGTCGAGCAGGGGCTTGTATTCTGCCTTGCTGGGAACGATGATTACGTCCTTGAAGTTCTTAGCTCCGGCGCGGATGAGGCTGATGCCGCCGATGTCAATCTTCTCAATGATGTCTGCATCGGAAGCTCCGCTGGCCACGGTGTCCTCGAAGGGGTAGAGGTCAACAATGACCAAATCAATTTCGGGGATTTCGTATTGTGCCATCTGTGCCTGGTCGCCTTCCAAGTCGCGACGTCCCAATATTCCGCCGAAAATCTTGGGGTGCAAGGTCTTCACACGTCCGCCCAAGATGCTGGGGTATGAGGTTACATCCTCAACAGCGGTGCAGGGAATGCCTAATGATTCAATGAAAGACTGTGTGCCACCGGTTGACAACAATTCTACGCCCTGGGCATGCAATGTGCGCAGGATTTCATCGAGTCCGTCTTTGTGGAAAACGGACACCAAAGCTCTTTTAATTTTCTTATTTTCTGCCATATCGATATGTTTAGTTCAATGCTAATTACATTACTTTTGCAAAAGTACAACTTTTATTGCAAATAACGGGTCTGGAACGTGGAGAATTTCCGCAAAATTTTGAAAATAAGACAAAGGTGCTGGTTTTGCGGGAAATAATGGGAGAATTTCCGCCTTGCAGAAGCGTTTATCGTCCTCTGCGGTCAGAGGGCGTTTGTTGTGGCAAATCCGGTGTGACTTGTTGCGAAGGATAGAGCTTGGGGCCGATTCCGTCTCCGTGGTGGCGGGTGTATGACATGCTCACGTTGAAACGTACTTTGTCATTCACTTTTATACCCCAGTCGGCGCCTATCGTGGTGGAGGGATTGTCCATCCAAGGGCATGGAGAACAAGGGAAATGTTTGTCGCCCATCAGCCCGAAATCATGCACCAGAAACACACCGGCGTTCATTCGCTCATTTATTTGGTAATCAACGATTCCCATCAGCCCGACGGAATTCTTTCGGTCTCCCCACATCTTGAAATTGGAGTAGTATCCGCCCAATGCCATATTCCACTTGCGGTCTTTGCTGAGCGGCTGCACATAGAGGGCATTGAAATTGGTGAAGAACGAGTCTCCTTTCCATGGGTTGTATTTTCCCCAACCAATGCGGACACCCAGGTCCACGTTGGCGTTAAATCCTTCATGCAGGTCCCATGTGCCCAGGGGGCCGTGGTGCATCCATATAGGGGCATACCTGATGGACATGGGCTGCAGCGAAAGAACGCTCTGGCTGGGCATATATTCTGCAGAGTCTGTCACCGCAGTCTGGCCTTCTTGGGCAGACAACGGCTGCAAGCAGGATGCACACGTTATGAGGAGGAATATGGATAAAAAACGTCTCATCGGTTGCAAAGATATATCAAATCCTGGAAATGCGCATGCCTTACCCTCATTATTTATCTTTTTTTAAGAAATCCGCTTACGGTAGGTTGTCTTTTACTCGGATTAACATTTAGGCGTAATTTTTTTACGTCGCGTGGTAAATAAATTTACGTCCCGAGGTAAAGACTTTTACATGCCGATGTAAGTGGACTTGTTGTCTTTTCCTGGGCCGATTTGGGTGCCAGCCCGAGAGGGGAAACGTAAGTGTGAAATAATGTTGTATTTCCGTTCCGTTTCTAAACAAATGTTTACGCGCGTAACAAACTTGGAAAAAAACTTTGTCAAGCCACAACTTTTGACTAATTTTGTAGACGAAATATTTGATTTATACCATTAAAAATAAAATTGCAAGAATAATATGACACTTATCAAATCTATTTCAGGTATCCGCGGAACCATCGGAGGACCAGCCGGTGATACCCTTAATCCATTGGATATCGTAAAGTTCACTTCGGCTTATGCCACATTGATACGACGCACAACCAAGGTTGAGAGCAACAAGATTGTTGTGGGACGCGATGCCCGTATAAGCGGTGAGATGGTAAAGAACGTAGTGTGTGGAACCTTGATGGGCATGGGCTTTGATGTGGTGAACATCGGTCTGGCCACAACCCCTACAACCGAGGTCGCTGTAACCATGGAAGGCGCTTGTGGCGGCATCATCATTACTGCCAGCCACAATCCCCGCATGTGGAATGCCTTGAAGCTGTTGAACGAAAAGGGCGAATTTCTGAACAAGGAAGAAGGCAACGAGGTACTTCGTATTGCCGAGGCTGAAGACTTTGAGTATGCGGATGTGGATCATCTGGGCCAGTATCGCGAGGATGATACTTACGACCAGAAGCACATCGACATGGTACTGGCGTTGGATTTGGTTGATGCGGACGCCATTGCCAAGGCCGACTTCAAGGTGGCTTTTGACAGCGTGAACAGCGTGGGCGGTGTAATCCTTCCCAAACTTCTTGAACAGTTGGGCGTGAAGACCGTAACCGGACTCTTTACCGAACCTACCGGAGACTTCCAGCACAATCCGGAACCGCTGGAGAAGAACCTTTGCGATATAAAGGCTTTGATGGAGAAGGGCGAGCATGACATTGCCTTTGTGGTAGACCCCGATGTGGACCGCCTTGCCCTTTTCTGCGAAGACGGTACAATGTATGGCGAGGAATACACCCTTGTAACAGTGGCAGACTACATTCTTCAGCACACCCCAGGCAATACTGTGAGCAACCTGAGCAGTACGCGAGCTTTGCGCGACGTGACGAAAAAGTATGGCCAGGAGTATTTCGCTTCGGCAGTAGGCGAGGTGAATGTGGTGACCAAGATGAAGGAACAGGGTGCAGTTATCGGTGGTGAAGGAAACGGCGGTGTCATTTATCCTGCTGCCCATTACGGACGCGATGCTTTGGTGGGTATCGCCCTGATTCTGACTTACCTTGCCAAGAAAGGAATGAAGACCAGCGAACTGCGTGCCACCTATCCTCCCTATTGCATTGCAAAGAACCGCATAGACTTGACCCAGGGAACAGACGTGGACGCCATCCTGGAGAAGGTGAAGGGAATATACAGCAACGAGGAAGTGAATGATGTGGACGGTGTGAAGATTGATTTCCCCGACAAGTGGGTTCATCTGCGCAAGAGCAACACGGAGCCCATCATCCGCGTCTACAGCGAGGCGGCCACAATGGAAGAGGCCGACCAGCTGGGCAAGGACATCATGAATGTGATTCTTTCCATGATTTGAAAATAAACAGCAAACCGATAAATTCTAAAAATATGCTTACACAGATTATTAATGGCCGCATCTTGACCCCACAGGGGTGGCTCAAGGATGGCAGTGTAATACTGCGTGACAACAAGATATTGGAAGTGACCAACAGCGACTTGGCAATCATTGGAGCCGACATCATTGACGTGAAGGGCATGACTGTGGTGCCCGGTGGTATTGAAATGCATGTTCACGGTGGTGGCGGACGCGATTTCCAGGAAGGAACGGAAGACGCTTTCCGCACAGCAGTGGCGGCTCATGCCAAATTTGGTACCACAAGTATGTTCCCCACATTGAGCAGCAGTACGGTTCCCATGCTGGAGGCTGCGATAGAGACTTGTGACAAACTGATGAAGGAACCGGATTCTCCCATTCTCGGCCTGCACTTGGAAGGCCATTACCTGAACCGTGCCAAAGCCGGTGCGCAGATGCCCGAGTGGATCAAGAATCCCGACCCCAATGAATACATCCCCTTGGTGGAGAAAAGCTCATGTATAGCACGCTGGGACGCGGCTCCCGAACTCCCCGGCGCCTTGCAGTTCGGAAAGTATTGTGCCAGCAAGGGCATTCTGCCCAGTATTGCCCACACTTGTGCCGAATACACTGATGTGGTGGCCGCATTCAATGCTGGATATACCCATGTAACGCATTTCTACAATGCCATGCCCGGATTCCACAACAAGCGTGAGTATAAGTACGAAGGTACAGTGGAAAGTGTTTATCTGATTGATGACATGACAATCGAATGCGTGGCCGACGGCATCCATGTGCCTCCCACCATCCTGCGCATGGCATATAAGATTAAGGGCGTGGAACGTATGGCGCTTATTACCGATGCCTTGGCTGTGGCAGCCATTGAGGGTGATGCTTCTGCTTTCGACCCCCGAGTGGTGGTTGAGGACGGTGTATGTAAACTTAGCGACCGTTCGGCTTTGGCGGGCTCCATTGCCACCACAGACCGTCTTATCCGTGTAGCGGTGAACGAGGCGGAAATTCCATTGGAAGATGCTGTGCGTATGTGCTCCGAAACACCAGCCCACATCATGAACTGTTATCATCGTAAGGGCTCACTTTCCCGCGGAAAGGATGCCGACATCATGGTGCTGGACGGCGACCTGAATGTGCGCTGCGTTTGGCAGATGGGTAAGATTGTAGAGAATACTTTATTCTGAAAATAGCCCCTCCTCATTGAACAATTTCAAAATTCATCAATAAAACCATTTTTTAATCAAACAATGAGAAAAGTAACATCTTTCGTTTTGTTGTGCTTCATGGGCATGTTGTCCATGACTGCACAGAAACAGTATGAACTGAAGTCGCCAGACGGTACTGTCGTTACCAATATTCAGGTGGGTGAGACGCTTACCTACGATGTGCAGGTAGACGGACAGCAGGTAATGGCTCCTTCGGCAATCAGTATGAAGCTCAGCACAGGAAAAACCTGGGGAGAGGCTGCCAAGGTGAAGAAGGCACGCCGCAGCGAGATCAATGCCGAGATTGCTTCGCCCTTCACACGTCAGACCACCATGCAGGAC
>JAFNXL010000079.1 GCA_017379075.1 Bacteroidaceae bacterium
CCACTCCAGTCTGGTCCGCGATGTCGAAGTTTTTGCGACATCTTCAATGCCTTGGCACGCAATTCTTCTGTTTGTTGCTTTATCTGAAATATTCCTACGATTCCACACATAAATAATAATGATTTATAGTTTCATTTCAAGTATTTGTCAATCTCTTGTGCAGCCTTACGTCCGCTGGCAATGGCCCGAACAACCAAACTGGCTCCAGAAGCAGCATCACCTGCCACAAATACATTTTCAGGGAATGGAGGCTGAACAGGTTTTATGAAACCCATAGCCAACAGTACCATATCGGCTTCAATGACTTCCACTTTACCTGTAGATTGCATGATAGGACGACCATCATCTGTAGCCGGAAGCCAATCAACCTCTTCAACCTCTACACCTATGACATGTCCATTTTTGCCTATAAAACGTTTAGAGGTAAGATTCCATCGACGCAAACATCCTTCCTCATGACTTGATGTAGTCTTCATTACAACCGGCCATTGGGGCCACGGTGTGGAAGGATTCCGGCCGATGGGGGGCTGTGGCATAATCTCTATTTGAGTAACACTGGCTGCGCCTTGCCGATGGGCTGTTCCGATACAGTCGCTGCCGGTGTCGCCACCACCAATGACGAGTACTCGTTTGCCTTTTGCACTGACCAGTTTGTCTTTTGTAAAGGCTGTGCCCGCCAAAATACGGTTTTGTTGCGACAGCATTTCAAGCGCCAAGTGAATACCTTCCAGCTCACGACCAGGAATATTGAGGTCACGTGCTGTAGGAGTACCTGTACAAATGCAGTATGCATCATAACCTTCCGGCAATGCAGCCACATCGATGTCACAATCCATATGGAACTTCACCCCCTCTTCTTCCATAATACGTATGCGCCTGTCTATGATAGGTTTGTGCAATTTGAAGTTGGGAATACCATAGCGGAGCAATCCACCTGGAGCTTCATTCTTGTCGAAGACTGCAACTTCGTATCCCATACCATTGAGTTGATTGGCTGTTGCCAGGCCAGCAGGGCCGGCACCAATAACGGCTACCCTCTTACCATTGCGTTCTATCCTGCGTGGCTGGATATATCCTTCTCGAAAAGCAGCTTCGACAATGGCCGCTTCGTTTTCTCGAATAGTGGTTGGGGCATCAAATGTAAGTTTCAGTACGCACGACTTTTCGCACAATGCAGGACAGATGCGCCCTGTAAATTCTGGGAAGTCGTTTGTTTGGCTCAATATCCGGTATGCCTCTTCCCATTTTCCATCGGCAAGAGCGCGTTGAAATTCGGGTTGCTTGTTACCCAACGGACAAGCCCAGTGACAGAACGGCACACCGCAATCCATACACCGTGAAGCTTGCAGCCTCCGGTTGTGGCTGTTGAGGGTTTGTTCCACCTCTCCAAAATCGGCCACTCGATCGTGAACGGGACGATAGCCCGCTTCTTGACGAGGTATCTTTAAAAAAGCTTTCGGATCTTTCATCTTATATGCATTGTTTTTGTTGTTTTAATAATCTCTTTGCACTTCAGCAATTTTTAGTTGCAGCTTCTTAATCTGTTCTTCCTGTAGAACGCGCTTATATTCTATCGGGATAACTTGAATAAAATCATCTATATAGCGGTTCCAGTCATCAAGCATAATCCGAGCAAGTTTCGAGCCTGTGTAGAGATAATGTTGACGAATAAGTTCATGTAATTCTTTGCGACTGGTTGTGTCTTCTACAAGCGAAAGTTCTACCATTTCCATATTACAAAAATAATCAAAACCATGATTCTTATCCCATACATAGGCCACACCACCACTCATACCGGCAGCAAAGTTACGTCCCGTTGTACCCAATACGACGACCCTTCCTCCTGTCATGTATTCACAACAATGGTCACCTACTCCTTCTACCACAGCCGTTGCGCCCGAATTTCGCACAGCAAAACGTTCACCCACCTGACCATTGATATAGACTTCGCCACTGGTGGCACCATAGAGCAAGGTATTCCCTGCAATGGTATTGCCCTCTGCCTCAAAATTGCTACGTACGGGCGGTAAAACGGCAATACGTCCACCACTCAGGCCCTTACCTAAATAATCGTTGGCTTCACCTTCAAGTTTAAAAAATACACCATGCGGCAAGAAAGCTCCAAAACTCTGACCTGCCGCTCCCTTGAACTTTACGTTGATGGTTTGGTCTGGAAGTCCTTTCTGCCCGAATCGTTTGGCGATAACTCCTGAGAGCATAGCACCTACCGAACGGTCAGTATTGCTAATGGCATATTCCAACGATACCTCCTTGCCTTGCTCTATTGCTATCCGAACAGCTTCAATTATCAGTTCGTCCTTTACCCTTCCGAGTGTATGGTGGAAACCTGGCAAATGGTGAAGCTGTGTATCATTATCCGTACGCTGCAATAACTTACGGAAGTCTATTAGTGACGCTTTCCCTTCTTTAGCAACAGGTCTTCTCATCATCAAATCCGTACGGCCTACAATGTCTTCCAATCGGGTGAATCCCATTTCTGCCAAGTATTCGCGTACTTCTTGAGCCAAGAAGGTGAAGTAGTTTACAACATATTTATAATGCCCACGGAAGTTTTCACGCAACCGTTCGTCTTGTGTAGCAACCCCTACAGGGCAAGCGTTGGTGTGGCATTTGCGCATCATCACGCATCCTAAGACTATCAGCGCTGTTGTTCCGAATCCAAATTCTTCTGCACCGAGCAATGCCATATTGATGACGTCACGTCCAGTCTTCAGTTGCCCATCAACTTGCAGACGTACTTGTGAGCGCAGTCCGTTCAATGTTAGTGTTTGTTGTGTTTCGCTAAGTCCTATTTCGGGTGAAATGCCTGCATAGCGCATACTGCTGGCGGGTGATGCTCCCGTACCTCCTTCAGC
>JAFNXL010000048.1 GCA_017379075.1 Bacteroidaceae bacterium
CGGTTCGCTTCCTTTTATAAAAAAGCTTGTACTACATTTCCTTAATGTCTTATGTGAAATCTTTCAAAGAACTCGATCGCAAACGACGTTGTTTCTCGTTTGCGGGTGCAAAGGTAGACACTTTCCACAATATGACAAAACTTTACGGAAACTTTTTTCAAAGAAAAACGGAAAAATTTTAAATACACATTATAATATATATATGGGCGCAAAAAGAAGGCAGAAAAGCATTGCTAAGGGAAATACGGCGGAATTTCAAGTCCAAAAAAAGCTGGCGCGAAAATATGCTTCCAGGAACACAGAGAAAAAAGGGGTGAAGAGGGCTTTCCACGCATGGCAAATCTTTTTTCCTCGCCATGTAAATGAAATTACATCGGGACGGAAATAAAAATGCCCTTTTGGGGGAAGGGGCAACGAAAGGCATGTTAGCAGACAATAGACACGGATTAAGAATAACTGCAAAAATGCTCACGGCTAAGCAAACGCTTTTTGTTATTTAACTGGTTAGGCATACCAAGATCCCAAGAGGGCGAAGCCAGTCTTTCTTCGTAATTTTTCGCAAATAGGACGCTGTTAGCGATGAAAAAAGTGCGATATGTTTGGTGGTTCGCTGAAGAATTCCTATTTTTGCGTTAAATACGGCATTTTCCAGCCAATCGGCATGGGCGAAAGCCCTTTGCATACAAAACATTTAACGGTTCTGATCCTGAAGAATAAAAAACATTAAACATCAATATTAAAATGAAAGATTTTATCAAGTACACCACCGCTACCATTGTCGGAATATTCCTGTGTAGCATCATTATGAGCGTCATCAGCATTATCGCCATAGCCGGAATGGCTGCCAGCGAGAGTATGACCAAACCCATCAAAGAAAAATCTATCCTGCGTCTCAATCTGAACGGAACCATAGAAGAAAGGACAAAGGACGACCCATTTGCCGCACTTGCAGCTGGGGAAGGTTATGAGACCATTAGCCTGGAAGAGGCGATGATTGCCATTGAGAAGGCCAAAGAGAACGAAAGCATCAAGGGCATCTACATTGAAGGCGGAATGCTGGAGGCCACACCTGCCATGCTGCAGGAACTGCGTAACGCGCTGACTGACTTCAAGGAAAGCGGCAAGTTTATCCTGGCCTATGGAGACAATTACAGCAAGGGCGCCTACTATCTTGCATCCACTGCCGACCAAGTGTTGCTGAACCCCATCGGCATGTTGGATTGGTCGGGTATGGCATCGCAGCCTCTCTTCTTCAAGGATTTGTTGGAGAAAATAGGCGTGAAGGTACAGGTGTTCAAAGTGGGTACATACAAGAGTGCCGTAGAGCCTTTCATCTGCACAGAGATGAGCCCTGCCAACCGCGAACAAGTAAACAGCTACCTGAGCAGCATCTGGAAGAATATGGTAAACGATGTGGCCGCTTCACGCAATCTCAAACCTGAAGCCGTCAATGCGTTGGCCGACAGTCTCACCCTTCTTGCCGACCCAGAAGTAAGCGTGAAAGGCGGACTGGTGGACCAGCTATGTTACATCAGTGAAGTGAAGAAGATTCTGAAAAAAAAGGCTGAAATTGAAGAAGATGAGTCCATCAAGTTTGTAACCACAAAAGATGTGGCCAACGCCGAGACGCTGCAAGAAAAGATTTCGGACGAAATTGCTGTATATTATGCCTATGGCGACATTGTTGACACCCGTTCAACCTCAATACAGCAAGAGGCTGTCATCTGCGGAAAAGACGTAATAAAGGATTTACAAGAGCTGCGCGAAGACGATGACGTCAAGGCCGTTGTAATCCGTGTCAATTCCGGTGGCGGCAGCGCATACGCTTCTGAACAAATCTGGCACGAAGTGGAACTGTTGAAGGCAGAAAAACCGGTAGTCATTTCAATGGGCGGCATGGCAGCTTCTGGCGGCTATTACATTTCCTGCGGAGCCAATGCCATCTATGCAGAACCTACAACACTGACCGGAAGCATCGGTATTTTCGGCATGATCCCCGATGCCAGCGAATTGTTGTCAGAGAAGCTGGGACTGAAACACGACGTAGTGAAGACCAATGCAATGAGCGACTTCGGCTCATTCATGCGTCCCTTCAACGAGGCAGAAAGCAACCTGATGCAGACCCATGTAAACAAGGGATACGAGCTGTTCACCGGACGCGTGGCTGACGGTCGAAAGATGAAGAAGGACGACGTGAAGGCCATTGCCGAAGGCCGCGTATGGACAGGCGAACAAGCGTTGGAAATCGGTCTCGTGGACAAACTTGGCGACTTGGATGACGCCATTGCCGCAGCGGCAGAACTGGCCGAGAGCAAAGAATACAGCATTGGCCGCTACCCCGCTCCCGCACCTTGGTTCCAGGGTTTGCTGGACAAGACCAAGAGCAGCTACCTGGACAGCCATCTGAAGGAACTTATGGGAGAATATTATACTGTATTCAACAGCCTGCAAAACATGAAGGGACAAAACCCCATCCAAGCACGAATCCCCTACTATATCAATATAAAATAACAAGGACACGAATCCGCCCTATACATTATTTATAATAATATGGAAGGCGACCAGATCCGCATAAACAAATGGCTTACCCCCCTGAGCTGGCTTTACGAAGCCGGCACAGAGGGGCGTAACGCCTTGTTCGACGCAGGCATTCTGAAATCGCGCTCCTTCCGTATTCCCATCATCAACGTAGGAAACATTACCGTGGGTGGCACGGGTAAAACTCCGCACGTAGAATACCTCATACGCCTGCTCAGCCCGAAGTATAAAGTGGCAGTACTGAGCAGAGGCTACAAGCGCAAAAGCAAAGGATATGTATTGGCACAGCCAGACAGCACGGTGGAAGAAATAGGCGACGAACCCTGGCAAATCAAGCAAAAGTTTCCCCACATCTATGTGGCCGTGGAGGCCGACCGCTGTAAGGGTATAGAACGACTGATGACAGATGAAGCCACTCGCGACGTTGAGGTCATCTTGCTTGATGACGCCTTCCAGCACCGGTATGTAAAACCCGGGTTGAACATTCTTCTTACCGATTATCACCGTTTGATTACCGAGGACAAAGTACTGCCCGCAGGACGTCTTCGCGAAAAAGCCTCTGGAAGATACCGGGCCAACACCGTCATCGTGACAAAATGCCCCCGACAAATGACACCGATAGAATTCAGGGTCATTGAAAAAAAACTCAGCCTAATGCCATGCCAAGACCTGTTCTTCAGCACCTACGCTTACGGGCAAATGAAAGCGCTGTTCAATGAAAAGGAAATGCAAATACATGAACTGGCCGCCACAAACGTGCTGTTGCTTACGGGCATCGGCAACCCCAAACAGATGGAATCGGACTTGAAACCCCACGTCTGCTCGGTCAAGAGGCATTCCTTCCCCGACCACCACTTCTTCAGCCCGAAAGACATTGCTGACATACATCAGGCATTCAGCCAAATGCCACAACCCAAACTGATTATAACCACAGAAAAGGACGCAACCCGGCTCCAAAGCCGCACCGACCTTTCTCCGGAAATAAAAGATTACATCTACGTACTTCCTATCGAAGTACATATCATGAGAAATGCAACCTCAAAGTTTAATGAAAAACTGTTCCGTTATGTACAAAAAAATTCAAGACACAGCAGCGTGGCTCAAAGAAAGAATCACCACAAACCCTGAAACCGCCATTATCCTAGGCACAGGACTCGGTCATTTGTCAGATGAGATTCAGAAGGAGACCATCATCCCATACAGTGAAATACCCAACTTCCCGGTATCTACCGTAGAAGGGCATAACGGCCAACTCATTTTGGGAAAGCTCGGCGGAAAAGACATTCTGGCCATGCAGGGGAGGTTCCACTACTACGAAGGCTATTCCATGAAGGAAGTAACCTTCCCCATCAGAGTAATGTACGAACTGGGCATCAAGACGCTCTTCGTAAGCAATGCCGCCGGAGGCACTAACCCCAGCTTCAGCATTGGCGACCTGATGATTATCACTGACCACATCAATTTCATGCCCGAAAATCCGCTGCACGGCCCCAACATCCCCCAGGGTCCCAGATTCCCAGACATGAGCGAAGCCTACGACAATGAGCTGATTGATCTGGCCAACAGTATCGCGGCCGAATTGAATATAAAGGTAAGACACGGTGTTTACCTGGCCACTCAAGGCCCCACTTACGAGACACCAAGCGAATACCGGATGTTCGCACATTGGGGAGCTGACGCTGTTGGCATGAGCACCGCCCCCGAAGTCATAGTCGCACGCCATTGTGGTATCCGTTGCTTCGGAATCAGCATCATTACCGATTTGGGCGTTCATGGCAAAATTGTCAAAGTTACCCACGAAGATGTACAAATTGCGGCCCGCGAAGCCCAACCTCGCATGGCTGCCATCATGCGCGAGATGATTGCGCGTTCATAATCAAAAAAAGACATGAGTGAAATTGCAGAAATAGGAGAATTCGGCTTGATCAAAAAGCTTACTGAACAGATTCAGCTGACAAACAGCAGTACAGAAAAAGGCGTGGGAGACGACTGCGCTGTCATCAACCCCACAACAAATACCCGCACACTGGTCACCACCGACCTGCTGATGGAAGGCGTACACTTTGACCTCACGTACGTTCCGTTACAGCATTTGGGATACAAAGCTGTAATGGCAAACTTGAGCGACATCTACGCCATGAACGGAACCCCTAAGCAGATAACAATAAGCCTGGGTATCAGCGCACGCTTCTCGGTTGAAGACATCGAGGCGCTGTACAGCGGAATGCGGAGGGCATGCGAAGCCCACCAAGTGGACATTGTAGGTGGAGACACCACAAGCAGTCTTACCGGACTGGCCATCAGTATCACCGCCATCGGCGAAGCCATGGAGGAAGACATCGTTTACCGCAATGGTGCAAAGGAAACCGATATTATCTGCGTCAGCGGAAATCTTGGAGCCGCCTACATGGGCCTCCAGTTGCTGGAACGGGAAAAAGCCGTGTATCATCAACAATTGGCAGAAGCCAGACGGACAGGCAACAAACAAATGGAGGCCGAACTGCAATATTCACAGCCCGACTTTACAGGAAGAGAATACCTTTTGGAACGACAATTGAAGCCAGAGGCGAGACGCGACATCATCACCGCCTTGAAAGATGCCGGCATACGCCCCACTTCCATGATTGACATCAGCGATGGGCTGAGCAGCGAACTGCTCCACATCTGCACCCAAAGTCAAACAGGATGCCGCATTTATGAAGAACGCCTCCCACTGGATTACCAAACAGCCGTAATGGCAGAAGAGTTCAACATGAACGTCAGCACATGCGCCCTGAACGGAGGAGAAGACTATGAACTACTGTTCACCGTCCCCCTTTCTTTGCATGAGAAAGTAAGCGAGATGGAAGACGTTAAGGTCATCGGATACATCACCAAAGAAGAGTTGGGTTGCGCTCTGATTACACGCGACAATCAAGAATTTGAGCTGAAAGCACAAGGTTGGAATCCGCTTCAGCACAAGGAATAACCCTCTTTTGAAGAAAAATAAACAGAAAAACATCAGAATATTTGCGTAAACCAAAATAAAGCACTACCTTTGCACCCGCAAATGGAAAGGTGCCATAGCTCAGTTGGTAGAGCAAAGGACTGA
>JAFNXL010000080.1 GCA_017379075.1 Bacteroidaceae bacterium
ATAACCGGCCTCGGGCACAATGTACACATAGCCATCGGGCACACTAACCATCTTGAAACCATCTTCCTTCATGACCTTGGGGTCGGCATAGCCGTTATACCACATGTCCATAATTACGTTTTCACTCTTGACGGGAGTCTTTCCCTTTGCGTGGGTGAGAGCGCCCCACAAGACAGCCTGCTTGCCATAGCCTTCCACAGTGTGTATAAGGTGGTCGGTCAGTTTGCGGAAGAGTTCAACCACTGTTGAGTCCTGATTGTTGTACTCATCGGTTCCAATATGTACCTTTGGACAGTCAAATACGGGGTCGGGGCCGGCAAGATATTCACTCCACAAAGAGTCGAGGAAGGGAACGACTGCCGGATTCTGAAGGTCAAGATGGTCTGCGCCATACTTCTCACAACTCAGGCTGGGACGATAGTGAGTGAATGCCAGCGCATGGGCAGGAGCGTCAATTTCGGGGATAATCTCCACACCTTCCTTTGCTGCATCGCGGATGAAACGACGGAATTCATCCTTGGTGTAGAAACCGTCTTTTGAAGTGAGACCGGGGAACAATTCGCTCTGGATGCGGAAACCCGCGTATGTCTCGTTCCAATCATCGTTGAAATAGGTTTTGAAACCATTGTCATTGAGGTGGACCTGCAAGGTGTTCATCTTGTAATATGACATCACATGAACCAACTGGCGCAGATAATCCAACGGAATGTACTTGCGGCCACAGTCTATCATGAAACCACGGTACTGATAGTCTGGAACGTCAATGGCGACACCACAAGGAATTTCCTTGCTCTGCTTTGCCAGCTGAAGGATGCTCTGCACACCCCAAAGCGCGGCAGTCTTGTTCTGGGCAGACAGCACGATGCCGTCTTTTGTGATTTTCAACTGATAGCCTTCGGCACCCAGTTTCTTGTTCTTTTCAATCTGGATGTGAATGCCGTTTGGTTTGCGCTTTCCTTCTTGTGCCTTGGTTCCCAGGGACACGCCCTGCACCAGATACTGGGCAACAGGTTCCAATGCGGCTTCATTGAAGGTAACTGTTGTTGAGGACACAAGAGAGAATGTTCCTTCTGCACCTTTCCATTGCTGGATTTCGGGCACAACAAAGGGCTTCTCATTCACTGCGGCTTGTACGCACATGGCAACGGCGCACAAGAAAACTAAAAAATACTTTCTCATAAATGGTAAATCAAAAACTATTATAGCGATTATGTTTAGTGGATTCTTCGCAAAACAAAACGAGCAGCCACAACGGGCTGCTCTATTTCATATCAATCTATTGACATATTACATCATTACACTGGCGCACGTCATTGGTTCTGATGACAACGCTGGCAGTATTGCCTTGTGAAAAGGCATACATGTACTCTACCGATATACCAGCATCAGAAAGCTTTTCAATGCTTTTGGCCAGCGTTCCGGGATGGTCTGGCAATTCAATGTAAACCACATCCGTTGTGCTGACGGCATAAGAATGTGCCTGCAACGTGGCAATGGCTTTGTCATTATCATCGGTAATCAGTCTCAATATGCCAAAATCACTTACTTCACTCAGGGTAAAAGCCTGAAGATTCACTCCAGCTTCAGCAAGAATTCGAGTAACTTCTGTAAAGCGACCGATTTCATTGTTCAGGAAAATACTTAATTGTTGGATAATCATGACTATATGTTTTAGGGTTTAAGGAGTCGTTTGTCCAATACATGCTTTGCCTTGCCTTGTGAACGTGTGATGCTGTTAGGCTCGACAATTCTGATTTCGGGACGTATGCCAAGTACGCTGACCAGACGACCGACAAGACGGTCTTTCAAACGGAGCATTCTGCCCATGTCATCGCCATAGTATTCGGGTCTCAACTCTACATCCACCTGGAATGTATCCACATTGTTGACACGATCCACGGTGACGAAATACTGGCAGGTGAATTCGGGTATTTCGAGGATGACACTTTCTATCTGGCTGGGGAACACATTCACTCCACGGATAATGAGCATGTCATCGCTGCGTCCTACAATGCGGCCCATACGCACCATCGTGCGGCCACAACGACACTTTTCATAATTCAAATGAGTGAGGTCGCGGGTGCGGTAACGTATTACAGGCATACCCTCCTTGGTCAGCGTGGTAAACACCAGTTCGCCCTGCTGTCCAGGCTCTACGGGCTGGAGGGTCTGCGGGTCAATGATTTCGGGATAGAAAAGGTCTTCCCACAAGTGTGTGCCGTCCTGATACTCACATTCACCGCCCACACCGGGACCGCTCACTTCCGTCAGTCCGTAAATGTCGTATGCTTTTATGCCAAGTTTGGTTTCCAGTTCCTTTCTCATATTCTCGGTCCAAGGCTCTGCCCCAAACACGCCAAAACGCAGTTTGATGTCCTTCAATGTGGTTTCGGGATCGTTCTCGATACTCTCTGCAAGGAACAAGGCATAAGAAGGAGTACAACAGAGGATGGTGCTGCCCAAGTCCTTCATGAGCATAATCTGTTTGCTGGTATTACCGCTACTGGTGGGCAATACTGTCGCGCCTATACGCGTGGCACCATCATGGGCACCCAAACCTCCGGTAAAGAGACCATAGCCATAAGACACCTGAATAATATCCTCTTTAGTGGCGCCATAGGCCGTCAGGCAACGAGCCACACCCTCGGACCAGTTATCAAGGTCTTTCTGTGTATATCCGGCCACAATGGGTTTTCCTGTGGTCCCACTTGAAGCATGGAAACGAACAATATCCTTCATAGGAGCGGCAAAGGTACCGAAAGGATAATAGTCGCGCAAATCCTGCTTCTGCATAAAGGGTAATTTGGTAATATCGTCAATTGAGCGGATGTCAGAAGGCTTCACTCCAGCCTCGTCCATCCGTTTACGGTAGAATTCTACATTCTCGTAAGTGTGCTTGACAATGTTTGCCAGTCGCTCGCCTTGCAACTTGCGCAGGGACTCGCGATCCATTGTCTCAATTTTTTCATTGTAATACATAAATTTAATATATTTGGGGTTGATTTATTGAAAATCAAAAGCAAAATTACACAGAAGTTTCTGTAGTAACAAGCTTTTTTATAATAATTTCTGCAAAACTTTACATCAGCTTGTCAAAAACAAAATGGTTTTTCATTCTATAGACCAATCCCGTCATCATGGCAAGAATCTCTCCTTTTCCATTGCTGATTTTTATATCGCAATAAGGCAATTTGTGATGGTTTACCAACTCGATACATTCCGCCTTGATTCGTTCTCCGAGATGAGCTGATTTTATGAAGGTAATCGTGTTTGAAATACCAAGGCTCAGAATCCCATGGCTATTGGTAACCGCAGCAAACGACAGATCTGCAAGCGTATACATAACTCCGCCCTGACATACTCCAGCACCATTCAAATGATGTTCTTCAACCATAAGTTCAGCACATGCATAGCCCTCTCTGACCTCTGTCAGTTGCGCGCCAATGCTTTTGGCAAACCTATCCTCATTGTTAAGCCGTTCTTGTAGTGTCATAATGTTAAATTATTTGTTGTAAAATCTTTGAATCAATTAGAAAGCTACTTGGACTTGCGTCTGCAAATACCCGTAGTGCGTTTGTTTTGCGGGGTTTGCATTGGTGTACTGTATCTGCACACGGCAAGTCTTGTAGAACCAATACTGAACACCCAGTACCAAATTCATCTGTTTCAATCCCAAATCCGTATTGTAATTGAAGTAGTCTGCCGACGCTATGACATCCATTCCCTTAAATACTGGCATGCAAGCCGTCACATATGCACCGATGCTGTGGTTGCTGCCGTCACGTCCGCCCAAGACTTCTGCCTGCACTTGTGCGGTGCGGTTCTTCCAATAGTCAACACCTTCAGTATGCGCTTTCCATTCCGCTCCCACAGACCAGCGGTCACGCTTGTAATCCTCACCCTTCGCGATATCGGGACAATAGGCAGATGTTTCCAATGCATGACCTTTTCCCAACTGGCCCGTGGTAACGATTCGGAGATTAGGCTTGAGGCGATATTCCAGTTTTCCGATTACATCTTTATGCTTGTTGTTATCTTTCCGATTTATGCCGCTACCGTTCATCACCGCGAATTCATAATGCAATTGGTTCTTGAACAGATCGCCATAGAGCATAATACCCAGGTCTCGGCCATATTGCACTCCGTTCAAAGGGTCTGAGCCACAACCAGTCAGATAGACAACCGCTTGCGAATAGCAATCTATGAGTTCCAGCTTTGTCGGTGACAAAGGATTCTGCATGGACAGGGAATTCTTAAACTGGCCGAAGCGCACATTCAGTTCTTTCTTAGGCAGGAAACGGTAGTCGGTATAGAATTCCTGCACCACGCTGGAAAAATCATGCATAAAAAGGAAAGACCAACGGTCGGTTACGTTTGCCTTTGCCCAAAACAAGACTCTCTTAAGGTCAAAAGAATTGCTATGCACGTCTTCCTGGTGCTGCCAGGTATAACCAGCCTGGGCATAGCCGTGCAGTTCCAGGCGTTCTGAAAGGGTCGTAACCCAAGCCGGAATTTTCTGCGACTTTGTTTTCGTATCTTCTGTGTCCGGCTTCTGCGCATGCAGTACTGCGCTGAACAACAGACAAAATGTAAGTAGAAAGCCTTGTTTTAACATTGAAATATATTTTAGAGTGATTACCAACAAAAAATCCCGCCTCTTGGAAGCGGGATTCATAATATCTATAATTTATAACATCTGTTCGTCATTCTTGTACACATACAATCTCCCGCTTCACTTTATTGCTAAAGTAAAAAAAGAAAAAGGAGAAAAATATGGCGTACATTGCTGTCATTACTTGTTCTGTTTTGTGATTTTGTGTGGCAAAAGTAGCATTATTTTCGCAAAACGCAAAGGATTTGCTATTATTTTATCACATATCCCTACATTTTGTCGTTTTAAACGGCATTTACACTATTATTCTGACGTTTCTTCCAGCCAAACCCAGATGTCGTGGTCCATGTTACCTGTTATCAGAAGTTGTCCGTCAGCAAGAACGCCACCATTAAAGGGATTGCTGTCAGAGAAATCGGCTTTAACAAATTCATTCTTTTTATCCATTGTGATCTTGACATCATCAAAACATGCAGCTTCCACTGCTCCGAAAGCCTTGTCATGAGATTGGCGAAATCCGAATTTGCCCAATGGGAAGTTGCCTGCACGTTCATCTATCATTACATTATTTATATAGGTACGCACATAGCGTTCTTTCTCCACTTCAATCCGCACCTTGAAGGCTTCTCCGCGCTTGATTTCCGCTTTACTAGACAACTGGATATTGTCCAGGACATGAATGTGCCCTCCTGCCCATTGGTGAGGCCGTAAATAGGCAACGGAGTCATTGGACACATTAAACTGCCACATAGAAAGAAAATCCTTGCCATTAGCGGCAAAGCACAAACTACCCGAAAGACTTTCGATACAGATCGTAGACTCAAAGGTATAGGAACTTCGTTCACTTTCTGCCTCCTCTTGCATTCCATTCTGATTGACAAGTCCGTCATCAACCAAAAATACAGACTGGTTGGGATAGAGATGTATGGAAATCGCTGTCCGTCCATCTTCCATTGTTTTCAGCTGTGCCTGCTTTGTGCCTCCAGTATGCGGATCCATCAAAACAGCAGAGGAAAGACTATGTTTCAAGATAATGGTATTCGTGGCCTCGGAAACGTCAATATTTCCAAAGTAGTAAAGATGATGGTTGTCAATGACTTTATGGATATAATTAAACGGATGAGAACCGCCGGCAAAAGTCACGTCTGGGATGGTGCATGATATCAAAGCATTGTTCAGCGTCTGTGCCGTTGGCGTTTCTACAAAAAATGCTTTTCTACCGTTTTTTCCGTTTAACATGCTCTCTACAATAGAGACAATACTGTCATCAGCGACATAAAGGTCTGCCGATTGAGTGGGTATTTGGGTCGTAAATATCACATTCACACCAGCTTTCCATGCTTGTTCCACCTTTTTCATATTACTCAACGATATCGTCTTGACACTTGGAAGAATCAATGTGGTATATTGTTCGCAATTGATGGAGTTGAACATTTCCAACTTTCCATTTGATACCGAACATCGATCATCCAAAACCTCTGGATGAAGATACGTAAAGTCTGTCCCCAATTCATCAGTCAGAATACGGGATACTGCAAGATAATCGGTATTCGGCACCTCTACTCCACCTTGATAGAAACCTTTTTCGCCGTCCAGATAATGTCCTGCATATTGTGTTTGGATAGGATACAAAACGGCCACATCCGCTACATGTCGGCCAGGTCTGGCTAGCATATAATTTAAGCGGGAGAGGAAACGATTGAAACGTGCCAGTCCTTTGTTGTATAGAGGATTGCGCCATGACAACTCTGGCAAAAAGGTTACGTCCTGGTCATTATACCAGACAGCATGAGGTATCAAATGGTTGACTCCCTTTGTGTATTGTTCTATGGCAATCTGGTAGAGGCTTTCTTCCGGGATGTTTCCCATGGCACCGTAGGTCTCAGACATCACATAGGTTTTGTCCCAGTTATTCGCCGATGAGGACACCACTTTGTAGTAGTCTTCCGTAGGTCGGCCACCACCGATTTTGTCAATACCGGGCATGCCCGTGTATTGCCCCACTTTCATTAAATCCCCGGACACGCTGGTGGGGTTGGCAATTTCCTCTTGGTCCTGATGGCCGGTAGAGAGGATTCCATGTTCCTCTGCCCAGCGATTGATTGTCCCCATGAAACCTTCGGCATAAAGCGCACTTCTCATGCCGAACAGCAAATTACGTGCAGCGGCCGTGTTAGGACCAATGTCATACCACAAAGCAGGATACAATTCCTCTGGTGAGAAACCATGTTTTTCCTTGAACTTCTCATTGAAATTACCCGTCCACATTCGGCCTTGCGCCCTGTACATCGTAGGTTCATCAAAGAAAGTGGAGATAATGGTTTTGCAAAAATCCTTGCCGAACAAACGATAGTATGCATCGTGGGTATCATTGACAAAATGTTCTACCGCCTCTTGAGAGAGGTAGTCCACATTGGGATCGCCATCCGTGACACATTGGAACAGCATTATCTTCCAGTTGCCATTTGGAACTTCCCACCTCAATTCATCAGCGGCGCTAAGGTTATCACGAAGATTTACAATCTCATTTGTGCCTGTATTCCATGCCACAATGCTCATCACTTTTCCTGAAATGGTTAGCTTTTGACTGAATGCGGAACCCCCGACTGCCGTAAATTCAGTCTTGTCGAGACGTTTTACTGTATGTTCGGGATGATTGTTCATGAATGTGGTCACACCAGAACCGTTGATGGCCCCCATACTGCCACTGGGAAAGCCATATTCGTCATAGATGGACATTTTTGCGCC
>JAFNXL010000060.1 GCA_017379075.1 Bacteroidaceae bacterium
GGACGGCGGGAGCGGACAGTGTTCTTCTCGCCTAAGACAGAAAAGGCTCTCCGGCGGTGGCTGCAATACAAGGACAGATATGTGGAAAGTGATTACCTGTTCCCCGTCAGGGAACACGGCGGCTCTATCGGCGTTGGCAACTTTGAAGGTAACTTCCGCAAGTACATTGAGCGGACAGGTCTGAATGAAGAATACACACCCCATTGTCTGCGGAATAACTTTGCCAAAAGATGCCTGATGAACGGAATGGATATTTACACCCTGAGTAAGATTTTGGGACATTCCAGCGTGACCGTCACAGAGCAAGCATACCTGGATATCAATGACGATGATATGAGCAAACGCTATCAGCATTACAGTCCCTTGAACGGTGTATGAGTTGGTACAAGTTTGTACAAGATAGCACAAGAGAGAGGAAGTTCTTACAACTTCCTCTCTCTTTGTATCTGTTAGTACATCTCTGCAATTCCCTTGACATAGTTTCCCATTTCTTCCACCACTTCGGCGGGAGCCAGGATGCGGACACCTCTGCCCAGGCCGCAGACCCATCCATAAAATTGGGGGCTGACCTCAATATCCGTGTGAATGGTGAAATGCTTTTCGTCTTCTGGAATCATTGTAATATCCTTGCCAAAGCGGTCAATGACCACATTTGCCAAGTGGTTGGAGAATCGTATCTTCACCTTCTGGGTTTTGCCGGAGAACATAGAGAACATCCGCAAAGAACGCTCCGACAGCTTCAGTTCCTTGAACGCATCCTTACCCTCTCTCTTTTGGGGGAGCATTTCAATACCATCCATCTTATCCACACGGAAGTGCTTCATTTTGCCGCTTTCGTATGCCAGAAGGTAATAGTTGTTATCGCTCCACAACAGGGCGTAGGGGCTTGCGGTGTAAAGTTCGCCCCTCTTGTAGTATGCCTTCTGCTTTTTCGGGGTGAAATAGAAGTATTTGAAGGTAATCTGCCAATCGTTGGCAATGGCGGCGTGAAGGTCATCCAACTGATAGAAAATGCTATTGTTATCGCTGCGGACACGGTTAGGGACATAGCACCGGCGGTCAAGCAGCACACGGTCGAACCGGCTGGCTTTCTTCTTCAGCTTGTCGGTCAGTTCCTTTGCTTTCTTCTGGGTAATAAAACGGGATGCCTGGACACTATCAATCAAAAGCTGAAGTTCCTGGGTATCAAATTCCCTTTCAATAATCCGCCAGCCACGCGTGCGGCCATCGTACTGAGTTTCGTAGCCGTATTCGTCCAGAAGGTGGAGGTCAGAACAGACGGTCTTCTGCTCCACAGGGATTTTATAATAGTTTTCAAAATGCTCAATGATTTCCTGAACCTTTTTCGTGTGGGTTTCGTCTGTTTCTTCCAGAAGATAGTCCAGAAGGTAGAACAGCTTCAGCCGTTGGTTCTGTGACCTGCCTTTTCCCTTTTCGCCGTTTGCCATTGCGGTTCCCCCTTGATGTGGGATTTTTAGCTATTGTATCATACTGAAAGATAAAAGAAAAGGAGCAGTTATCCCGAAGGACAACCGCTCCATAAATCAGTTCGACAAATTGGAATTTGTTTACTTGTTTTTGAATTTGCTGATAATCCATTTAATTAGCAAAATTCCACCAGCGATGGCAGCAACCTTTATCAAAGAAACTGCAATCGTTGTTACAATAAGAGGAGCAACTTGTTCCCTTGGCATTGTGGTATAAATGGTAATAATGTCTTTTTCAACCCACATATACACGATAAACGCAATAGCAAGAATGCCAACAGCAATTCTCCACGGTTCTTTCTTCATTACTTATCCTCCTGAAGATTACTTGATATCGAACAATCCAATGTAGAAATCGTAAACACTGTTACATATTTCATATGACGAATCAGTTTGTTCCATCAAGTAAACAACTGCTTCATTTTTCGTCTTAAATGCTTTTAGCTGCACTGTCAGTTCAGATATTCGCGTTAAAGCATTATCAAACTCATGGAACGTTATGTCTTTATTGCTCAGGCTATATAGCTTATATTTGAGCATTTGCATTAAGTTCTCATCCGCTATTCTTTTATAGTCTTCGTCTTTAATTCGATGACCAGCAAATAATTCGTTTATTGTTATTTCCAATGCTGCGCATAGAGGCTCGTATAGCAAAGCATCGGGCAAGCAAATTCCATTCTCCCATTTGGAAACCGATTTTCCTGTTACACCAAGGATTTCTGCAAGCTGCTCTTGCGTAATACTTTTATCTTTACGACATGATGTAATAAACTTGCCGATTTTTAATCTATCCATCATGACCCTCCCTCTGAACTGATTACTGGTATTATACATCAAAAAATGGGATTGCTCCACCCATCAAAAGTAGAGTTGCGAATATTTCGCATGGATAGCAAAAAAACTCGCTCCAAAAGGGAACGAGGGCTTGAATGTATCTCTTGCATTCAACGGTTTTGCCGTCAAATTCAAGTTTGTCTAATTGTATTATAGCGGATTTGGATTCCATGTACCAGTGCGAAATTGTAAATTTTTTGTCATTGAATTTCAGTTTATTCACCCACTTTTGCAAAAGGTGGAGTGCGCCAATATAGACGGGTGTCACCCATCTATTTGGGATTGGCTCAAACTGAAACACAAGGGACAAAAATCCGATTTGGAAAAATCACAAGCGCAGCAGCCGCAGCTGCAAGATTGTAATTTTATAAATCGGTTGCCAGGGGTAAGGCATCGCCTGGGGGTGGCAGACCCCCATTGAGATTGGGTAAGGCATCGCCTTAGGGCAAAGCC
>JAFNXL010000049.1 GCA_017379075.1 Bacteroidaceae bacterium
CGGTTCGCTTCCTTTTATAAAAAAGCTTGTACTACATTTCCTTAATGTCTTATGTGAAATCTTTCAAAGAACTCGATCGCAAACGACGTTGTTTCTCGTTTGCGGGTGCAAAGGTAGACACTTTCCACAATATGACAAAACATCCAGGCAACTTTTTTAAAGAAAATCTTAAAAAAAAATTAAGATACATTATTATATAATATATTAGGACAGAAAAAAAGGCTGGCGCTATGTCATTATAGACTTTGGCCAGCCTTTTGCTTTATTCTCAAATAGAGCAGAATTTTCATTCCATTCTCCATACACTGTCCTCGAGTACCATAGGAACAACTATTCTTTCTGATACGGAATCTGCATAAATTATATCCATATAAACCTCGGCACGCTTGTCTTGAAGTAACGCCTCAACTCCACGCACTGATACCATCCCGCCATGTTGCGTCTGTTGGTTTTGACAGAAAGCCTTTAACGCCTGCACTGTCTGCGAACGTTGTTCGGGCAACATTTTACATACGCCTGAAATTCCCTCCAGACACTTCTCATACTGACCAGCCAAGAGATTCTGGTAATATATCTCGGCCTGACTACAGACAGCAGCACTTGAGTTCAGGTCCTGCACTTCTTTGCGGCATGCCGTAAAAAGAAGGATGGACACCAGGGGCAATATGGACAGGAAGCGTTTCACTTCTGACGAATAAAGATATTGATAGGCGTACCTGAGAAGTCCCAGCGCTCACGAATCTTATTTTCAAGGAAACGGCGATAGGGTTCCTTCACATATTGAGGGAGGTTTGCATAGAAAACAAAACTCGGAACGCGCGTATCGGGCAATTGCATACAATACTTGATCTTGATATATTTACCTTTCATTGATGGTGGCGGATAGGCCTCAATCAATGGAAGCAACTCCTCGTTGAGTTTTGCAGTAGCCACCCTACGACGGCGAGACAAGTAAACGTCCTTTGCCGTTTCAAGAATCTTAAAGATTCGCTGTTTGGTGAGCGCACTCGCATAAATGATAGGAAAATCGCTGAATGGAGCCATGCGATTACGGATGGCCGATTCATACTCATCCATCACCTTTTGCGATTTATCCTGCACAAGGTCCCATTTATTTACCACAACCACAATACTCTTCTGGTTGCGCTGGATCACTTGGAAAATATTCAAATCCTGTCCCTCAATTCCACGCGTGGCGTCAAGCATCAGGATGCAAACATCAGAGTTCTCGATGCTTCGAATGCTTCGCATTACACTATAGAACTCAAGATCTTCCGTCACTTTATTCTTACGACGGATTCCCGCTGTGTCCACAAGATAGAAGTCAAAACCGAACTTGTCATAACGTGTGTATATACTATCGCGGGTTGTTCCTGCGATGTCAGTTACAATATGGCGGTCCTCGCCTATGAAGGCATTGACCAGGCTGCTCTTTCCTACATTAGGACGGCCAACCACGGCAAAACGCGGAATATCCGCCTCTGGCTGTTCAGACGCCTCTTTGGGCAGACTCTCAATAACCAGATCCAGCAGGTCGCCTGTACCACTTCCTGTAGAAGAAGAAATACAGTAAGGGTCACCCAAACCTAACCCATAAAACTCTGCGGCCATATAGGTCTGATAGTTGTTGTCCGCCTTGTTTGCCACCAAAATCACCTTCTTTTTGGTACGGCGCAAAATGTTTGCCACAGCCTCGTCCAGGTCAGTTATTCCATTGTTCACATCAACAAGGAACAGAATAAGGTCGGCCTCTTCTGTCGCCAATGTCACCTGCTTGCGGATTTCTTCCTCAAAGATATCGTCGCTGTTTACAACCCATCCTCCTGTGTCTACCACAGAGAACTCACGTCCGATCCACTCGCACTTGCCATATTGACGGTCGCGAGTTGTACCAGCCTCGTCACTTACAATGGCGTGACGGGTCTGGGTAAGACGGTTGAAAAGGGTGGACTTACCCACATTGGGGCGTCCCACAATCGCTACAAGATTTCCCATACGTTCAGATATAAGCGTTATATTAGGTATTTTGAGTGATTATTTACATATTTGCAGTTTTCACACCGGACTAATCCTGATGATAGCCGAATGCTTTCAAAGAACGGTCGCTGCTTCTCCAATCCTTGTCCACTTTGACAAAAATTTCCAGGAATATCTTCTTTCCAAAGAATTTCTCCAAAGACTTGCGGGCTTCGCTGGACACCCGTTTGAGCGCTACGCCCTGATGCCCAATGATTATGCCCTTCTGGCTTTCACGCTCCACATACACGACAGCGCTGATGCGAATCAAGGTGTCATTTTCCTTGAATGCCTCCACTACAACTTCTGTGCTGTAGGGAATTTCCTTGTCATAGTAAAGCAGAATCTTTTCACGGATAATCTCAGTCACAAAAAAGCGGGCAGGCTTGTCCGTCCACTGATCCTTGTCAAAGTATGCAGGAGACTCGGGAAGAAGTTGCTTTATCCTCGCCAGCACTACATCAACGTTGAATCTGTGCAAAGCGCTGATGGGTATAATTTCAGCCTTGGGCAACACTTCGTGCCACTGTTCCACGCATACTGCAAGTTTAGACTGATCCGTGAGATCTATCTTGTTGATCAGCACCAGCACCGGCACATCCAATTTGGCCACACGAGACAGGAAATCCGCATTCTTGTCCGGAGTTTCCACCATATCTGTCACATAAAGCAGCACATCGGCATCCTGCAACGCGCTTTCACTGAATTGCAGCATTGATTCCTGCAACTTGTAATTCGGCTTAAGTACGCCAGGCGTGTCGCTGAAACAGATTTGCATGTCATCAGTGTTAAGGATACCCATGATACGATGACGCGTTGTCTGTGCCTTAAACGTGGCAATGCTGATTTTTTCGCCAACGAGAAGATTCATCAGCGTGGATTTTCCCACATTGGGATTGCCCACTATGTTTACAAAACCGGCTTTATGCATTTTCTCCATTACGTTTCGCGTACCATTCCTCGCGAGAAATTTCTCCTTCCTTGTAATATTCTGCAGGACTCTTGGCCGCTTCCGCAGCACCATCATATCCCCATATCAGATAGTTGGCACCCCAAGTGAATCCTGCGCCAAAGGCCGTCATTATAAGCTTGTCGCCTTTTTTCAGCTGAGGCTCATACTCCCAGAGACACAAAGGCAACGTACCACCGGAGGTATTGGCCATGTGGTCAATGTTGATCATTATATGGTCTTCAGAAACCTTGATACGGCGTGCAACCGCAGTTTCTATACGAATGTTTGCCTGATGAGGAACAATCCAGTCAATATCATCGCGCGTCAGCCCGTTGCGTGTGGCAATGGTCTCCACTGCATCTGACATTTTTGTCACGGCATGCTTAAACACGGTACGGCCTTCCTGATATACAAAATGTTGACGCTGGTCAACAGTCTCGTGGCTGGGCATATTGGCAGAACCGCCTGCGGCCATGTGAAGATTGTCATATCCCTGTCCGTCCACCAGCAGGAAAGAATCCATCAGACCGATTTCTTCCGTGGTTGCCTCAAGCATTACGCATGCCGCACCATCTCCAAAAATGGGGCATGTATTGCGGTCCTCGTAATTTGTCATGCTGCTCATGTGGTCACCGCCACAAACAATCACACGCTTGTAACGACCGGAGCAAATCAGCCCGGAACCCATTTCCAACGCATACAAAAAACCGGCACATGCAGCTTCCATGTCAAAGCCGAACGCTTTCTTCAGCCCCAGATTTCCGATAACCAAAGAAGCGGTTGAGGGGAAATGGTAATCCGGAGTTGTAGTGGCACAAATAAGGGCTTCTACAGAATCCAATTCAACCTGAGTTTTCTCCAGCAGTTGTTTTACTGCTCGCGTCATCAAGTACGAAGTACCCTTTCCTTGTTCGGGCTTAAGAATGTGGCGCGTTTTCACACCTATACGTTCCATAATCCACTCATCGCTTGTCTCCACGATGCGGGACATTTCTTCATTATCCAATATATAGGTGGGCACATAGCCTCCCACTCCTGTTATCACTGCATGTATTTTTCCCATTTTTAAAACTAATGATCGGGGTTCTTACCTTATTTTATATATTATGTAGACACTCCCTGGGACAAACGGTTCTCCAGGCAAGGCCTTCCATATCCAAATATAGCCGCAGAAGCCCATTACGGCCAATGCGGCTAATTTCCTTTAAAAAAGAACCTTGTAAATTACGCTTCCTTCTCGATAGCAACCTTACCACGATAGTAACCGCAAGCAGGGCAAACGGTGTGGTAGATATGGAACTCACCGCAGTTGGGGCATACTGCCAATGCAGGAGCTACAGCCTTATCATGGGTTCTTCTCTTCAATGTTCTAGTCTTTGACTGTCTTCTTTTAGGATGTGCCATTTTCTTGTTTTATTTATTGTTATTATCTAATATTTTTCTTAATTCTGCCCAACGGGGGTCAATCTTTTGTTCTTCCTGCTCTTCGGCGGTTTCCCAAAGTCCATCTTCTGAAGCATTTGCACATTCTCCATCGGGGTGGACGTGGCGTATCGGGATTTCCAATGCCGCGATTTCATAAATGTGCCATGCCACGTTTATGATTCCTTCATCTTGGGGCACTGTCACCATTTCGCCGTCATCGTCGTACTCGTCACCGAATTTTGCCTTCAGCAAAACGTCTGCGTCTATGGGAATGTCCATAAACTCCAGACAACGGTCGCACAAGACAGCCACTTCTCCTTCAATATGGAAAGAAAGTTCATAGGCCTCCGCCCTTTGTCTCACTTCCAAGTCCACATCCAGACTGCCTCGCGTTATTTCCGTCCCCTGAACCGCAGTAAAAAAGTCATCTTCCACATGCCAGTGAAAAGACGTAGTTTCACCTACAGAAATTCCTTTCAAATCTACTTTATAACAGTCCAGAGTATTCATCGGGGTGCAAAATTACAAAAAAAAGACGTACTGACGTAATTTTTCAACTTAAAAAATGCTTATTTAGTGCTTTTTCAGTTCAATACGGAAGGTTGTACCCTTTCCCAACTCAGAATTCTTGACAAAAATGTGTCCTTGGTGATAATCTTCAATTATTCGCTTGGCCAAAGAGAGCCCCAGCCCCCAGCCTCTTTTTTTCGTTGTGAATCCGGGCATGAAGATGGTCTGGAAATGATTCTTTGCTATTCCCTTTCCGGTGTCCGCCACTTCAAGGGCATAACAGTTGGGAAGGTCTGTGGCCGTAAGCGTTATCGTTCCGTCACCGTCCATGGAATCCACCGCATTCTTGCAAAGGTTCTCCACCACCCACTCGAAAAGCGGGGCGTTCATGGGCACAATGAGCGGCTGTTGCGGCAAGTTACAGACCAAGCGCACCCTGTTGCTGGTGCGTCGGCCAATATATTGCAGCACCTGCGTTACCACTTCGTTCAGGTTCTCGGGCTGGATTTCCGGTTTGGAGCCTATCTTGCTGAAACGCTCGGCAATGCGCTGTAGCCGTTTCACGTCGCTCCCCAGTTCCGGAATCAGCTCGTCGTCCGGATAGGTGTCCTTCAGTACCTCCACCCACGCCATCAAACTGCTGATTGGGGTGCCCAGCTGATGGGCAGTCTCCTTGCTCAGTCCCACCCACACCTTGTTCTGTTCGGCCTTCTTGCTGCTGAGCAAGGCGAAAATGGCAATCAGCACAAACACCAGCACCACGCCCAGCTGTACGTATGGCCACCAGGCCAGTCTGATGAGCATCAGACTTTCGCCATAGCAGATCTCCATATAATCCTGGTCGGACAAGTCAATCCGAATGGAATGCTCAGCGTTCTGCCATGCCTGGGCCTTGTCCTTTATATATAATAAGGAATCTTCCGCATTGTCCGCCCGCACTGCCAGATTGCGGTAATCCTGCACATTCCCCAGCCTGTCCAGCACAATAACAGGAATGGTGTGGTTTCCGTTCAGCACCTCCAGCACAAGCGACAGATCCGTGTTCTCGTCCGCATTGTTCAGCGTGCGCATTGCCTGCGCCCACACCCCCATCTTGCGTTGCTCCTCCTCCTTGAGGTCGCTCACCAGAAATTGAGATACGGCCAATGATGCCACAACCAGAAACACGGCTGCAAGCACCAGTATTATTTTCACCTGTCTGATACGGTCTGTCCACTGCATTTGATAAAAAAACGGACATGCGGCCACTTTTATTGTATCCGCCATGGAATGATTCCGATAAAATGTCGTAACTTTGCCGTCATGAAAGCATTAAAACTACTTTTATATTCCCTTTGCGTCTTCGCACTGCTCAGTGCGTGTAAAGACAAGTTGCCGGCTCCGGACACCATAGAGGCCGAACGCACCGTCATCATCTACATGATGGCGGAAAACTCCCTCAACAGATTCTCCGCCAACGACATTAACGAGATTAGACAAGCTTATGGCAACATACCACAGAACACCAATCTGGTTGTCTATGTGGACAACTCCTCCTTGCCGGTCATCTATAACGTAACCGCCAAAAAGGGCTTTGTGGAATGGAAAACCTATGCCCAAGACCAAATCAGCACGGACAGCACCGTAATGCAACGCACCCTGAAGGAAATCACCACAAAGTTTCCCGCAAAGCACTATGGTCTTGTCCTTTGGTCACACGGAAGCGGATGGGTGCCACAGAAAAGGAGCATCGGCATTGACAACGGAAAGAACACCTCAAGCAACTCCGGACTCCAGATGAATATCCCCACCCTCAGAGGCGTACTGGAGACCCTCCCCCACTTGGAGTTCATCCTCTTCGACGCCTGCGCCATGCAGAGCATTGAAGTGGCATACGAGCTGCGCAACGTAACCGATTACCTCATTGGCAGCCCCACGGAAATCCATGCCGAGGGCGCACCGTATGACATGATACTCGGTCCCATGATGAGGGGGGACGTATTGGAAGTGGTAAAGCAATACTATGCCACATACCAGAGCTGGGACGGCGTGGTCATTTCCCTGCTCGACTGCCGCAAGATGGAAGCCTTTGCGCAGGCCACGGCCAAGGTGATGCCCCAGTTCAGCGAGGCCGTCAGCCAGGATGGCGGCACAGAGGGCATACAGATTTACCAGCCCTACTCCTCACAGACCGAATGGAAGCCCGAGCCTTTCGACATGGAAGGTGCCATGTACCACACCCTGGACTCCGCATCCTTTGCCGAATGGAAGATTGCGCTAGACCAGATTCTCCTATACAAGAACGCCACAAGCAGCTGGACAAGCGTATTCTCTGGCTACAGCCACTGCCATCTTACTGACCCAGACCATTATGCGGCCCTCTCCATTTTTCTTCCCCACGAGAAATACACTCCCCAAGGATGGAATGAGAATTTCCGCGCCTTCCAGTGGTACCGCGCTGCCGGTTGGGACAAGACCGGATGGTAACCCCGACAAGGCACCAATGGCATACCCCTATAAAGAACCCCGACACGCAAATGTGCCGGGGTCTTTTGTTTTATATCCTGCCTGTCCTCCGTTGTCTTTTGTACCTTTGCAAAAATGCAAAATTGCAAAGGATATTGTAAGACATTGATAATCGGAAGGATACACTTTGCACGCCTTGCAAAACCTTTGCATTTTCTTTGCAAAATGGGCAAAATGGGGTGTTTTGAGGGGGCGAAATGATACAGACAGCTACAGATTTTCAGCTCTCAGCGCCTGGCGCACGTCCTTTTTGCGGGCAGAGCGCTCATTTGGCTTGTTGTCTGCGAGTGTCCTTCCAAAGGAAGAAGCCAGCCAGCAGTGTGCCCGAGATGCTGTGATAGGCGCAGGAGATGGCACAGGGAATTACGGCAAGGGCGGCCATTGGGTTGGCGGCTATCATGGCAGGAGACGCAAAGAAGTTGCGCGCCAGCACGGTTGCCATGCCTGCGTTTTGCATGCCCACTTCAATGGATAGCGTCCTACGCTTGGCAGTGTCGAAGCCGAATGCCTTTCCAGCCAGATAGCCCAGCAGGTAGCCTGCGCCGTTGTGGAGGGTGACTACGGCCAGTGTAAGCAGGATCAGCTCCATTCCCCTTTCCCGCAGCTGGGGGTGTACGGTGAAGATGACACCGCCCACAATGCAGGCCAGGCACAGCACGCTTATGCCGGGCATTATGCCCTGTATCTGCTGAAAGTCTTTCCTTTTGCCCAGAAAGTAGTTGAAGGCTACGCCCAGCGCAACGGGAATGAGCGTCACCAGTAGGATGTTCTGAAACATTCCCCATGCATCCACTTCAATCTCCGCTCCGGCCAGCCAAAGCACAAGCAGGGGCGTCACAAAGGGAGAAAGGCAGGTGCTGACGGTTGTCATGCCCACGCTATATGCCACATCACCCTTGCAGAGGAAGCTCATGAGGTTGCTGCTCACACCGCCAGGACTGCAGCCAACCAGAATGACGCCTGCCGTCATGAACGCGTCCAGATGAAAAAGACGGGCCAACATCCATGCCGTAACAGGCATAATGGTGTACTGCGCTATGGTGCCGATAAGAATGTCTACAGGGCGGGAAAGCAGGATGCGGAAGTCCTGGGTGGAGAGCGTGCAGCCCATCGTCAGCATGATAAGCCCAAGAATGACAGAAGCGCGCTGTCCCTGCTGCACCCATGCAAAGGTATCGGGCGCCAGGAAGGCAATGACGGCAACGACGATGATGAACAGGCTCGTATATCGAGCAAGGTATTGGCTGATGGAAAGTAGTAATGTCATTATTTTGTTTCTTGTGTGAATGTGTGTGATCCTCAATTGCGCCATTGTGGCAATTGCTCGCCAGCGTGCGCCTATCTGGCTGCAAAGGTACGAAAAAACCATAAAACCTGCCCCTTTTTCAGTGGTTATTGATGTTTTTAGTGTTAGCTATCAGCGTCCTCATTACTCATCGCTCATTGCTCAAAGGCATGAATTCAGTCCAAGCGTGGTTGCGAATACACAGTGGATGCTGATGGTTTCTGACAAAAGAACATATTTGAGTGTTGGCCAATACTCTTATGAAGCTTATGTACTTATGTCTGATTCTTTGTTTTACTTTGGTTGTTGGCTAATAGCTTTTCTCTCCCTTGTTTACTGCGCTTTGTTGCCCGTCCCCTTCCCACCGTCGGCCGATTTGCCAATTCTCCATAGAGGGGAAGATTAAGAAGACGCCTCGAATTCAGTTGCAAAGATATAGATTTATTTTGTAATAACAAAATAAAAACTGATTTATTTTTGCTTATTTGTAAAATATTTTTAGAATCAGGATTTTATGGCCACTATCTTCCCGTTTTTTGCATGGCGAGGAAAATTTTACGGCCATGCCATGGCGTTTGTTTTTTATACGGAGGGGGCGGATGGCGTGCCCTGGCGCTGTAAACTTTTTTTTGCATTTTTGCATTTTTGCATTTTTGCGGAAACATGAGTGCGTGCCTATTATATATATAATAATCAATAAATAATTCATTTATTGATTTAATAAGGTGTACCCGAATCCCCTTTTTCGTTTTCGTTTGCAAAAACGCAAAAATGCAAAACGGGAGGCCGACAGCTATTTTGAGAAAATGGATTCAAAGGCCTCTCTCAGGCAGCGGAACACTTCAACAAGCAACCTGAAACCATTGGCTGTTGGCTGTTTACACCCCGAACCTTCAGCATGAATTTCGTTCAAGATGACATATAGCCAAACACCAAAAACACAAAAACCCACCTGGTTTCGGTGGGATTTGTGCGTTCTATGGGGCATTTCAATGCAAAAACTACCCCTCAAAAACACCCTTTTCTGCCCTTTTTGCAAAGAAATGCAAAGGTTTTGCAAAGGCAAAAATATGATATCATATTGTAAATCAATTGGATGCAAGAAAACTTTGCATTTTTGCATTTTTGCATTCTTGCATTTGTACGGTATTCGTGATGGAGGCTATGTCCTCACCATGCAAGAACATTCCTGCTGATTGTTTTACAACTGGTGACATTCTCTCTGCATCATTGCGGAGTGGAAGGGGGAGTCTGCACTGGCTCCTTATCCTTTTTCTGCGGCCTTCTGCCGCGTCTTTTCTTTGGCTTTTGCTTTTGTTCTGCGGCTTTTTCTTTTGTTTCCGCCTTTTGTTCCTTAGGAGCGGAAGAGGATGCTTGTGAAGGTTCGCCCTGCTTTGCCGACACTGACGGTTGGGCAGGCTTCTTTTCGCCCTTCTTGCGGCGGTTTCCGCCTCTTGACCCTCTTTTCTTTGTTCTGTCGCCCTTGCGTTCCTTCTTCTCCGTCTGGTTATATGAGGGGCCTTCGCCCACCTCTGCCGGCATGGGCGATTTCTCCACTTCCTTTTCCAGGAATTTTTCTATCTGCTTGAAGCGCACCTGGTCTTTCTCGTTTACCAGGGTGATGGCACGTCCGTTTCGGCCTGCGCGTGCGGTACGGCCAATGCGATGGACGTAATCTTCCTCATCGTGGGGCACGTCAAAATTGATTACCAGCTGGATGTCGTCAATGTCTATACCGCGGGCCACAATGTCTGTGGCAACAAGAATGTCCACCTTTCCGGCACGAAAGGCATACATGGCTTCGTCGCGCTCGCTTTGCGCAAGGTCGCTGTGCATGGCACAAACATTGAAACCTGCCCTTGATAACGAAACCGCCAAGTCCTTTGTCTTTATCTTGCTTCCTGTAAAGATGATGACACGCTCGGGCTTCTGCTCCTTGAACAGATATTTGATGAGGGAGAGCTTCTGTGCCTCGTAGCAGACGTATGCGCTTTGCTGTATTTTTTCGGCGGGCTTGCTCACGGCCAGTTTCACCTCGACGGGATTGTTCAGAATGGTGCGTGCCAACTGCTGAATCTTTTGGGGCATGGTGGCACTGAACAGGATGGTCTGGCGGTCCTTGGGCAGATTCTTCTCTATCTGCAGGATATCATCGCTGAAGCCCATGTCAAGCATGCGGTCCGCCTCGTCCAGAATAAAGAAGGAGACTTTGCTCAAGTCCACATTGCCGAGGCTGATGTGGCTGATGAGCCGGCCTGGAGTGGCGATGATGACATCCGCGCCCTGT
This sequence comes from Bacteroidaceae bacterium, assembly GCA_017379075.1. Lineage (GTDB taxonomy): Bacteria > Bacteroidota > Bacteroidia > Bacteroidales > Bacteroidaceae > Physcousia. The sequence continues at coordinate 10,981 of JAFNXL010000049.1, forward strand.
TGCATTCCCTTCTTCTCCTGCTCGTAGCGGATGCCGTCGTTTCCGCCATATACGGCCACACTGCTGATTCCGTCCAGATAGTAGCTGAAGCCCTGCATGGCCTGGTCAATCTGTTGCGCCAGTTCTCGAGTGGGGCTCATGATGATACAGTTGATGGCATCCTTGGGGAATCCGCCATCCTGAAGCAGGCTCAGGACAGGCAGAAGATAAGCCGCAGTCTTTCCGGTTCCGGTCTGTGCAATGCCCATCACGTCCCGTCCCTCCAAGATGCAGGGGATGGTATGTTCCTGGATTGGAGTGGTTTCTATGAAGTTCATGTCATCCAGTGCGTCCAACACCAGGTCATTCAAGTCTAAGTCGTAGAAGTCCAACGTTTCTTAATTTAAGGGGTTAATGTTTATCGGGGAGCTTTCAGGTACAAGTACCAGGCAATGAAGAAGTAAAGGATATTGGGAATCCAGGCCGCAAGAGCGGGGTGCATGCCGGCATTGATGCTGAAGGTTCCGGACATGCTTTGCAACAGGATATAGCTGGCGCTGAGGGCCAGGCCGACACCCAGAGCCGTTCCCATTCCGCCTTTTCGCTTACGGGCGGATATGGACACACCGATGGTGGCCAGGATGAATGCGGCAAAGGGGGAAGCCCAACGCTTGTGGTATTCTATTTCAAACACTTTCAGATTTCCGCTACCTCTGATGCGCTGTTTCTCTATATAGTCTTTCAGCTCGGCGTTCGTCATTGTCTCCTGCAGGTTTCTGGTAAATAGGAAGTCCTGTGGTTCCATCACAATGACAGAGTCTATGCGGTCTATATGAGTAATCTTCTCGCGCAAGCCGCGCAGTTCGCGCACCGTTACATTGCGCAACTGCCACTTGTAACGCACATCGCTCAGCGTGTCATACGTTACGCTTTGTGCCGTGAGGTGCGACACCAGTTTCTTGTTCTCGAACTTGTCCAGGGAGAAGTGGTAACCCGATTTGCTGATACCGTCAAAGTGTTCCATGAACGCAATGACACCGGTATCCACCTGAAGCTGCACGTTGTCCGCATAAGTGGGACTTTTCTTCGAGCGCTTGTATTGGTTTTCAAAAGCCAGTCGCTTGGCACTGCCCTTTGGAATGACCTCGGCACTCAGATAGAACGTGAGCAGGGCAATGATTCCCGCACTGATCATATAGGGGCGCATAAGTCTTCTGAAACTCATTCCCGAACTGATCATGGCAATGATTTCACTGTTGTCCGCCAGTTTGCAGGTAAAGAAAATCACACTCAGGAACACGAAGAGTGCGCTGAAGAGATTGCTGTAATAAGGGATGAAGTTGAGATAGTAGTCCATTAGGATGGCGCTCCACGGAGCGTGGTTGCTCGTAAAGCGGTCTACATTCTCGTTGAAGTCAAACACCACAGCAATGCTAATGATCAAGAGAATGGAAAACACGTATGTGCCCAGGAACTTGGCAATCAAGTAACGGTCTATGCGTTTAAGGAAAGGGATTCTCATGCGTCAGCGTTGTATCGGGGATAAATTATAATCGTTGTGTTATCTTGGGCAGCATGCCTGCCTTCCAAGAGCTGAAGTCTCCGGCAATGATGTGCTTGCGCGCCTCCTTGACCAACCAGAGGTAGAACGCCAGATTATGTATGCTGGCGATTTCCAAAGCCAGAAGTTCCTGGGCCTTGAACAGATGGTGCAGATAGGCACGGCTGTAGAACACATCCACCTCTGCCGTTCCGTTCGGGTCAATGGGGGAGAAATCATCCGCCCATTTCCGGTTACGCATATTCATGATGCCCTCAGAGGTGAAGAGCATGGCGTTTCGGCCGTTTCGGGTAGGCATTACACAATCGAACATGTCGATTCCGCGCTCAATTCCCTCCAACAGGTTGGCGGGCGTGCCCACTCCCATCAAGTAGCGGGGTTTGTCTTTCGGGAGCACTTCATTGACCACCTCAATCATTTCATACATGACTTCCGCCGGTTCGCCAACCGCCAGTCCGCCAATGGCATTGCCGTCGGCATTCTTTGAGGCAACGAACTCTGCGCTCTGTCTGCGGAGGTCCTTGAAGGTACATCCCTGCACAATGGGGAAAAGGCTTTGCTCATAACCATAAAGAGGCTCCGTCTCATTGAAGCGCTTGAAACAACGGTCGAGCCAGCGGTGGGTAAGCCCCAGACTCTTCTTCGCGTAGGCATAGTCGCTGGTGCCCGGAGGACACTCGTCAAGTGCCATAATGATGTCCGCACCGATGCTGCGTTCAATGTCCATCACACGCTCCGGTGTAAAGATATGCTTGCTGCCGTCAATATGGCTTCTGAAGGTACATCCCTCCTCCGTCAGTTTTCTGATACCGGTAAGGGAAAACACCTGAAAGCCACCGCTGTCCGTCAGAATGGGGCCGTCCCAGCCATTGAACTTGTGCAGCCCGCCGGCCTTTTCCAGAATTTCGGTTCCGGGGCGGAGATACAGGTGATAGGTGTTACCCAGAATTATCTGCGCTCCTACCTCCTGACGCAAATCCCTCACGGTCAATCCCTTCACACTGCCCACGGTTCCCACGGGCATGAATATCGGGGTTTCAATCTGCCCATGGGCAGTCTGCAACAGACCGGCACGTGCCTGGGTCTTGTCATCTGTCTTCAGCAGTTCAAAAGTCATCCTTTTGCCTCCTCTTTTTCTTCGTCAAAAGTAAATTCCACGGCGTTGTCCACTTTTTTATTCATCAGGGCAATGTCCCACACATCCATAATGGACTCTACGAACTCAAAAGTGAGCCCCTTCAGATACAATGCGGGAATTTCCTCAATGTCCTTTCGGTTGTCCTCGCACAGGATAATCTTAGTTATGCCGGCACGCTTGGCAGCCAGAATCTTCTCTTTGATGCCGCCCACGGGAAGCACCTTGCCTCTGAGCGTAATCTCTCCGGTCATGGCCAGATTGCTGCGGACCTTGCGTTGTGTCAGTGCCGATGCGATGCTGGTGGCCATTGTGATACCCGCACTGGGGCCGTCCTTGGGCACAGCGCCTTCGGGGACATGGATGTGCAGATTGTAATTGTCGAACACACGCATGTCAATCTGCAATTTGTCCGCATGTGCCTTTATGTATTCAAGCGCCAACATGGCACTCTCCTTCATCACGTCTCCCAGGTTTCCGGTAAGGGTGAGTTTGCCAGATTTGCCACGGCTGACACTGGTCTCGATGTACAGAATCTCTCCGCCCACACTTGTCCATGCCAGACCCGTTACCACACCGGCATATTCGTTGCCCTGGTACTTGTCACGGTTGAAAAGGGGCTTGCCCAACATCTGCTTCACCATCTCGGTGGTAACCGTCATCTGCGGTTCCTCTTCTGTACGCGCCATTTCCAGTGCCATCTTGCGGAACACCTTGTTGATCTGTTTCTCCAGACTACGCACTCCGCTTTCGCGGGTATAGTGTTCTATAATGTATTCGATGGCCGACTTGTTCAGCTTCAAGTCCTTGAAACTCTCCAATCCGTTCTTTTCCTTCTCCTTGGGAACCAGATGTCGCTTGGCAATCTCTATCTTTTCTTCGGTAATGTAGCCACCCACCTCTATCAGTTCCATGCGGTCCAGGAGCGGACGCGGAATGGTGTTGATGTCATTGGCCGTAGCGATGAACATGACACGGCTCAGGTCATAGTCTATATCCAGGAAATTGTCATGGAATGCCGTATTCTGTTCCGGGTCAAGCACTTCGAGCAGTGCCGAAGAGGGATCGCCGTTGTGTGTGGCCTGGCTTACCTTGTCTATCTCATCCAGCACAAAGACGGGGTTGCTGCTTCCTGCCTTGATCAGGTTCTTCACAATACGGCCGGGCATGGCTCCAATGTAAGTACGTCTGTGGCCTCTGATCTCGCTTTCGTCATGCATTCCGCCCAAGCTCATGCGTACATACTTACGTTTCAAGGCCTTGGCAATGCTCTTGCCCAGACTGGTCTTACCCACTCCCGGAGGACCGTACAGACAGATGATGGGGCTCTTCTGGTCGCCACGGAGCTGAAGGACAGCCAGATGTTCCAGGATGCGTTCCTTCACCTTCTCCATTCCATAATGGTCCTGGTTGAGGATTTTCTCTGCCGACTTCAGCTTCAGATGGTCAACGGTGCAATAGTCCCAAGGCAGTTGCAACATGGTTTGCAGATAGTTCAGCTGCACGTTGTAGTCGGGGCTTTGTATGTTAATACGTTGCAGGCGCATCAGTTCCTTGTTGAAGATTTCCTGCACCTTGTCGCTCCACATCTTGCCCTCGGCCTCTTTTCTCATCTTGTTGATGTCATCCTGCTTGCTGCTCGTCTCGTCCGCACCACCAAGCTCGGCCTGCAGATTCTTGATCTGCTGGTTCAGGAAATACTCCTTCTGCTGCTGGTCCAGCTCGGCACGGGTCTTGTTCTCAATGGACTGCTTTATCTCCTGCAGCTGAATCAGCGTATTGATGATCTTAAGCAATGCCACAGCTCTGTGCTGTTCGCCAGGAGCCTCCAACAACTGCTGTTTGGTAGGCAGGTCCAGCGGCAGGTTCATGGCGATGAAGTTCACGCTGGCCGGGATAAGGGAAAGGTTGCGGACAAAGTTGTAGAACTCTTCTGGAGCAATGTCGCTGACCTTCAGGAAATGAAGCGTTCTGTTCTTTATCATCTTCAACAAAGACAGATACTCGTTGTTTTTGGGGTCTGCCGGCTCATCGTCATAATCCTCGACATCTGCCATCAGGATATTACGTTCCCAATAGGCATTCGTAATCCTGGCTCTGTTAAGGCACTGCACCAGCACGTTCAGGTTGCCGTCTGGCAGTTCCATACAATGTACAATCTGTGCGACAACGCCCACATGTTCCAGGTCTTCAAATGCCGGAGTCTCAATATCGGAAGCCTTCTGGGCCACCATCATGATACGCTTGTTTTTCTTCTCCGCTTCTTTTACCAGCTTGCGGGAAAAAGCCCTTCCCACCAAAACAGTGGAAATGTTGCTTGGGAAGAAAGTGCTGTCTCGCAAAGGCAACACTCCCATTGTTCCGCCCAGATGGGCATGTATAATGTTCTCATAGTCCTGATCAGGAGTCATAGAGAAAGAAAACGACATGGTTTTTTTGGAATCTGTCATATAGAGAATCTTTTTCACAAAACGGCTGCAAAGTTACGAAAAAATAGCCACATAGCCCTTAAATTATATATAAAATGTGTAACTTTGCCATTATGTTCGCAAAAAGCGGATAAAGACAATTGAAAAAAGAGTATGAATAATTCTTTTACCTTTCGCCAGTTTGAAATCCAGCACGACCGTTGTGCGATGAAAGTCGGCACGGACGGTGTCTTGCTGGGAGCCTGGGCCGACCTCTCCGGCAGCAACCACATACTGGATGTGGGTTGTGGCAGCGGACTCATTGCGCTGATGGCCGCCCAACGCGCCCCCCATTCCCATGTATGGGGTATCGATGTGGACGCATCTTCCGTGGAACAAGCACTTCAGAATGTGCGCAACAGTCCTTTTTCTGACAGAGTGCAACTCTTTTTGCAGGATGTGCGGACATATTCCCCTTCCGTATCCTTCAGCCATGTCCTCTGCAATCCGCCTTATTATACCGAACAGACCTTGCCGCCAGATGACGCACGGATGCGTGCCCGGCACACGGCATACCTTAGTCTGGAAAGCCTGTTGGAAAGTGTAGGGCGGTTATTGGAACCACAAGGACGTTTCAGCCTGATTCTCCCCACTCAAACCGCAGAGCTGTTCATCACCCATGCCATGGCAAATGGTTGGTACATTGTCCGCACCTGCAAGGTTTTCACCGTAGCGCACAAACCGCCCAAACGGTTGCTCCTTACGTTATCTCGCATCTCTTCGGATACGATTGAGAATGAAACGCTTGTGCTGCAAGAGAAGACTGGCGGACGCACTGCTGAATATGCATCCTTGTGTGCCGACTTTTATCTGCCAAAGAAAGATTAGGACAGCTGCTTTTTTCGTTTCTGATACAACTGGTATGAGTTATAGACGTTATGCCATACGCTATAAAAGCCACCGGCCAAACTCGTAACCGGAGTAAGGAAAGTATAGCTCATCCAAATGGCGAAAATCGTATTTTTCTGTCCTGCCGCCTGTCCCGCGCTTAACGGTTCTCCGTCCTTGCAACCAAGTTTGCGGCCAATGGCAAACTGAGCAATGCATGCCAACAGGCTGATGGCGGCTATGCTGATTTCATAATATATCGGGAAGGGACTGTGCATAAGGCTCTTTGTCGTAATGCACATGGCAATGGCAAGGGCCACTGTCCACAGATAGAAGGCCATATCCTTTATCTTTACAATCCGTGCTACCAGCCTTGGGCACACCCATTGCAGAAACATGGCCAGGATAAACGGACAGAAAAGCAGTGGGAACACCCTGCCGATAATCTGCAGAAAATTGCCAATGAAATGTGTTTCGCCCTGCGGATGGATGACAGGAATCATCAAGGGCACAAGAATTGCCGTAGACAGGTTGCCCAATATGGTGAACATGGTCAGCGAACCCGTATTGCCACCCAGTTTTCCGGTAACGACAATGGCCGCTGTAGCCGTGGGACAGATAAAGCAAATCATTGCCGCCTCCACCAGTATGCGCCACTCCGCTTCGGGCATCAGGGCAAGCAGTCCTCCCAAGACCATGAACGTTCCGCCCTGTATGCACAACAGTTTCCATTGCCACGGCACCAATTTCAGTTCCTTTGGCTTTATCTTGCAGAACGAGAGGAAAAGCATACTGAAGATCAATATGGGCTGAAGGGCATCCACCATCTTGGACATGTAGGGATGATAGGGTCTGAGGCATTCAGCCTCGGACAGAATGAAATATGAAGCAACGCCAGTTCCCATACTGATGGGCAGCGTCCAGTTGCGCATAAACTCTAATATTTTCATATTGGTTTCCTATTCTTGACATTTAATTGCAACGATTGGTGCAAAATTAAACAAAAACTTTCACATTTCCGTGTAAAAAGTTTCGCATTTCATGGTTTTTTACTAATTTTGCGCCCGAGTTTAGCACCTGCCTATGTCGCAAAAAGACTTGATTGGACATAACGATTTATAAAACACATCACCCTTAATTATTTTATGAATCTTTACATAAGATATTTTGACAAGGAAGTTGTCGTGCAGAAAATTGATGAAGCCGTTGCCTTCCTTTCTGAAATTCCGGGTTTTGAACCCGATGATTTTTTTGTGAACGATTTTGTTTCTTACGTAAACGGACCCATACAATATCCCAAACGATACAAGGTTCGTAATCGTTCATATTTTATTGTGATAAAGACCAACGCCAAGACCTTGGAAGAGTTCAAGGCCAACGGAACCAGTGTTGTAGAACAGTCTGCAGAGCAGCCTGTGGTGGAGAAAGAACGTCCCCGCAGCCCATACTTGTCGGACAACGTGGGATGGTACGAGGCAGAAGTTACCTTCAACCGTGTACTGGCCAACCCTGTTACCGGAAAATCACGCTATTTCAGCACTGATTTTGTAGCCCGCGTTAAGGCCACTTCCGTACAAGACTGTTACGACCGCGTCATGGACTACCTCCGTAGTCGTCCCGACATCGACAGCCGAAGCCAACTCCCCAGCATCAAGGGACGCAACTTCCGCGCCAAGTTCTTGGGTTTGTATCCCGAAGGATAAGCTGTCCCCCACCCTTTTAGAGGGGACGGACATAAAGGAAAAAACCATTTACAGTTTTGGCAACAAGCCCTGTAAATGGTTTTTTTCTTGTAGAATTCCAGAATCTTTATGGATTATTTCCGCACAAAAATGGCATTGGACACGCTTCGCTCACCTTCATGGTCAAACTTGCGGTTATCCGACGGACAGTTCAGCACACCATTGCCCTCACCCTCTTCCATCCATAAGGTGGTGGAGCCTCCGCCATCCAAGTTGATGGCATCGCAACCGCCAAGCACACGAATGAGATGGGCCAGTTCCGGGATATTCACCCCAATGGCATTGCCTGGCGAACGCCCATCTACCGTAAGGAATACCACCTTGCTTGAGGTAAGGTAAAGCGCTGTGCGGGGATGTTTGGTTACAATGAACGACTCGCTGCACTCGTCCCAAGGACAGATTTCCCCATCTTGTAGAAGCAGAGGGCCGGAAGCCAGCACTGTGCCTTTCTTTCCCCGATAGGCACGTTCTGTGTCAATATTCCACGGCATAATCTCCACCTTGTGTTTGTAAGTTCGCACGGCACCCGTTACGCGCGAATCGAACTCTGCGGCAGTAGTGCTGTCCACCACTTGTGCCTCCTTCTTCAAGAAACATACAGAACTTCCGTTCTTCATGTTGTAGTATGAACCGTTCAATGCGGCTATGGCTTCGTTGTCTTTGCCAATGCCACTGGTCGGCTTCATGCCACCAGGCGAGCCGATGCCGAAACGGAATTTTCTTTTGCGTGGAATCTCAACCAGATTTATGTGCTGACAGCCTTGATAAAGCGTCTCAATCTGGGCACGTTTGTGAACTATGCCGTCCGCTGTCTGCCGGGTCTGCCATACAGCATTCACAATGGCAAGAGAATCTTCTTTGGTCTGTGCGCCAGCACTGGTGGCACAGGCAAACAAGAGAGAGAGAAAAGAAAGAATGGGAAAACGCATAATTATAAGGGAATGAATGTGTTTATAATACGAGTTCTAGTCCAGGGACTTCTCTGCTGAGGTCCTTCACATATTGTGCGGCAGTGGTAAATACCGCAGCCTTCATGCCGGCACGCAATGCTCCGTCAATATTCACTTGCTTGTCATCCGCAAAGAAACATTCCTGGGGAACAAGGCCACACTTCTGGCACAGACGGTCATATATGGCCACATCGGGTTTGATAAGATGCTCCTCGGAAGAGATGACCCATCCGTCCAGCAGAGAAAAGATCTCATATTTGCGCATGATGCCATGTACCTTTTTCGACCAATTGGTCAATCCATACAGGCGGAAACCTTTCTGTTTGAGCTGCATCAGGAGCGGACGCATGCCATCCATCTCTCCCAGGATGAACTCGTCAAAGCGGTCATAGAACAACTGCAGCTGGGCTGCCAAATGAGGATGTGCCTCCTGTTCCTGGCGAAGAATTTCTTCAAGAGGTTCCACACCCAAGTCGCAACGGTTCATGAACGCATCACTGAGCACAATGCGGCAATACTCCTCCAAATGATCGCCCTGATGGAAAAAGTCGCGGATGACACGCTCAAAGTCATAGTCAACCAGCACTTTACCGAAGTCAAAGACCAGATTCCTTATCATGACTGGCCTATCTTAACCATGGTGGCACCGAAACCATACTCGCGGAACGAGGCATCCTGCCATGTACAGCCCTTGTAGCGGTACTTCAGTTCTTGCAGGATGTTTTTGCGCAACACGCCCGCACCCTTGCCGTGGATGAAGACAATCTTCTGTCCCAGCTTCTTGATGTTCTCGTCCATCACACGGCGGAACTCGTTCATCTGTACCATCAGCATGTCGCCGTTGCTCATGCCCGAAGTGGTGTCCAACAGCTCGCCAATGTGCAAGTCCACCTCAATGGGGCCGTCCTTCTCCTGCTTCTTGGGAACCGGCTTTACGGGCTGCTCGTCCTGCTTCTTCTTTTCCAGCAATGCCTCCTGCAACTGTTCGGCATCCACAAAGACCTGACGCACGGGCTTGTCGTCCCTTACCACATCGAGGGTCAGGTTGGGATCGTTGAAGAACTCGTTGGGTTGGAACGTATGCAGTTTGTAGAACTTGGTGCCGTCTATACGGAGAGCCGTGCTTATAGCAGGCTTTATCTGGAAGGTCTTGTCGTGCTTCCATGCCATCATCTGCACACATACGCGCTCCAGCTCGTTCAGCGCACTGCGGTCAAACTCCTCAATGAACACCTTGCTGTTGGGCTCCACCTGCGCGCAGAAACGGGCACGCCAGTTGTTGCCCTCGGCATTCATGTAGAGGACTTGCAGATAATAATTGGAATCATTGACCAGATAGGCCTCAAAGGTGGTGTCCGATATGCGTTTCACATCATCCGGCACAAAGGACAGATACACGTTCAGACGGTCACCGTCCTTGCGCTCCACCACCTTGGGCTTGAAGGTTATGGGTTTGTCGCAAGGTTCAATCTCCACCGGCTCCGCTGCTTTCTTCTGTTTGGTGCCCAAGGTGTCTACCTTTGCAATGTTGTAATCGTCCGTGTCAATTAACACCACCTGGCTCTTGAGCATAGGAATGTCAAAGCCGTCCTCATCCTGTACCAGCACGACATCCTTGCCTTGGAAACCACTCACTATGCCTCCTCCCACTTCGGAAAGGAAGCGAACTTTATCTCCTATTTTCATCTGTTATTCCTTGTTTTGCAGACAAAATTACACATTTTTCCCGAGAATGATGTATCTTTGCACAAATTTGTGACCGATGGACCCCAAGCATATTCAAATCAAGGATTATAATTACGCCCTGCCCGACGAGCGCATTGCCAAATTCCCCTTGGCGCAGCGCGACAGCAGCAAGCTTCTGGTGTACAACCGCGGACAGGTGGAGGAAAGCCGTTTCAACCATCTGCCCTCCTATCTGCCCAAGGGCGCATTGATGGTGTTCAACAACACCAAGGTGATACAGGCCCGTCTGCGTTTCCGCAAGGAGACCGGGGCACTGATAGAGATTTTCATTCTGGAACCCGCCTGCCCGGTGGAATACCAGGAGAACTTCATCCAGCGGAACCGTTGTGCATGGTTCTGCCTGGTGGGCAACCTGAAGAAGTGGAAGGAAGGTGCCCTGCGACAGGCTGTGGAAGTAAACGGAAAGACCATAGAACTGAAAGCCACAAGGGCTGAGACGCACGGCACAAGCCACCGCATCGACTTTGAATGGGAAACCGGTCCGTCATGGGCAGAGATTCTGGAAGCGATGGGCGAACTGCCCATTCCGCCCTATCTGAACCGGCAGACAGAAGAGAGCGACAAGGAAACCTACCAGACCGTGTACAGCAAAATTAAAGGCAGCGTGGCTGCCCCCACTGCCGGACTGCACTTTACACAAGAGGTATTGGAGGAGCTGGACGCACAAGGCATTGTCCGCGAGGAAGTAACCCTGCACGTGGGAGCCGGCACGTTCAGACCGGTGAAAAGCGAAGAGATTGGCGGGCACGACATGCACACCGAGCACATTGCCGTCAAGCGCGAGACCGTGGAAAGACTGCTGGCGCACAACGGACAGGCCATTGCTGTGGGCACCACCAGTGTGCGCACATTGGAAAGTCTGTATTACATGGGGGTGATGGCGGCAGAGGGGCACACGGAGCTGCACGTTCCACAATGGATGCCCTACGAATACACAGGAGAAATGAACACCACAGACGCCTTGAAGGCATTGCTCTCATACATGGACCGGCAACAGCTTGACGTGCTGCACAGCAGCACACAGATTATCATTGCACCGGGATACCTCTACCACATTGTCCAGATGATGGTCACCAACTTCCACCAGCCGCAAAGCACTCTGCTCCTGCTGGTCAGTGCATTCGTACAGGGCGACTGGCGCAAGATATACGACTATGCCCTGGCACACGATTTTCGTTTTCTCAGCTATGGCGACAGCTCACTGCTCATTCCCGAAAATTCCGAATTATGAAACAAGACAGACAAGATGAACTGCTCCCACTGGTGGACGAGAACGGCAACATTACCGGTGCTGCCACAAGGGGCGAATGCCACAACGGCAGCATGATGATGCATCCGGTGGTACACCTTCACGTGTTCAACAGCAAGGGAGAACTCTATCTGCAGAAGCGGCCGGAGTGGAAAGACATCCAGCCCGGCAAATGGGACACGGCTGTGGGCGGGCACATCGACCTGGGCGAGCACGTGGAACAAGCCTTGTTCCGCGAGGCCGGTGAGGAATTGGGCATAGAGGGCTTCACGCCCGAAGCACTGCCCCAATATGTATTCCGTTCAGAACGCGAATGTGAAATGGTCTATCCCTATAAAACCGTTTACGACAAGGACATACGCCCCAGCGAAGAGACCAGCGGAGGCCGCTTCTGGAACATGGACGAGATACGGGAGTCCATAGGGAAAGACATTCTTACTCCCAACTTCGAACAGGAATTCAAGAAACTCTTCGGTTAGAACGTACAGCGCATCCAGGTGTACGGTCTGTCCGGATCCGCACCCGGCATGTTTTCATGGTATACCACACCCTCTGCATCATTGTTGTGCAGACGGAAGCACACGGCAAGCCCCTTTTTGTTGGGTTTGCCTTTTATTTTATGCCATGGGATGGCCACCTCCACGGCATATCCGTCCGGTTGCAGCGTCACATCGGCACGCACACTGCTGTCCCATGCGGCCCACCTTCCGTCTACAATGTTTTGGCAGCGTGCCATACCAGCCACATTGGCCAGGATGCGGAACATGCCTTCCGTCAGTGTATGACTTCCTTTCATTGTGCGGTCAATACAGAGTTCCACACCATCCGACATTTCAGGCAGTTGGCCTAAAGGAGCGACACAAAGGCGGAAGTCCGCCACACGGAAATGGAAATACAGCGAATCGGCATTCCAAACCGACTTTATCCTCACCTGTGCCTGCGATTCCGCACCGATGAACATGGCATCGGACATGCTGTCCCATTCGGGCAACTCCTGTACGTGTCTGGCCTTCATAGGGCTGTAGATACGGCCGGTGGATGTCTGTATGCCATTGCGCTTTTTCAGTCCGGAAACGGATGCGGTGGCCATTACCGTCTGCTCGTCGGTCTGTTCCAGGGCGCACCAGAGCGTGCGGGCCTCCGGATGGAAAGGGAAAGGAAAGGGAGTGGTACGGCAACAGAAATTGCGTGCTTCGGCATCGCCCACATATACCTGCATCAGGGAATGGTCCAGTGTGCCTTGGGACTTTCGTCCCTCGCCCGACTGGAAGGAGAGCAACGTCTCGCCCGTGGAGAGTTGAATCAGGTATGGCGCACCGGCATAGACCGGGGCTGGCAAGGTATCGCTTTCCGCCAAGGCCGACCAGCGGTTGGGACTGTCGGCCAATACGGTTCCGCTCTTCCAGTTGTCCTGCATGGTGGTATGGATGATTACCGGCTTGAACGCCCCGTTCAGACCGTTGTCCTCAATGGCAAGCGCCAGACCTTTGTCCTGTTGCAGACGGACTGGGACAGGCATGCCGTCACGCGAACCGGCACGGAAACACACCACTTCCGGTTGTCCCCATGTGGCGCCATTGTCCAAAGAACGCATCATGGCAATGTGCTGCTGCTTGTCTGACACCAGGTATTCATTGGCAAAGAACAATTGGATCTCACCCGAAGGCAACTGCATCACCACCGGTTCCCAACATCCCTCCTCAAAGTCCGCACCGGCAACGAAAAGCGTTTCCTCAGCACTCCAGGTCTGCCCCTTGTCTGCCGAATAGCACAACATAATCTTGTATGGCAACCCCGTGTTGCCATGCGGACGCGCATTCCAGGCATATACCAACCGTCCGTCAGCCAGTTCCGTCAGCTCGGCATTGGTGTAACCATATTGTCTGCGGGCATCTGTAGCCACCAGCACAGGCGCTCCCCAACCGTCAGCGTTCCGCTTGCGGATATAAACGCCGGGGCCTTCGCTGTACACACAGGCCAGCGAACCGTCCGAGAGTTTCTTCAAGCGCGAATACACACCACCGCTTACAAACGTCTGCTTGCGATAGTCCCACCCGATGCGAATCTGGTCATAATAAGTCTGTGCCACCGTTGGCTGTACGCCAAGGCAGATGGCTGCCATGCACAGCATAGCCGACAACCGGCCTAAATTCATACCTTTCATATACATTATTATATAATATATACGCAAAGTTAGAATGAAATGGGCAGATATGCAACGAATGGCACAAGAATTTGATTTCGCTTTCAGAGAAACTTTTTAGGGTGGTTCTAAAAATTATGTCGCGTTGATTTTCGTTCTATTGTCGTGTGTGCTTTTGAAAGTTGAAGAAGGAATATAGCGGGCTATGTGACTGATGAGACTTGACAAAATGACACACGGCAAAAGATGAAAAGCGACCGAAACGGAGAATACCAGAAAAGGTAAAAACTTAAATCCAGAATTTTTAGAACCGCCCTTTAGGGAGAAGTGAGAAGAATAAGCGTTTAACACATGAAGCGTCTGAAAGACGTGAAGTTGAATAGCCGGGGGCTTTTAAGCCCTCGGTTTATAACGACACAGGATAAAAGGGGCGTCTGCAAAGACGCGAATCAGCTTGCATGTTTGGTCATGTGAGGAAAAAACCGTACTTTTACGCAGAAAACCTAAAAAGTACAGAAGAAAGATGAAACTGGAAGTTTGTTGTGCAGACATAGAGAGTGTGATGGCGGCAAAGGAAGGCGGAGCACACCGCATAGAACTTTGCGAGGCCCTTGAACTGGACGGACTTACCCCAGGCGAGGAGTTGATGAGACAGGCCATAGCCACCGGCATACCGGTACAGGTGCTCATCAGAGTGCGCGAGGGCGACTTTGTCTACACCCCAGAAGAAGTGGAGACGATGGCCGCAAGCATACGGCTTGCCAAGTCGCTGGGCGCACATGGCGTGGTCATTGGCGCACTCACACCCAGCGGCCACATTGACAAACCCGCCATTGCCCGCATGATGGAAGAGACAGCAGGCATGAGCGTCACCTTCCACCGCGCGTTCGATGTGTGCAAAAACCCCGCAGAGGCATTGGAAGACATCATCACCCTGGGCTGCCACCGCCTGCTCACCTCCGGCCAACAGCAATCGGCATTTGACGGAATCCCCCTCCTGCGTCAGCTCACGGCCCAAGCCGACGGACGCATCATCATCATGCCCGGTGCAGGCGTGAATCCCCAGAACGCCATGCACATCCTTTCCCAAACAGGCGCCACCGAAATCCACGGTTCGTTGCGCAACGGCAACCACACCGATGCACGGTTGGTACAACAAGTGGTGGAAGAGTTTGGAATTTAGAGCTATGGCACACAGATGACCCAGATGTAACTGATAACCGCAAATTCTTTTTGGGGGATTCCAGTTTTCAACTTATCGCCTTCTGCTGATTACTCAATGTTTCAAAAGCGTCAGAAGGTCGGGAAACCCAATGAATGGAAGTCACCAAATGTACTCATACATCAAATCATTGTTAGGAGTTGAAAATCTGCTTTTTCGCGTTTCGAAAATGTAAATCGGGGGTCTAAAAACCATTTCCGACACTCCGGATACCGTTTTCAGATGTCAAAGATCTCTAAATTGTGCCACTGTATTCAACCAACTAGATAGGCTGTAACTTGCTGAAACAATTATACCCGACATAGTCACCTAACTCAATTTTGAGCAACCTGAAAACATCGCATTATAGCAAAAAAAACTCAATGCCTTGCATCGAACTGTACAAAGCATTGAGTTGACCAATGCAAAGGCTTGCGTTTGCCTATGCAACGCATTGGCTACAATTTCTTGGCAATCTTCAGGATTTGGTCGCCCAGGCCAATGGTGTATCCTTGGCTGCACCATACCACACGATTGAAGGTGTCGGCAATGAAGAAGACTGGATAGTCGCCCGTGAGGGGGATGCGCGATTCGGCAAAAGCCTTGTCGAGCGACGCTCGGTCTATGGCACCAAAGGACACCGTACTGGGGAGTCCCTGGAATTCGGGACGCGAGAGGAAACGGTTCAGGTCCACACCGTCTGTTGAAAGCAGCACAATGGGGCGGCCCCATTCTTCCAGTTTTTCCTTCACCGCAGCCATGTCGCGCAAGGCATGGTTGGTGGGTTCGTCACCGGGTTTGAGGAAGCCGATAACATAATAGCCGCGTCCGGTGGTGGAAAGGATGGATGCCACATCCGACTTGCCCAACGGTGTATAGCGTATTTCGCTGTCGAAGGCGCCAATCACCTGCACCTTCTCCTCATCGGTTCGCATGGGGGCTGGCACAGTGACTGTCTCTTCCTTGGGCAAATCGAAGAATGACAGATGCACCAACACACCACCGTTGGCCAGACGTGTGCCCGTGGTCAACAGATAGGGGGCGGCATCCATGGAGACGCCCTCGGTAAAGAACCGTTGTGCGGCACGAGGATTCATCTCATAGTCCTGCAACTGCAAGTTGGCATCAGCTGTAATGCGCGACAGGGTGTAATGGGTGGCATATTCGGGTATTGTGCCCTCGGTCTGCAGTTTCAGTATGCCCTGGGGAGGCAGAGCCGAACTGGCACTCTCCCACTCCACATCGTGCCACTCGGGTTGTGTGGCCACCGTCTCTGTCCACTGCACCTTCCCGGTTACATGGTCTATGCGTGCCGGCACGCCCAAACTGCGCAAGGCTGCCACAAAGAAGATGTTGCGGCTGTGCTTGTCCGTAACACGGTTGCGGTAAACGCCCAACGGGCTCATACAAAGATGCTGGGGATTCTTCTCTTCGTTGATAAGAATGCTGTCACGGGTCCACTGCACCAGTTGTTCCACCTCATAGCCGGCAAAAGCCTGCTGCAAGGTTCCACGCCACGGAGTGAGCATCTCGTTGGCAATGCGCAATCCGGCCACATAGGGCACAAGGGATGCAGGAAGGTTACGGGCTGCGAAAGAATGGGCGTAATGGTCTTCAAGCACTTCGGGCGTTACATCACGGTAATCCTTACTCATGAGCGTGCCCAAAACAGTGGTGGCCCAGTCATCGGAATGTGCTTCAAGGAATGAGCTGATGACCGGGTGATTGGCACGGGCGTGTTGCAGGAAATATCCGGTGCGTCCCTCACCAGTGAGGCAGAACGCGCTGTCCATATAGGCCTGGCGTACAGAGTCTTCGTAGGCAAAACGTCTCTGATTCTCGGCTCGCTGTTCGTCTGTCACCTCGGGCAGATTGTTCCGTTCGGGAGGAGGGATCATATCCAAATCGAGTGTTCCGCAATAGCCGGGCTGTTTGTCCAGTTTGACGGTTACAGCACTATCCGTTCCCACACTGGCCTTGCAGAGTCCGAACTTACCTTCCTTGGCTGCCCACACCAGCAGGTCGCCCTGGCCACAAGTGAGGCTTGCCCCACCTTTTTCATCGGATGTCTTGCTGACCAAGTTGAAGAACTCGGCATAATTGTAGACACGGAAATCCACACGGGCATCCTTTACGGGAGCATCCTTCTCGTCCACCACCAGGACAGAGACCTTACTGACCGGTGCATAGTTCTCCGTCACGTTGATCTCGGTGTAGCAGGCGGTCTGTGACATCACTTCCTCGGGACCGTCATAGTTGCCGAATGCCTTGGTGTGCATCAGCATGCCACGACTGGCAGGGGCATTGAACCATCCCAGATTGAGTACCGGCTCCGGCTCACATGCGCCAAGAAAATACCACTTGCCGTCTACCCAGGCCTCCACCCAGGCATGGTTGTTGTCTGTATGCGCCCAGCGGGGCGTATAGACCTGGCGTGCGGGAATGCCTACGGCACGAAGGGCAGAAACCGTAAACGTACTTTCCTCTCCGCAACGGCCAATGGCAGAACGCATGGTGGCAAGCGGGGAGCTGGTACGGCTGTCCGAGGGTTGGTAGGTGACATGCTCGTGACACCAATGGTTCACCTCGAGCACGGCATCGTACATGCTCAGATGTCTAACCCTGTCCTTCAGTTCGTGATACAAGACGGTGCGGGCATCGTCCAAATTCTCGTTATTTACCCTGACGGGCAAGACAAAATGTTTCCATTCCCGTTCGGGGATGGTTTTTCCCCAAGGCATTTCCTCGCGTGCCTGCAACGTAGTCTGTACACAACGTGTCCAATAGTCGCGGTCATAATCCACACTGTCCGACAGCGGCATGTAGCGGTAAAGGAAATCCAATGCCTCTTGTTCGGGTGCAGAAGTGGTGCAGCCCGTAACAAGAAGCAGAATAATGAGAGACAAACTCCAAAGTCCGTTGCGCATTCTCATATACATTATATATAATAAAGAGGCAAAATTTACTTCAACGCATCCAGATTCTGCTCGTTAAGCAACTGCTTTCCGGCAGCGGTGTACATATAGGCTATGCGATCTGCATAGGCCTTCTCGATCTTTCCACGCACCATCTTCATGGTACTGTTGATCATCTGGTTCTGCTCTGTAAAAGGCTCGGACAAGACTGCAAAGCATGTGGGCAACCAACGTTCGGGGAACATTCCCTCGAAATCTCCACCCTTCTTGTACTTGTTCATCTCGCCATCGAGAATCTGCAGGGCAGCCTTGCGTCCGTCTTCAGTCGACAGATCAAGACCCTGAGCCTTAAGCGTGCGGGTCAGCTGGTCGCGGTTGGGCACAATCACTGCTGTGGTGTAGTTCGACTGATTGTTATACAGCATCGCCTGGTCAATATAAGGCGACTTCTCTACCAACGCTTCCTCAATGCCTTCGGGACTGTATTTCTCGCCGTCGCTGCTGATGAGAAGGCTCTTGAAACGGCCTTTCACATAAAGGAGGCCTTCCTTGCTCATGTAGCCAAGGTCGCCGGTATAGAGATAGCCATCGCGAACGGTTTCGGCTGTAGACTCAGGATTCTTCCAGTATCCTGCCATCACGTTCTCGCCCTTCACCACGATTTCGCCCATCTCGCCAACAGGAAGTTCCTTGCCCTCACTGTCGCAAATCTTCAGTTCGATGGGCTTTACCAACTTACCGCTGGAACCGAAACGATAAAGACCGGGGCCATTGCTGGAGATGACAGGAGTGGCTTCACTGAGTCCGTAGCCCTGGAACATAGGCATACCAATGCCGACATAGAACTTCTGCAAATCCTTGTCGAGCAGAGCACCACCACCGATGAAGAAGCGGAGTTCGCCACCGAAGTTCTCACGCACCTTGGAGAAGATAATCTTGTCAAAAAGAGCCACAAGGGGTTTCAAGAACAGGCGGAAGCCCTTGAAGTCGAGATTGCTGTCGCCAAAATACATCTGGCGGATCTTCATTCCCCAATTGAACAGACGAACGGCAGTGGGACCCTTGGCACGGATGCCCTGCTCTATATTCTTCTTGAAGGTCTTGGCAAGGGCGGGCACGCTGAGGATGAAGTGAGGACGCACTTCCTTGATATTGAGCGGAATGTTCTTAAGTGTCTCCAGAGGTGTGCGGCCCACCTGTGTGGTGGCTGCTGTGGCCCCCACAGACATCATGATATAGAAACCCACCACATGGGCAAAGCAATGGTCCAAGGGCAGGATGATGAGTGTGCGCCAAGTCTGGTCAATATCCACCAAGGTCAGAGCCTGCTCCACATTGGCGGTATAGTTGCGATGGGTAAGCACCACGCCCTTGGGGTCGGCAGTGGTTCCACTGGTATAAGTGATGGTGGCATAATCATCGTTCTGGATTGAATGTGCCACCTGAAGAAACTCTTCTTCCGTGTGGGTACGCAAGAACTCATCGCCCAGTTTCAGCACTTCTTCAAGTGCCATTTCCTTTTCCTCGTATGCAGGCTGTTCGTCGAACACAATAATCTTTTCCACCAATGACAGTTTTTCCTTGATGGCACGAATCTTCTTCAACTGTGTACCGCTCACCATAACATACTTCACATCACCATGAATCAGACGGAACAAGAGGTCATTGCTCTCTTCAAGTTTGATACTGAGGGGCACATTTACCGCACCGGCATAGAACATGGAAAGTTCGCCAATCACCCACATGTTGCGACCTTCGCTCAGGAGCGCCATGGTGTCGCCTTTCTTCACACCAAGCGCCTGCAAGCCGGCGCCGAAACGGTAGACCTGCTCCTTGACCTGGGCATAGGTTGTGGGTTCAAACTTCTTGCCGGTCTTTTCCAGCAGAAATGTATTATTGGGATATTTGCTTACTGAAGCTTCAAATAAATCTACAAGTGTTTTCTTCATCTGTCTTTTTACTTATATGAAAGTTTTATGAAAATCTATTGTCATTCTCTACTGAGGACATGCGGGCGCAACCTCCACTCCCCATTGTTCGTTGGGTTCTGCGCCCATCTGCAGTTCCAGCTTTCCGCCTTTATACAATTCATCGCGGTAAAGCCAGCACTGGTCAAAGGGTTTGCCATTGAGGGTGGCAGACTGGACATAGTACTGTCCCGGTCCGTTGCCCTTGGTCTCTATAACAAACTTTCTGCCCGCATTCTGATGTCCTTTAAGGTCGATTTCTATACGCTCAAACTGGGGACTGCCCAACTGATAAGTGGGTCGCTGAGACACTCCACCCTGCACATCGAACAGGCCCATCGCTGCCAACACATACCATGAACCGAGCTGACCCTGATCCTCGTCCTGTCCGTATCCATAGCCATGTTCTCCTGTTACACCATAGAACTCATCACAAATGAGGCGTGTCCATTTCTGTGTAAGCCAAGGCTTGCCGCTGAAGTTGAACAGCCAGCTGATGTGCAGGCTGGGTTGGTTGCCATGATTATAGGGGCTAGCCAAACCACTGAAGGCATTTACCACCTTTCCTCCGCCAAACACCATGTCGCGTGCCACGGTAAAAATGGAATCGAGACGGTGGTTGAACAAGTCCTTACCCACACGTCCGACAAGACCTGAGGGATTCTGGGGAACAAAGAAAGTGTATTGCATGGAGTTACCTTCCTGGAATCCACGCCATGACTCCAATGGGTTGAAATTGTCAATAAACTGTCCCTCGGCATTACGGGGATGAATCAGTTTCAGACTGTCATTGAAGAGCTTTTCCCAACCACGTGACAATTCCATCAAACGCGCATAATCGTCTTCCTTACCCAAGGCCTTTGCCCACTGGGCCACAGCATAAGCGCTGAAACTGTATTCCAACGTGTGGCTGGCACTGAATTGGGAGCCACCGGGATGGGTACCATAAAAGACGCAGGTGTCAAAAGGCACGTAACCCAACTTAACAAACTGTCCGACATCGGTCTTGCCCGCACCTTCAATTCGGTCTTGCCACTCCAGCTCGTTCTTCAGGGATGCCTCATAGGCTTTCTCTATATCATAATTGCGAATTCCGCTCTGGTAAGCACCCGCCATGGCAATACTTACCATATTGGTACCCACACCGGAGACATACTTGCTGCAGGCAATTCCGTCGCCCAACCAACCGGCATCCTGATAGACAAGCAGCTGGCTGCTGATAAAATCGCTATAGTATTCAGGATAAGCCAATGCCCACAAGGGGGTGAGATTCCAATAGCCACCCCAGATGGCATCCGTATTGTAATGGTTGTGGACAGGCTTGACATCCTTGTCAAGTGTAATCTGTCCCACAGTGCCGTCATTACGGGGGTATGCACCATTCACATCGCTGGCGAGTCCACGTCCCAAAAGGCAATGGTAAAGGCCTGTATAGAACTTGACGCGGCTGTCCTGTGTTCCGCCCTGTACCCTGATACGGCCCAGTTGTTCTCTCCACTTGTCCTGTGTCTGTTCGCGCGCTTCATCAAAAGTGAGATTTTCCGCTTCTGTTTCCAGATTCAGACGTGCATTCTCGACGGAGGTGTATGAGAGACCTATCTTCGCCACAATCTGTTGGCCTTGTGTTGTTTTGTAATTCAACAACATCAGAGCACCAGGTCCCTGAATCATATTCCCTTCACGCCACACACTGTCCTGATAGGCTACACTTGTAGTTTCAAAAGGTGTGTCAAAACAAGCATAGAAATACATGGGGACAGAAGCTCCCTTCTGATATTTCTTCACATACTCGGGTTCTGTAACCACATAACCCTGTACAGTCTGGGGATTAACAACCTCTATTCTTGCATCGCGTACGGCACCACTCTCGCCCTGCCTGTTACCGATATTCAACAAGATATGGCTGTCTTCACTTGCCGCAAAGGTGTATCGTTGGTATCCGACACGGGCCGTGGCGGTAAGTTCTGCCCTAACGCCATAATCTTGCAAAACCACGCTATAATAGCCTGCATCGGCAACTTCGTCAGACTTCTGGAAGGTACTCCTCCAACCCTCCTCGGGATTCTCCAGCAAGCCTGGTCTGGTCTTTGCCTCGCCGGTAATGGGCATCAATGCGACACCACCCACCTGGAACTCGTGCAGACAGGGGAAACCGTCTATGCTGGTATGTCCATCTTCATATCCGACAGCCTCCCAACCATCCTTGTTTCCGTATGTTCCGTTGGTACTCGCTCCGAGCTTTGCCAATCCAAATGGTTCGGAAGCGGGAGTATAGACAAACCATCGGCTATGCACCGTTCCCAAATTAGGATTCACATAATCCAAAACATCTTCCTTTTGCCGGTCGCATGACATTGCCAACAAACCCAACAACGGAAGAAACAGCGTTTTTAATCTCATCCTGTTACTTTATAAAATTATAGTACATAAAACCCCTCCCGAAGGAGGGGCTTAGTGTCATTATTCTGCATACATATCCACTACGAGTTCGCCAAACAGGGTGTTAGCCCAGGCAAACCACTTGCGGGTAAAGTCGGTTGCATCATCCTTGTTGAAAGACTCGTGCATGAAGCCGGTTCCACCGTCTGTCTTCAGAATCTGCTGTACGCACCATTCCTTTTCCGCACGGTCATTGGTGGTGAACGCCTTCATCACCAGACTCATGGGCCAAGGCTTGTTCAAACCACAGTGAGGTCCACCAATACCTTCGCC
>JAFNXL010000050.1 GCA_017379075.1 Bacteroidaceae bacterium
GGTAGAGCAAAGGACTGAAAATCCTTGTGTCCCCGGTTCGATTCCTGGTGGCACCACTTAAAAAACCGCTAATAGTAACAATCTATTGGCGGTTTTATTTTATACATTTATCTTAAAAAGGCTAGTAGGATAGAATTGGTTGCTTTTCCCTAATGGGCGTTTCTTGAAACCTTGTGCTATCCAGGAACGCTAACACCTTGCCACATTTCCGAATGTTGCTTTCCATACAGCAAAAGAAAGCGGTCAAAAGAGCCGCCGCACCGTTTAAGAGCGACCATAGTACAAAGGTATGCATTTTTATTGTCCCACAAACATTTTATTCCATTTTTCATCCTAGATTACCGACTTTTGCCCCTTTGTTTTTTACTTTCAACGGATTAAGAGGAAAATAGGCAAGAATAATTCCTGCAACAAACACCCATTTTGAAAAATCTTTATTACCTTTGCACACAAAAGCGGGAACATTCTCTTGGAAGAAGCCCGAGTTCATGACTGAAAGGATATTTTTAACCATATTTTTAATCTCAAAAAAATTATGAAGAAGTTTTTTTCTACTCTTGCTGCAGCAGCTATCATGACTGCTTCAGTAACATCTTGCCAGCCCCCCAAGCCCAACACGCTTACTGCGGCTGAAGAAGCAGAAGGATGGCAGTTACTCTTCGACGGTGAGACACTCAACGGATGGAGAAGTTTTAACGAAAAAGAGCTCAAAGGTGGTTGGACTGTTGTAGACGGATGCATCCAGGCATCTGGCGAAGGTGGCGACGCTTCTGGCTACATCGTTACCGACAAGAAGTTTGCCAACTTTGAACTGATGTGGGACTGGAAGCTCACCAAGGGTGGAAACAGCGGTATGCTGTACCACGTAGTTGAGCACCCCCGCTTTGCCGTTCCCTATGTTACCGGCCCCGAATATCAGCTGATTGACGTAGAAGGATGGGAAGAGAAGAACGCACCCGCCAAGTTGGAAGACTGGCAGAAGATCGGTGTTGACTATGCAATGCACTTGCCCGACCAGAGCAAGATGAAGATCAATCCCGTAGGCGAATGGAACACTTCTAAGATTGTCTATGACAACGGCCATGTAGAGCACTGGCTCAACGGCGAGAAGATTCTGGAATTCGAAGCCTATACCGATGACTGGTTCAAGCGTAAGGCCAGCGGAAAGTGGGGCGATGCCACTGAATACGGTCTGGCTCACGAAGGTGTGCTCTGTCTTCAGGACCACGGAGATCCCGCTTCTTTCCGTAACATCAAGATCAAGGAGCTGCCCAAGAAGGACAAGGGTACTGTAAGCCTGTTCAACGGCAAGGACCTCACCGGTTGGGAACTCTTCGGCTCTATGCGCGTTTCTGTTGACGAAGAAGGCAACCTGGTTACAGAAAACGGCGAAGACCTGAAGTACGGCTACCTCGGTACTCGCGAATATTACAAGGATTTCGACCTCACCGTAGAGTTCAAGCAGTGCTCTAACGGCAACTCAGGCCTCTTCTTCCACTCTTTCGTACACGGCGGTTACAAGAACAACACCGTTAATGGATGGCAGTGCGAAGTGGCTCCCAAGGGCTACGACACCGGCGGTATCTACGAGTCTTATGGCCGTGGATGGTTGATTCAGATTCCCGATGAGAAGGAAAACATCATCAAGGAAGGCGAATGGAACACCCTGCGTCTGCGCGTTGAGGGCAACAAGGTTCAGACCTGGCTCAACGGCGAGGCTATGATCGAGATTGACGACGAGTTGATTGGTTCAAAGACCGGCCGTATCATGTTGCAGATCCACGATGGCAACAACATCAAGGTACAGTGGAGAAACTTCCAGCTGACAAACCTGTAATCATCTCCTGATTCCAGTTTAAAATATTAAGGGATGTACCCGTCGAGGTGCATCCCTTTTTGTGTCTTTTTCAGACATAGACCAACAATTCCTCTGCCCTGTCTATGACAACGAGCGGAGAAGCGGCTTCCAACTCCTGTCGGGGACGGAATCCCCATGAAACCGCCACGGCTTCCACTCCGGCATTGCAAGCCGTCTGCATGTCCACGCCCGAGTCGCCCACATACAGCACCTCATCCGCCGTAACGCCAGCAGACGCCATGATGTCATGCACAATTCCCGGATGAGGTTTCACGGGAACGCCCTCACGCTGTCCCAGCACACTGACAAAATGGATATTGGGAAAATAGTGTGCCACCAGTTTGACCGTTGCTGCCTGATATTTGTTCGATGCCACTGCAAGCATCGTCCCCTTTTGCTGCAGACGGGAAAGCAGCTCCGCCACTCCTGGGTAAGGCTGGCTCAAGTCCGCATTGTGCTCGTCATAACATGGAACAAAGTCGGAACGCAGTCGTTCCACATTATCTGCCGTGCGCCCCTCTTCCGGCAAAGCCCGTTCAAGCAGTTTCCCTATACCGTTACCCACAAAAGTACGCAAGGTTTCCACATCGTGCATGGGAAACCCATTCTTTTGCAATGCATGATTGGTAGCCGCAGCCAAGTCGGCAATCGTGTCCAGCAGTGTGCCGTCCAAATCAAAAATTACAAGTTTTTTCATTTTCTTCGTCTATTGTCGTTTACATTGCAAATGTAAGTATTTATGTTCACTGTTTCACCTATTTTGAATAGAAAAGTAGGAAAATTTAAAGGCTGCTGTAACAAATTGAGCACTTTTACGTATAATAAGAATGAGATAATACTTGAATATTCTAAGTAAAGAGTAATTTTGCAAAAAAATGACCAGATATAAAAATGGACAGGATTGAATTTGAAAGAATCGTTCCTGGGTTGAGATTGAAGATGTTAAAGGTTGCCTTGTTTTACTTGGCCGATGACAATGAAGCAGAGGATATTGTTCAAGACGCTCTTCTGAAGCTATGGATGGCACGGGATAAAATAAATAAGTTACGAGGGAATATAGAACCTTTAGGGATTACCGTTACCAAGAACTTATGTATTGACCATCTGCGCACTTTAAAACGCCACCTAAAGGGAAATCTTTCAGATTGTGCCATGTTTTCCAGTGGCGAGGACGCACAGACCCAATTGGAATGCGAAGAAAACGAGCAGTGGATTCAAACCGTTGTGAGAAGTCTTCCTGACAAATACCGCACAGTACTCCACATGCGACAAGTAGAACAAATGGAATTCATTGAAATTGCCAATATCATAGGCACAACTGAGACATCGGTCAGAGTAATACTCTCAAGGGCGAGAGCCAAGATGCTGGAACAATTAAAACAAAGGAAAGTGTAATTATGACAAGCCATATGGACAAAATTAAAGATAGAGAAGAACTGCGCCATTTACTCCAAATGTTTATGGAAGGGAATACCACTATTGAGCAAGAATCATTACTTGCCGAATATTTCCGTAATAATGAAATAGATGCAGAATTCTCTGTATACAAAGATATGTTCACCGTGTTTGAAAGCGGAGAACTTGTGTCTTGTGATGATGAAATCGTATTTAAAAAGGAAGATATAACATTCGGTAAGCAACCCAGATTCTTCCAGCATGTTCTTCGATTTACCGCCGTTGCTGCATCTATTATTCTCGTTTTTTTCATTGCCAACATCCATTCAGAACATAAAATATCAGAAGAGAAAAATTCCAACCTTCAAGTCCTGTCCCAAGCGCAAAAGCCACTTGTTGACAACGAAATTTGTCCTACAATAATTTCTGATGAAGAAATAGACGCCATTCAGGATGAAGTAGACCGCCATTTTGAACTTATGACTAAGGAAATGAACAAGTTTGAACAAGAACTACAGAATTAGCAACACTCGCATTCCTCTAAGTTTTTCCACTAAGAATTTAAGCATAAAAATAAGACACATGAGAACTATTCTTGTATATATTGCCATCGTATTCACTACGATAACCGAGGCACAGATAAAATCAGATGTTACTGTTGTACAGAAACAGGAGTTAGCTGAACTTGCAAAAGAAATTACAAATGAAATGCGTCAAACTTACCCCACCGATTGCTGGACTCAAGAGTTGCTTTTCCCAAAAAGAATGTTATTAAAGGCAGGTGTGGCTGTAAATCACAAAGATAATGACAAAAAGAAATTCCTTGACTTAATCACACATATAAACAAAAAGATTGAGGGAATAGACTGCTACCGTATTTTCTCAGACCGTCAAAATGATGAAAACGGCATTTGCGGACGCTATGTAGCCAACGTACGTCCCAATGAGGGAGACAAAAAAAGCACCCTCTTTTACAAATACAAACGAATGGACTCAGACCCGGAAAAAAAAGATTCCATTTCTTTTGTCTTCTCAATCAATATGGGGGCTTCTGTAAAGATCACAGAAGACACCAAACGTGGACTGCGTGGCATTAATCCTGAAAATCTTATATATAAAATAAACAAACCTTCAACAGAAAAAGACGTAAAGCCACTGGAAGACTTCTTCCAAAAACAATACAATGACAAACGCGCCATACGCAAAAAAGCGACTTACCAGTTCCCTGAAGACAAACGAGAAGACTGGACCGTAATATTCCACAATAATGAAGCTTTGAGTTCCATGACCACAAATGCCATATACAGCCAACGCCCAGTCAACAATTCTGCAGATTTTGATGCCCTGCTCCAACTGACAAAGAAATACAAGCACCAGCAAAACAACATTTATGCCATTAGCTATGACAGAGAGAGATTTTTCCTCGAATTAGTGTTTATCAACAAAGAGGGCATTCCGTTTTCCTACCAAGCAGCCTATGAAAATGGTGTTTTCAGCATCATGAAAGCAACAGCTATCAATACAAACGGCATTTGTGTTATTTCCAAATGGTGGGAATAATTGTTCGAGAGACAAAAAGTTTTGAGAAGAACTTTACTGTCATTAAGAGTCTTTATATCCGTTAGAAAAAACTGACACTTGTAACAAAAGGCATCCATGTTCGTATATATGAAAGGAATTTCAATAAAAATACGACATGATGAAAACAAGAATTTTAATGATGTTGGCAGCCTTGTGGCTTGGAACACAAGTTGCAGAAGGAGCAAGGGAGACAACCAGACACACGTTTTTCGATTTAAAGAACCACCGTGACAGCGTTGAACGAACACTTAACGAGGTTATAGTAAAAGCCACAAAAGTAAAATTTACCTACAAAGGAGACACGCTGGTTTTCAATGCAAACGCGTTCAATATGCCAGAGGGCAGCATGTTAGGTTCACTTATCAAACAGCTCCACGGAGTAGAGTTGAAAGACAACGGAGAAATCTATATAAACGGAAGAAAGGTTGACAATCTGTTGCTCAACGGAAAAGACTTCTTCAAAGGCGACAACAAAGTGATACTTGATAACCTTTCCAATTACATGGTACAAAATGTTGAAGTTTATGAAAAACCGACAGAAAAAAGCGAATGGTTGGGGTATGACGTGGATAAGAAAGAATACACCATGGATGTCAAGCTCAAGCGTAAATACACAGCTGGATACACGGCAAACGCTTCTCTTGGTAGCGGAACTGAAAAACGATATAAAGGACGTGCTTTTGGATTGCGGTTCACCAACAATTCGCGCATCGTTGCCTTTGCTGACCTCAACAATGTGAACGAATCACGTTCCCCCGGTAACGAAGGGGAATGGGACCCCACAAAACTCTATACAGGTGAACTAAACCTGAAGAAAGCCGGCGCCAGCCTATTCATTGAGCAGAAAGACAAAATATGGCAAGAGAAAGCACAGGTTGCAACCGGCTTTACAGACCATACAAACATTTCACACAGTGCTAAGGAAAGTTTCCTCAACACCGGCAATGTGTTCCAACGTTCCATGGAGCAGGGATACAACAAGTCATTCCAGATAGGCGCAACAAACGAATTCACTTGGAAGAAACCCTTCTGGTTGCGAAGCGTTATACAAATCCATTTTACCAACGGGAATAATCACAGGCAAAGCCAATACGCACAATTCAATGACACCCCCAATCATTTCGGAAGCACGCCACAAATTCTTGATTCCGTATATAGCGACTTTGCTACAACAGAGCTTATCAATATACTCACAACACGTTCCAAGCAGCAACAAAAAAAAGGAGACAAGACATACTACATGAACTTGAATCTTGATTTTGGGAAAAAACTTCCATGGGGTGATAATATAGACCTCTATATTAAAACAAATTACAACAGGAATATTTACAACATTAAAGACTTGCTCAGCAACGACACTTATGGGAAGGCAAGCCATCCCGTAGATAATGATTTCCGCAACCGTTACCATGATGCACATAAAAAGGACTTTTACATAGACAGTCAAGCAAAATACGCCATCCATTCGTCCAATAATTGGAACTATGAAGGATATGTCAAGTTTCTGCACGACTACAATTACAGTGACTTGGGGATATTCCGCCTCGACCGCCTTGAGGGATGGGGAGCAGGCTCAGGACAAAACATTGACGCATTGCCATCAACCCGAGACTCCATTCTGCAGGCCATTGATGCCGGGAACTCTAATGAAACCACCTATTGCCGCATGAAGTACGCACCAGGTGCACGCATATTTTTACAAAAAGAAAGTGAAGGTGAGTCAGAATGGTTCTGCATAGACTTGCCCTTTCACATGGAAAACCGCAAATATTTTTATACAAGTTTGGTTACGGATACACTTGTCAGACGCAGCGAATTCATCCCCACCCCATTTGTCGAATATTCCCGACAGACACACAATTACGACCATCGTTACTATGCCAAATACAGCATGAGTTATTATCTGCCAAGCATGAGCCACTTCGTAAACGTCAAAAACGACATCGACCCTCTTAACATATATGTCAGCAACCCAAAACTTAAACCCGCCATCCATCACGAACTTGTGATGGAACACAACCGTCGCAACCGCATAAACAATCAAAACATTTCCGTAGGGATGAGCGTATGGTTCAGACAGAAGAGTTTCGCCAACGGTTATACTTACAACACAGAAAACGGAGTTCGCACCTACCGTACAGAGAACGTAGACGGTAACTGGAATGCTGGTGGATTCCTCAACTTTGGACGCAGTATTGATAAGCAAAGACATTGGAACTGGCAAACCCTCACCGACTTCCGTTACGAACGCAATGTGGACATCGCTGGTACCGAAGAAAAAATAGGGAACGAGCAACTGAATAAAGTGAACAACTGGTGGTTCAAAGAATATGCCAGACTAACATTCCAATGGAACAACATGAAAATAGGCGCCAACGGACACGTGCAATTCCGCACGCTGACTAGCCGCAGTCAAAACTTTCGATCCATAAATACATGGGATTATAATTACGGACTGACATGCGAATACCATTTACCCCTCAGCCTGGAACTTGCCAGCGACATAAAAGTATACTCCCGACTCGGATACGGTGACAGTTCTATGAACACCAACGACCTTGTTTGGAACGCATCGCTGAGCCGTTCTTTCTTAAAAAAACAGATTATGGTAAAAATCGAAGGTTATGACTTATTAAATCAACTATCAACCACTTATAGCAGTTATAATGCACAAGGGCGTATAGAGACATGGTACAATTCCATTCCAAGCTATTTGATGCTGCACTTGGCATGGAAACTCAATGTAACACCTCGAAAATAAAAATTCTTATAAACTTTTATCAAGCTACAGAATGTTTACGCAATTTTGCTGCAGACAGAAAAGATTGTCATGACAAAAAAGGCCACTAAACAAAAAGATATGGGCCATACAATCCATACCGTCTATACAGAAACGATAATGTACATCTCATGACTAACGCAAAGGCGAGTCAACGGGGAATTAAAATAAGTATTTAATAGGGTCAACACATACCGCAAATAAGAACAAATGTGACTAAAATGGTTAGACTACACTGAATGTCTTGTCAGATACAAGTAAAATTGTTTTTTAACTTCACTGAAAAAGTTTTTTGTCAACGATAAAATGTATATTCCAAACTTTGGGATGTACGTTTCATAGTTTGGAACGTACGTTTCAAACTTTGGAATATACGTTCCAAACTTTGGAACAAAACCTTCTCCACAGAGAAAGAACATTTTTACCACAGTGCTACAACAATTTAAGCACTATGTTTCAACATTTGTACAAGAATGGTCAAAATACATGAAAAACGTAGAGCGGAAAGAAGGGGAACAACCCTTCTTTCCGCCCTACGTTTTGGCATGAAGTAACTCAACTTATCATTCGGTTTCCTTGTCGTCTTTGGCCTTTTTCGTTTCAATCACTATATAGGAATGCTGTTCGCCTCCGTTGTCCAGTTTCAGTGCGCCCTCTCCTCCTCTCTTTAACACAGTCACATGCTTAATGCTTTTGGGATTGACAAATTTGGGGTATCCTTTTTTCACCTCTTCTTTACTGTATTTCTTTCCGTCTATAATGAAAACAGGATCATCGATATATTGTATTTTTTTGCCCGACCCCGTAACGTTGTTCGTAGTATCCACTTTGGATTTGTCTATCGTGATCACTTTCACTTTGGTTTCAATGTCGTGTTTTTCAATGACAGAGCCAGGGGTGGCGGGAATGTTCTGATGCGTGATAGCGTAAGATGCAACAAGGGCGCCAACCAACTGACTTCCGTCAAAACGGTCTATCCGTTCGCCGTTGATGTAATAGACGCGAGTGGTGTCGGCAGTCTCGGCCGCCTTTGTGCCCATGCAGACAATCAGACAAAAAACTGAAAAAAGGATTCTCTTCTTCATAATACATTAATATTAAGGGTTAAACATTTATTCTCCAAAATAAAGTTGTGTCATCTGATAAGTTGTCCCTGACGTGTCCGCTGTGGAAATGATATAATACCGGAGGGTGCTGTCGTTCTGAGAGGCTGTGAGCATAATGACATTGCCTTTCCTTTCCAGTTTCACCTGGTCGCAATCGGGAAACAGATATGCCGCCTGCTGATAAAAGTCGCAAACATCAAGCATCTTTTGTTGACGGCCAGAAGCCATTTCACTCTTAAGGGCTGCATCGATTTGGGATTCCGTATACACCTGTCCATCCGAAACTTCTGTTATTTGTGTTATTTCCACACCATCGGTTGAGCGTGAGGGACGCAAAAGCAAGAAGCAAACAGCCGACAGCACAGCGGCAATCGCCACCACGGAGGCATAGAGCATGCGTTTTCTGCTTCTATGACGATTCGGTTGGAAAGCCATCAGTTCGTCAAAAAGCCTTTCTTTTTCTTCGGACATTTGGAAGGGTTCATCCGCCTTGGCCAAATGCAATGCCAGTATAAGGTCTCTCACTTCCCTTTCATCAGGCTCGGCACATTCCGGATTGGCCAAATAGTATTCTGTCAGAAGCCGTTCTTCCACAGGGCTGGTTTCTGCCTCCAGATAGCGTTCTATCAAACGGAGACGTGCTGTCTTATCATTCAGATTTATCATATCGCATACTTTTTCATTTGTTCCAACATTTTTTTCCGTGCCGATGAAATTTGTGTTTTCACGCAATTCTTTGTGGTGTCACACACAGCGGCAATCTCATCAAGCGACATCCCCTCCGACTTCATGCTGAGCATTTTGCGCTGAGTGGGCGGAAGATTTTCCATCGAAGCCTGCAACCGAAGAAGCCTTTCTTCTGCAATCAGTTCTTTCTCCGGCGTGAGCGAGTCCATGGGAGCAACAGAATCAACAGACACAGAATCCAGCACCCGACGACGGAAACTGTCTATGCACAGGTTCTTTGCAATGCGCAAAGCCAAAGCCTCGGGATGGGATTCCGTCTGTAACCGGTCTTTCATTCCCCACAGGCGCAAAAGCGCGTCCTGAACCACATCTTCCGGATCAACGGACAGACGGTTTGCATTCAAGAAGCCCCGACACAAATCCAACATGGCAGGACGGACACGCATGACCAGTTTCTCAAATTCGCTTTTCTCCATTCTTTTGTTCTTTCTGCCTTAAATACGCAAAAGCATGGTAAAAGTAAATAAAAAGTTAAAAACTGTGGGACTTTTGCCACATCATGGACTGATATGTGAAAAAAACTCCTTATTTTTGCAGTATATAATCTATAAATATAAGGAAGTATGAAAAAAGCCCTGTTCTACGGCATCTGCACTGCCATTCTGTGCCTTTGCCACTCCTGTCAGGATCCATCCCGAATCTCTATCAGTAACCTACGTTGCGAAATGCTGGAAGCCCCGCTGGCCATAGACAACACGTCGCCCCATTTCAGCTGGACCATGAGCAGCAGCGACAACGGCATGTCCACCACCGCCTACCAGATTCTGGTGGCCACAGAGCCAGGAAAGCTGAACGAGCAGGAGGCTGACCTGTGGAACAGCGGCAAGGTGAACGGGAATGCCACCCTGGGCATCGTCTACGAGGGAAAACCACTGGCTCCCCGCTCATTCGCTTATTGGAAAGTGCGTATCTGGAACCAGGACGACGTGGCCTCTGACTGGAGCGCCAACAGCCACTTCGGCATTGGCCTGCTGGAAGAAGAAGACTGGGACGAGAGCGCCCGCTTCATAGGCATAAAGACCAACGACAACGAAGAACAGCACGCCCCGCTGCTGAGAAAGAAGTTCGAATACAAGCCCGACAAGGAACGGATGCTGCTCCACGTAAACTCGCTGGGCTATCACGAGGCATACGTCAACGGCCGAAGGGTTTCAGACGCAGTCCTTGCCCCGGCTGTAAGCCAGTTTGGCAAGCGTTCGCTCATCATGACATACGACGTGACATCGCTGCTGAAGAAAGGCACAAACGAACTGGTCATCTGGATTGGAAAAGGCTGGTATCAGGAAAACCACCAAGGTGCCACCAAGGGCGGTCCCTTTGTAAGGGCACAGCTTGATGCCGTAACGTCCGAAGGTGCAAAAACTCTTGTAGCCACCAGTGAAAGCTGGCAAGCCGCAGAGAGCGGACGACACACCTTTGGCAACTGGAGGGCACACCGCATGGGCGGTGAGATTGTGGACAAGCGACACACCCCCAAAGACTTGCACCCCAACACGCTGAACGGAATGAAGTGGTATCCGGTTACGGTGGCGGACATCCCCGCACACAAGGCCACCCCACAGATGTGCGAGCCCAACCGTTTGAGAGGTTCGTTCCATCCCGTTTCTGTAATACAGACCGGCAACAAGAGTTTCATCTATGACATGGGACACAACTTTGTGGGTTTCACAGACGTGATGATGCCTGTGGTGGATGCCGGACAGAAGATTGAGCTGCACTATGACGACTTCTTCATGAAGGACAGCACCAGCTTCCGCGAAGACCTGTACACCGACTATTATATAGGCGACGGCGAAAAGCCCGGCAGCTTCTCCAGCAAGTTCAACTACAAGGGCTACCGCTACCTGATGATAAAGGGACTGAAAGACCCTCTGCCCCTCAACCAGATCACCGGCAGCATGGTGAGCACCGGCTACAGCGGAAAAGCCACCTTTGCCTGCTCGGACAAGGACATGAACGAGATATACGAAATGGTGTACCACACCCTGCACGCCCTCACGCTGGGCGGCTATATGGTGGACTGTCCGCAGATTGAGCGCCTGGGCTATGGCGGCGACGGCAACGCCTCCACCCCCACCGCACAGACCTTCTTCAACCTGGCTCCGCTCTACATGAACTGGATGCAGGCATGGGCAGACTGCCAACGCGAGAACGGTGACATGCCCCACACCGCCCCCAACCCCTATTCGGCAGGTGGCGGCCCGTACTGGTGTGGTTTCATCATCACCGCCTCTTGGCAGACCTATCTCAACTATGGCGACAAGCGCCTGTTGGAACGTTACTATCCGCAAATGCAGAAATGGTTGGGATATGCAGAAAGCCATCAGAAGGACGGACTGCTGACACAATGGGAATCCACAAGCTACCGCAACTGGTATCTGGGCGACTGGGCCACACCCGTCGGCATCAACCAAACGGACTCAATGTCCATTGGTGTGGTGACCAACTGTTTCCTCTCTGACTGCTATGCCACCATGGCCAAGATTGCGCAAGTGACCGGAAAAACCGGTGACGTGGACACCTACATACAGAAACACAAGAATTTGAATGCACTTATCCACAAGACATTCTTTGACAAGGAGAAGAACAGCTATTCCACCGGCACACAAATTGACCTTGTATACCCGATGCTGGTAAAAGCCACACCGGCCGACAGCATGGACATTGTGAAGCAGACATTGTACAACGAAACCGCACAACGCTTCAAGGGACACCTTTCCACCGGACTGGTGGGCGTGCCCGTACTGACACAATGGGCCATTGAGAACGGCGAGGCGGAATTCATGTACCAAATGCTTAAGAAACGTGAGTACCCAGGCTATCTGTACATGATTGACAACGGTGCCACCCTGACATGGGAACACTGGAACGGCGACCGAAGCCGCATCCACAACTGCTACAACGGCATAGGCCGATGGTTCCACCAAGCTTTGGCCGGCATCACGCCAGACGAGTCACTGCCCGGCTACAAGCACATTAATATACGCCCGCAACTGGTAGAGGGAATCACCTGGGTAAAGGCCACAAAAGACTCATCTTATGGTCCCATTGCCGTAAACTGGAACCGCGAGGAAAAGGAATTTACCCTGGATGTTGAGATTCCGGCCGGATGCACCGCAACCGTCTCCTTGCCCGCAGGCGCAAAGGACATCGTGGTGGATGCCCAGGAAGGCGAAGTACAGGGAGAGACCGTCAGCCTTCCTTCGGGAACCTATCAGATAACCTGTCTGCTGGCATCAGAATAATGCATCTATATTATAATATATAATAAGGTATAGAAAAATATGGCAAAGATAACAAAAGAGGCCGCTCTGCGCTACCACTCGCAGGGCAAGCCGGGAAAGATAGAAGTGGTTCCAACAAAGCCCTACAGGACACAGAGTGACCTGTCACTGGCCTACTCGCCCGGTGTGGCAGAACCCTGTCTGGAAATAGAAAAGAATCCGCAGGACGCTTACAAGTATACAGCCAAGGGCAATCTGGTGGCTGTCATTTCCAACGGAACAGCGGTACTGGGACTGGGCGACATTGGCGCTATGGCAGGTAAACCTGTAATGGAAGGAAAAGGACTGCTGTTCAAGATTTACGGCGGAATAGATGTCTTCGACATAGAAGTGAACGAGAAAGACCCGGACAAGTTCATTGAAGCCGTAAAAGCCATTGCCCCCACTTTCGGAGGCATCAATCTGGAAGACATTAAGGCTCCCGAGTGTTTCGAGATAGAACGTCGTCTGAAGGAAGAACTGGACATCCCCGTTATGCACGACGACCAGCACGGCACAGCCATCATCTCATCTGCCGGACTGCTCAACGCGCTTCAGGTGGCAGGAAAGAAGATTGAGGATGTGAAGATTGTTGTGAACGGGGCGGGAGCCGCAGCCATATCCTGCACAAAACTCTATGAAGCCCTGGGTGCCACACACGAAAACATCGTCATGCTGGACTCAAAAGGCGTCATTTCCGCAAGCCGGAGCGACCTAAACGAGACCAAGCGTTATTTTGCCACGGCACGGGAAGACGTTCACACCCTGGAAGAGGCAGTGCGCGGAGCTGACGTGTTCTTAGGATTGTCCAAAGGCAACGTGCTGACACAGGACATGATACGCAGCATGGCAGACCACCCAATCGTGTTTGCCCTGGCCAATCCCGTCCCTGAGATCTCGTATGAAGATGCCATGAGCGCCCGTCCGGATGTATTGATGTCTACCGGTCGAAGCGACTATCCCAACCAGATAAACAACGTCATTGGCTTCCCATACATCTTCCGTGGAGCATTGGATGTGGCAGCTACGGCCATCAACGAAGAGATGAAGCTGGCTGCCGTACACGCCATTGCCGACCTGGCCAAACTTCCTGTACCGGACGTGGTAAATGAAGCTTACCAGGTAAACAACTTCACCTTCGGTCCGGACTACTTCATACCCAAACCCGTAGACCCACGACTCATTACTGAGGTTTCCATGGCCGTGGCACGGGCTGCAATGGAAAGCGGTGTGGCCCAAAAGCCAATTACCAATTGGGACGAATACCGGCAACATCTGAAAGAGCTGATGGGACAGGAGAGCAAACTTGCCCGCCAGCTGCGAGAGACAGCCCGACGCAACCCGCAACGCGTGGTATTTGCAGAAGGCATCCATCCCAACATGCTGAAGGCGGCAGTGGAGGCAAAAGCCGAAGGCATCTGCCACCCAATCCTATTGGGAAATGACGAAGCCATAGAGAAACTGGCAAAAGAATTGGAACTCAATCTGGAAGGCATTGAAATTGTGAACCTGCGCCATCCCAATGAGGCCGGACGCCGCGAACGCTATGCCCGCATTCTTTCCGAAAAGCGTGCCCGTGAAGGAGTAACCTACGAAGAAGCCAACGACAAGATGTTTGAGCGCAACTACTTCGGTATGATGATGGTGGAAACCGGAGAGGCGGAAGCGTTCATTACCGGACTGTACACCAAATACAGCAATACCATCAAGGTGGCTAAAGAGGTTATCGGTATACGCCCGTGCTACCAACACTTCGGCACCATGCACATTCTGAACTCCAAGAAAGGCACTTTCTTCCTTGCTGACACACTCATCAACCGCCATCCGGACACCGAAACCCTTACAGACATTGCCCGACTGTCGGAAGAGACCGTGCGCTTCTTCAACCAGACTCCCGTAATGGCCATGCTGAGTTACTCCAACTTTGGCGCAGACACTTCCGGAAGCCCCACATTAGTACACGAAGCGGTTGCACAACTGCAGGCAGAAAACCCCGACTGGCTCATTGACGGCGAAATGCAGGTAAACTTTGCCCTGAACAAGGAGTTGCGCGACAAGAAGTATCCTTTTACCCGTCTGAAAGGAAAAGACGTGAACACACTGATTTTCCCCAACCTCAGCGCCGCCAACGCTTCTTACCAATTGTTACAGGCAATGGACAGCGATGCCGAATTTATCGGCCCCATCCAGATGGGTTTGAACAAGCCAATCCATTTTACCGACTTTGAAAGTTCGGTGCATGACATCGTAAACCTGACGGCTGTGGCTGTCATTGACGCTATTGTCGAAAAGAAAAAGAAATGCAACTGCAAGTCATAATCTGACTTCACTGAAAAATCAGATAAGGTCTGAGTCGCTCAATATCAGAAGAGGAGAACTTGTCCAACGTGGCAAGTTCTTCTATTTGTTTTATGGGTCCGTGTTCCTTTCTGTACTCAACGATTTCCCGTGCCTGATAGAACGACAGATAGGGGTGGCGCATAAGTTGGCGCACGGAAAGGCTGTTCACATTCAATGTCTTCACTGGCAACGGAACCAAAGAAAACCATTCCAATACCTCATCGGGCATTTCACAGGCTTCCATTACCTGATTCACCTCTGTATATCCGCCCAAGCGCTGGCGGTAACTTACAATTTCCCTGGCTCTGTAACTGCCGATGTTTGGGATTTTCTTCAACAGATTGGTATCGGCAGTGTTGATGTCTACCAACGTCTTCTCTTCAAACTTGACCGGATAGCGTGTAGAATCAACCGGTATTGACGCTTTGACCGGTTGTTTTATGGAATCCGGCTGCTTTGTTTGGGGAGGGAGTTCCATCTGTGCTGACTTTTGCGGCACAGATGATGAACCAGAAAGGCTTGTCCGTCTAGTTGGCGACACATCCAAGTAACGGTATTTCTTGTCTATGGTCACAAATTTTCCCAATCGTTCCCACAATTCCAGCGTCATGCCGGGCAGGCGTTTGAAGTCTTCCGCCGTGTGGTAACGCCCATGTCTTGCCCGGTAGTTGTAAATTGCTTTCACTTGCCAAGGAGCCAATCCTAGACGAAGAAGCGTAGTGCTGTCCGCTGTATTTGGATCAAAAGGGAAACTTTCTACCGGCGTTTCAGGTACAGCATAAGTATAGCTCCGAGGAGTTTTCCATTGCTCACGGCCACGGGATAAGCTGTCCGCAGCAAAAGACTCACCCCCGTTCCCAGATTCCGGTGTCCTGTTTGTATAAGCCCATAACAAGACCAAGGCCAAAATCGCCATCCACTCCAACAAGAGCAGCCCACGGCGGTCGGACTTGGAAAAGATTGGCGGAAATCTCATCAAATCAGTTCATTGACAAATATTGCGGCAATGGCTATCGGCACCACGTAACGAATAAGGAACAGATAGACACGGAACAACTTGAACCTGAGGCGTTCCTGATTGGTCACTTCGTCCAAAACAAGGCGGCGGTCCAGATACCAACCGGTAAAGAGACAAATAAGTATTCCGCCCAGAGGAAGCAATATTTTGGAAGAAACAAAATCAAAGAGGTCAAAGAAAGTCAGCCCGAACAGTTTGACATCACTGAGCGGTCCGAAAGAATACACACAAAGAACACCCAGCAGCATACTTAGCACAGAAACGTACACCGAAGCACGGGCACGGGGCTGATGAAGCGACTCTACAACATAAGCCGTAACGGACTCAAGCAAGGATATGGAACTGGTAAGCGCTGCCAGCAGCAACAAAAGGTAGAAGAGGACAGTAAACACATATCCAACCACTGGCACATTCTGGAATGCCATATTGAACACGTTGGGCAAAGTGATGAACACCAATCCCGGACCAGCATTGGCCTCAACACCCGACACACTGAATACGGCAGGGAAAATGAAGAACCCACTCAAAACCGCCACCATGGTATCTATCATGCTCACGCTACAAGCTGTCTTGAACAAATTAGTGTCCGATCCAAAATAAGATGCATAAGTACAAAGGCAACCCATTGCCAAAGACAATGAAAAGAAAGCTTGTCCCATGGCACTCAGTACGACTCCAGGAGTTACCTTTGAGAAATCGGGTTGGAGAAGAAAACGCAAGCCTTCCGAAGTGCCGGGCATGCTGAAAGAGCATACCACCAGCACAGCAATGATAAGCAGAAGCATCGGCATCATCACCTTGGAACATTTCTCAATGCCAGCCTGCACACCCCGGACAACCACAAGATGGGTTAAAGCCATAAAGGCTACTGCATAAATGAGCGGAGACACGGGAGAAGAGACAAAGTCATTGAAATAAGCAGTGTAATCTGCGCTTTCTTTCAGGTTACCCATAACCGCCTCAACCAAATAGAACAAAGTCCATCCCGCAATAACCACATAGTAAGACAGAATGACAAATGCCACAAATACACCGTTTATGCCCTGTATGCGCCACCATTTGCCTGGTGCCAACTGATTATAGGCAGAAATGGTATTGGAGTGTGTATGCCGACCTATAACAAATTCGCTCAACATAACCGGAACACCCACAAAAAGGACGCAAGCCAAATATATTAAGATGAAAGCGGCTCCACCGTTGTTGCCGACCTCTGTTGGGAAACGCCATACATTTCCCAATCCTACTGCACTACCGGCAGCAGCCAACACTACTCCCAACTTACTGGTAAAATTGCCACGTTGCTCCATCGTTCTTTATCTTTCCTTATGTTATATATCAATGATTATGAATTACCCTGCCAATTCATTCAAGAAAACAATACCCACTCCGATTGGTGCGACCCAGCGCACCAGGAAAAGCAGGAAGCTAAGGCCACGCACCTTGAGTGTGCCGCCATTGGTAAGTTCGTCCACCACAAGTTTGCGGTCAAGGTACCACTCCACAAACATGGTGATAAGAATTCCGCCCAAAGGCATCATGAACTTGGCCGTGAGGAAATCGAACAAATCGAAGAATCCCATGCCCCAAATCTTTACTTCAGACCATGGCCCGAAAGACAAGCAGCAGGCCGTACCCAACAACAGGCAGATAAGTGTAACCACAGTGGCCGACACCCGTCTGGAAAGTTTATAGTTCTCACGGAAGAAAGCCGTGGCAATCTCATGCATGGAAATTGTACTCGTCAGAGCGGCCAACAACAGCAGAATATAAAACAGACCAGAGAACAGATAGCCGATGAAAGGAATATTTTCAAACACCATATTGAAGACATGAGGCAACGTGATATACACCAGCCCCGGGCCGGAGTCTACCTGCACACCCGCCACACTGAACGCAGCGGGGAAGATGATGAAACCACTCAAAATGGCCACCATAGAGTCGATGGCACAGACGCTGAGCGCCGAATTGACCAGACGGGTTTCACGTTTGAAATAAGATGCGTATGTGGCCAGACAACCGATTCCCACACTCAAAGAGAAGAACGCCTGCCCCATAGCGCTCAAGACTACTTTTGTCGTCACCTTGCTGAAATCAGGTTTCAACAAGAATGCCAACCCATCTCGGGCACCAGGCAAAGTAAGCGAGAAACAAGACAGCAGAAGGATGATAACCAACAGCACCGGCATCATCACCTTGGAAAAGCGCTCTATACCCGACTCTACCCCACGTGCCACTACAAAGTGGGTCAATAACAAAAATACGAATTGGTAAACCAATGGTTTCCATGGGTTGGTGACAAAAGTATTAAACACCTCGCCAAAATCCTGATTTCCCATTAATTTCAATCCAAATGACTGGATTGTATAATGCAACGTCCATCCTGCCACAACTGAATAGAAGGAAAGTACCAAGATACCACCCAATACGCCCATAAAGCCAGCCACTACCCAGGGTTTTCCGGGTGCCAGTGTGCGATAGGCGCCTACTGTATTGGAACGGCTGCTACGTCCTACTATAAACTCGGAAATCATTACGGGCAACGCCAGCAAAAAGACACAGCACAAATACACCAATATAAAAGCGGCTCCGCCGTTCCTGCCCACTTCTGTCGGAAAACGCCAGATGTTTCCCAATCCGACCGCACTTCCGGCAGATGCCAGTATCACACCCAATCTGCTTCCAAAATTACCACGTCCAGTAGTCTGCATAAATTCTCAAAAATAACTGTTTTATTCTTTTTTGACCAAAAGTCACTTAGATTTTGTGCAAAATTATAAATTTTGATGTACTTTTGCAACAAATCCCAAATCTATATGTTACAAATGTTCAAAAAACTCATATACAAGCATTTCTTCTGCCTGTCAATTGCAGTCGCAGTAAGCATTCTTTCCCTTGCGCCCATGCCAGAGATTAAGATGGCGCAACAAGTGCCGCTGGCCGACAAATGGGCCCACATGCTCATGTACGGCGTACTCAGTATGGCATTCTGGTTTGAACATCTTCACAAGCATGACAAACCCCTATACGCCCGACTGATTTTGGGCGGAATCATACTGCCAA
This sequence comes from Bacteroidaceae bacterium, assembly GCA_017379075.1. Taxonomy (GTDB): domain Bacteria; phylum Bacteroidota; class Bacteroidia; order Bacteroidales; family Bacteroidaceae; genus Physcousia. Next base: position 19,148 of record JAFNXL010000050.1, read on the forward strand.
TACTGATGGGCGGTGTCATGGAACTGATGCAAGCCCACCTTACCACCTGCCGGAACGGAGATTGGTTGGATTTTGTTGCAAACAGCATCGGGGTCTTTATTACCTGCGGACTTGGCATCCTTTACCTGTTGGCAAAAAGATGGCTAAAAGCGTAGGTTTACATCAGCTCCCTTTATAGAACATCTTTTATATCATCCTTCCATAAAAAGAAAGGATTCTTACGCATGTGGGCATTGTAGAATCTGCGGTCGCCCGTTACTTCCCTACCGATGAAATCGGGCTTTTCAAACGCTTCATCCTCCGACTGAAGTTCCACCTCGGCAATGACAAGTCCTTCGTTCTCACCAAAGAACTCATCCACTTCAAACACATGTTTTCCGCAACGTACAAGATAACGGTTCTTGTCAATGATGCCTGGTTTGCAAATCGTCATCAAGTCCTCGGCATCAGACAATGAGATTTCCTGTTCAAATTCATAGCGTTTCAGACCTTCCTCTCCGCTGGGGCCTTTAATGGTCAGATAGCCCTTATCATCACGGATTCGCACACGGACAGTCCGTCCGTTCCCAGAACAGATATAGCCCTGCCGTATATGTGTGCAATTATAAGCTTGGTCACGGAACTCGCCCGTGACCAAGAATTTCCTTTCAATTTCAAAAGGCATCAGATGAAATAATAGCACGAGAGGCCCAGCACCATCAGTATGATTAATGAGGCCACTACATAGTTAACAACTTTTCTGCCTTCTCTTGCCTCGCGTTCTGCACGGGCAGCAGCCTTCTTGGCTTTCAATTCTTTTTTGTGACTCATAGATATAATATTTTAAAGTTTTACGGTTAATCTTCCTGTGCGCCAAACTCCATGAGGAATGCCTTGATGAACGCATCAATCTTTCCGTCCATCACGCCACCCACGTCACTTGTCTGGTAATTGGTACGGTGGTCTTTTACACGGCGGTCGTCAAACACATAACTGCGAATCTGGCTTCCCCATTCAATCTTTTTCTTTCCGGCCTCCACCTTGGCCTGCTCTGCCATTCTGTGCTGCAGTTCCTTGTCATAAAGGATTGAGCGCAACTGGCGCATGGCATTTTCCTTGTTCTTGGGCTGGTCACGGGTTTCCGTGTTTTCAATCAAGATTTCCTCTTCCTCTCCGGTATAGGGATCTTTGTATTGGTAACGCAGACGCACACCAGACTCCACCTTGTTCACATTCTGTCCTCCAGCACCGCTCGAACGGAATGTATCCCATGAAATGCGGGCTGTCTCTATATTGATTTCAATAGAATCATCCACCAAAGGTGTCACAAAGACCGAAGCGAAAGAGGTCATACGCTTGCCCTGTGCATTGTAAGGACTGACTCTTACCAGACGATGCACACCGTTTTCGCTCTTCAAATATCCATAGGCATACTCGCCTTGGATTTCCAGTGTACAGGTCTTGATGCCGGCATCATCGCCTTCGAGCAAGTTGCTCACCACGCATCTGTATCCGTTGGTTTCCGCCCAGCGCATATACATACGCATCAGCATCTGCGCCCAGTCCTGCGCTTCGGTTCCACCCGCGCCGGAGTTGATCTTCAGCACGGTGTCCATGGAATCCTCCTCACGGCGGAGCATATTCTTCAGTTCCAGATCCTCCAATGCGGTCAAAGCCCGTGCATAGAGTTCATCCACCTCAGCTTCGGAAACCAGTTCTTCACGGAAAAACTCGTATGCGGTTTCCAATTCACTGGCCAGTGTCTCTACCGCCGCATAGCCCTTAATCCATTTTTCCAGGCCTTTTACCAGTTTCATCTGTGCCTCCGCACGTTTGGCATCTTCCCAGAAACCGGGATCCTGCGTACGCAATTGTTCTTCTTCGTACTGCATCTTCTTGCCATCTATGTCCAGATAGCGATTAAGTGATTCTGTGCGTTCCTTTACTTCCTTTAATTGTTCAATTGTTATCATTTTCTTCGTACATCTTTTCTATCTGCGCCGCATAGTTCTTATATAGCACAGGACGTTTTATCTTCAATGTGTCTGTCAGCTCGCCCCTTTCCATGCTGAATGGTTCGGACAAGATTGTTATCCGTTTCACTTGTTCGTAGTGTGCAAATTCCTGCTGCAAGGTGTCAATTCTGTACATCAGGAACTGTACCGCTTGGGGCGATGCGCACAATTCGGCACGGTCAGTAAATGGCACATTATGCTGGCGCGCCAGGTCTTCCAGAAGTTTATAGTCGGGAATGACAAGCGCCGATACGAACTTGCGTTGGTCTGCAATAATCACAATCTGGTCAATGTAGCGGTCCACCACCAGTTTGCTTTCCAGCATTTGGGGAGCGATATACTTGCCGTTGCTTGTCTTGAACAAATCCTTGATACGATCAGTCAAATACAATTCTCCGTCCTTCATATATCCAGCGTCACCCGTATGGAACCATCCTTCCTCATCTATCGAAAGTTCGGTCACCTCTGCCTTGCGGTAATATCCTTTGGTGATGGTATCACCCTTCAGAAGGATTTCGTTGTTTTCTGCAAACTTCACTTGTACGCCATCAAGCACCTTGCCCACCGAACCAATTGAAATCTTCTGATTCCATCGGTCGCATGAGACCGTTGCCGTACTTTCCGTCAGCCCGTATCCCGCAAGCATCATAATGCCTGCCGAATGGATAAACTCTTCCACAACAGGCGGGATGGTCGCCCCGGCAGTGGGGAAGAAATTATGGTTTTCCAGACCCAGGTTCTTCAGCAGCAAAGCGATTACCGTCTTCTCATAAAAGAGATATTGCATTTTCAGCGCCACCGGCGGCACCAGGCCACGCATCTTGTAATCCACATTATATTCCTTACCCACTTTCAATGCGTCAAGCAACAGTTTACGCTGTATGGGACTGCTGGATTCTATTTTCTCCTGCACTCCTGCATAGACCTTTTCCCAAAAACGGGGCACGGCACACATACAGGTTGGATGGATTTCCTTCATGCTGCGCAGGATTTCCGCCGGATGTTGGTTGATGGCCAGTGTGCAGCCGGTTGCCAAACAGAGGCACGACCATGCACGTTCAAAGACGTGGGTAAAAGGCAGGAAGTCCATAATCACGTCTTTTTCGCTCAGCGGAATGGCATGTTCATGGGCACGGAGGGCCGCCAGATACATTCTATGGGTCATCATCACACCCTTGCTCAGGCCCGTAGTGCCGCTGGTATAGAGGATACTGGCCAAATCATCCTGATCATATTCAGCAGTGCGGTGTTCCACCTCTGCCTGATGCTGCAGGGATTCGCCCATCTGCAGAAACTCATCAAAATACAGGCTCACCTGATCCTGCGCATCCTTCACCACAGAAGGGTCAAAGATGATTAGTTTGGTCAGATGGTGGCTTATCTTCAACACACGATAAGCCGTGTCATACTGATACTGTTCGCCCACAAAAACATAACGGATGTTGGCATCGCTCACAATATACTTCACCTGCATCTCACTGCTGGTAGCATAAAAAGGAACCGTGGTCGCACGAATGCCATAAGCACCGAAATCCACATACAGGCTTTGGGGCATGTTCTGGGCAAAGACTGCCACATTTTCCTGCACCCCCACACCCAGTTCCAGCAAAGCGTTACTTACCTTGCGGACATTCTGCGAAAACTCATTCCAGGAAATGGGATTCCATTTGCCCAGCGCATCGTCGCGGAACAGCAAGGCTGTCCGCTCTCCGTAATGTGCAGCCTGATTATGTATCAAGACTGATAATGGACTTTTGTTCTGCATCGTTTTTCCTGTTTTTGATACCACAAAGATAATGCAACTTGCGATAAGTGCCAAATTTATTTGGACTTTTATAATTAATGGCATAACTTTGTTGCGTTTTTTATATGCAAAACATGAATATTGCCAACTCATCTTCGCAAGCCGTACAGCTTTTAAGCCAACTTATAGAGACGCCGCGCATCAGCCGCGAGGAATCCCAAGCCTCACAGCTTTTGTATGACTACATGACAGAAGTCTGCCACCTTGAAGTCGAACGCCATGGCTGCAATCTTTGGACCATTGCCCCCAACTTTGATGCAAACAAACCCACTCTGCTTCTGAATGCCCACATTGACACCGTGAAGCCTGTAAGCGGATGGCAGAAAGACCCATGGAAAGCCACATTGGAAGATGGTTGCCTGTATGGATTGGGAAGCAATGACGATGGAGCCAGTCTGGTTACACTTTTGCACGCTTTCATCGAACTTTCCAGCAAACATCAGCCCTATAACCTCGTTTATCTGGCTTCTGCCGAAGAAGAGGTCAGCGGCAAGAATGGAATTGAGCTCGTCATTCCTCTTCTGCCCCGCATAGACGTAGCCATCGTGGGCGAGCCCACAGGCATGCATCCCGCCATAGCGGAGAAGGGCCTGATGGTACTGGACGTCACCGCACACGGCAAGGCCGGACATGCCGCCCGCAACGAAGGAGACAACGCCATCTACCATGCCATGGATGACATACAATGGTTCCGCACATACCAATGGCCATTGTCCTCCCCCCTTCTCGGACCGGTAAAAATGAGCGTAACCATCGTGAATTCCGGCACACAACACAACGTGATACCAGACACTTGCACCTTCACCGTGGACGTGCGCAGTAACGAGTGCTACACCAATCAGGAATTGTACAACGCCATCTGCTCACAGGTCAAAAGCGAAGTGAAAGCCCGCTCTTTCCGTTTGGGCTCTTCGCGCATTGCCCCGGAACATCCGCTGGTCACCAAAGCCGTACAGATGGGCAGAGTACCCTTCGGCTCGCCAACCCTCAGCGACCAGGCGCTTATGCCCTGGCCATCCATGAAGATGGGCCCCGGCGACAGCAGCCGAAGCCACACTGCAGACGAGTTCATCCGCATATCCGAAATAGAGGAAGCGATCCGACTTTATGTCGAATGGCTGGACGGGCTGGAGTTCTAACCTCTTTCCGTCATTCCTCTTCTCTGAACTCAAGAATATCCCCTGGCTGGCAGTCCAACGCCTTACAGATGGCCTCCAAGGTTGAAAAGCGTACCGCCTTGGCCTTTCCTGTTTTCAGAATGGAAAGGTTGGCCGGGGTAATGTCAATCAATATCGACAATTCGTTCAAGGACATCTTCCTTTTGGCCATCATTACATCAAGATTCACAATTATAGACATGGCTTCAAGGTTTTAAACGGTCATATCATTTTCTTTCTTTATCTTGATGGCAATCTCAAAAAGCTTGCCCAGAAAGATAAAGAACATTCCAAACAAGTAAAAATACGAAGTTAATGTAGAATTCGGAACCATCAAGGTGGAATCCCATATCTCATTCTGCAACATCGTACTTATTATCAGGGTTACGCCCACGCCATAAATCATCTTCACATTGGTATGGTCAAAAACTCTGTTCCGATTCACATTAAACAAGATTATCACGATGAATACGGCACAAATCGCCATTGTTAGCGGACCGAAGACTTCGGGAAGCAGTTCTTTCACTGGGTTTCCTCCGTAGCTACGCAAGATTATCCGTCCAGTGATTTCAATCGTATCTCCCACAGCAATAATCATACAGACAATTAAGACAATCCACATAAGGGTCACATTGGATTTTTCCACTTTCTTTTCTTCCCGTCTCTCTTCTTCCTCGCATTCACGCTCCAGTTCGTCCATACTATCCTTCCACTTTCCTTTGCTGAAATACTTTGACAAAAGAATCATAGCAAGAAGCATTAACGGAAAAAGGCAAAAGCAAACCAAAAGATAAGACACGTCGTAAATGATGTGCACAGCCATGCCAATGGCAGCCAGTACGGTTTCCACCAATATGGTAGACCAAGTAATCATTCTCTTCAATTTCTTCTTTTCCATATATCAATACATTTAAAAGGTTATTCCATTCATTTTTCTCTTATTCATTTATTATTTATCGTTTTTCGATATGCAAAAATAGAAGTAATTTTTGTAAACACCAAACAAAATTGATAAATATTTATCGTTTTTCAATAATTTATCCATTAAAAACAATATTTCCTGCTCTTACTTGTGTCCCTTGCAGGCATTTCCTACAAACATCCCATTATTTATCGGCATTCGTTCGGTTTTTACGGGGATAATTCGTAACTTTGTGCGGAAAAGGGTCTTATTCCCCTGTCAGAGAAGACGAAAACAACAATTAAAATCATATAAAACAATGAAACGCCCAATGCTTTTACTTGCCTTCGCGGCAATGGCTCTCACCTCGAAAGCCGAACCCCTTTGGATGCGCTATCCTGCCATCTCGCCCAACGGCGAACAGGTAGCCTTCACCTACAAAGGCAACATCTATGTGGTTTCCTCACAAGGAGGACAGGCCAAACGCATCACGCCCGCGGCCGGTTACAACTTCAATCCCGTATGGTCCCCCGACTCCAAGACCCTGGCCTATGCCAACGACCGCTACGGCAACTTTGACGTGTTCACCATTTCTGCCTCGGGAGGCACGCCAACGCGCGTCACGACAAATTCCGCCAAGGAGGTTCCCTATGCCTTCTCCAACGATGGCAACACCATCTACTTTGGCGCCACCATTGCCGACCCCGCACAGAGCGCGCTTTTCCCCAAGGGCTCTATGGAAGAGCTGTACGCTGTTCCTGTAAAAGGCGGGCGCTATGAACAAGTGCTGGCCACTCCTGCCCAGTTCATCAGCTTCAGCGAAGACGGCAAGACCTTCCTCTACCAAGACAGGAAAGGCGGCGAAAACGAGTGGCGCAAGCACCACACCTCTTCCATCACACGCGACATCTGGCTCTACGACACCGCCACGGGCAAACACACCCAGCAGACACAATGGGAAGGCGAGAACCGCAACCCGCACTTTGCCAAGGATGGAAAGAGCTTCTACTACCTGAGCGAACAGGGCGGCACCTTCAACGTATGGCAGATGCCTATAGGCAAGGCCTCGGAAGCCAAGCAGGTAACCTCGTTCAAGACCCACCCCGTGCGCTTCCTTTCTGCCGCCGACAACGGCATGCTGTGTTTCGGTTACAATGGTGAAATCTACACCATGCAGGAAAAGCAGCAACCCAAGAAACTGGGCATTGAAATCGTTTCTGACGACCCCACCGGAAAGAACAACTACTTCTCCGTTAGCAGCGGAAGTTATGGCACCGTATCTCCGGACGGCAAAATGATTGCCACCATTTCCCGTGGTGAACTGTTCGTCACCGCCGTGGACTACCCCACCACCAAGCGCATCACACAGACCGCACAGTCAGAAGTTGCCCCCACCTTTGCTGCGGACAACCGAACCATCGCCTATGCTTCGGAGCGCGACGGCAACTGGAACATCTATACCGCCACCGTAGTGCGCAAGGACGAGCCCAACCTGGCATACGCCACGCTGATTGAAGAGAAACCCCTGTTCAAGGACAACCGCATAGACCGTAGCTATCCGCAGTACTCGCCCGACGGCAAGGAACTGGCATTTGTGGAAGGCCGTTGCCGACTGATGGTGCTCGATATCAAATCGGGTAAAGTGCGCCAAATCACCGATGGATCCAAGCATTATTCTACCACTGGCTACATGGACTACTCCTGGTCTCCGGACGGAAAATGGTTTGCCGTAAGCTACACCGGAAACCAGCACGACCCCTACTCGGATATCGGCATCGTCAGCGCCAAGGGCGGAGAAATCCACAACCTCACCAACACCGGCTACTTTGACGAGTCGCCCCAATGGGTAATGGGCGGCAACGCCATTGTCTTCTCCACAGACCGCTTTGGTATGCGCAGCCACGCTTCATGGGGTTCTCAGAACGACATCATGATTGTGTACCTCAACCGCAAGTCATACGAACTAGCACGCATGAGCAAGGAAGACTACGAGCTGTACAAGGAAGCGGAAAAGAAGGCCAAGGAAGAAAAGGAGAAGGCCGAGAAGGAAAAAGCAGAAAAAGAGAAAGGCAAGAGCAAAGACAAGAAGGCCGACGAAAGCAAAAAGCCTGACGAGAAGAAGACCGAAGACATTGTGGTGGAACTGGACAACATCGAGGAACGCATCGTGCGCCTTACCTCCCGTTCCGGTTCGCTGAGCGGATTCAGCATGAACAAGGAGGGCGACAAGCTGTTCTACATGATGTCATACGATGGCAGCTATGACATGTGGCAGCTTGACCTTCGCGACCGCAGCAACAAGATTATCTTCAACGACGTGTCCGGTTCGCTCCAGTGGGACAAGAAGATGGAGAACATGTTCATCTTTGGCAGCAAAACCGGAAAGTATAAGGGCGGAAACGGCGCATACACCGGCATTTCCATCCGCGGAGAGATGAATATGGACTTGGCGGCCGAACGCGAATACATGTTCGACCGTATCTATCGCCAGGAGAAAGAACGCTTCTACCATGTGGACATGCACGGTGTGGACTGGAATGCCATGCGCGACAACTACGCCCGCTTCCTGCCCCACATCAACAACAACTTCGACTTTGCCGAGATGGCAAGCGAATGGTTGGGCGAGTTGAACGTATCCCACACAGGATGCAGCTTCTCCCCCTCGTACGACGGCAACAGCGACATCACCGCAGACCTGGGACTTTTCTACGACTTCACCCACAAAGGAAACGGACTCAAGGTAAGCGAAATCATCGTGGGCGGTCCCTTCGACAAAGCCACCTCACAACTTAAAAAGGGCGATATCATCGAAAAAATCAACGGTACGGAGATTACCGAAGGCATGGACTATTATCCCCTGCTCAACCGTCTCTCCGGCAAGCGTACGCTCATCAGCATCTACCGTCCGGCCGACAAGAAACGTTGGGAAGAGGTCATCAAGCCCGTCTCCCGCGGCAGTCTGTCTGACCAGTTGTACAAGCGTTGGGTAAAACAACGCGCTGCCGATGTGGAACGCCTCTCTGGTGGCCGCTTGGGCTATGTACACATTGAATCAATGGGCGACGCCAGTTTCCGCACTATTTATGCCGACATTCTCGGAAAATACAACCACTGCGACGGCATCGTCATAGACACCCGCTTCAATGGTGGAGGCCGCTTGCATGAAGACATCGAGATTCTGTTCAGCGGAGAGAAATACCTCACACAGGTGGTTCGTGGCAAGGAAGCGTGTGACATGCCAAGCCGCCGTTACAACAAGCCCTCCATTATGATTACCTGCGAGGCCAACTATTCCAACGCCCACGGCACACCCTGGGTCTACCAGCACCGTGGCATCGGTAAGGTTGTGGGCATGCCCGTGCCCGGTACCATGACCAGTGTGACATGGGAACGCCTTCTGGACGCATCGTTGGTGTTCGGCATCCCCGTAATCGGCTACCGCACTGCCGATGGCAGCTATTTGGAGAACAAGCAGTTGGAACCCGACATCAAGGTGGCCAACTCTCCCGAACTCATTGTTACCGGACGCGACGAACAGCTGGAGACAGCCGTCAAGGCGCTGCTGGAACAGATTGACGCAGAGAAGAAGCAAAAGAAGTAAGCATATACATTATTATATATAGCATTCGGGCACAAAAGCAATTGTACTTTTGTGCCCGAATTATACTCACAGTTCAAAGCTCATCGCTCATTCCTTAAAAATCTTTTGGGCAAACATGGTCAGATAGATGCGCCAGTTGCGCCAGATGTGACCGCCGTCATTCTCATAATATTCGTAAGTGTACTGGTGCGCATCCAGATAATTGCGCAAATCATTGTTCATCTGCATCAGGAAATCCTCCTTACCGATGGCAATCCAGAAGAGGCGGGGTTCAGACGCAAAGAGGCGTGCCATTTGTGCGTCAAACTGTGCGTCATTCTTTTTCAGACGGGCAGCGGCAGACTGCAATCCATAGTAGTCGAACACCTCGGGATAGCGATATGATATGCCAAAGGTGTGCCCTCCACCCATGGAGAGTCCGGTTACCGCACGGGCAGAGCGCTTGCGGATGGTCTTATAGTTTTTGTCCACAAAGTTTACAATATCCATGAAACTCTCTTCCATGGAAGCCTTTGCGCCACGACGGTTAAAGGCATTGCCGTCCGGGGTGTACATTCCCTCGTGCCACCATCCGGGCGCCGCGTTGCATGTGGGGTTTCCATTGGGCATCACCACAATCATTGGCACACATTTGCCCTGAGCGATCAGATTGTCCATGATCTGTGAAGTACGTCCCAGGTCTCCCCAAGCCGTCTCATCACCGCCGTGTCCGTGCAACAGATACATGACTGGGAACTTCTTCTTTCCGTCGTATGCAGCGGGCAGATACACCGTCATGCGTCGTTGCTGGCCCAGCGTGGGACTGTCATACCACACACGCGACAAGGTGCCGTGCGGCACATCGTTTACCTGGTAAAGATGTCCTTTGTCGTTCTCTTCCTTCGATACAATGAATATGTTGCTCAGCGTGGATATGTCGCGGTTCACATAGCTGTTGGCCGGGTCAATAAAGCGCTGTCCGTCCACTGACAGACTGTAAGAATACAGTTCGGGATTAAGTACAGGGGTTGTAACCGTCCACACCCCGTTGTCCTGCTTTGTCATGTGCAGCGTCTGCCAGTGTATCTCCTGGAAGTCGCCCGTCACACTGACCTGTTGTGCCGTCGGGTCAAAGAAATTGAAAGTTACGGTACCGTCCGCATTCACCACAGGAGATTTCACACGGGGACGTTGTCCCAAAGCCTGCTGTCCGAAACTGCTTGCCGCCATCATACCGCAGCAGACAAGAAGAAACAAACGTTTGCAGAATCGGTTTCGATGGATGGGCCATGTTTCCATGTTCGCGGCAACCTTCGCTTGGCAAAGACTGCCGTCAATGTGCATTGTTTTCTTCATACTGAAATCATTTTTAATGCTGGAATTCTTCTAAAAATATGTTCAATTTATATGCTTTTCATGCCGGGCTAACTGCCCAAGTATTAAATATCAGTTGCAAATATAAGTCTTTGTTCATAGATGTGCAAAGTTTTATCGGTTTTTGTTTCAAAATCCCATTTTCTTGTTTTTTACATATATGGACAAGGGTACGCCGATGACACGGATACGACAGATTTTGGAGTAGTGAGTAGTGAGTAATGAGCCGTGAGCGATGAGCGATGAGATTATAATTCTTGTGTACTCTTCGGACGCTGCACGCAACGTCCCTACCCCCCTAACCGCTCACAACTCACTACTCATCGCTCACTGTCAAAAATTTTTACTTTTGTCCACAAGCCAAACATTGGTGTCAAAATGAACAAAAAACCGCTTAAAATAGTTCAAAAACAAACCTAAAAAGTCGTCTTATTTTGCCCTACTGCGAAATTTTAACTTTCCAACTGAAAAAAAATAATTTTCCAACTGGGAAATAAAAATTTTCCAACTAGGCACTTTCGACTTTCCAGCTGGATTTATACAAAAATGCGGTTTTGTAAAGATTTTTCAATAGCACGCGATGAGCGGTGAGCGGTGAGCGGTGAGCGATGAGTGTTGAAGAGGTAGGGACGTCTGCGTGCAGCGTCCGGAGATAACTCATGGGGCTATAATCCCACGCTCCCACGAATCTCGCAAAATATTTCTCTAAGCCTTTGGCGGGATTGGCGGGATTGGCGTGAGTAAAAAACCTCGGACGCTGCGTGCAGCGTCCCTACCCCCTAATCGCTCTGTTACGGCGAATATGTATTCGCCATTTCTGAGTATAAGTGTCTGTGACCCAACAACAGAAGATATGTTCTTCTTTCGAAAAAGCTCACGGTTCATTGCTCAGAAACTGGGTTCGGCAGCGCCTTTCTGATATTCCGTCCAACCATCATTGTTGCTGAGCATGAGGCCAAAGATGCGAAGACGGTTTTCATTGACAAAGTTGAAAAGGGCATTGTGGCTATAGGCGGTGTACAGGCTGCCATTACCCTCATATCCAGCATAAAGGATGATTCTGTCATGGCCGACGCCCTGTTCGTCCCGCTCCCAACGCAGACGCCATGTGCCGGAAAACGTACCATTGAATTCTTCCACATCTTCCCAGTCGGTATACCGCTCTACGCCATCAATGGTGACAAGCTGGCGTGTATGCAACTTTCTCATTCCACTCAGCTTGCCATCGGGCTGGAACGTGAGACATTCGAAATAGCGCAACTTTTCGCCCAACTGTTCGACATGCCAAGTGCCGGCAAGAAGCGGGGCATAGCGTTGCTGCAGCTGTTCTGTCTTCTCATGCGCTTCCGGATCGGCATATTCCGGCTCATTGTAGCAGGACATGAGGACGATGGAAAAGAGCAGTAATAAGGTGAAATGTTTCATGATGACTTTGTGTTTATGATTTGACCAATTATCCGGAGCTGACAACGGGACATCATCTTCCAATCCAATGTTCGGGGTTCAGTTTGGCGGTTTCCTTACGCAACTGGAAGTGGAGAACATAGTTGCCCTGCCCGTCATTGGCCACGGTGCCCACTATGTCGCGGGCGCTGACGGTCTCCCCCTTGCGCACCGTTACGGAAGAGAGGTTGCAATAGACCGAAATGTAGCTGCCATGACGGATGAGCACGTTCTGGGTGCCACCAAACTGGAACACCGCCGTGACCTGACCGTCGAACACACAACGTGCCCGCGCCCCAGCCTGACCGACAAAGTTGGTGCCCTTGTTGTCAAGACGGACATTCTTGAGACCGCTGACCTGATAGGTGCCGAAATGGTTGCCAATCATATAGGGACCGGTGATGGGTACGGGCAAGCGTCCCTTATTCTGCACGAAGGAGCCGTTCAGCTTGCGGTCCTGGGCCGTAAGCCATGACTTGCCGTCCTTGGGCACAGGGGATTTGGAGGATGTCTCATTTTTGGCGGTTTCACCGGTCTTTCCCTTGTTCTGTTTCTTTTGCGCAGCAGCCTTCTTGCGTGCCTCTTCCTCGGCTCGTTTGCGTGCCTGCTCAATCTCGTAAGCGATGAGCGCATCAATCTGCTTGTCCAAGGATGCCAGTTGTTTCTGCTGGTCTGCCACCTTACCGGCCAGCCCTTTCTCCTTCTTCTTGAGTCCGTCCACGTCCTTCTGCTTCTGAATCTGCTGCATGTTCAGTTCCTTGCGCTGTTTCATCACCTCTTGCAAAAGGGTGTTCATGCGGCTCTTGGCATCAAGCAGTTTGTTCTGCGCCTCAAGCACTTCCACCTGGCGTTGGAGTATCTGCTCGCCCAGGTTCTTCTGGTAAACGGCATAGTCCTTGGCATATCGCGCACGGCGGAACATCTGCATGAAGGTTTCTGAAGAAAGGACAAAGAGCAGGGGGCTGGTCTTCTGCCTGTGGTTACGCATATAACGGACAGACATGCGGAAGCGTTCCTTCTTTTCCTGCAGCCGGCGGTTCATGCGTGCGATGTCGGCCTGGAGCTTTTCTATCCGCACAGCCAGTTGGTCTATCTCGCCCTCCAACTTGTGGATGTGCGCCACACGGTCTTCAAGCTGTTTGCCTATCTCTTGAAGGTCTTGCTGGCCGGTCTTGACCTGTTTTTTTGTGGCCTGGAGGTCTTGCTGTGATTTCTTCAGGCTTTTCTGGAGTTCCGTCTTCTGGCGTTTGAGTGCCTTTACCTTCTTACTTTCCTGTCCCATGACAAAAAGGGGACAAAGAAGCAAGAGCAAAAGGAGCAACCTGTTCTTCAGAAAAGGGAACTGCATCATTCGGCAAGGGTCATTATCTTATTCAGAATCAAATCCAGGGGAATCTCCTGGTACTTGTCGTTCAATCGGGTACGGGTTTCCCATCCGTCGCTCTGCTTGAGATTGTTCAACATGAGGGAAAGGGTAATGGGCTTGGAGGTAAAATGAAACGCCATTTCCATTTTACCGGGAAACATTCCTTCCTCGAACTTCCGGAAGTTGGAATAGGTCCAGTCCATCACCTTATTGTCTGTGCCGGACAATGGAGAGACACGGGTGTGACCGACAAGCGCATCCTGGGCATCGACCACAAACGTGAGCAGCATGCGGTCGGAGTCGTCATTGAGGAGAAGAATGCGGTCATCCTGCTGCGCGGCCTTGAAGTCAGATTCGGAGGGAGCCTCACCCTTATCGCCAAAGAGAAAGAGTTCGTTCCAGAACAAGGACTGGAAGGTATAAAAATCTATTCCTGAAGTGCGGAAAAAGTCCACTTCATCATAGGTTTTCTTTACATAACGGTTGTTCATGCGGTCCAGCACAAGGAAATATTCCGGGGTGAGTTCCAGACGGCCCACCTCGAGCAAGCCCAAGGCCACCAGAGAAATCTGCACCACATCGTTGCGCTTCATCCTGAGATTGCCGCTTACAGAGGCTTCCTTGTCACCCATCGTGAGGGTAAGGTTTATCTTGGAAGAGACACTTTCCGCCAGCAAGCGCTGTGCATTGGTCTGGTCTACGATTCGAATGTCGGTGGGCACGGCATCAGAAGGGAAATTGCTGTCCAGCTGAGCCGTCTTGCGTGCCTTGCGGCAACCGGTCAAGGCCACAAGCACCATAATGAGAATCCATATCTTGCTGTACTTCATGTCGTATATAAGTTTTTATGCTATTTGATGTATTTCTTCTTTCGTATTTTCTTGGGAAGCCGCTCTGTGGTGGTATCGTCGGCTTTCATCAAAGCGATGTTCCAAAGCCAAACCGCAGTCTGGCGGTCACCGGTCATGAAATAGATGTCGCCGGCGTGTTCTATGACATTGCCCTGCAAATCCTGGTTGTTCATGAGTTCGTCCTCATCACTCTCGGGACTGACCACACGGTCAATGTAGATGCGCGCGCCGTTAGAGTCGCCTTTCTTGAACAAGATCCATGCGTAAGTGTCCAGGTAAGTGCGGTTGGCGGGTTCTTTCTTTACGGTGCGATAGCTCATTTCCTCTGCCTGGTCCAGACGTTCGTTGCGCAAGGACAGATAATAGGCATAATTGTTGAGGCAGGAAAGGTTGTCTTCCTTGTAGACCAAAGAAGAATCGTAAGCGGCAAACGCGTCCTCTGCCCTTCCCTGCTCATAATAAAGGTCGCCAAGGATGGAGAACATCTCGGACACTTCGTCCGGATTGACATTGTCCCCCTTGATGCGTACACCCTGGTTGAAGGCGTCAATGGCTTCTGTCTTTCGGCTCTGCTGGTACAAGGAAAGTCCCAGATAGAAATGATAGGTAAGGTTGTCGGGGTAATAATTGACTGCCTGACGGCAAAGATTCTCTATTGCCCGGTAATCATTGCCGCTGGCATAATACTGAATCAGCATTGACATGGCCATACGGTCATCCGGCTCCACCTGCAACACATTCTGCAAAGCCTGCGCAATTTCCTCATCGGGGGCATTGTTCTTTATCAGATAGGCCGCCTTAAGTTCCAGAATGTTGGCTGTTTTTTGTGGAGTTGCCAGAATGCGGTCAAACGCCTTCAGTACGTCCTGACGCAAAGAACTGTCGGACTGCGCCTCCACTATATAATCGGAAAGCAGGGTTTCCTGCAACTGAACGGAAGAAGACTCGGAAAACAAAAGAGAATCTCGCAGAAAATGATAATATGCTTTGTCGGGCTGGGCCTTGTAATATGCGACCAAAGAAAGCTGAAGGTTCATGTTGGCGGGTTCGACACGGGCCACCTCGTCAAACAAAGCCTTGGCCTGAAGGGAGTCGCCCACCAGCAAATACTGGTTGGCCATGAGGAGTTTGCAATTCTGGTCATAAGGAAACTCCTCGCAAAGCTTGCGAAGTTCGGAGAAAGCCTCATCCTGGCGTTCCATATCCATCAGCAAGGAAAACTTCTGGGCTGCGAGTTGCGGGCTGTTGCCCTCAAGCGTTTCTATGCGGGAAAGGGAAGCAAGAGCCGCGTCCGTGTTCCCCATAGACTTATACAAGGAGAACAGTTGGGAAAGCACATCTGAACGCTTGGTTTGGAGGGAAGAAAGATGTTCCAATGTCTTTACGGAATTGGGGACATCATTGCGCTCCAGATAAATGGCGGCCAGATATTCATAGAGCCACGGATTGCCCGATTCCTTTTCTGCCGCCTGCTGCAACAAAGACAAGCCGATGCTGTCTTCCCGCAGATGCAGATAGGACACGCCCAAATTGTAAAGGACAGAGGAGGATTCCTTCTGAATACTCAGACAATGGCGGTAAAGTTCCATTGCCGAAGCATAATCGCCACTAAGACGGCACTTTTCCGCTTCGGTATAGAAATAATCCAATTTGGCCTGTGCCGAAACAAATGCCGGCACACACATCAAGACTGCCAGCAGGAAGGTTCTCCACATCATTGCAACCCCCATCACCGTTTATTGCATTCCGCTGTGACCGAATCCGCCTTCGCCACGTTCTGTCTGGTCAAGACTTTCAACCGCTTCAAATTCGGCCTGTTCGTAGGCTGCAATCACCAGCTGGGCAATGCGCTCGCCATCATTGATGACAAAACTATCCTGAGACAAGTTGATCAGGATGACCCCAATCTCGCCGCGATAATCGGCATCAATAGTGCCAGGGGCGTTGAGAACCGTGATGCCCCGCTTCAATGCCAATCCGCTTCGGGGGCGAACCTGGGCTTCGTAACCCTGCGGAAGAGCTATGCGCAAACCGGTGGGGACAAGGCAGCGCTGCATGGGCTGCAGTTTGAGGGGGGCGTCCAGATTGGCTCTCAAATCCAAACCGGCAGACATGGGGGTGGCATACTCTGGAAGGGGATGATGACTGGTATTGACTATCTTGATTTTCATATTGAAGGGTGTTTAAGAATTATACCTTATTATATATTATAATGTGGGAATGCTCATTCCGTTGACTTTGCGATACATGTCCATGGCATAGACATCGGTCATACCGGAAATATAATCCAGCACAGCCATCAGGCGGCCATATAGCGTGGGAGCCTTGATGTCATACTGCGGACTGACTCTGTTTATCAGCAACTGGGAGAAGGCTTTGTTGGAATGTGTTACAGCATGTACCATCATGTCTACCAACGCGAGCATGACCTGGAAACCGGCAATCTCAATGTCCACGACTTCCTTGCAATGGTAGATCTTGGAAACGGCCACCTGACAGCACTTTTCATAAGCCTTGCGCGGTGTGTCGCTGATATGGCGGATGAGACAACCCTCGAATGTGCCGGAAAGAATGGCTTCCTCATTGCGGACAAAGACCTGCACACATTCGTTTTCCAAGCAATTGATGACACAAGAGCGCAGATATACAATCTGCTCGTTGATGTCATCGAGCATGGACATACGTTCATTGATGTGATGCTGTTCCTCTGCGCTGAAGAAATCCAGCAACAGGCGCTTGGTCTCTTCTGTGGTGAGAATCTTTAGCTTATGCGCGTCTTCAATGTCCATAACCTGATAACAGATGTCATCCGCAGCCTCAACCAGATAGACCAAAGGATAGCGCACATAACGATACGAACCTTCGGGAGATTCCAATGGGATTATGCCCAGTTCGTTTGCAATGCGGTTAAAGATATCCACATCATCACGGAAAAAGCCGAACTTGTGCTTGTCTTTAGAAAGATCGGACGTATAAGGATACTTCACAATGCTTGCCAACGTACTGTAAGTCATGACAAAACCACCGGGGCGGCGACCCAAGAAGTGATGTGCAAGAAGACGGAACGCATTGGCATTTCCTTCAAAATTGATCAAGTCGCTCCATTGTTCGGGCGTCAGTCTGTCTCCGGTTTCCGGGCAAACGTAATCACGCAGATACAATCCTTTTCCCTCGCTGAAATATGTACCAATTGCCCGTTCTCCACTATGTCCGAAAGGAGGGTTTCCCAAATCATGAGCCAAACAGGCCGTACTGACAATGCTTCCAAGTTCTGACAAGTGGGTGTCCGCCAAATGGGGATGAAGCGCCAGCAGTTTGCGGCTTACATCATTGCCCAGACTACGTCCCACGCTGCTGACTTCCAGACTATGTGTCAAACGGTTATGGACAAAAATGCTGCCGGGCAAAGGGAAAACCTGGGTCTTGTTCTGAAGACGTCTGAAAGGGGCAGAAAAGATAATACGGTCATAATCGCGCTGAAATTCTGTACGGTCATCCTTGCTCTGCGGCTGGTTTTCCTGCCCCAGACGCTTGTTGGACAAGAGCTGCTCCCAATTCATCTTCATCTTCAAAACCTTTTACTTTGACTTATATATCAATTTGTTGGCACCACTGGTTATCTGTACCAATTCGGGATGTTCTTCGGCAAAAGAATCGATATGGCGCACACGTTTTTCCTCAAGAATCTCATCTACTGCAATCAGGATGCCGGTTTCTTCCACATCGCCAAACTCATCATTGATTGCCGTACCGAAAAGCTTCATTGTGGGCGAAAGTCCCATGTAGGCGTTGACCAAAGGAGGAATGTTATAGCCCAGATCGCGTACCTCGCGGTTTAGTACACGGTAATCCTGCTTGAAGTCATTTCCTGCAAAAAGTTTCTCAAAAATACATTCGTCATGCCACAGGCTAAGTGGCTTCATGGGCAGAATCAACGAATCCGGATCAGAGAAATACACTTTGAGGAAATAGAGTATCATGTCTCTGGCCATACGGTCATAACTGGGATACATGGTGAACTTGCCAAAGAAATAACGCACATCGGGCATTATTACGGTAAGTGCGCCCAAACCATCCCACAAGTTATCCAATGCGAAGAGTCCCTTTGTTCCCATTCGGCTGCTCTGATACTCCAACGTAACAAAGCTTCGGCCCAGTTCTATGGTATAAGGCAGATATTCCCGGACAAACTTTTCGGAAAAACGGAACATGTGGCTTGTGGCCAAAATCGGCTGGCCATTCTCATCCAATTTCACCTCGCTTCCAAGAAGATAACGATAGCCTCCCAATATTTCCTGAGCCTCGGGATCCCATACGAGGAGTTGTTTGTAAGGATTCTCCATGGTATCAAACTCATCCAGATCCATGGACAATCCGGTTCCGCCTCCGGCAGCGCGGAAAGCAATCTCGCGAAGACGCCCCAACTCGCGGACAACATTTGGCGAATCCTGCCACGTAACAATATAAATCTCATTGCCACTCTTATTTGTTGTCCTGAGTTTCTTCTCGGGAGTCAACTCTGACAATAACAATTCACGCGGAATCCTTGGTATGATTTCTTCCATAAAATTCGTTATAGTTTATATACAGTATCCTGGACCCAACGTGCCCATTCTACCATGGTTTTTGACTTATCAAATGTCTGCCAAGAAATAGGCTTGCCAAAACGAACGGTGTAATGACCGCCTTGGCTGCGGTACATTTCATCCGGAAGCAGCGCCATGGCAAAGTTGGGCAAGTGCAAGCGTTTGCACCATTGTGCCACATTGTAAAAACGGTTGCTGTTATAACCGATAAAATGAACGGGGACTATATCCCGCTTAGTCTGTATGCTCTTTTTCAAGAATGCCTTGTTCCAGGGAATGTCCCGTATTGTACCATCCTTTTGCCTGCGACTGCACAGACCAGCCGGGAACATTATCACATGATTGTCTCCACCGAAAGCCTCATCAACCATTGCCGGGAAATTCCGGGACTGCTTTCCCAATTTGTTGATAGGCAAGCACAAGGGAGCCAATCCTTTGAGGTTCATCAACAAATCATTTACCAGATATTTTATCTTGCCGTCATAGTGTTCGCCAATCACCCACCCCAAGGTTACGCCATCAATAGCGCCCAAGGGATGATTGCTGACAAAAGTACATTTACAATCACCCGCAGGCAAATTTTCCAGTCCTTCCACATCCACCGTTACGTTAAGGTACTCCAATACGCCCTTACAGAAAGGCACACCCACAAGCCCCCGCTCCAAATAAGCGTTAATAAAATCCTGATGAATGAACCTTTCTAAAAACTTTATCAATAAAGAAGGGATATAACGCGCTTTCCCTTTGGCACGGGCACGTATGATTGAACCGATATCAATAGAAGTTACAGACTGTTCGCTTACTTGCATAATTTATACACTCTTATGTAATGCAAAAATACGACAAGTTTTTCAATTTTTCAACTTTTTTAGGATAAAAAGCACTATTTGATAACTATCGGTTTATTATTGATGAAATATTGCCCGCTGGGGAGACCATTTATCCAATTCACTCCTTTATTAAGGCGCATGACCATATAGAACGTTCCATTTTGGCGATATATGGGCAATATCTGATTATGGTCGCTATATACACGAAGAGAACGACGGGTTACGGTCATCTGTACCGGATAGACCGATATGTTCATCTTGTGATGATGGCCGAACTCTGAATTCCTATCACGCAAAGCGAGCGTATCCGAAACCACACTGCCACGCAAACGCTTCTGCGGACCATCCGCACTATGTATGCCTGCGCTGGCGGAAACTGCCAGTACAAAGCACACGACACTTAGTGTTTTTTTGCGTTCAAACAACATTAGTCTTCAGATTTAGATGTATTTTCTGCAAAATTAGAAAATAGTTCTAACTGCACAAAGAAAAAAATCATTTTTTTACTTTTTTAACACCATTTGCAAGCGTTTCCACCACTCCTTTACTGCCGCTGCGTTTTCTGATTATCCAAAAATTCGTCTAAAGACATGTCTTCTATCTTCTGGAAACAAGAGCGGACAGTCTTTGACGTTCCAAAACCGGCAGCAAGACATTCATTCACCGTGGTTGCCTTTCCCGTTTGCACAAGATGCTTCAGCTCTGCAATCCTATAGCTGTTGATATAATCATGGACATTGTTAAACCCCTGACTGCGCACACTTTGCAGCACCAGATGACGGTTAAAGCCAACCGCCTCGCACAAGCGGTCACGTCCAAAAGTATTGTCGGTCCACTCCTCTTTATGTGTCTGCATCCAATATTGGATACGATGGAAACGCTGTATGTTCGCCTCGTTGAAATCCTCACGTTCCGCTTTCTTTATTTCCTCCTCCGATGGCTCCGACTCAACAGCTTCAATTACCGGCTTTGGCAGATTGACAGCCATTGTCTCCAACACACGGAATGTCAAATACATATTGGCACACGTGAACATGACCACATACACCATCAGATGCATCGGATCATAATAAATGGACACAAACATATAGTATAAAACGATGACACCAAGCACTGTACAATATCCGAACAGATAGTTTGGCACATCGGCACTTTTTGCCAACGAGTGCGGAAGGCGGAAGATATTAACAATGTAATATATACACAACCCAAGAGCCGCAAAACGAAGAATCAGGTCTGTCTTATAAAAATTGGCAGCCAAATCTTTGACGGACGGAACAATCAGCAATTCATCCACAAAGAGGAAAATCGGGATGTAAATGACAATCAGCACAATGGCCGGAGCCGCATATTTCCACATTCGGCCCCATTGCAAATAAGCCGGCATAGGAATGCTCAGCGGATAGATGCTCTGCAAGAAACAAGCCACCACCAACGAGACCAACATCATCGGGTGCAATACTCCCGGCTGCCCATTAGCAATACGTGCCGAGAAGAAAGCGGCAAGCAGAAACATGGCAAAAAACAAGCCATTGACCCATGCCAGACACAAATACTGTATCTTATGACGAGAATATATGGACATCACACAAGCAAGCACAAAATGAACCATTGTGCAGCATGCTAAAACAAGTAGGACAATTTGTTCCATCAGGTAGATTTTCTTGCAAAAATAAACTTTATTTCATTATCAGGCCCCAACTTTTGGGAAGAATTTCACCGCCTTACCTTTTTTTCCTCCCGAGGAAAATTTTACTCCCTCCCGAGGGAAATAAAAAAGCGCAGTTTCATCGGCTGTTTTTACTCTTCTTCTCCACGACCATGCGTGTAATCACTACATCTTCTAGAGGCCGGTCTCTGTCATCTGTTTGAACGCCCTGAATCTTCTCCACAATCTCCAAGCCCTCTACAATCTCTCCGAAAACCGTATACGACCCATCCAAATGTGGAGTGCCTCCACGCATTTCATAATCATCAATCATCTGTTGGCTCAAGCCGATTCCCTTTTCGGCCAGTTGGAACAGCACCTTGTCCATTGCCGCCGGCCTGTATTTCTTTCCCCAAACAATATAGAATTGGCATCCGCTGCTATACTGATCCGGATTCACCTCATCTGGCTCGCGGGCCGCAGCCAAAGCCCCCCGCCAATGATATAAATAAGGAAGGTCAAACTCTGGGTATATGACATAGCCATTGTTTCCCTCTCCCAACTTTACGTCTTTTCCGGCATTACGGGAAGTGGGGTCTCCCGCTTGTATCATGAAATCCTTTATGACACGATGAAACAGCAAGCCGTCATAAAACTTGCTTTCTGCCAGTTTCAAGAAATTATCACGATGCAAAGGAGTGTCGTCAAACAAGGCAACCCTCATCACTCCTACATTAGTCTCAATTCTGACAATAGACCGTTTGTCCTTCTTCTTCGCCTCCACGCCAGAAGACAACATGACAGCAAAGAACAGCAAACATAAAATCTTTCTTATCGGCATACATTCAATTGTTATATATTTTCTGCAAACTTACAAAAAAATCAGATACCATCCAAAACATTGCTCAAGTTTCGCAAACAGAATCCGTTCACAACATAGTTCTTTTCAACCCATCAAACACAGACTATTTTCACGAAATGGAAGCAGAGAGAGAGAAAACAAGGAAAAATCCCCCACCAAAATTTAAAGGGAAGAAAAAAGTTATCAACAAATTTTCTTACAATCTGAAAACAAATAAAATATGCCATTTCATCGGTGATTATCACACCCAAGCACATCGCAGCATTGGCCCGAGCAAAACGTTATCAACAAAAGCTAGAAAAAAAAGTTTGAAAAAAGTGTGGGGAATTGTGGAGAATTTCGTACCTTTGAACCCAAAATAGAAAAGACAAGTATTTGAGAATGAGGTTCACCGGTTCTACAGACGCAAAAGTTGACGAAAAAGGTCGTGTTTTCGTCCCCAGCAACTTCCGCAAAATTTTGCAGAAGGAGGAAGTTGACGGGCTCATTTTGCGCAGGGATATCTTCCAACGATGCCTGGTACTCTTCCCAATCAATGTCTGGGATGCTCAAGTGGATGCCATTACAGCACGGACAAACATGTTTAGCCGTGAAGGGCGTGATGCCTTGAGAAAATTTGTGGCAGGAGCAGAAAATGTTTCTATGGACAGCGGCGGGCGCATCCTTCTCCCCAAAAGGCTGCTCGAGGAAGCCGGAATAAAAAACGACGTCCGTTTTATCGGCGTGGACAACACCATAGAAATTTGGAGCAAACATGCTGCCGAAGAGTTGCTGAATGACTATGACGTTTTAGGCAACACACTGGAAACCATGATGAATGGTGAAAATGCTTAATTTAACTTTTCGTGATTGTTATGAACTGTGCGACTTATCATATCCCCGTTTTATTGAATGAGACCATTGACGGTCTCAACATCCACCCAGATGGTGTCTATGTGGATTTGACATTTGGAGGGGGCGGACATAGCCGGGCCATTCTGGAAAAGTTGGGAGAAAACGGACGCCTATTCTCTTTTGACCAAGACCTGGATGCAATGAAAGGCGCATTCGAAGACTCCAGATTCCAGTTTGTCAGAAGCAACTTCCGTTTCATCAAAAACTGGATGATGTACTACAACATAGTTCAGGTTGATGGCATTTTGGCCGACTTGGGCGTCAGCAGCCACCACCTTGACACAGAAGACCGAGGTTTCAGCTTCAGATATGACGCTCCGCTTGACATGAGAATGAACCAGAAAGCGAACCTTACCGCCGAAAAGGTGCTGAACGAATATCCGGAAGAGCAACTGGCAAACATCCTTTTCCTCTATGGAGAGCTTAAGAGCAGCAGAAAGCTTGCTGCCGCAATCATAAAAAGCCGGAATACGCAACGCATCCAGACCACCGGTCAGCTTGCTGACATCCTGACCCCGCTTTTAAATGCCGCACACGAGAAAAAAGATCTGGCTCGGGTTTTCCAGGCGTTGCGAATTGAGGTAAACGGAGAGATGAACGCATTGCGGCAAATGCTATATGCAGCATCGGAACTGTTGCGGCCCAGCGGAAGGCTGGCCATACTGACCTATCACTCCCTTGAGGACAGAATGGTCAAAAACATCATACGAACCGGCAACATTGAGGGAAAGAACGAAACCGACATCTTCGGACACAACCATGCTCCCCTGAAAGCCGTCCATCGTGGAGTAATCACCCCAAGTGAAGAAGAACTTACCGCCAACCCGAGAAGCAGGTCGGCAAAATTAAGAATCGCGGAAAAAGCAAATGACTGAAAAGAAGATTGACAACCAGCCTTTGACAGAAGGCCTTGACGCCAACACGGCCCAACCGGCAAACATTGATTCCGCCGAAAACCGTAAGGCCAAAATCATCAGTTCCCTTCTCAATGACGAGGAAGGGGAAACTGAACTGCGGAATTACCGTTGGAAAGACCTGTTAATCATTGACGGACAATGGGTCCGCCGACAGATTGTCCTGATTCTGCTTATTGTCGGAGGTATCATTTTCTACATCACAAACCGCTATCAAGCGCAAAAAGACATCATAGAACTTGTCCAACTGCAAAACGAGTTAAAAGACATGAAGTTCCGTGTGCTGACACGAAGCAGCGAACTCACACTCAAAACAAGACAAAGCGAATTAGAACACCAACTCAAAAATCTGGGAGACAGCACCTTGCTGCCAACCAATGAAGCGCCATTCATCATCAAGAAGAACGATTAAAACATGAAGCCCGACAACAACTCTACCGGCAGATACCGGTTTCTCTTCATTATAATATGCCTGGCTGCCTGCTATATTTTAGGGACAGCCTTGCAGACCATGTTGTCGCCACAAAAGGACTATTGGGTAACGGTTGGTAAGCGATTCACAAAGGAGAACTTGCCCATACCAGCCAATAGAGGCAACCTTTTGGCAAGTGACGGGCAATTGTTGGCTGGTTCCATCCCCGAGTTCCGTCTGTACATGGACTATGTTGTCATTGATGCCGACAGCACAGCCCGCGTCAAAGCCCAGCATTGGAGAGATTCGGCGTTCAAGCACGACATCGACAGCATAGCGACCGGACTGGCAAAGATTTTCCCCGACAAGAACAAAGCATGGTTCAAAAAAAGGCTGGAAGACGGAAAGAAGCTTAGAAGGCACGCATGGCGCATTTACCCAAAAAACGCAACCTACATTCAATTACAAGAATGTAAAAAGTTGCCGTTGTTGCGCGAGACTAGCCTCAAAGGCGGTTTCTACACGGAAGAAATCATCCAACGCAAAAAGCCATTCGGCTCCTTAGCCTCACGAACCATTGGTGATCTCTGGCGAGATTCCAATGGCGCCAAATGCGGACTGGAGTTGAGTTTCGACAGCATTTTGCGAGGAAAGCCCGGCATTGGCCATAGCACAAAAGTGCGCAACAGAAGAATCCGTTTCATTGACAGGGAACCACAAAACGGCCACGACCTAGTGACCACGATTGATGTTAACATTCAAGACGTGGCAGAAAAAGCCATGCGAAAGATGCTGACCAGCCTTGACGGCACAGAAATCGGCATCGCAATGGTTATGGAAGTTGCCACCGGAGACATAAAAGCCATTGTGAACCTGAGCAGATCCAACGACGGTAAATTCTATGAAATGAAGAACAACGCCGTCAGCGACCTCATGGAGCCGGGCTCAACCTTCAAGACGGCAAGTATAATGGTTGGACTTGAAGACGGAAAAATAAAAAAGAACGAAACAGTTGACTGTACTGGAGGTACCTACCCCATGCATGGAAGAACCATGAGGGACCACAACTGGCGAAAAGGCGGATATGGCACTCTGACTGTAAGCGAGATTTTGGAGCAAAGTTCCAACATTGGTGTCAGTCGTCTGATTGACAGGGCCTACCACAATTCTCCACAAAAATATGTCGACGGTCTGAAAGACCTTGGCGTTGGAGTTCCATTAGACCTCCCATTTGTAGGAAAAGGAGAGCCCATCATCCCGCAGCCAAACAGCAAAAAAAGATATTGGAGCAAAACCGACCTGGCATGGATGAGTATCGGCTATGTAACCCAACTTACCCCAATACATACCCTTACTTTCTATAATGGCATTGCCAACAACGGCCGTATGGTAAAACCCCGTTTTGTCAAAGCAGAAAAAGACAATGGCATTGTAGTCCGCGAATTCCCGACGGAAGTCATCAGGGAAAGAATGTGCAGTCAGCACACATTGGATGACATCCATGACATTCTGGAGAAAGTCGTAAGCAAAGGTCTGGGTAAAAGAGCTGGAAATGGAGGTAAGTTATTCAAGGTGAGCGGAAAAACCGGTACGGCACAAATGGCGCAAGCTGGAGGAAAAGGCTATCATAGCGGAACGCCCAGATATATGGTCAGCTTTTGCGGATATTATCCTTCCGAAGCGCCTAAATACAGTACCATTGTCTGTATTGTCAAAAAAGGCTTGCCTGCATCGGGTGGTCTGCATTGCGGCCCCGTTTTCAGCGAAATATCACAATATGTCATGTCAAAAGGTGTGCTTCGCGACCCGAAAGACGCTGCGGACAGCACCTCTGTATTCACAGCAGACATAGCTCCAGGTAATGAAGAAGGTGCAAAATTGCTGGTTGAGCATCTGAATTTAAATGACAAGAACGCCCTTCCTGAGGTGTCAGATTCAGTCAAGGCAAACGAAGTTCCTAATGTTATTGGCATGGGAGCAAAAAGCGCCATTCATGCGCTCAGAGCAAAAAAACTTAATGTGAAGGTGAAAGGCACCGGAAAGGTCGTTTCACAAAGTATGGCCCCAGGCAGCACCTTCAAAGCCGGACAAACCATTAGTCTGAAACTCGAATAAGCAAAAAGACGTAAGAGTCATATTATATAATATATAAATAAGGTATATATGAACATTGAACAACTGATAACAAAGAGCAAACCGCTATCAATTATAGGGCAAGCCGACATTGAGATTAACGGTCTCGAGATAGATTCCCGAAAAATTCTTCCGGGCAAAGCATTCGTTGCAATCCGAGGAACCCAAACAGACGGCCACAACTTCATTTCCAAAGCCATTGAGTTAGGAGCCACGGCTATTGTCTGTGAACAACTTCCATCTGTTTTGTCAGACAATGTCGTATATATACAATACCAGTCAACTGAAAAAGTAGTTGGACAACTGGCCACAAACTTTTATGGAAACCCCACTTCTAAAATCAAATTAGTTGGCGTAACTGGCACAAATGGAAAAACCACCATTGCCACTCTTTTATATCAGATTTTCAGAAGATTAGGATATAAATGCGGTCTGTGCAGCACCGTATGCAATTACATTGACGGCACACCGATTCCCACAGAATGTACTACCCCTGACCCCATTACACTGAACGCCCTACTGGGAAGAATGGCCGACGAGGGGTGTGATTATGCATTCATTGAAGTCAGCAGCCACAGCGTTTCACAACATCGTATTGGAGGTTTGACCTTTGCTGGTGGTATTTTTACAAATCTGACACAAGACCATTTGGACTACCACCAGACATTCGAAAACTATCGTGACGCCAAAAAAGCATTCTTCGACTCATTGCCTGCAAGCGCTTTCGCCATAACCAACACCGATGACAAAAACGGGTTGTTCATGACGCAAAACACAAAGGCGAGAATAAAAAGCTATTCACTGAAAAACGCCTCTGACTACAAGGCAAAAATTCTTGAAGAAAGTTTTGAGGGCATGAGTCTGGAAATTGACGGGCAAGAGGTTTTTGTCCAATTTGTCGGCCGATTCAACGCCAGCAATCTTCTTGCCGCATACGGAGCTTTGTGCCAGCTGGGCGTAGACTCCCAAGAGGCTTTGATTCAACTCAGTGCCGCAACACCTGTTAACGGACGTTTTGAAGCGATACGTTCCAAAGAGGGCGTTACGGCGATAGTTGATTACGCACATACTCCAGACGCATTAGCCAATGTACTTTCAACAATAAATGAAGTACTGCGGAACAGAGGAAAATGTTGGACTGTATGCGGTGCCGGCGGAAATCGTGATAAAGGGAAACGTCCGCTGATGGCACAAGAAGCATACAAACAAAGCGACCATGTCATCATCACAAGCGACAATCCAAGATTTGAAGATCCACAAGATATCATCAATGACATGCTTGACGGACTTGACAAAGAGCAACGTCGTCATGTGATTTCCATCGTAGACCGAAAAGAAGCCATACGCACTGCCTGCATGATGGCAAAACCAGGCGATGTGATTCTTGTGGCAGGAAAAGGCCACGAAGATTATCAGATTATTCAAGGCACAAAATATCATTTTGACGACCACGAAGTTATTTGCGAAGCTTTTAATTTGTAACATTCACCAACATGCTATATTATCTTTTTAGATATCTCGAAGAATTTGGAATTCCCGGAAGCGGAATGTGGCAATACATTTCGTTCCGTTCTTTGCTCACGCTCATCTTGAGTTTGCTCATATCCATGTGGTTCGGCGAACGGTTTATACGCTGGATGAAAGCGCATGGAGGAAACGAAGCCCAGCGCGACGCAAGCATTGATCCTTATGGTGTAGAGAAAAAAGGTGTGCCCACAATGGGAGGAATTATCATTGTGGTAGCAACTGTAGTACCCTGTCTTTTATTAGGGCGACTCCGCAACATCTACATGCTCATCATGCTGGTAACTACACTTTGGCTGGCCTTTATCGGTTTCATGGATGATTACATCAAGATGAAAAAGACCAAAGACGGCCTACGCCCCATATTCAAGCTGGCAGGACAGGCCATTTTAGGTCTCGTGGTCGGACTTACGCTTTGGCTTAGTCCAGATGCGGTTATCCGAGAAAACATCACGACAAAGAAAGTGGCCGGCACAGAAGTTGTCGTTCACAAAAGCGACCCCGTAAAGAGTACCATAACCACAATTCCGTTTGTCAAGAACAACAATCTCAGTTATGCCAACATTATGAGTTTCTGCGGCAAGTACAAGAATGCCGCAGGGTGGATTCTGTTCGTCTTTGTCACTACATTCGTTGTGATGGCGGTGAGCAACGGAAGTAACATGAATGACGGAATGGACGGAATGTGTGCCGGAAACTCTGCAATCATCGCTTTAGCGTTAGGAATACTCGCCTATGTAAGCAGCCACATCCAAATGGCCAGCTACCTCAATATCATGTTTATACCTGGTTCAGAAGAACTTGTAATCTTCTTGTGCGCGTTTGTCGGAGCCCTCATCGGTTTTCTTTGGTACAACGCCTACCCTGCTCAAGTCTTTATGGGCGACACAGGAAGCCTTACCATTGGTGGCATTATCGCCGTTGTGGCAATCATCATACACAAAGAACTGATGCTTCCAATTCTCTGCTTTGTGTTCTTTATTGAAAGTGTCAGCGTTATCCTTCAAACCCAATATGCGAAAATGGGAAACAAACGTGGGCAAAAATGGCGTGTATTCAAACGGGCACCCATTCATGATGCTTTCAGAATAAAACCAGGCCAACTTCCCGCTGACTTCAAAATTCTCATAAATTGGCCACAAGGATGTTGGTTGGAATCAAAGATCACAACACGATTTTGGATAATCACCATCATGCTTGCGGCATTGGCCATTGTAACACTGAAAATAAGATAACAAGATATATGAAGAAGAGAATCGTCGTTTTAGGTGCAGGAGAAAGTGGAGTGGGCGCAGCCATCTTGTCCTTAAAGAAAGGATTTGATGTTTTTGTCAGCGACATGGGTCCCATTAAACCCCGATATAAAGAGATGCTTAACCAGCATGACATTATGTGGGAAGAAAAGCAACACACTCGCGAATACATTCTGAATGCCGATGAAGTGGTAAAAAGTCCGGGTATTCCAGACAAATCCCCCATAATCGTTGAAATAAAAGCTGCAGGAATCCCTATTATCAGCGAAATAGAACTTGCCGGACGATATACAAATGCCAAAATGATTTGTATCACCGGCTCAAACGGAAAGACCACCACAACAAGCCTCATTTACCACATCTTTAAAAATGCAGGTTACAATGTCGGACTTGCCGGGAACATCGGGCATAGTTTGGCATTACAAATAGCAGAGGGTAGAGATTACGACTACTACATCATAGAGCTTAGCAGTTTCCAACTGGATAACATGTATGAGTTCCGGGCAAACATTGCCATTTTGCTTAACATAACGCCCGACCATTTGGACCGTTATGACTATGACATGCAGAACTATACTGATTCCAAAATGCGCATTTTGCAAAACCAGACAGAAGACGACACCCTTGTCTACTGGGCAGATGACCCCATTATCAAGAAGGAATTGGAAAAATATGGTATCAAGGCTCAAAAATGCCCATTCAGCATTTTAGAAAAAAATGGAATGATTGGCTATATTGAGGACAAACAATACGTCATTGAACGCCCCACTCCTTTCAACATGGAACAGGAAGAATTGAGTCTAACCGGCAAACATAACTTATACAATAGCCTTGCTGCCGGCATAGCTGCACATATCAGCGGCATCAAAGATGAGTCGTTACGTAAAAGCCTGAGTAGTTTTGAGGGTGTTGAACACCGCCTGGAAAAAGTAGCCCGTGTGGGTGGCGTACAATATATAAATGACTCCAAGGCCACCAATGTAGATGCATGCTGGTATGCTCTTGATAGCATGACTTCTCCAACCATTCTTATTATAGGCGGTCTGGACAAAGGGAACGATTACGATGCAATTATTCCGCTTATAAAAGAAAAATGCGCGGGACTTGTATATTTGGGAGCAGACAATAGCAAACTCCATGCCACATTTGACAATTTAGGAATTCCCGTTGCAGATACACACAGCATGGAAGAGTGTGTAGAAGCCTGCCGACAAATGGCAAAGCCTGGATACAATGTATTATTAAGCCCTTGCTGTGCCAGCTTCGACTTATTCAAAAACATGGAAGACCGGGGTGAGCAGTTTAAAGATTTGGTCAGAAAGTTATAAACATTAAGAAAACAGCATAAGAAAACAAATATGACATTCAGCCGACAAACATTTGCCGAAAAAGGAATACTACAAGGCGATACGGTAGTATGGATGATATTCATATTCCTCTGTCTCACTTCCATCATCGAAGTGTACAGTGCTTGTAGCACCATGAGCTATGAATCCGGAAGATATTGGGCACCAGTCGTAGAACACGGAGCCTATGTATTAATGGGTTTTATCTTAACATGGGTCATCCACCTCATTCCTTTCAGGCATTTCAAAATCCTTTCTGTCTTAGGACTACATTTCTTTGCATACCCGTTATTGGTAATGGCCCTTTTTACTGCAAAGATCAATGACGCGGGCAGATGGGTTACCATTGGTGGAAAAACCATTCAGCCTTCTGAGTTTGCAAAAATTGCGCTTGTTGGGTTTGTCGCATTTGTTCTTGCCAGTTTCCGCAATGAGAAAGGTGTCAGCGAAAAGGCATTCAGGCTTGTAGCTTTAGAAATACTGGTAACACTCTGTCTTATTGTAACAGAAAACGCATCAACAGCTGGCATTATATTTTTAGTGATGTTAGGCATATTGTTCTATGCACAAGCGCCTAAAAAATATCTAGCTTGGATTGTTGGTGCGATGCTGGCTGGCGGTATTGCTATTGCTACAGCACTGACGCTTATCAACGATGAAGCATTAGCGAAAATGGATGTGTCTGAAAATCCCATACTCCACCGTGTCCCCACTTGGGTAAACCGAGTAAAAGGGTATGAACGTCCAGCAGACCCAAAAGATTACAACATACACGACAATCTTCAGGTTACTCATGCAAAAATTGCAATTGCCACTTGTGGGATAACAGGAAAAGGACCTGGTAATTCAGTAGAGCGCGACTATCTTCCACAAGCGTATTCTGATTTCATCTATGCCATCATCATTGAGGAAGGTGGTATATTCTTGGGTGTTTTCGTGATGTCATTATACCTGCTACTTATGTGGCGAGCCATGAAAATCGCCAAAAACAGCAAGTCTCTTTTTGCCGCCTATCTGGTCATGGGGCTAGCATTAATGATGGTTGTACAAGCCATGATTAACATGGCTGTTGCCGTTGGTGCATTTCCAGTAACAGGACAGCCCCTTCCATTGATTAGCCGTGGAGGAACATCGACATTTGTTAATTGTGCATACATCGGAATGATACTTAGCGTCAGCCATTACGGCAAAAAGAAGAAGAAGAAAAGGAAAGACAATCCCGTCATGCCAAATGAAGCTGAACAAACAGAGGCTGTTATTTTAGTAGAAGAAAAACAAAAGTTATAATAGGAATAATCATAATGCAAGAACTGCGAGTCATCATAAGTGGAGGAGGCACGGGAGGTCACATTTTCCCTGCTATCAGCATAGCCAATGCTTTAAAAGAATTGCGTCCTAACACGCAGATTCTTTTTATCGGTGCCAAAGACCGCATGGAAATGCAACGCATTCCGGCTGCCGGTTACGACATTGTCGGCTTACCAATTCGCGGACTTATACGTCCGTTATGGAAACCTGGCAATATCGGCATTTTGTTCGATTTCATCAAAAGTAAACATTTGGCAAAGAAATACATCAAAAAGTTCCGACCAAATGTAGCCGTTGGTGTTGGAGGTTATGCCAGTTCTGCAACATTAAATGCTGCATACGAATTAGGAATTCCTTGTCTAATACAAGAGCAAAACAGCTTTGCTGGGCTTACCAACAAATCATTGGCACAAAAGGCTAAAAAAATATGTGTGGCCTACGAAGGAATGGAACGTTTCTTTCCAAAAGAGAACATCATGCTCACGGGCAATCCTGTTCGTCAGAATTTACTCAATGAGAACCTTATTGTTGAAGAATGCCGTAAAAACTTTGGACTCAGTCCTGAGTTACCAACGCTTTTGATTATTGGCGGAAGCCTGGGAGCGCGCACAATCAATGAGAGCATACTTTCTCATTACGAAGAGATTTCACAAGCTCCTATTCAAGTCATTTGGCAAACCGGAGGTTACTATTACGAACACATAAAAAAGGAAATCAGCAAAAAATCTCCTGCCTCTAACATTGTGGTAAAAGATTTCATTTCCAATATGGATCAAGCATATAAAGCTGCGGACCTTGTCGTATCCAGAGCCGGAGCAAGTAGTATTAGCGAACTATGCCTTTTGGGCAAACCATCCATATTAGTTCCAAGTCCTAATGTGGCAGAAGACCATCAAACACATAACGCCATGGCATTGGTCAATCAAAATGCAGCTTTAATGGTACGCGATGCTGAAGCCAACCAAAAACTGGTTGCAATTGCCTTGGAGACTTTGCAGAACAACACATTACTCTGCACGCTTGGACAAAATGCCAGCAAAATGGCATACAAAGATTCGGCATTGACAATCGCAAAAGAAGTGATAAAATTGGCACAAGAGAACAACAAATAAAAAAGGGTAAAGGATGAAGTTAAAAGATATAAAGGCGGTATATTTCGTGGGTATTGGAGGTATTGGCATGAGCGCCATTGCCCGTTATTTCTTGCATAGAGGTGCAACAGTGGGCGGATACGACAAGACCCCAAGCGAACTCACACGGAAATTACAAGAAGAGGGAGCGCTGATTCATTACGAAGAGAACGTATCTCTAATTCCTGAAATCTGCAAGAATGCAGAAAATTGTCTCGTTATTTATACTCCCGCCATTCCATCTTGTCATCAAGAATTGATATATTTTCAAGAAAATGGCTTTACCATTCAAAAAAGGGCGCAGGTATTAGGTACACTTACTCAGTCTCTGCATGGACTTTGTGTTGCCGGCACACACGGAAAAACAACAACAAGCAGCATGGCGGCTCACCTTCTACACCAAAGCCATGTTGACTGTAACGCTTTTTTGGGAGGCATTACCAAAAACTATGGTACCAACTACATCCTCAGCACAAAAAGCCCATATGTCGTTATCGAAGCAGATGAATTTGACCGTTCATTTCACTGGCTTTCGCCATATGCTACCGTCATTACATCTACTGATGCAGACCATCTTGACATATATGAATCAGAAGAAGCATACCTGGAAAGTTTCCGCCATTATACAAGCCTTATTCGCCCTGATGGCTTTTTAATCCTTCACACAGGGCTTAAGATGAAGCCAGACACCCAAGAAGGTGTAACCACCTACACTTA
The DNA here is from genome assembly GCA_017379075.1 of Bacteroidaceae bacterium. Lineage (GTDB taxonomy): Bacteria > Bacteroidota > Bacteroidia > Bacteroidales > Bacteroidaceae > Physcousia. The sequence continues at coordinate 53,175 of JAFNXL010000050.1, forward strand.
TGGTCGTGAGGATGGCGATTTCCACGCTGAAAACATTCAAATTGGAAATGGTGAAATCACCTTTGATTTAGTTTCACCTTTGGGTAATATTCCGAATATTCGTCTGGGGGTTCCGTTAAGCATCAACATTGAAAATGGAATTGCAGCAATGGCGTTGGCTCAAATTGCCGGAGCCACCACAGAAGAAATCCAGACAGGAATGGCCACTTTTAACGGAGTTGGTCGCAGATTCGATTTCCATGTCAAAACAGACCGTATAGCGTACCTAAGCGACTATGCCCATCATCCAGTCGAGATTCGCCAAAGCATACTGAGCATCAAGGAACTTTATAAAGACAAGCATATAAAGGCCATTTTCCAGCCTCATCTGTACACACGCACTCGGGATTTCTATCAGGAATTCGCCGACGCGCTTTCACTTCTCGATGATGTTGTAATACTGGACATCTACCCTGCCCGCGAACTTCCCATTCCCGGAGTTAGCAGTGAACTTATATTCAACAATCTGAAGCCTGGCATAAAACGTCAGATGTGCCACAAGGAAGACCTGCCTGCCCTCATTGAGAACAGCACTTTTGACGTGCTTGTCACTCTTGGAGCCGGAGATATTGAAGACTATGCCACACGGATACAGGAAATAGTGAATAAAAAAGTATGAAAACAATCATCAAAATTCTGCTTATAGGTCTTTTCATGGGCTATCTCGTCTTTGCCGTCACCAAACTACATAGTCCGGCAGAAGAACGAGTCTGCTCCGCATTGAACATCAGCATAGACAACAACTCCACATATGATTTTGTGGACAGTGACTATGTGCAATCTGTTTTGAAAAAAGAAAAGATTGTACTTGAAGGAGAAAAGCTGGGCAATATCAATCTTGAAGAGATAGAAAATTGTCTGGAAGATAATCCTTATATTGACAGTGCTGAATGTTATCACTCGGACCGTGGTACACTCTGCATCAATGTTACACCACAAAAGCCTATCCTGATGGTAATGGCAGAAAACGGCGAGCAATACTATCTGGACAAAGAAGGAGCTACCATGCCACTCGACAAATTCAACCTGCAATTGTGTGTGGCTACAGGCAACATCACACCACAGTTTGCCAAACAGCATCTACTTTCCCTTGCCCATTATATTTATGGGAACCCGTTCTGGAGTGAACAAATTGAACAGATCCACGTCTTTTCTCAAGACAACATAACACTATACCCCAGAGTAGGAAATCACACCATTGTATTAGGAGATTCAAGGAACTTCGAAGATAAACTCAACCGTATGCTTCTCTTTTATGAGAAAGGACTCCCACAAGTGGGGTGGAACCGGTATGAAAGTATAAATTTAGCATATAAAGGACAAATTGTCTGCAAAAAACGCAATAACAAAAACAAATAGATATGGGAGCAGCAAAAGACATTATCGTAGCCGTGGAATTGGGTTCTTCCGCCATTCGGGCTATTGCCGGCAAACGCCAGCCGGACGGGACACTGCAAATTCTGGCAGTATCACAAGAAGAAAACAACAATTGTATCCGCAATGGTATTATAGACAATCTTGACAAGACGTCTTCGGCCATCTCTCGTGTCATAAAACAACTTGACGACAAGTTAAACATTCAAACGAAAAAGATATATATCGGACTTTCGGGACAATCGTTACACACGGTAAAGAATACGGTAATCCGTAGTTTTGAAACAAAGACACTCATTACCAACAGCATGATTGAGTCGCTGAAAGATATCAATAAAGGCACCATTTATCCCGATGCCAAGATGTTTGAAGCCATACCCCAAGAATACAATGTGGGTTATCGTACCACTTCCGACCCCGTAGGTCTGCAAAGCAATGTTCTTGAAGCATGCTTTGCCAATATCATCGCACGAACGAGCCTCAGCGAAAATATTGAGCGGTGTGTACAGAATGCATCTTTGGAAGTTGCCGATATTTTCATCTCTCCAATCTGCCTATCCGAAGCATTGCTGCAAAACAACGACAAGCGTTCTGGTTGCGCTTTGGTTGACATCGGTGCTGACACCACCACCATTGTCATCTATACCAACAACATCATGCGCAGTCTTACTGTCATTCCTCTGGGAGGAAGCAATGTGACAAGCGACATCGCCAGTCAGAACATTGAACTTGATGAGGCTGAAGAACTGAAACTGAAATACGGAAGCGCATTGCACGAAGAAGATGAGAACAAACAAAACAATCCTATTACCATCAGCCATGGACGTCAGATTGACGAACATCTTCTGCAAGACATCATTGAGGCGCGCTACGAAGAGATTCTGCTCAACGCATGGAGTCGCATAAAAGAATATAGCGACAAACTGCTTTCAGGCATCACCTTTACCGGAGGTGCTTCACGTATTGCAAATTTAAAAGAGGCATTTGAAAAACTCACGAACTTCGAACATCAAATTCGCATTGCCAAAGGATTGCCAACCAGCATTTCCATCGCAAATGATGTTCGAATAGATACACAGGACACATTATATACACTTATGGCCTTGGCTATAAGTGGAGAACCCGTATGCGCAGGTGATCCTCCAACAGAACCAGAACCCGTACAGGCTGAGATAGATTTCGCCATCGAGCAAGAAAAGGATAACACAGACATTCAAACGCCTATTGAAGAGCCCGAAGAAACAGAGACACAGGACAAAGAGGAAGAAAAGCAAAAGAAAGAACGCAAGAAGTCAATCTCATTTGCAGAAAAATGCAAGAAGGCTTGGGATAAAATTAATGAAATGCTTTCGGAGCCCGAAGATGAATGAGCCTAACGTGCGTACATTATAATATATAATAACACTTTATACGAACCCTTACAAAACAAGATACAATGTCTGACAATCATAATAACTCTGGCGGTCTCTCCTTCAATCTCCCCGAAGCAAGCCCCAGTATAATCAAGGTTATTGGTGTGGGAGGAGGAGGCGGAAATGCCGTAAACCACATGTACCGCGAAGGAATACATGACGTAACCTATGTCATGTGTAACACGGATAAAAAAGCACTTAGTGACTCACCAGTTCCAACGCATTTACAATTAGGACGCGACGGACTGGGTGCCGGCAACCGGCCAGAGCGCGGCAAACAAGCAGCCTTGGAGAGTCTGGATGAAATTAAAGAAATGCTGAATGATGGAACCCGAATGGTGTTCATCACTGCCGGTATGGGTGGTGGAACCGGAACTGGAGCCGCCCCAATTATTGCACAATGCGCCAAAGATGCCGGAATTCTCACCGTTGGCATCGTGACCATTCCTTTCAAGTTTGAGGGTATGAAAAAAATAAACCAAGCACTTGACGGAGTGGATGAAATCTCCAAACACGTAGATGCCTTGTTGGTGATCAACAACGAACGCCTACGCGAAATTTACCCAGACCTGACAGTTCTCAATGCTTTCGCAAAAGCGGATGACACTTTAAGTATTGCGGCACGCAGTATTGCAGAGATCATCACCATGCACGGTATAATGAACCTCGACTTCCAGGATGTTACCACTGTACTTAAAGATGGCGGTGTGGCAATCATGAGTACCGGATACGGCGAAGGAGAGAATCGTGTAACAAAAGCTATTGAGCAAGCGCTCAACAGCCCCCTGCTGAACAATCGTGACATTTTCGACAGCAAGAAAGTTCTCATCAACATCAATTTCTGTGGCGACAACGAACAGAACAGCCTCATGATGGAAGAGATGAACGAGGTGAACGATTTCATGAGTCGATTCAGTCAGGACGTAGAAACCAAATGGGGACTCGCCACAGACAGCAGTCTTGGCGGAAAAGTGAAGATTACATTATTGGCCACCGGTTTCAATCTGCTTAACGTTCCTGGCATTGAACAAGTCAAAAAAGAAAAAGACATTATTGACGAAGCCGAAAACGATGACCGTCTGGTACGTGAAGGAGAACGTATTGCACGTTATTATGACGAAATCACACAAGCACCTCGCAAACGCCTGCACAACATCTTCATTTTCACTGATGACGACCTTGACAATGAAGATGTCATTGCCGAAATAGATGTGCGCCCCACATATAAGCGTACTCGAGACGAGGTGAAACGTATCCGCGAAAAAGAAGCTGCGACCACAGCTCCAAGTCCTTTGGAAGATGGAGGTTTCATTATTAACCAACCCTAACTTTAACAGACAAAAAGATTCAGTTTATGCTATTTGAACAGATAAGCGCAGACATTGTGTCTGCAATGAAAGCCAAAGACAAAGTACGTCTGATGGCGCTTAGAAACGTGAAAAAATATTTCATTGAATCAAAAACCGCCCCTGGTGCCAATGATGAGCTCTCTGACGAAGATGCCATGAAAATTCTGGCAAAGCTGGCTAAACAAGGAAAAGATACCGCCTCGGTGTACGAGAGCCAAAACCGTGCGGACCTTGCAGAAGAAGAGATGAAACAAGTGCGAATCATCGAAGAATATCTACCCAAGCCTCTCAGTACAGAAGAACTCCGAACAGCCCTATCCACCATCATTCAAGAAGTTGGTGCGACCAGCGCGAAAGACATGGGGCGCGTCATGGGGTTAGCCAGCAAACAATTGGCTGGAAAGGCTGAGGGACGTGTGATCAGCGCCATGGTAAAAGAACTCCTCGCTTAATTAGCCCAACACCTCCCGTAATACCTGAGAAGATTTGAGCTCGGGAAAATCGGGCAAATGTAAACGATAATAACGCATTACTGCATCTATAAATTGCTGGCGTTGCATACGGTTAAAGCGAAAAAGATGCATGGAATTAAAGTTCATTCGTAACATTACAGGCAATATCGCAGCCTCCTCCGGGACAAGGGAAGCACCGGGTGGGGGCTGCATTTTTGTAAATTTACAAGATTGAAGATCATAGCTGGCACCGGGAAACCAATCCTCTGCATTTGGCCAGAAACCTAAAAATCGTGTCAATCGCATCAAAAAGACAAGGTGAAAGTTTGCCACAGCCCGTTGACAATTATCCAACCATGCCAGTCCATAACACAAATATTGAAATAAAGGCTCATTTCTCACCTCATTTCTCAACACATAATATAATACCTCTCCAAGAAAAAGAGCTAAAGTTGCTTTCATTGGATCATAGGGTAAGGTCTTGAAGGGTTCAGCTACCCTTACCTCCCCAAATTTCTGGAATTTGCTCTTTGGGCGATAATCATATGAGATATCCAAAATATTAAGTGTCCGCAAAAGGGTAGCATACGTTCCAGCACGTCGTTGTTTTGGCATTCTTGCCATAAAAGACATTGCACCTCTATTTTCTGTATAAAGCCACACCACAGCCTTATCTTCACCACACTTTTGCAGATGTAAGACCACAGCTCTTGTCGTTTCCTCCATTTCTTGAATTTTTAATGCTAAGTTATGAAAAAAAGACATTTTAATCATGAAAATTCACAAAAATGACAAAGTTTTATCATTTTTTCTTTAAAATATTTTGTCAGTTTCAGAAATTGCCATACCTTTGCAGCGCAATTAAGGCAAGACGCTTAAAAGCAAGGGCTGAAAAAGCCGAAGGTTTGGTCCCTTCGTCTATCGGTTAGGACGAGAGATTTTCATTCTCTAAAGAGGAGTTCGACTCTCCTAGGGACTACAAAATAAATAATATCAGAAATACTAAGATGGCTAACCACAAATCATCAGAAAAGAGAATCCGCCAGGAGCAGAAGAGAAGACTCCACAACAGATATTACGCCAAGACTATGCGTAATGCAGTACGCAAACTGCGTGCCACAAAGGAAAAGGAAGAGGCTTTGCAGTTGTACCCCAGCGTACAGAAGGCTTTGGACAAGTTGGCTAAGACCAATATCATCCACAAGAACAAGGCTGCTAATCTCAAGTCTAAGTTGGCGCTTTACATCAATAAGCTCAGCTAATAAAGACAATATTTACCATAGCGGATACGAATTAAAACGACTACTTAAAAGTAGTCGTTTTTTTATACCCTTTATCTTTCTCCATTTCAGTTTTTTTTTGTAAATTTGTACCCAAATACAAGACACCACTTAAAATGGAAAATCTTCAACAGAACAATTCTGAGTATAGCGCATCCAATATCCAAGTATTGGAAGGTCTTGAAGCCGTGCGCAAGCGTCCCGCCATGTATATTGGCGACATCAGCGAAAAGGGTTTGCACCATCTTGTGTATGAAACCGTAGACAACTCCATTGATGAAGCGCTGGCTGGATATTGCACAGAAATAGAAGTCACAATCAACGAGGACAACAGCATCACCGTACAGGACAACGGTCGAGGCATTCCTGTAGACATGCACGAAAAGGAGCACAAGAGCGCCCTGGAAGTCGTAATGACCGTACTGCATGCCGGCGGAAAATTCGACAAGGGTAGCTACAAGGTGAGCGGCGGTCTCCATGGTGTGGGTGTATCCTGCGTAAACGCGCTCAGCCATAAAATGATTTCCCAAGTCTTCCGCGATGGTAAAATCTACCGACAGGAATACACTTGCGGAAAGCCCGTCACTGGCGTAGAAATCGTAGGCGAGACAGAACGCCGCGGTACCAGACAGCAGTTTTGGCCCGATGGAGACATTTTCACCACCACCATCTACAAATATGACATCCTGGCCAACCGTATGCGCGAACTCGCATACCTCAACGCGGGCATCACAATAACACTTACAGACCTTCGCCCCGATGCAGAAGGCAACACTCGCACCGAGAAGTTCTACAGCCAAGGCGGACTCAAGGATTTTGTACGCTACATTGACAGCAGCCGTACACACCTTTTCAACGATGTTATCTATCTTAACACTGAAAAGCAAGGCACACCCATCGAAGTGGCCATCATGTACAATACAGGCTACAGTGAGAACCTCCACTCATACGTCAACAACATCAACACCATAGAAGGTGGAACCCATCTCCAAGGATTCCGCATGGCACTGACCCGCGTGCTCAAAAAGTATGCAGAGGAACAGTTCGCCAAGGAAATGGAAAAATTGGCGAAAAACCACGTAGAGATCAGCGGTGAGGATTTCCGCGAAGGACTTACGGCAGTCATAAGCATCAAGGTTGCCGAGCCGCAGTTTGAAGGACAGACCAAAACCAAACTTGGAAACAGCGAAGTGGCAGGAGCGGTACAGCAGGCCGTAGGCGAAGCGCTTACCATGTATCTGGAAGAACACCCACAAGAAGCCAAACTCATTGTAGACAAGGTCATTTTGGCCGCAACCGCTCGCGTAGCCGCACGTAAAGCCCGTGAAAGCGTACAGCGCAAGAGTCCAATGGCCGGAGGCGGTTTGCCCGGCAAATTGGCTGACTGTAGTGATAAAGATGCAGCCAACTGCGAGCTCTTCATTGTCGAGGGAGACTCTGCCGGTGGTTCGGCCAAGCAAGGCCGTAGCCGCCAATACCAAGCCATCCTCCCCATTCGCGGAAAGATTTTCAACGTTGAGCGAGTAATGTGGCACAAGGCTTTCGAACACGAAGAAGTAAACAACATTATTCAGGCCCTGGGTGTACGCTTTGGAATGGGCGAAGACAGCAAGGAAGCCAACTATGAGAAATTGCGTTATTACAAAGTAATCATCATGACCGATGCCGACGTCGATGGTTCTCACATCGACACTCTTCTCATGACCCTTTTCTTCCGTTATATGCCCGAACTCATCCAAAATGGCCACCTCTACATTGCCACTCCCCCGCTCTATCGCTGCAAGGCTGGTAAAGTGGAAGAATATTGCTACACCGAATCTGACCGTCTGCGTTTCCTGCAGCAGTACAACAACGGACGTGAGGATGGTGTGACCACACAGCGATACAAAGGTCTTGGTGAAATGAACCCCACCCAGTTGTGGGAAACCACCATGAACCCAGAGACCCGTCTGCTAAAGCAAGTCACAATTGAAGATGCTGCCGGTGCAGACTACGTGTTCTCCATGCTTATGGGTGAAGATGTCGGTCCCCGTCGCGAATTTATTGAAAAGAATGCCACATTCGCCAACATCGACGCATAACAAGCAGATATATACGAAATAAGAAAGAGGGTAAAGATAAATGCTTTTGGCTTAATCTTTACCCTCTTTCCTTGTTCCTAACAAAAAGCATCAGAGGTTTTCTCTGATGCTTTTTGCTATTTCTTCAAACTCATCCTTGGTGAGTTCCACGCGTGGGTTGGTGAAGCGCAAATCAGCCTCCGACTGCATGGGAACCAAATGGATGTGGGCATGGGGAACCTCAAGTCCCAACACACACTGCCCCACTTTCACACAAGGAATTGCCTTCTTGATGGCGATTGCCACCTTCTTTGCAAAGACTTGCATACCAGCAATTTCCTCGTCCGTCAAGTCAAAGATATAGTCCACCTCACGCTTGGGAATCACAAGCGTATGACCTTTTGCCAAAGGACTGATGTCAAGGAACGCAAAGTAATTGTCATCCTCTGCCACCTTGTAGCAGGGAATCTCTCCTGCAATGATTCTGCTGAAAATAGTCATGACTTGTTTATTCTTCAAAACAGATGCTGACAACCTCCAGTTCAATCATACCCTGGGGAACCTTGATTGAAGCCACATCGCCCACCTTCTTGCCCAGCAGACCCTGTGCGATGGGAGTTCCCACAGAAATCTTGCCCTCACGCAAGTTTGCTTCAGACTCGCTTACGATGCGGTATTTCATCTTCATGTTATTCTTCACGTTACGCAGTTCCACAGTACACAGAATCTGCACACTGCTGGTATCCATGTGCGTTGTGTCAATAATCTTGGCCTCAAGGATAGTCTGCTTCAGCAAGGCAATCTTAGTTTCCAGCTTGCCCTGCCACTCCTTGGCTGCATCGTATTCTGCGTTCTCGCTCAAGTCACCCTTGTCACGGGCTTCAGCTATGGCAGCACTTGCGGCGGGGCGCTCCACGCTTTCCAGATGCTGCAGTTCGGCTACCAGTTTATCGTAGCCTTTTTGAGACATGTATGCCATACTCTTTTGTTTTATTTTTTGTTTTTACTATTCAATATTGTTTCTCTCCAGTTCTTTCAAAACACATAAAAAACTAAAGAATCCCAGCTGAAAAGCCGGAACCCTTTTTGCTTTTTTACAATGTTTCTGCTAATTATCGCTGCAAAGATAGGGATTAAAGTCCGAATCCCCAAACTTTTTAATGATTTTTAATTAACCGCGACTCAAAGCAGCTTCTCAATTGCCTTACTCAAATCTTCTATATTCTCCATGCGCGCCTGCAAGTCACAGTTGCGGTCAATCAGGAAATAGTAGGGCAACGTGTACACTTGATACAAATTGATGAATGCGCTTCCTGCACCTTCTTCACAGAAGACACTCACCCAGGGCAAGTGCTCGCATCTCTGGGTCCAGAAGTTGCGGTTGCCATCCAGGCTCACCTGATAGATTTCCAATCCTCTGTCGTGATATTTGTTATACAATTCGCGCAACTGCATGGTGCGTTCATGACTGCCTTCCAAAGCAAAGCTTGTGAAGTCCAGCAAAACCACCTTGCCACGCAAATCGCTCAGCGTGCGTTCTTTTCCGTTAATGTCGGGCAGTGTAATGTCTATGATTCCTAACTCGCGCACCTTGCTGTTGTCCAAGTCCAGGACAATTTCCTTGGGCTTAGCCAGATTCCGGCGTCCCTGCGCCACAATGTTCGCCAGATTCTCACTGCGCGGACATCCCGGATACTGTTCATTCCACGCATTGGCAACAGCCCGTAACCACGTCAGGTCACTTTTGTCCTGCATGGGGTCAAAGAGTCTTACCGAACCCAGAATCTGAAAACAGGCGAAATAGCTTGCAGTGCTTCCGTAGCGGTTGCGGATAAAATTCATCTTCACGTCGCTCTTGTACCTCGCCACCAGCGTATCAATCTTTTCGTCGCGTTCCTGTATGGTAAAGTTGCGGTCTTCCGCCACCTGGCGCACCTGCTTTTCCAGTTCGGCCAGTTTTTGACTGAGGATTCTGATGGTGTCACAGGTTCCGCTTCCTTCCACCGTATAGCCGAAGGACATATTCCCCAAATCAGCCTTGACCGTTACGGTTTCCGTGCTGTCAATGGCCAGGTTTATGCCTTGCCCTCCGATACGCAGACGATAAAGTTCCGGATTCAAAGGCGCCTCACCGCTCAGCACGAAAGTTCCGTCCTCGCCCAAGCGCACTGAGTCCACCACAACAATACCGTCACCCAATGTAATATGCTCCAGATACAAGGTGGTGTCTGCCGCTCCAGTAATGGACCCGTCCACATGAAAACAGTCCTTCTGTGCGCAACTTGCCAACACTATCGCAACAAACAGATAAAAAAATCTTTTCATTCGTTTCTTTTCGTTAATTTAGGCTTGCAAAGGTACGATATTTCCCCGAAAATCCACCTTATTTAATAAAAAAATGCAAAAATACGCCTTTTGAACAGGAATATTGAGACGTATGACGCAAATTCTTGATGTTTTTTTATACCTTTGTGCGATTTTTTGACGCAATATATTTTATATCAACAAGATGAACGTAATTACAAAGACTGTCGAGCTGCCTGATGGAAGAACCATCAGCATCGAGACCGGAAAGTTGGCCAAGCAGGCTGATGGCTCTGTAATGCTTCGTATGAACAATACGATGCTGCTTGCCACAGTATGTGCTGCCAAGGATGCCGTACCTGGAACAGATTTTATGCCCCTGCAAGTAGAGTACCGCGAGAAATATGCCGCTGCCGGCCGTTTTCCCGGAGGATTTACCAAGCGTGAGGGCAAGGCTGGTGATAATGAGATTCTGACCTGCCGACTCGTGGACCGCGCATTGCGCCCCCTTTTCCCCAGCGACTATCATGCTGAGGTGTATGTAAATGTTATTCTTTTCTCTGCCGATGGTGTGGACATGCCCGACGCTCTGGCAGGTTTTGCTGCTTCTGCCGCCCTGTCTGTCAGCGACATTCCTTTCGACGGACCCATTTCAGAGGTTCGTGTGGCTCGTATTGACGGTCAGTACGTAATCAACCCCACCTTCGAACAGCTTGAAAAAGCCGATATGGACCTGATGGTGGGCGCCACCGAAGAGAACATCATGATGGTGGAAGGCGAAATGAAGGAAGTGAGCGAGCAGGATCTGCTGGAAGCCCTCAAGGTTGCCCACGAAGCCATCAAGCCCATGTGCCGTCTGCAGAAGGAACTTGCCAAGGAACTGGGCAAGGACGTAAAGCGCGAATACTGCCATGAGGTAAACGATGAGGAACTGCGCCAGCAGACCCACGACGAATGCTACCAGGCAGCTTACGATGTAACCAAGCAGGCTTTGGAAAAGCACGCCCGTGCCGAAGCGTTCGAGAAGATTCGCGAAGACTTCAAGGTTCGTTATGCCGAAGCACATACCGACCTCACTCCCGAAGAGTTGGAAGAGAAGAACGGCCTGATCGACCGCTACTACCACGATGTGGAAAAGGACGCCATGCGCCGTTGTATCCTGGACGAAGGCATTCGTCTGGACGGTCGCAAGACCACAGACATCCGTCCCATCTGGTGCGAGGTTGATCCCCTGCCCGGACCTCACGGTTCAGCCATCTTTACCCGTGGTGAAACCCAGTCTCTGAGCACCACCACCCTGGGCACAAAGATGGACGAGAAGATGGTAGACGATGTGCTGGACAAGAGCTACATGCGTTTCCTCCTCCACTATAACTTCCCTCCCTTCTCAACCGGCGAAGCCAAGGCACAGCGTGGCGTAGGCCGTCGCGAAATTGGTCACGGCCATTTGGCATGGCGCGGTCTGAAGGGACAGATTCCCGCTGACTATCCCTACACCGTACGTGTGGTATCAGATATTCTGGAAAGTAACGGTTCCAGCTCAATGGCCACCGTTTGTGCGGGCTGCCTCAGCCTGATGGATGCCGGCGTACCCATGAAGAGCCCTGTAAGCGGTATCGCTATGGGTCTCATCAAGAACCCCGGAGAAGACAAGTATGCTGTACTGAGTGACATTCTGGGTGATGAGGACCACCTGGGCGACATGGACTTCAAGACCACCGGTACACCCAACGGACTTACCGCCACCCAGATGGACATCAAGTGCGACGGACTCAGCTTCGAGATTCTGGAAAAGGCTCTTATGCAGGCCAAGGCTGGCCGCGAGCACATCCTGGGCGAAATGATGAAGACCCTGGATGCTCCCCGTCCCGAACTCAAGCCCCATGTTCCCCGCATCGAGCAGATTATCATTCCCAAGGAATTCATCGGTGCTGTCATCGGCCCCGGCGGAAAGATCATCCAGGGCATGCAGGAAGAGACCGGTGCCACCATTGCCATCGAGGAAGTTGACGGCGTAGGCAAGGTTCAGGTTTCTGGCCCCAACAAGGATGTCATCGATGCTGCCATGAGCAAGATTCGTGCCATCGTTGCTGTACCCGAGGTAGGTCAGGTATACGAAGGAACTGTACGCTCCATTATGCCTTACGGCTGCTTCGTGGAATTCATGCCCGGAAAGGACGGTTTGCTCCACATCAGCGAAATCGACTGGAAGCGTCTGGAGACCGTTGAAGAAGCCGGCATCAAGGAAGATGACAAGCTGCAGGTTAAGCTGCTTGACATTGACCCCAAGACTGGTAAGTTCAAGCTTTCTCGCCGTGTACTGCTGGAGAAGCCCGAGGGATATGTAGAACGTGAACGCCGTCCCCGTCCCGAACGCGGAGAGCGTCGCGAGCGTCGTCCCCGTCCCGACCAGAACAAGGCCGAAGAGTAAAAAGTCTTATATTATATAAATAAGGTATAACCCCGGATGCCGTCCGCATTCGGGGTTTTCTTCTAAAGTCTCAAATATTATGAATACCATCAGACACGCATTTCACTTTCTGCAACGATTCTTCATGTTGGCAGGCGTATATATTATCGGCGAAAGTCTTTTTGCCAATACATTTCCTATGTTCCAGAAATCGCTAATTCCTGCCTGTATTTTCGGCTTGGCTGTTTCATTAGCTGTAACCGTGGCGGAATGTTTTAAGAACAAGGGAGTTGGAGAATAATCAGAGAAGTTGACACGCCCTAATGTAATAGGCTGATTTCCAATATAGAATTCAGCCTATTACATATATATACCCGAAAGTTTCCTCTTCATATTTTGTAATAAAAACAAAACAAATCTTAAAAGGAGTTAAATTCATTATTTGTAATTAAACCAATTTTTCTTTCTTGCGTCTATACAAATGAAGGCGCCCAAAAAGCACAACACAAAAGAAAGAATGAACAAATAGTAAAATTAATAATAACCCTTTAAAAGAATAAGAATATGAAGAAGATTATGATGACCCTGATAGCAGTAACCGTTAGTTTCTCTACTCTTTCTGCAGACAACGACCGTCCCGTACAAACCAGCCAACTGCCCCAACTGGCACAGACATTCCTGAACAAGCACTTCAAGGACAGCAAGATTGCCATGGTAACTTCAGAGCGCGACTGGCTCATTATGGACCAGGAATACAACGTAGTTTTTGCCAACGGCGACAAGATTGAGTTTGACAGCAAGGGCAACTGGGAAAACATCGAGTGCAGACATGCCAGCGTTCCCCAAAACATCGTTCCCAACGCCATAACACAACACATCAGCCAGGCTTTCCCCGGAACAAGCATAAAGGAGATTGACCACGACAGAAGAGGTTACGATGTAGAACTCAGCAACGGAGTGGAAGTCAAGTTCGACAACACCTTCAAGGCTTACAAAATAGACGATTAACCCACCAATTGAGAATAACCCATAAATGATGAAAAAATGGTCTGTCATTGATTTGGCAGGCCATTTTTTATTCTCTACAGACTGCCAACCCATGAAAAACACCACACGCAAACAAATTTACTGGTTTTGCGTGCATCAGTTTGCAGAAAAAATCATAAATTTGCATTGTCTTCAACGCCACAAAAGGCTGCGAGGGCAGACATTTTGGTAAAGGCGTATTCACGCGCTTTGGCTTTGACGGTCTGAAGTCCTGAGAAAATTTCATCAATGTTAAAAGCAAAGCAACGGAAGACGCGCGTTTAGGTATGTTTATATCTGCCCCATACCACAGATGTGCCGCTGGCATTCCATGCCTGCCCACATAAGTGTATATTGGGACTGTTTATCCATATCGGCGTGGAGTCTGAAGTTGTTCGTTTCAACATTGATTGGCAATTCTCAGGCGCCAAAGACCGTGAAGCGAGCGATGAAAGGGCTTCACGTTTTTAACAATGTGTCTATACTTTGAAAAAGTAAAATTAACAAATACGGTGTGGAGTCCCACCAAATTAAAAAAAAAATATTATTATGGAAGAAAAATTTATTGTGAAAGAAAGCGAGTGTTGGAAAGCCGGTAAGAAAGACTTGAAAGGCCGGTGGTTGGAAGCTGCTTTACTGACATTTGTCTTAATGCTGATTACCATTTTGGTCTCTGGCATTGTAGGCGGCGGACTTGATCTCATTTATAAGGGATTAAGAAGCTTTTCATCATTGCTCCTGCTGCCTTTGTCTTGGGGTTGGTCCATTACCTTCCTTGAGTGTCATCGTGGCGACACCGATCCGTTCAACATCAAGAACCTGTTCGTGGGATACAAAGATTTCTCACGCATCTTTACCACCATATTCCTTCAGGGGCTTTACACCATACTGTGGACGCTTCTGCTCATTGTGCCCGGAATCATCAAGTCTCTCTCTTATGCGCTAACGCCATACATCTTGAAGGACAACCCCGAACTGAAGAACAACGGCGCCATCGAACTGAGCATGACCATGATGCAGGGATACAAGCTGGAATTGTTCATCTTGCAGCTCAAGTACTTCGGTCTATGCCTATTGTGCATCCTCACATTGGGAATCGCCTACTTCTGGATTGGGCCATTCTACAGTGCCGCCATGGTCAATTTCTATGAAGAGGTGAAGAAGGCATACAACGAAAGAAGCGGAAACACATTTTAAGAAAAATCTTTACATAAAAATGGCATAAAAATAACACTTAAGTGTTTCTTCCGTAACAGTTAAGTGTTTTTCCAAAAAGACTTAAGTGAAACTCCAGAAACACTTAAGTCTTTTTTTCGTGTGTTTTAGGAGGTAATTTTTCAGATTCGCATCCACCTGACTATAAGAAGGTTGCATTGTCCTCTATTTTACCTCATCACTCTAAAATCCGTTTTTCTTGTTTTTTGACAAAAAGAAGATGATGGCACACAGATAACACAGATACGACAGATGATCGCAGATTTATTCCTTTGACAGAAGAACATAAGAACATGTTTTTCGTTTTCGGGTCACAGACCCTTATACTCAGAAACAGCGAATAACATATTCGCCGTAACAGTGTAGTGAGGGGGGGGGGTAGGGACGTCTGCGTGCAGCGTCCGGAAAGCCCATTGGGTTATAATCGCACGCTCACGAATCTCACAAAATTATATTATAGCTCTAAGCCTTTGGCGGGATTGGCGAGATTTGCGTGAGTAAAAAAATTCGGACGCTGCACGCAGACGTCCCTACCCCCTCATCACTCACGGCTCATCACTCACTACTCATCACCCATCACCCATCACTCAATGCTCATCACTCAATGTCAAATATTTTTACTTTCATCCAGAAAACACATTTTAGTTTCAAAATGAACAAAAACCAGCTAAAATAGTTCAAAAACAAACCTAAAAAGTCGCACTATTTTGCCCTACTGCGAAATTTTGATTTTCCAACTGAGAAAAAATAATTTTCCAACTGGGAAATAAAAATTTTCCAACTGGGCACTTTCGACTTTCCAGCTGGATTTATACAAAAATACGCTTTTGTAAAAGATTTTCATTAGCACACTGATGACACAGATGCGACAGATGACCGCAGATTTTGATTTTTGACAGAAGAACAAAAGAACAAGTTTTTGGGTCTTGAGCAATGAGCGATGAGCGGTGAGAGTAGGGACGTCACCCCTCATCACTCATTTCTCATCACTCACTACTCAAAATTATGTTCTTCTGTTCTTTTGTCGAAAAAAACCACTGCTCACAACTCACCGCTCAACAATGCGTCTGGAAGACGCGAAGCCCGTAAGGGCGAATAGCCGCGGGTTCTTGAACCCGTGGAAAAATTGGTAAGGCAAAAAATGGCGTCTGCAAAGACGCGGAACGGCGACAATCTAACGATGCTCGAATATCGTTTGATGAATCCACGTTGCCGATTCGCGTCTTACAGACACCATTATTGTGCGGACGTGAGGAACCGAGGGCTTAAAAGCCCCCGGCTATTCATGTTCACGTCTTCCAGACGTCCATCATCACGACAATCTACTATTGGTTATCCTCTTTTGTTATATTGAAGAACGCGTGAGAAGTGAGTTATAAGCTATGAAAAAGGGGGAGACGTTGCACGCAGACATCCATTGTTCCCTCTATCCTTAAAAAAAAGTATGCTTTTATGCTTGTGTATGAAAAAAATAACGTATATTTACACCCATAATCTCTATAAATACCTATAAACAAACAAGAAATGATAAAAAAAGCATCCTTGGCACTGTGTGCCTTATGTATGTCATGGACCAGCACATCGGCCATTGACAATGCCGTAGACTACGTGAACACACTGGTGGGAACACACTCTTCCTTTGCGCTCTCCACCGGCAACACCTATCCGGCAATTGCCACCCCTTGGGGTATGAACTTCTGGACTCCGCAAACCGGAAAGATGGGTGACGGATGGGCATATACCTACGATGCCGAGAAAATCCGCGGCTTCAAGCAGACCCACCAGCCCAGTCCCTGGATCAACGACTATGGTACGTTCGCCATTATGCCCGTATGCGGTGAGCCCATCTTTGACCAGGACAAGCGTGCCAGCTGGTTCTCGCACAAGGCAGAGACCGCCACACCTTATTATTATAAGGTATATCTGGCCGATCACGATGTGACCACAGAAATCACACCCACAAGCCGTGCGGCCGTGTTCCGCTTCACCTTCCCTGAGAGTGAGGGCAGCTATATTGTGGTGGATGCCTATGACCGTGGTTCATACGTGAAAATCATTCCCGAAGAACAGAAGATTATCGGCTATACCACCCGCAACAGCGGCGGTGTGCCCAAAAACTTCCGCAACTATTTTGTGCTGAAGTTTGACAAGCCCTTTACCTATACAGCATCTGTAACCGAAGGCAACATCAGCACCGGTTCTCTGGAATCGGAAAGCAAACACTCCGGCGGTATCATCGGTTTCAGCACCAAGCGTGGCGAACAGGTGAACGTGCGCGTGGCCTCTTCCTTCATCAGCCACGAACAGGCAGAACTGAACCTGCGCGAAGTGGGTAAGGACTCTTTTGAGAAGGTGGCAGAAAAAGCCCGCAAGGAATGGAACGACGTGCTGGGACGCTTCGACGTACAGGACATGAGCGACCAGGACCGCGTACGCACATTCTACAGCTGTCTGTACCGCTCCGTGCTCTTCCCCCGCAGCTTCTATGAGATTGACGCCAAGGGCAAGGTGGTACACTACAGTCCCTGCAACGGCCAGGTGATGCCCGGCTACTTCTTCACAGACACCGGTTTCTGGGACACATTCCGCTGCCTCTTCCCCTTGGTGAACCTGGTATACCCCAGCATGGCGCAGAAGATGCAGGAAGGTTGGGCCAACTGGTACAAGGAAAGCGGTTTCTTGCCCGAATGGAGTTCGCCCGGCCACCGCGACTGCATGGTGGGCAACAACTCGGCCAGCGTTGTGGCAGACGCCTATCTGAAGGGCATCAGAGGATATGACATCGAAACCCTGTGGCAGGCCGTCATCCACGGAGCCAATGCCGACATGCCCCGCACATCAAGCGGCCGCGACCAGTGGGAAGCCTACAACCGCCTGGGCTATGTGCCTTATGACAAGATTCGTGAGAGTGCTGCCCGCACCCTGGAATATGCGTTCAACGACTGGAGCATCTACAAACTGGGCAAGGCACTGGGCAAGCCCGAATCTGAGATTAAGGTTTATGGCGAACGTGCCATGAACTACAAGAACCTGTACGACGCCGAACACAAGCTGATGCGCGGAAAGTTGGAGAACGGACAGTGGGTGCCCAACTTCAACCCCTTCAAGTGGGGCGATGCCTTCACCGAGGGTAACAGTCTGCACTACACATGGAGCGTGTTCCACGACCCTCAGGGACTGATTGACCTGATGGGCGGCAACAAGGAGTTCAACACCATGCTGGACACCGTATTCATCCTTCCCCCCATCTTTGACGACAGCTATTACGGCGGTGTTATCCACGAAATCCGCGAGATGCAGATCATGAACATGGGTAACTATGCCCACGGCAACCAGCCCATCCAGCACATGATATACATGTACAACTACAGCGGCGAACCCTGGAAGGCACAGCACTGGCTGCGCGAGACAATGAACCGCATGTACAACCCCAACCCCGACGGCTACTGTGGCGACGAGGACAACGGACAGACCAGCGCATGGTATGTGTTCACCGCCCTGGGATTCTATCCCGTATGTCCGGGTGCTGACGAATATGTAATGGGCGCTCCCTACTTCCAGAAGATGACCCTTACGCTTGAGAACGGCAAGAAGGTGGTGATAAACGCCCCCGAGAACAGCGACAAGAACCGTTATGTAAAGGAACTGAAGATGGGCGGAAAGGCTTATGAGAAGAACTACATCAAGCACGGCGAGCTGCTGAAGGGCGCCACCTTGGACTATGTGATGGACGACAAGCCCAACAAGAAGCGCGGAACTTCGGCCGACGCAGCCCCCTACTCTTTCACCAAGGAACTTAAAGGAATCAAATGATGCGTCTTGCCTTATTGACCCTTATACTTACGTTTTGTGCCGGTAATCTGCCGGCACAAAATGTTTCCACTACCCAGCAGGATGACTGGGCGGCGTATGATGCCTTCAACAAAGCTTATCTGGACTCCACAAAGTATATATACAAGGATTTCATAAGCCGCCAGAGTGCGGTGGACCGTTGGAACGGTGCAGCAGCCATCTGGTGCCATGCACATTTCTATGAGATGGCGCTGGTGGCCTGCGAGCGTGCGAAGAAAGAGGGCGACGCCAAGCGCTACAGCCAAGCCTGCAAACACGTCCTGCGCCTGATGCAAGGCAATATCAGACAATATGCAGACTTCAATTTTGACGATTGCAACATCAACACAGGATGGTTTGTCTACGATGACATCATGTGGTGGACCATCGCCCTTGCCAAAACCTGGCAGGCATTTGGTGACGAGCGCTCCCTCGCCTTGGCTGAAGAAAGTTTCTGCCGCGTGTATTACGGATCGGAAAAGGTGGGCGACGACGGCAGCTATGCCGATCCCAAGCGCGGTCTGGGAGGCGGCATGTTCTGGGAATGGCAGCCCATTGACAAACCAAAACCACACAAACCTGGCGACTTCCGTTCGGCTTGCATCAACTTCCCCACGGTCATTGCCGCCTGTTTGCTGAGCCGTATGGTGCCGGATAGTCAGACGGTGGCAGATACGGAAACGCATCCGAAAGCACAAAGCAGAGCGTTCTATCTGCGCACGGCACGCGAAGTGTACAAATGGGCAGACGGGACGCTGGTTGAAAACGGCCGTGTGGCAGACGGAATCCACAATGCCGGACCGGAATTCAACGACCATCTCTACAATCAGGCCACCTACATCGGTGCTTCCTGCCTGCTGTATCAGCTGACAGGTGAGCGCGACTATCTGCGCAAAGCGGTTGAAGGGGCAAACTATGTGTTTGAAAAGATGTGCAAAGACGGCATACTCCCCTTGGAAAACGGACCGGAACAAGGCGTGTACTGCGCCATTTTCGCACAATACATGCGTATGCTGGTATACGATTGCGGACAGCGCCAGTACCTGACTTACATCAGACAGAACATAGAAGCCGGATGGAAGAACCGGGACAGGAAGAACGGTCTTTCAGACGGACGGTTTGCACACCCCTCCACCATCAACGGCAAGACAGAAGTCTATCCCGCCAGCGGACTCCCCGCATTGATGCTGATGTTCCCAAGCGAATAAATTTCGGAAGAAGGCACGAAAAAGCCCGCAAGCGTCTGTTGCTTGCGGGCTTTTTCGTATCTGACTGGGCGGGACGTTGCCCGCTCCTTTTTGTCAAACGAGAGATTTACCAGATATTTTCCGGTTTTTCGGGGTTATCGAAGATTTCCTTTGACACAAATTCCATGTAGTCCATATAAAGCTCCTTACGGTCGCTGTCCAGTACGGATTTGAAACGGATGTAATATGTCTTGTCGGGATCCATCATCTGGCGTGTAACGATGCGGCGTGAGCAGTTTTCCTTTTCGCGCTCCGTGCGGGGAGCCACTTCATCGTTTACGCTCTTGATACCCTTCATGATCATATTGTTACGCATACGTTTGTCCACCTCGGCGTTGTAGCTGTCGTCTTCCGTATCGCGTTCCCAACCGGTTGAAATGTGGTTCACCGGAATGGTAAGGTCTACGGGAATACCGGTTACAGGCAGGTTGTTGGGGTCTGAACCAAAATACATCTGACAGGTACCGCGCACGCTGTTAGCAAGAATCTTGTAACGCAGCTCATAGATTCCCTTGCGGGGAACGGGAGGAAGCTTCATGGTTACGTCGTAGCGTCCCAATGCCTTGATCTCGTCGCAGGAATAGTTACACCAGTTGTATCCCCAACCGTTGAAGTAGACATACATACAATCGTCATTCAGCGTCATGTTGTCAAAGTACTGATACACGCTGCTTGGCGGAATGTAGATGTGCATGTGCTTGTCTTCCTTAGACTCCTTGCGGCGCAGTTCATTGGTCATGGCCTCGGGGAAGATGGCGAAACCGTCAAAACGGATATGGTCTTTCATCAGATGGTTGCGCACATCATCGTTGTACGACAAAGGTTTGTCAATGGGATAGATACAGGCGTTCACAATTCCCTGCACATTGGTCAGTTCGCCGTCACGTACAACGTAACAACCTGTCTTGTCCGCATCGCATCCAATCTCCAGGCCTGTTCCTCTACGTCCGTCATCCAAGATGGGGAAACGGTTCAGGTAGACACCGTTTGACGCACCGCTTTCGTACAGTTTCAAGAGACGTCGCTTACCCATTGTGGTATAGTATTCCACAACGGGAATGGTGAACTTGCCGGGATTGCTGGCTGAATAGCCATACTCATTGGCATGGATCAGCAAACGGTTTGCCGGAATGCGCATGGGCAGGATGTGATAGGTTACCCACTGGTAAAGCAGATGCTGGGGCGAATCGTAGCTTACACCGGAAGTCTTGAACACGTCATCCTCCGAATACTGACGATTCTCTAGAATCCACTGCGTGAGTTCTTCCAACAGATTGGGGCTGTGGGGATCCAGTCCTTGCGCGCGCCAATAGTCGTCCGTCTCTGCAAAAATGGTGAAACCAATCAGTCGGTGAGGAGGCGCGTAGGCATCAGTTCCCTTGTTTACACGAGGGTCCACAAAACCCAATGAAAGGAAGTCCTTCAAGTCTGGAATCTGACCAGTCTGATACTTCTCTTCGTACACCTCATCACGAACCACAGAAAGCGTATCCATCAGGCCAGCTGCCTGGATTGCTCGGGAAATGACCAGCAGTCCTTCTTCACCATTGTCAAGAATGCGTTGTATGAATTTGGATGCCGTTATGGGATTGGGTGCGACAACCTTGCTCAAGCGGTGAATCACGCCGTTGGTCACAAGGATGTCTCTGTTTTTAATATCCACAGCGCAGTCTGTATTGATGCTGACACTGTCTGGATTCGTTTCAGACCAATATACCGTATACTTGTTCTCGGCCATATTCGCGATTGGGAACTCGGCATTGTTCAGAAGAGGAAATTCTGAAATCTCAAAGCGCTGGGAAGCCAGGTCGCCTCCGTCAATGATACTGTTATGCACAATTACCCTGCGGATGGAGTCAAGTTTGGTGCTGTCTGTAAAACTTTCCCAAGTGGGTTCGTCAATAAGTCCCTCTTCCACCACAGTCTGCAGATACTCACGGATAGTCTCGTTGGTATAGGCAAAACAGGTATAATTACCACGCGCAGCCATCAGCTGATAGACACTTGACTCACTACGCGAGCTCACCGGCACCTGTTTAAGCAACTCCACATACTCGCTGTATTCATTGAAATGTTCCAGATAGCTGACCACCGTATTGTCCGTGAAGACATAACGCGCAGAGGTGTCGATGGTTTCCTTGCAAGCTGAGAGCAGAAGCAGAGCACCTGTTATTGAAAGCAGAAACTTTTTCATAAAGATATAATAATGAAAGTTAGGAATTCCGGACAGACCCGGCAAACCCCGTAAGAGGCTTTTGCCCAAGGTCTGTCCAGAATTTTAGAGATGTATAGCGAATATTACTTCACCAACACTTTCTTGCCATTGATGATGTAGAGACCCTTGACAGGCTTCTGTACACGCTGACCGGACAGGTTGAAGATGCCCTGCAGCTTGCCGTTCTGAACCTTGTCAGAGGTTACGATGTCACCGATACCGGTGCTGCCGCCTTCTGCTTCCATCTGGGCACGGGTAATCACGCGGATGTGGCGGACATCCAGTACAAAACCGGTACCTTCTTCTGAGAGATCCCAACGGAACCAGTGGTCGGTGCCTTTACCCCATCCCCAATCAGCGTAAGCCTGGCGTACGTCAATGTAGTACTTTGTCCATTCGCTGGCAGCGGCAAGAGTGCCGTAGCTGTTGTATTGAACAGAGCTGAGACCGGGATTAGCAAAGTAAGTGCGGCCGTCAGTGATTTCCTTATCCAGCATATACTCGAACGCAATCACATAATCCTGGTTGGGAAGAGTCTCAATCAGACCGATGAAGCCCAGATAAGGATCGTCACCGGTAACCTCCATGTGGTAGGTGAAGGGAGCGGTCTCGGTTACTGCTACGCTGTTGGGCTCGTAATCAGCCTTCAGGTAGAAGTAAGCAGGATAAGTCTCCAGCATTTCTGCCTTCTTGTCCTTGGCACCCTGCAGACTGTATTCGCCATCGAAGAAGCCAGCCCATACGCCATTGTAGTAGCCCATGAACGCGCCCTTTTCCTCCTCGGTCATAGCAGTATTGGGAGCCCAAGTCTCGAAGAGCTTTTCTGCGGTGTTCACCAAATCCAGATAAGTCTTCTTGGCCTCGTAAATCTCCAGGAAGAGGTCTGAATAGCTCTTCACCAAAGTCAGCTTGGCTGCATTGTCAGCAGTGCCGGCAATGGCCTCGTTGTTGGCAGCAAGTTTCTCGCGGATATCATTACCGAAGTTGGGATACTTGGTGTATTCAACTACGTCAGAAGCATACTCCAACAGAGTGTTGGCGCGTGCGCTCTGGCTTGCCAATACGTTGTCAAGTGCGGCAGTAGCCTCATCGAGTGTACCGGCGTAAGTGAGCTTCAAGTTACCGAAGCCTGTCCAGTCACCGGCAAGACCAGTTTCGGGAGTTCCGGGAGACTTGATACCCAACTTCAATGTTCCATCTTCCACAACAGCAAGTACCTTGTTGATGTGACGGCCAGAATTGATGGCACAGAGGGTACTCTGAATACCATGCATTACATAACCGATGGTGTCACCTAATTCGTCAGTTACGGGAAGATCCAGCACATCGCCGCTCAGGTGGCAGTTCTCTCCGTCTACAGCCTGGTCAACAGTAACCATGTCTTCAATAACCGCCTGTACATAGTTGTGGATGCCGTTGGCGTAGATGGTAGAAGCATAGTTGGTGCTGGTAGCCACACCGCTGGGACGGAAGGCAGCATTGATGGTAATCTCATAGATACCGTTCTTGAGTCCGGTCAAGGTCTGGCTCAACTCCCAGTTGTCGGTAGTCTCATCATAGAACTCGGCTGCATATCGCTTACCGTCGGTCTGGTAGTCATAACCCTTTCCGGTCCAGTGTTCCCATCCCTTGCTGAAGTCAGCATTAGGAATCAACAGAGTTACGTCGGCACCGGGAAGATAGCTTGCCTGTACAGCAGCCTGCTGCAGGCCCTTTACATATTCGATTTCAGTCTTGATGGTATCGGCGGGAAGTACGTGTGTATCATAGATAGTGTTGAACACACCGTTGGGATATACACCTTCCTCTGCCTCGTCAGCATTCAGATAGTTGTTCAGGAATGCCAAAGCCTCGGTCTCTTCCATGGGAGTAGCCTCAACGTATGCACGAATATCCTCAACAGTTGTCTTGTATGCCTCATAAGTCTCGGCAGAAGCTGTGATTTCCTGCTGGAGCAGAACCACTGCATAGTACTTTGCAAAGAGGTCTTCCATTTCTTCCGCACCGTCAAGTACTTCCACCACACCGTCGTACTGGTCAAGCAGAGCCTGTTCTGCCACAACATCGAGGTTGAAGGCGTCAGCCTCTTCCTCATAACCATTGAGAATTTCATCAAACTCTTCTCTGTTACCGAAGGTCATCTCGGTCATCTGGTGAACCACATCAGTTCTGCCCTGATAGTTGCATTCCAGTTCCACCTTATAATATTGGTATTCCACCAAACCCGTACTCATACCGAAGTAAGAAGCGGTGTTGTTGGCAGGGTTCAGACGGCTCTGGTCCATGTCAATCTTCTCGTCTACAAGTGTCCAGGCTTCGGCATCGCGCTTGGCCTGTCCGTCGCCTTCGAAGTTAGCGCCATAGATTCTCCAAGTACCCCAGTTGCGCTCGGGGAATCTCTGGGTGTCACCACCAGTTACGAGCGTGTAGAAATAGGGAGATACCACATCACAGGCCTTGAACACCAAATACAAACCTTCGCTGTTGTAACCACCACACCACTTGGTTGCGGTATTTCCATCGAACAAGTACTCGGGGCCTTCGCCAGAGAAGCCAGATGAACCGTCAAGGAAGATCAGACCGTCTCTGTAGGTAGCATCCATGTGGTAGTTCAGATAGTTGATTTCCTTGGTCATTTGGTCTGTAGAGAGAGGACGGTTCTCCATGATGAAGGGATAAGAACCGTTTACGAACAGATTGCCTGCACCTTCGTTGGTTTCCAGGTACTGGTTGAAGAATGCCTGCAGATTCTCGCTCATGTCGCCAAGTACTTCGAGCAATTCTGCCACCTTAGCTTCATATTCAGCATACTTCTCAACAGAAGTGTTAATTTGGTTCTGCAGTTCGCTCAAACGGGTAGAGGCGGTAGCCAAAGTAGCCACGTTGGCAGCGGAACGCAGTTCGCGCAATACCTTGTTGTACTCGTCAATCAGACTCTGCTGTGCAACCACATCCAAATTGAATGTCTCATACTGTTCAGTATACTCCTGACGCATGGTGTAGAAGTTGGCCTGGTTAAACAGAGACATGTCACCCATCTGGAAACGGTCTCCGCCATTCATCAGCTCTTCAATCTCCAGTCTGTAGTACTGGTAAGCAACAGCAGGAGCGGCAGAGAGGTAGAAGTAAGCGGTAGCGATGTTGGCTGCGGGCAGCTGGTCAGTACCAATGTTTACCTTTTCGTCAATTACCACCCATCCTTCAGCATCGCGTGTAGCAACCGAATCGTTCTCGAAGTTACCAGCATAAAGCTTCCATGACTTCCAGTTACGGCTGGGATTATTTCCGGTATCGTTACCAGTAATCAGCTTATAGAATGTGGGCTGGATGGCCTCTGAGGTCTTGAACACCACATAGCCGGTTGCTCCCAGAGCACACCACTTGGTGCCACCGTCACCATCGAACATCCATCCTGGATCCTCGTTGGTACTGAAGCCAGGAGTTCCCTCCAGTGCAGTGTACACCACGTCAATGGCTCCTTCAGTCAGGTCAGAAGCATACTGTTCCATCAGACTGGTAATGAAAGCACCTTCCTGCAGCACTTCTTCTGCGCTGAGCAGACCGTTCTCCATCACATAGACATAAGAACCGTTCATAAAGGTGTTATTGGGTTCAATGTTGGTGCTGATGTAAGATTCCAGCAATGCGCGGCCTTCAGCATCCATGTCGGGGTGTTCGTCCAGATACTTCTGTACGTTTGCCACCATACTCATATAGGTAGAATAGGCATTGGCACTGTTGTTAATCTGGGTCTGCAGATCGTTCAAGTTTGCCAACAAGCCATCCAGGGCGTGAATGTCTGTACAGCTCTTCAATTCTTCCAAAGCAACCTTGTAAGCCTCAATGAGACTCTTCTGTGCCATTACGTCCAGATTGAACTTCTTGTAGTCGTTGTAGTAGTCGTTACACCAGCCAGCAAGAATACCCTCATCACCCCAGGTAAACTCGCCCATCTGCATAAAACCTGCATTGTAGATGCTGTTGACTACAATCTTAAAGTAGCGGTATTCTTCCGTTATCTCCTCAGAGGGATTCAGGTAAACTGAATAGTAGTTCTTGTTGGGAATGATGTCCGGCCCAATATTCTCCTTCTTGTCCAAAAGCACCCAACCTTCAGCATCTTCTTTTGCCTCTTCATCGCTGGCGAAGTTTGCACCATAGATTTCCCAGTCTTTCCAGTTACGTCCAGTATAACTTTCAGAATCGTTACCTGTAACCAAACGATAGAATGTGGGTTTCAAAGCAACGCTTGTCTTGAAGACCAACCAGTTGGGCAGTGTTCCCGTACCCCACTTTGTGGTAGTATTAGAGTCGATCAAACGTGAAGGACCTTCATTTGCAGTCAGGTCATTCTGGTTAAGCGTATAAAGAGGATTATAGGAAACAATACGCAAATCGCTGCTGTGTCCGAAACTGAACTCACCCATCTGCATGGCATAATTGGGTTCAATGGCCAGAATTTCCTCCACCTCAATCTTGAAATAGGTATAGGCTGTGGTCACATTCTCAGAGCAGGTAAAGTCTGCAGGCGCGGTGTTGGCTGCGGGAAGCAGCTCGCCGCCTCTCACCTTCTCGTCCACCAGAGTCCAAGCTTCAGACTCGCGGGTTGCCTCTTCGTCGCTGGCAAAGTTGGCACCATAGATACGCCAGGTCTTCCAGTTACGTCCAGGGAATTTTCCGGTGTCACCACCGGTAATCAGATAATAACTTGAGGGAACTACGGCCTCGGAAGCCTTCATCACGATGTACGCCTCAGTAAATGAGCCTACACACCATTTGGTTTCGGGCTTTCCGTCAACCAATTTGTCAAAACCCTCGTTTGCAAAACCGGGAGAACCGGCCACTGGGTTTAAAGTGACTTTCTGTGCCATCAGACCGTCTGCCGCAAAAGTCAATGCAACAGCCGCAACGATGGTACGGAGGCCACTTTTCAAAATTGAAGTAATTTTCTTCATTGTTTTGAATTTTTGGTTAATAATTAATTTAGTATATAAAAGTTTTCTTTTTCGTTATTTGACAAATATTTTCTTTCCGTTCTGGATATAGATGCCGCGTACGCTCTGTTGCACAGGACGTCCAAGGAGGTCGAATGTCCTCTGGTTTCCATCCGTCTTTTCTGACGGAGCCGAAACGATGCCCGTGCCCACACCTTCCAGGAAGAAGTCGTAGGGCATATAGTTTGTGGCGCCCAACAGGTCTTCGCCATTGCGTTCGTCAATCAACACCCATCGCATGTCATCCGGTTCAGTGAGGGGGAAGGCACTGCCGTACAGTTTCCACACCATGGGGTTTCGTCCCGGATTGTTTTTGGTGTC
Organism: Bacteroidaceae bacterium; assembly: GCA_017379075.1. GTDB lineage: Bacteria > Bacteroidota > Bacteroidia > Bacteroidales > Bacteroidaceae > Physcousia. The sequence goes on from JAFNXL010000050.1 coordinate 80,704, forward strand.
GTTGGCGGTATAAATGCGGTATCCTATTATCTGCACAGAGGCTTTTGCGTCAAAGATGAAGTAGGCAGGTTCTTCAAAGCGTCCACACCACTTGGTGCTTGTCTTGTTGTCAGTCAGGTTTTTCCAGCCTTCTCCGTTATAATACTGACATTCGCCCTTGGTTACGGTTAGCGAACTTATCTCCTCCTCATTCGTACCGAGCAGGTCAAACTCAGATACCTGTGCGGTGGTACCGTCCTTTATGCGTTCTACTACCCACAGATAATAGCGGTACTTCTGAATGTTGGGATTCTTGTTGGTGTACATTCCGTCCGCTTCCGCATACACTTTGGCATGCGAGGAGAATGGAACGGGCCATGCGTCCACTGTCTTTTCTGCACTGTTTCCCCAAGGCAGATTCTGCCGCCAAGTGCCCGGCGCACAATCGTTCAGCAACCAGCACAACTCACCGCCAGAAACCTGTGCTTCGTCTACCGGGTTTCCTTGTCCGCTGCTAAGCAAGTCATAGCAGTTCTCCATCTGCAAAGTGGTGGCATTGGCCATAAGATGCGCCTTCTTCTGATTGAGCGAAGTGCCTATGTTATAACAGTTTTTCAAGGTGGCGTTCTTGGCAAAGCCCAACAGGGCACCGGCCTTTCCGCCACCCTGCACCTGTCCGGTATTGAAGCAGTCATGCATTTGCACACTCACGCTTGGTGCCGCGCCCACCAGTCCGCCGCAGTAGTCGCCCGAAGCCGTTGCCTTGCCACCGAAACCACAGTTCTTTACCGTTGCTCCGCCTCCGCGCACCGCGCCAATCAGTCCGCCCACATATTTTGTTCCAGAAACACTGCAGGTGGAATCAAGATACACATTGCTGACCACAGCTCCATCCACCACACCGAAGAGGCCGACAAAGTTGTCGCCCTTCTGTACCAGGTTGCTGATGGTATACTCAAGGCCATCAAACGTCCCCTTAAACTGATGATCCAAGGTGCCGATGGGCAGGAACTCTCCGCCATAAAGACTCATGTCGATGTCCTTTGTCAGCACAATGTCGATGTCCGTCTCTCCGGCGGCAACCATCTGACTGACAGCGGCCAGTTCTCTGGCAGAACCCACCAGATAAGCTCCGTCAGCAAAGATTGGCTGGTTATAGCCCAACTTCTTGTCCATCCACAATACACGACCTTTTACATAGTCGCGCACCACGTCCACTTCGGCATCCCATGAGCCCCATACCTGTGGGTTACAATGTACTTTTTGGAGCAGGTAGGGCCAACGGAGATGGTTCAGGCGTGCCGACGCGCTGACCCGTTGGCGAAGCGAATCTACGTATGCGCCAATTTCTTCGGCATTGAAATGTCCCTCATCGCGGAGCGTTGCCCAGATGTCGCGAAGTTGTTGCCACGCTTCGGGGTCGGACAAGACCCTATCCATCACGCTGTTCCATCTGCCGGCACATCTGACCTTGTAAGTCCATTCCTCGCGTTCGTTCCCGGGAAATACGTTATAGTCGTTGTCCAGCGCCAGGTCGTTGTCCCAAACGGGGCCGGTATAGATAAGGGGATCCATACGTTCCTTCCACATATAAACTTGCCAAAACATGTCGGTGTTTCCGCTGAATTCATTGGCCAGAAAATACTTCAGGAACGATTCCAGATCCAGATGGGTGCGGTATCCCAATGACGGATGGGTATAGTACTGGCCGAACAGGCGGTTCTCCATTTCATTGAAGTACGATGTTATATAGCTAAGCTGTTCGGGGACAATCTCATCATCTTCGGGCGAATGAACCGTAATGGGATTGCCGTGCGAGGACGTAAAATTGACAGGGTCACTGGATGCATAGCCGTTCATCTCGAAAAGATAGCCACCGGTCAGCAACTCGCCTTCGGTATCGGAAGGCATCATTTCCGTAATGTTGATTCGGTTGGGATCGGAACCCAACCAGTCGGTCAGCTGATACGTTCCGCGATATTCGCCATTAAGCAACAAATCCACGTTTCGGCAGAAAGGGGTAAAGGTCATTCCCACACGACGGCTCACTTCAAAAGCCACATTGTTGCGGATAAGTGTCTTGTCGCCAAAGTTGTTAATCAACGTCCATTTCTTTGCCTTGGCGGGCGACTCGTCATTGGCGCTTCCCTTGAAAATGCGGTGGCTTTTGCCATCGTTTATCTTGAAACGGTAAGGTTTGTTCTCATGCGAGGCCGAGAAGTTGCCTCTCACCCTCACCAATATGGGCCACTCCTGCACCAGCGTACCCTGTTCATAGAGCAAGGTTATGCGGGCATCAAAATCCTGTTTCTTATTCTGAGGCACCTTGTCATCCTTGACATGTATGCTTACCGTGGGCAGACCCGTAACCTGATAGAAACGACTGTCGTCCCCGGCTCCAGCATATCCGTAAAAAGCAAGCTCGGCAACGGAGCAATGCTTGGCGGCCGGACCTACAAATCTTACATACCGAACACCACGGCTCACCTGTATGTTGTAATAGGTCATGAAACCACCTATGGGTTCTTCCTGAATCATATACAGGGGAATGGCGTCCATGAAGGAAGGGTCGTTCGCTCCTTCCAGGACACCCATCATCATGGTTCCGGAAGCATTCTTTCGCGGCAAGACGCCAATCTTCGTGATGACATGGGGCGCGCCCAAATCCAGACCAACCCAACCCATGCTTTGGCGCGATGCCGCATAATATGTGTTTTCATCGCCGTCAAAAGCACATTCCGGACCGTTGTTCTTTGATGTGGTGCCGCTGTTACTGAAATCGTAATAGGGAGAAGCGCCCATTGCCTGTCCATGAAGTTGGGTGCTTTGCGCCCTAACTGTCTGCACAAGACAAAGGATTACAATGAGTAGAATATATTTCTGCCTTACTAACATTTACCTGTTGAAGTATTTGATATGCCTAAATTTACCTCATTCTCTACAAGTCTGGTCATGCATCTCAGCGCAAGTAGTAATTATTTAAGGTACAAATTTAAAAAAAAAAAACGATTCCACCAAATTATTTTACCGGAAATACATGTAAAAAAAAAAAACGATTCCACCAAATTATTTTACCGGAAATTTTTAATACATTTGCATTTGGAATATTAAGTTTTCAGGCATGACAATATATTTAAAAATAAAAAATAAATCATTATAAGTAAAAAGAATAATTGTATGTTGAACCGTAAGTCTCTCCTTTTTGTTACATTTCTTGGGGGCACTCTTTTTGCCCAGGCGAGTAACAACTATGCCGACTATGTAAGCACGTTAGTGGGCACAGACTCCAATTTTGAGTTATCAACCGGTAACACCTACCCTGCCACCGCCATGCCTTGGGGCATGAACTTCTGGACACCCCAGACCGGAAAGATGGGAGAAGGATGGATATACAGCTATAATGCCAACCGTATCCGGGGATTCAAACAAACCCACCAGCCAAGCCCGTGGATGAACGACTATGGACAGTTTGCACTTATGCCCACCACCGGCAATCCTGTTTTCCGCGAGGACGACCGCGCCAGTTTCTTCAACCACAAGGCAGAGACTGCCCTTCCTTATTATTATCAGGTCTACCTGGCCGACTATGACATCAATACGGAGTTGGTACCCACAGAGCGTGCAGCCATGTTCCGTTTTACTTTTCCCGAGAACAAGAACTCGTGCGTAGTAATTGATGCGCTTGACAACGGCTCCTCTGTTACCATTATTCCATCTGAACAAAAGATTGTGGGATACTCAACCAAAAACAGCGGTGGTGTGACAGGCAACTTCAAGAACTATTTTGTCATAGTCTTCGACAAGCCCTTTACCTATACCGCCGCAGTGCCCAACGGCGATATCCGCACAAACGACCTTGAAGCCACTTGCAACCATGCCGGAGGCATCATTGGCTTTGCCACCGGGAAGGGCGAACGGGTACATGCCCGTGTGGCCTCATCCTTCATAAGCATTGAACAGGCCGAACTGAATCTGAAGGAACTGGGAGAGATGAACTTTGAACAGTTGAAACAGAAAGGCCGCAACCGCTGGAACGAGGTGTTGGGGCGCATTCAGGTGGAAAGCGCCGATGTGAACGAACTGCGCACCTTCTACAGTTGTCTGTATCGCAGCACACTTTTCCCCAGAATGTTCTACGAATACGATGCTCAGGGCAACATCGTACACTACAGTCCGCATACCGGCAACGTTGAACCTGGCTACTTTTTCACTGACACTGGCTTCTGGGATTCTTTCCGTGCAGAAATGCCACTCATCAACCTCATATATCCCGAAATGGCAGAAAAAATGCAGGAAGGATTCTTCAATGCCTACAAGGAAAGCGGCTTTTATCCCGAATGGGCCACACCAGGACACCGCGACTGCATGGTGGGCAACAACTCGGCCTCTGTTGTGGCCGACGCATATGTCAAGGGCATTATAAAAAAGAATGTAGAGGACATTTACAAGGCACTGCTCCACGACGCGAATGCCGTACACTCCACAGTAGGCTCCTCGGGCCGTACCGCCTACAAGGAATACAACCAATTGGGCTATGTCCCCTCAGATGTTGTCGGACAAAGCGCGTCGCGGACATTGGAGTATGCATACGACGACTGGTGTATCTATCAGATGGGAAAGAAACTGGGACGTCCCGCCAACGAGACAGACATATACAAGCAACGCAGCCAGAACTACAAGAACATATTCCATCCCAAATACGGAATGATGAGCGGACGTGACTCTAAAGGCAATTTCCCCGAGAACTTCAAACCCGATGCATGGTGGGGACCCTTTACCGAAGGAAACAGCTGGCATTGGACATGGTGTGTGTTCCACGACATTCGCGGACTCATAAATCTGATGGGAGGGGAGCAGGCCTTCTTAAACAAGCTTGATGCCGTCTTCACCACACCACCCACATTCGGCGGAAACGTGGATACACGCAAGCAACTCATCCATGAAATGCGCGAGATGCAGGTTGTCAATATGGGGCAATATGCCCACGGCAATCAGCCCATCCAACACATGATTTACCTATACAACTTTGCCGGACAGCCCTGGAAAACACAATATTGGGTCCGTGAGGTTATGCGACGCCTTTACAACCCCACGCCCGACGGTTATTGCGGTGACGAGGACAACGGCCAGACCTCAGCCTGGTATGTAATGTCTTCGCTTGGTTTCTACTCCGTTTGTCCAGCCACGGATCAGTATGTGCTTGGCGCTCCTCTTTACAAGAAAGCTAAGGTAAACCTGGCCAACGGAAAAACCATTGAGCTGACCGCTCCCGACAACAGCGACGAAAACCGCTATGTACAGTCGCTCAAAATTAACGGAAAGGCCTATGACAAGAACTACTTTACCCATGAGCTGCTGCTGAGAGGCGCAAAGCTCCAGTACCAGATGAGCGACAAGCCCAACACAAACCGAGGTACGCAGGCATCGGCCTATCCTTATTCATTCTCCGACAAGGACGAGTAGCCGCAATCATATTACCCCATTTTAAACTATGGATTCTTTGACAGCGAACAAACCTATTATGTATCCGTTCAGCCTTTCAATGAAAAAGGATTAGGAAAAATGTCAAAAATAATAAAAGTTGAATAAGGCCCTACTCCAATATGCCAAATGGTATTCCATGGGTATTGGAGTTCTTGCATGTCCGACACTACCGACAAAACGGATTTAACAAAAACGCAGAAGAATCCGCAAAAAGCCGAAAGACACATTAAGCCCTGATTAACAGTATATTGCATTTACAATTTATTTTCATTAAAATGTAAACGTGTTTACATCGTTATGTAAATGCGTTTACATAGTTAGGTAAATGGATTTACACAACGATGTAAATCCACTTACACTGAAATGTAAATTCGCGGCCTGCGTACTGCCCCAGCAGACACACAGGCAATCAGGGAATCTTTCAGCCCAAAGTAATCTTTTGGGAGCAATGGAAGAGATTTATATGTAAAGATTTATTCGGGATATATAAGGTACTTCCGACGTTGTTCCCTGAAACGGGCAGTATCCTCTTTCCAGGTTGCTTCTATCTCTTGTGCGGAATGGCCGTCCAGAATCATTTGACGGATATGCCGCTGCCCGGTAAGCAGGTCAAAGAATTTGTTCTTGAGGAAAAACTGATCCTTATCCTTCATGCGGCGAAATGCATCCACCACATAGCTGAGGTCAATTCTGGCTTTTCTTTGCAAGTCGGCCAGACTTACTCCGGTAAGGTCCACTCCATGACAAAGTTTGCCAAGCAAAGGGGGATTCTTGGCTCCGGGCCTACTCTCCGGAGTAAAACTGAACGGACAGTCTTCCATATCTGGATGGCCGTAAATCTGGAAAGGATGGTCTGTGCCCCTGCCCAGAGAAACACTGGTCCCCTCAAAATAGCAGGTGCTGGGATAGAGATAGATTGATGCCATGTTTGGAAGATTGGGGCTGGGCGCAACGGGCAGTTTATAAAATGACTGGTGACTATAACCCGAACAGGGTATAACAGTAAGTCCGCAAGGCGGCACCCACCCTTCACCGGTAGCCATAAAGGCCAATTCGCCCAGCGTCATTCCGTGGACAATGGGTATGGGTAACGCACCCACACCACTCTTCAGGCTCATGTCCAATATGGGGCCATCCACAAAATGGCCATTGGGATTGGGACGATCCAGGATGACTACTTGCAGACCGAAATCGCCGCACCGTTGCATTAAACGGAGCATGGTCACATAATAGGTATAGAAACGAAGCCCTACATCCTGGATATCCACCACAAGCACATCAAACCTTCTCATGGCCTCATCGCTTGGGCCGGGACGTTTGCCGTCATAAAGGGAAAGAATGGGGATTCCTGTGTCTGGATCCACACTACTTGCCACCCGTTCGCCAGCATCGGCATTACCGCGGAAGCCATGTTCGGGCGAAAAGAGGGTGGTAACCTCCACCTTTTCCTTTACCAACACATCAAGAATGTGTGTTCCGTCGCTCAAACGGCCGGTCTGGTTGCTGAACACCGCAACCCTTTTCCCTTGTAACAAAGGCAGATATGATTCGGTTTTGTCATCGCCCAAGAGCAGGCTGTCGTTAACCCAAACCGGTTCGGCTGCACGAAGGAAGAAAAACGAAAGCATCCAAAAACAGATGCAGGAACAAAGTTTTCTCATGATGTGTTTACGCAAAATATTTTGTGCAAAAATAATGATAAAATATGAAAACGAACCATTTAAACCACATATTTTTATATCTAATCAGAATTTATGGTACGAATTACAGAAAACGGCTATATTCTCATGGAAAAAGAATATCTTTGTCTTGTGAAAGACTGAAAATGTTTTCGCGCTCGTTCAGGCGAATTTCGAAATTCGCCTGCCGTGAGTATAAGAATTTACAATTCGAGAAAAAAACAATTCAAAGAAGAATGTTCAAAACATAAATTCAGATGGCAACCCTCACAAAACACCTATACTTCACAACATCTACCGTCATTGACTGGGTAGACATCTTCACTCGTGCCAGTTATCGCCATATTGTTGTTGATTCGCTCTCCTATTGCCAGCAGGTAAAGGGGCTTAAGATTTACGCTTGGGCACTAATGTCGAACCACCTACACATGGTAGTAAGTACGGAGGGAGAACAAACTATCGGTGAAATTCTGCGCGATTTCAAAAAATTTACGAACAAGAAAATATTGAAGACACTAGAGGAAGACGAACACGAAAGCCGACGGACGTGGATGCTCGACCGTTTCCGCTTTGCTGGTGCGAACGATAAAAAGATTACAAATTACCGTTTCTGGCAAGAAGGCAACTACGTGGAGGATATTTATACACCAGAGTTCCTGCGACAGAAAATTAACTACATCCATCAGAATCCAGTAAGAGCCGAGATAGTGGCTAGGCCAGAGGATTACCTATATAGTTCGGGACTGGACTATGCGGGAGAAAAAGGACTGCTAAATGTTGAGGTCATAAGATTTTAATTGTTAAACGCATTACAAATGCTTATGCTCATAGCTGCCGAATTGCAAATTCGGCAGAACAAGTACATTTTTAACCAAAGTAATATATATAATAATGTATAGGTCAATATTTGGCATAAGAAAAGAAACGGGATGTTCAGGCGAATTTCGAAATTCGCCTGCTGTGAGTATAAGAATCTGTAATTCGAAAAAACAAAAAAGGAACTACCGAAGTAATTCCTTTCTTAGGCGCTTCAGGATGGGCTTGAACCAACGACCCCATGATTAACAGTCATGTGCTCTAACCAACTGAGCTACTGAAGCAGTTGCAATCTCAGAAGTAAACTTTGCGCTTCAGGATGGGCTTGAACCAACGACCCCATGATTAACAGTCATGTGCTCTAACCAACTGAGCTACTGAAGCAACTTTTTTGAGTTTTTCCTCAATTGCGCTGCAAAATTAGAGCTTTTTTGCGAAATATGCAATATCTTTGCAAAAAAAATACTGAAAAATGGCAAAATAATTGGTTTTTGCAATGCGACAACGCATATTTTTACCGAATTTTGCACAAAGAAACAGCAAAACCACCACATTCCCACAAAAGCGTGGCTTAGCGGAAAAAACGGTTGCTGTGCAATATATTAATAATAAGAAGGAATATAAGAACGATAAAATGACATTACGGACAAGGATGAAAAAGTTAATCTGTTTGGTCGGCCTTGTGCTGATAGGCGCAAATGCGCATGCTCAGAAAAAAGAGGGACATTTGTCGGCTGTGAGCAGAAACCTGGAAATTTTCAACGATCTGTACAAACAATTGGAATTGTTTTATGTGGACTCTCTGAATGCGGACACGGTGATGCAATGGTGCATTGACGGCATGTTGCGCAAAGTGGACCCCTACACCGGATATTACCCTCAGGATGACGAGGAACTGCGCACAATGTCCACAGGAAAATATGCCGGTATAGGCAGCGTGGTGCGTTTCCATAAAAAGGAAGACCGTGTGGTCATCAGCGAGCCGTACTGGGACTCGCCGAGCCAAAAAGCCGGAGTAAAAGCCGGAGACGTGATTCTGTCCATTGACAAAAAAGACGTGAAAGGAGTGTCTGTGGACAAGGTGAGCAATATGCTGCGTGGCGAAGCCGGCACCACCTTTGAACTGAAAGTGAAACGCACCGGAGAGAAAAAACCGCTCTCCTTCAAAATTACACGCGAAACCATCAGAGTTCCGCAAGTGCCCTACTATGGCATGCTGAAACCTGGAGTGGGATATATCTGCCTCACTGGGTTTGCAGACGGTGCAGGCAAAGAAATGAGACAGGCACTTTTGGAACTGAAAAAGCAGGGAGCGGACAGACTGATTCTGGACTTGCGTGACAATCCAGGAGGCTCTCTGGACGAATCTGTAGATATCGCCAACCTATTCATCCCCAAAGGGAAGAAAGTGGTATATACCAAAGGAAAAATGGCCAGCACCAACCGCGACTTCTACACAGCCGTGGAGCCGGTGGACACCGTAATGCCACTGGTAGTGATGGTGGACGGCGGAACCGCCTCTTCTGCCGAAATCGTTAGCGGAAGCCTTCAAGATATGGACCGTGCGGTGATAATAGGAACACGAACCTTCGGCAAAGGACTGGTTCAGATGATACGCGACCTCCCCTACGGCGGCAACCTGAAAATCACAACCAGCAGATACTACATTCCCAGCGGACGCTGCATCCAAGCCTATGACTACCGGCATCTGAATCCGGACGGTTCTGTGGGTACGATACCCGACAGTCTGACAAAAGTATTCCATACTGCCTCGGGAAGAGAAGTGCGCGACGGAGGCGGCATCAAGCCGGATATGGAAATAAAACCGGACAGCCCGCCCACGCTCATCTATGACCTGGTTTCAAGCGATGCATTCTTTGACTTTGCCACCCAATACGTGTTGGAGCATGAGACCATTGCCCAACCTGGAGAGTTCGCCCTTTCAGACGAGGACTACGCCAAGTTCACGGACTTTGTCTGCGCATCCGGTTTCAAATATAACCGCAGAAGCGACAATGTACTGGATCTGTTCCATGACGTTGCCAAGCGAGAAGGTTACCTGGAAGCGATTGAAAACGATCTGAAAGCGTTGAGGTCAAAACTGAACACAGACCTGCGCGCAGACCTTGTGCGTTTCCGCGAAAAGATTGAGCCTTATGTATGCGACGAGCTGATGCGCCGTTATTACTTCCAGAAAGGAAGCATCAGACAAATGCTGGTGAAGGACCCCTGCACAGAACGTGCGCTGGAACTGTTATCTGACCCCAAGACCATGTGGCAGAAAGCACAGGAGAAGTAAACGCCATAATCATAAAAACGAAGTAAAAAATGAGAAGAAACATCAGAAAATCAAATCAGAAATTCATGTGGGGCGTAATGGTGATGGCCATGGCCGTTTTGGTCTTGGTTTACCTGTTCCTGTCGGCATCTTTGCCCCAAAAATAACTTTTTTGTCGTTTCTGCGAAAAAAAGCGGGTTCACATACCCCTTAATTCGTAAATAATCACTAACTTTGCATCGTGATGAAGTGAGGGGCTCGAAAAGTTCCTCACTTTTCTTTATAACACTGTTAATAAAACATGATTAGTAAGAACGCAGTACAAGAGGCCGTAAATGAATGGCTGGCAGGAAAAGAGTATTTTCTTGTTGACTTGAGTGTGAGTGCAGACGACCGTGTCGTTGTGGTAATTGACCATGCTGATGGCGTGTGGATAGAGGACTGTGCAGACCTGAGCCGCTTTATCGAATCCCATCTCAACAGAGATGATGAGGACTATGAACTGGAAGTGGGCAGTGCCGGACTGGGACAGCCTTTCCGCGTACACCGCCAGTACGAGATTCACGTGGGCAAGCCTGTAGAATCACAGACTCTTGACGGACACAAGTATCATGGGACATTGTTATCTGTGGACGACGAAGGCTTTGAAATCGGCGTCATGCAGAAAGTAAAGGAAGAGGGCAAGAAGCGCCCGGAAATGAAAGAAGTTCCAGTGCGCCTCAGCTTCAGCGAAGTAGCCTTCACCAAATATCTTATCAAAGTATAAAAAATAAAAAAGACATATATGGCAACAAAGACAAACGGCCCCGTGAATCTGATTGACTCGTTCGCGGAATTTAAAGAAAACAAGAACATTGACCGCGCCACTCTGATGAGCGTGCTGGAGGAATGTTTCCGCAGTGTCATAGCAAAGACCTATGGCAGTGACGAAAACTATGACGTGATTGTGAACCCCGACAAGGGCGACTTTGAGATCTACCGTAACCGCACAGTTGTACCCGACGGTGAGGTGAAGGACTCCAACATGGAGATTTCTCTCTCTGAAGCACGCAGCATTGACGACGACTATGAAGTGGGTGAAGAAGTAAGCCAGCTGGTACAGTTTGCCGAATTCGGCCGCCGCGCCATCCTTACCCTTAGGCAGACCCTGGCCAGCCGCATTCTGGAGTTGGAACACGACTCTTTGTACAACCAATACAAGGACCGCGTAGGCGAAGTAATCAGTGCAGAAGTGTACCAGTCTTGGAAGCGCGAGGCGCTGTTGGTTGACGAGGCAAACAACGAACTGATTCTGCCTAAGACAGAACAAATTCCGGGTGACCACTTCCGCAAGGGAGAAAACGCCCGTGCCGTAATTCTGCGCGTAGACAACACCAATGGTGCGCCGAAGATTATCCTGAGCCGTACCTCTCCCCTGTTCCTGCAGCGCTTGTTGGAGGCTGAAGTACCCGAAATCCAGGATGGTCTTATTACCATTCACAAGGTTGCCCGCATTCCCGGCGAGCGTGCCAAGATTGCAGTTGAGAGCTACGACGACCGTGTGGATCCCGTAGGTGCATGTGTGGGTGTGAAGGGAAGCCGTGTACACGGTATTGTGCGTGAGCTGCACAAGGAGAACATTGACGTAATCAACTGGACCAACAATACACAGTTGCTCATTGCCCGCGCGCTGAGCCCCGCCCAGGTGAACAATGTCGTATTATACGAAGACGAGCGCAGAGCGGAAGTCTACCTGGATCCCGAACAAGTTTCACTAGCCATCGGAAAGAGTGGTCTTAACATCAAGCTGGCAAGTATGCTGACCGAATACACCATCGACGTATTCCGCGACAATGACGAGACCATCGACGACGTGAACCTGGAAGAGTTTGCAGACGTAATAGACGAATGGGTTATCGAAGAATTCAAGAAAGCCGGTTTTGGCACCGCACGCGAAGTACTTTCTGTAAGCCGTGAAGAGTTGATCAGCCGCGTTGACGTTGAAGAAGAAACCATTGATGACGTATTGACCATCCTTGCAGCCGAATTCAACGAAGAAATGCTTGACAGCGAGAATGAAGAAGCCGTAGAAGGTGAAGAAGAAATCGCAGAAGGCGAAGAAGAAGCCACTGAAAGCGGAACTGCTGAAGAGAATACAGAAACAGAGGAACAACTTTAAAAAAGGAGGAGGGAATAGATGAGTATCAGATTAAGTAAAGTAACCAAAGAATGCAACGTGGGATTGCAGACCGTTGTGGAGTTCCTTCAGAAGAAGGGCTTCGGAGACGTGGAAGCATCCCCAAACTCCAAGATTTCCGAAGAGCAGTATGAATTGCTGCTCAAAGAATTCTCTCCAGACAAAGGTCTGCGCACTCAAGCGGAAAAGCTGAGCCAGCAGCGCCAGGAGAACAAAGAGAGCAAAAAAGCCTCTTCACGCTCTGCCAAGCAACAGAAGAAGCCGGAGATGATCAAGGTTGAAGTGAAAAAAGTTGACGGTCCCAAAGTGTTGGGACACATTGACCTGGATGCAGCCAAGAAGCCCAAGGAAAAACCCGCGCAAGAAACCGCGAAGCAGGAGGCTGTGGCAGCAACACCCGAAACCGTAAAGGAACAAACTGTACAGAAACCTGAAACAGTCACCACAGAAACCACTGCACCAAAGGCTGAAAAACCGGCAATCGGTACAGAGGTGGATGGTGTATTCCGTTTGAATCCCGCTCCTCAGGCTGGTCCCGGCCTTACCGTAAAGGGTCACATTGACTTGTCGGCTCTGAACCAGAGCACCCGCCCCAAGAAGAAGAGTAAGGAGGAAAAGCGTCGTGAACGCGAGGAAAAGAACCGTCCCAACGGCCAGCAGGGACAAGGAGACCGCAAGAAGAGAACACGCATTGGAAAAGAGCGCGTTGACGTAAATGCCGTAGCCAACCAGATTCAAAACAATAATGGCAATGGTGGCGGACAGAAGAAGAACAACAACGCCAACAACAACCATGCAAACGCCAACAACAATGGCGGAAAGAACAAGCAACGTCAAAAGAACCAGCCCAAGCAGGCTCCTGTACAGGCGGAAGTTAGTGATGAAGAAGTAGCAAAGCAGGTACGCGAAACCCTGGCTCGTCTCACAAACAAGAACAACAAGATGGGCAAGGGCGCCAAGTATCGCCGCGAAAAGCGTGATGCCATCCGCGCCGGAATCGAAGAGGAAATACAGGCAGAAGCAGCAGAAAGCAAGATTCTGAAACTTACAGAATTTGTTACAGCCAACGAATTGGCCACCATGATGAATGTACCTGTAACACAGGTTATCGCCACTTGCATGAGCATTGGTATCATGGTCAGCATCAACCAGCGTATGGACGCCGAAACCATTAACATTGTCGCTGAGGAGTTCGGCTTCCAGACAGAATATGTCAGCACCGAGGTTAGCGAGGCCGTTAATGTGGTTGAAGACGACGAGGAAGACCTGTTGCCCCGCGCTCCTATTGTAACGGTTATGGGTCACGTAGACCACGGTAAGACCTCTTTGCTGGACTACATCCGCCAGACCAACGTGATTGCCGGTGAAGCCGGAGGTATTACACAGCACATCGGTGCGTACAACGTGGAACTGCAGGATGGACGCCACGTTACATTCCTCGACACTCCCGGTCACGAAGCGTTTACCGCTATGCGTGCCCGTGGTGCACAGGTAACGGACATTGCCATCATTATCATTGCAGCCGACGACAGCATCATGCCCCAGACCAAGGAGGCCATCAACCATGCCGTGGCAGCCAATGTGCCCATTGTGTTTGCCATCAACAAGGTGGACAAGCCTACCGCCAACCCTGAGAAGATTAAGGAAGGACTGGCACAGATGAACTTCCTGGTGGAAGACTGGGGAGGTAAATATCAGAGCCAGGACATCAGTGCCAAGAAGGGAATCGGCGTGGAAGAACTGCTGGAGAAAGTTTTGCTCGAAGCGGAAATGCTCGACCTGAAGGCCAATCCTAACCGCAAGGCTATGGGTACCATCATTGAGTCCTCATTGGACAAAGGCCGTGGTTACGTGGCCACCGTGCTTGTAAGCAACGGAACGCTCCGTGTAGGCGATGTAATGCTGGCCGGCACTCATTACGGACGTGTGAAAGCTATGTTGGACGAACGCGGACGCCGCGTAAAAGAAATCGGTCCCGCACAGGCTGCCACCATTCTGGGTCTTAACGGTGCGCCACAAGCCGGTGACGCTTTCCATATCATGGATTCTGACCAGGAAGCAAGAGAAATTGCCAGCAAGCGCGAACATCTGGCCCGTGAACAGGGACTTCGCACACTGAAGCGTGTGGACTTGAACGAAATCGGACGCCGTATCGCATTGGGCGACTTCAAGGAGTTGAACTTGATTGTCAAGGGAGACGTGGACGGTTCTATCGAGGCACTCAGCGACTCACTGATCAAACTTTCTACTGAGAAGATTCAGGTCAATGTCATCCAGAAGGCCGTGGGTCAGATCTCAGAAAACGACGTAAACCTGGCTGCAGCATCAGATGCCATCATCGTTGCCTTCCAGGTACGTCCTTCAGCCGCTGCACGCAGACTGGCCGAGCAGGAAGGAGTGGACATCCGCACCTACAGTGTAATCTATGACGCGATAGAAGAAGTCAAGGATGCAATGGAAGGCATGCTTTCTCCCGAAATCAAGGAAGAGGTTACCGCACAGGTTGAAGTACGCCAGGTTTACCACATCAGCAAGGTGGGAACTGTTGCCGGTGCTTACGTTATCGACGGAAAGGTTCACCGCAGCGACAAAGCACGTGTGGTTCGTGATGGCATTGTAGTGTTCACCGGAGAGATAAATGCGCTGAAGCGTTTCAAGGACGACGTGAAAGAAGTGTCTACCAACTTCGAGTGCGGTCTGTCACTTGTCAACTACAACGATTTGCGCGAAGGCGACATCATAGAAACATTTGCCGAAATAGAAATCAAGGCAAAACTTTAAAGTTCAACGTTTCCGGGAACGGTCAGATTTATCCAGAAGGACATCCGTATCCTTCCCAAGACCCCAAAAGTCTTGTTCGGAAGGATATGCGATGACCGCTGGTAGAAGACTTCCCGGAATGTTTTTAATGTAGACAGATGCTTATAATAGATTGGATAATACTGATATTGCTGTTACTGGGCGTTTTCAGAGGCTGGCGCACAGGGCTGGTAAAACAGATCATTTCAATCGGTGGCTTGGTTGCCGGACTCTTGATTGCCAAATTGTGTTATGCAATGGTTGGCGATGCATTGGCTCCTCATCTGGGAAATCAGACCACCTTGGCCCAAATATTGGCTTTTATCCTCATCTGGATTGCCGTTCCTGCTATTTTGGGACTTTTGGGCGAACTGGTCACCACCGTGCTTGACAAACTGTTTGTCCTGGGTACAGTAAACAGTGTTTTGGGCGCTTTGTTGGGACTGATAAAGTTCCAACTCCTCATCGGTTCCCTGATATGGGTGCTAAGCGCCACAAAAATAATTGGAGAGTCCACCATGCAGCAGTCTGTCTTGTGTAAGCCACTTAAAGCAGTGCCCGAGGCATTGTACACAGCATTGATTGAAAATGGAAGACAAAAACAGCTTTGTACGTCAGGTTGCTGAAAAGAAGTACGAATTCGGCTTTACGACCGATGTACAGACAGAAATAATAGAGAAGGGATTGTCTGAGGATGTTGTCCGACTGATTTCCCAGAAAAAAGACGAACCGGACTGGCTTCTGGAATTCCGTCTGAAGGCTTTCCGCTACTGGCAGACGCAAGAAGCTCCGACATGGGGACATCTGAAAATGCCGGAAATAGACTATCAAGACATCTCTTATTATGCAGACCCAACTGTAAAGAAGAATCAAGACGCGCCCAAGGAAATAGACCCGGAGCTGATGAAAACCTTTGACAAGTTGGGAATCCCATTGGAAGAAAGGATGGCGCTGAGCGGCATGGCTGTAGATGCCGTCATGGATTCCGTCAGTGTGAAAACGACCTTTACCGAGAAGTTGCAGGAAAAAGGCATTATCTTTTGCAGCATAAGCGAAGCGGTGAAAAACCACCCCGAACTGGTGCGCCAGTATCTGGGCACGGTTGTTCCCTATCGCGACAATTACTTTGCCGCATTGAATTCCGCAGTGTTCAGCGACGGAAGTTTTGTCTATATTCCCAAGGGCGTACGATGCCCCATGGAACTGAGTACATATTTCCGCATCAATGCCCGTGGCACAGGACAGTTTGAACGCACACTGATTGTATGCGACGATGACGCCTATGTTTCTTATCTGGAAGGCTGTACCGCCCCTATGCGCGACGAGAACCAGCTTCATGCCGCCATTGTAGAGATTGTGGTAATGAAGAATGCCGAGGTAAAATACAGCACGGTACAGAACTGGTATCCCGGAGATTCAGAAGGGAAAGGCGGCGTGCTGAACCTTGTTACCAAAAGAGGACATCTTCGTGGAGAGAACAGTCGCTTGAGTTGGACACAGGTTGAGACTGGCAGTGCCATCACTTGGAAATACCCTAGCTGCGTACTTTCTGGAGACGGAAGCCAGGCAGAATTTTACAGCGTGGCTGTGACCAACAATTTTCAGCAGGCTGATACGGGAACCAAGATGATCCATATCGGCAAAAACACAAAAAGCACGATTATCAGCAAAGGAATCTCTGCCGGAAAAAGCCAAAACTCTTACCGCGGCCTGGTTCGCGTGGCCCCAACAGCCGAGAACGCAAGAAACTACAGCAGTTGCGACTCTTTGCTTCTTGGCAGTTCATGCGGTGCGCACACCTTCCCTTACATGGATGTACAGAACGAGAGCGCAATCATTGAGCATGAAGCCACAACCAGCAAAATCAGCGAAGACCAGCTTTTCTACTGCAACCAGCGAGGTATCGATACAGAAGATGCCGTGGGACTGATTGTGAACGGTTATGCCAAGGATGTAATCAACAAGTTGCCCATGGAGTTCGCCGTGGAAGCACAGAAACTCCTGGGTGTCAGTCTTGAAGGTTCTGTTGGATAATTTAATATATTCGGAAAAAAGATTATGTTAGAAATCATAGATTTGCATGCCAGCATCAATGGCAAAGAGATATTGAAGGGCATCAACCTTACCGTGCGCGAAGGCGAAGTCCATGCTTTGATGGGCCAGAACGGAGCGGGAAAAAGCACATTGAGCAATGTCATCGTTGGCCACCCTTCTTATGAAGTTACACAAGGTAAAATCCTGTTTAACGGCAAGGACCTCTTGGAACTGAAACCGGAAGACAGAGCGCACGAAGGTATTTTCCTGAGTTTTCAGCAACCAGTGGAAATCCCTGGAGTAAGCATGGTCAACTTCATGCGTGCCGCCTTGAATGCAAAACGCAAATATCAGGGACTTGAGCCGTTGTCTGCCGGAGACTTTCTGAAACTGATGCGCGAGAAGCGCCGTATTGTGGAGTTGGACAACAAACTGGCCAACCGCAGCGTAAACGAAGGTTTCAGCGGAGGAGAGAAGAAACGTAACGAGATTTTCCAAATGGCCATGTTGGAGCCGACATTGAGTATCCTTGACGAGACAGACTCTGGCCTTGATGTGGATGCGCTTCGTATTGTGGCCGAAGGTTTCAACAAACTTCGCACTCCGCAGACCAGTGCCATTGTCATCACTCACTACCAGCGTCTGTTGGATTATCTGAAACCCGATGTCGTACACGTACTGCTGGATGGCCGCATCGTAAAGACTGCCGGCCCGGAACTGGCTTTTGAAATCGAGAAACGAGGTTTTGATTGGATTAAGGAAGAGCAGTAATGAACAGCGAAAAACAATACATCGATCTTTACCACCAGGCCAACGACCTAATCTGCCGCCATTCCGCACCGCTGATGAATGCCCACAGGCAGGAGGCTTTGGAGGCTTTCCAACGGTTGGGATTCCCAAGCAAGCAGGTGGAACGATACAAATATACAAATGTCGCCCAGATTTTCGCACCTGATTACGGACTTAACCTGGGACGCATAGACATCCCGGTCAATCCCTATGAAGTGTTCCGCTGCGACGTGCCCAATCTCAGCACATCACTATATTTTGTCCTGAACGACTTGTTCTATGACAAGGCACTACCAAAAGCAACGCTTCCCGAGGGCGTAATCATTTCCTCGTTAGGAAAAGCCTGCGAAGAATTTCCCGAAGTGGTGAAACGCTGCTACGGACAGCTGGCCCGACCAGGCAAAGATGCCATCAATGCGCTCAACACAATGCTGGCGCAGGACGGATTATTCATTTATGTGCCACGCGGATTGGTCGTAGACCGTACAATACAGGTAATAAACATCCTTCGTTCCGATGTGGACCTGATGGTGAACCGCCGTGTGCTGATTGTACTGGAAGAGGGTGCGCAAGCGCGCATTCTGGTGTGCGACCACGCCCTTGACGACCGCAATTTCCTTGCCACACAGGTTTCTGAGGTTTTCGTGGGAGAGAATGCCCATTTGGAATTGTACGAACTGGAAGAGACCCATGTCAAATGCCACCGTGTGTCCAACATGTATGTACAGATGCAGGCCAACAGCACGGCTGTGCTTGACAACATTACCTTGCAAAACGGACAGACACGCAACCGAACCGATGTACAGCTGGCCGGACAAGGAGCAGAGGTACACATGAACGGATGTGTCATTGCAGACCAGAAACAGCATGTAGACAACAACACACTTATCGACCACGCCGCACCGCATTGCCAGAGCCACGAACTTTATAAATATGTACTGGACGATGAGGCGGTAGGCGCTTTTGCCGGAAGAATACTTGTGCGCGAAGGTGCCCAGCATACGGTTTCAAAGGAAACGAACGCCAACCTGTGCGCCAGCCGCACAGCCCGAATGTACGCACAACCCATGCTGGAAATCTATGCAGACGATGTAAAATGTAGCCACGGAAGCACTGTCGGACAGCTGGGCGATGCCGCCTTGTTCTATATGCGCCAACGTGGCATTCCAGAAGACGAAGCCCGCCTGCTGCTCAAATACGCCTTTGTCGGAGAAGTCCTTGACTCAATCCGCCTGGAGTCTCTGCGCGACCGTCTCCATCATCTGGTGGAAAAGCGTTTCCGCGGAGAACTGAGCAAGTGCAAGGACTGCAAATTGTGTAAATAAAAGTCATGTCATACGATTTAGAACAGATACGTCAGGATTTTCCCATTCTCCAGCGCCAGGTCTACGGACGTCCGCTGGTCTACCTGGACAATGGGGCCACCACACAAAAGCCCCGCTGTGTGGTGGAGGCTATGACCGAAGAATATTATAATGTGAATGCAAACGTGCATCGCGGCGTCCATTTCCTAAGCCAGAAGGCTACCGATTTGCATGAGCAAAGCCGCGAGACCGTTCGTCGTTTTCTCAATGCAAATTCGGTCAATGAAATCATTTTCACCCGCGGTACAACAGAAAGCATGAACTTGGTGGCCAGTTGTTTCTCTGAGGCATTCATGCAGGAGGGCGACGAAGTCATCATCAGCACCCTGGAGCATCACTCCAACATTGTACCCTGGCAACTGGCTCAAAACCGCAAGGGCATCAAGCTCCGCGTCATCCCCATAACCGATGAAGGGAACATTTGCCTGGACGAATACGAAAAGCTGTTCACCAACCGTACCCGTATCGTTTCGGTAGCCCATGTCAGCAATGTGCTCGGAACAATCAACCCGGTCAAGGAGATGATAGAAATCGCACACGCCCACGGCGTTCCCGTATTGATTGACGGTGCCCAAAGCACCCCTCACATGGCGGTGGATGTACAGCAGTTAGACTGCGATTTCATTGCTTTCAGCGGACATAAGATGTATGGCCCCACAGGCGTTGGAGTGCTGTATGGCCGTGAGAAATGGCTCGACCGCCTGCCGCCCTATATGGGAGGAGGCGAAATGATAAAGCGGGTTTCCTTTGAGCAGACCACCTTCAACGAACTTCCCTATAAATTTGAGGCCGGCACACCGGATTATATCGCCACCACCGGACTGGCACAGGCCATTGATTATGTCTGCCAGTTAGGCATGGACAGCATTGAGGCACACGAACGCGACCTTGCTCAATATGCCGTTAGCAGACTGCAGCAGATTCCCGGAATGCAACTGTATGGCCCGATGGCATACGGAGCAGAAGGAGCCGGCCCACTGTCTTTCAACGTAGAAGGAATCCACCATCTGGACATGGGCACATTATTAGACCGTTTGGGTGTGGCAGTACGTACCGGACACCATTGCGCCGAACCCCTGATGCATCGTCTGGGAGTGGACGGAACGGTAAGGGCCAGTTTCGGCCTCTACAATACCCGCGCCGAAATCGACGTGCTTGCCTCTTCCATTGAACGGGTTTGTAAAATGTTTGCCTAACCGATATGTTGCAACCCTTTTACCATAACGGAATCATCGAAGCCGGATGCGACGAGGCTGGGCGCGGCTGTCTGGCCGGACCGGTATATGCGGCCGCAGTCATCCTTCCGCCCGATTTCCACAACGAACTGCTCAACGACTCCAAGCAACTTACCGAGAAGAAACGCTATTTGTTGCGCGACATCATAGAGCGCGAGGCACTGGCATGGGCAGTGGGCGTTGTGGACAACCACGAGATTGACTCCATCAACATCCTGCGTGCCAGCATTCTGGGCATGCACCGGGCGTTGGACCAGCTGAAGGTGAGGCCACAGGAAATCATTGTCGACGGCAATCGTTTCCATCCCTATCACGACGTGCCATATACCACCATTGTCAAGGGAGACGGAAAGTATATGAGCATAGCCGCGGCAAGCATTTTGGCCAAGACCTACAGAGACGACTACATGGACAGCCTGCACCAGGAGTTCCCCATGTACCAATGGAACAAGAACAAGGGTTACCCCACAAAGGCACACCGCGAGGCCATCCGCTTGCATGGTGCAACCGATTATCACCGCACTAGCTTCAACCTCTTGGGCACTTCGCCCCAGCTGGAGTTCGATTTCTAACACTTAATCAGTCCTTACACCACAGTTTTTAGTCTGTCCGACCGGTCGGACGACTCATTTACCGCGGTTTTTGGTGCGGCTGACCGGTCGGACAACTCGTTTACCGCAGTTTTCGACGTGGCTGACCGGTCGGACAACTCGTTTACCGCGTTTTTTGGCGCGGCTGACCGGTCGGACAACTCATTTACCGCAGTTTTCGACGTGGCTGACCGGTCGGACAACTCATTTACCGCAGTTTTCGACGTGGCTGACCGGTCGGACAACTCGTTTACCGCAGTTTTCGACGTGGCTGACCGGTCGGACAACTCGTTTACCGCGGTTTTTGGCGCGGCTGACCGGTCGGACAACTCGTTTACCGCAGTTTTTAGCGCGGCTGACCGGTCGGACGGCTCGTTTACCGCGGTTTTTGGCGCGGCTGACCGGTCGGACGGCTCGTTTACAGCTGTTTTTGGCTCAACACACCGGTTCTGCGAGCCTTTGCCGAAAACTTTTTCTGCCTTCGCCTAAGTTTTAGGGTGGTTCTAAAAATTATGTCGCGTTGA
>JAFNXL010000051.1 GCA_017379075.1 Bacteroidaceae bacterium
AAAGTTCCTTCGCAACAATGCAGACTACAAGGCATATATGACCTATCTCAATTACGCTCCGCAAATACAGTCCATGATATATACGACCAATTGGATAGAGCGGTTGAATAGGGATTTCAGGCGTGTTACGCGTATGAGGACTGCTATGCCCAACGAGGAGTCTGTACTGACTTTGATGGGAAGCGTTGCTATGGATCATAAGGCTTATGACAGGATATTACCGAACATCACATCCGACATACAACTATTCCCCGATAAATGACAAAAACAAAATAGAAGAAGAAAACAATAAAATTTATGAGGATGATTAAATTTATTAACTAACTTTGCAACGACATCCAAAGTTTACAGGCTTGGAACTTATAGCTACAGACACACAAAACAGAACACTACCGTATTTTATGGAAAGATTCATAGGTACTATCATCAATGAATCTGCCCTTCTTGTATTTATTAACAAACAAGAACCGCATTAATTCAAATAAAAAATAAAAGGTTCCGATCTCGAGGCTCTTTATTTTAGACTATTGGTGTCCACTAAAAATATTTGAAGCTTTTAGTAACTTGTGATTTCTCGGACAGCCGATGTGCTGGATGTATACGTAGTCATTCTGGAGGAGTGAAATGACAGAATGTGCCTCAAAACAACTAACACAGCCATTTATAGTGAAATTTATACTTTGTGCTGGCGGATTTATTTAGCAGACAGCCGTTGAAGCCTTTAAAGGGGGCTTATCTATAGCCAGAAACAGCATTGTAAGACACAGAAATACGTTTAGCGGACAGTAATACTTCTTTTTTATATGTTACACATAGTATCCGCTACATATATGGGGACTTTATACTAATAGAGAAAGAAT
This sequence comes from Bacteroidaceae bacterium, assembly GCA_017379075.1. GTDB lineage: Bacteria > Bacteroidota > Bacteroidia > Bacteroidales > Bacteroidaceae > Physcousia. The sequence goes on from JAFNXL010000051.1 coordinate 861, forward strand.
GGAAGAAGATAATTGATTTGGAAAAATAGTAGGCTTTGTATTTTATCCTATATAAGAAGGGAAATTGCGAAAAGCCCCCCCTTAGTTGCCTAAGGGTGGGGTTTATTATCCTTATTTTTTATACTCAATACTTCTTGTAATATAAGAATCAATTTCTGTTTTTTCATCTTTCCATTTAGAATACTTCACCATTTCATTCCAATTGCCTTTATTGTCAAATTTGTAAGCATATGTATATACAAAATTTGCGTAAATAGATTTCTCATTTAGTCCATTCTTATTATACTGATAAGTGTATTTGTCACCGTTATGAAGCATCTCTACAATCCTTCCCTCAGAATCTAAATAAATAGTGCTTTCTGTTTCCTTTCCTTCATAGTCAATGCAAACTTCTATGTAACTGTCGTTTTCATCTATATAAGTAAAAGTTGTAGTTCTTGTTTTTCCATCTTTCTGACCAATAAACTTAGACAGCCTATTCCCATCATATTCATAAGATAGTTGTTCTTCATAATCTTCACTATAATTTCTTCGTGCTATTGATATAACCTTATCTCCATCATAAGTATAGACATCCTTAATGGACACATCACCATCTTCATTATAATCAGTCACGCTTGAAAGCCGATGCTTATCTTCCCATTGTTGAACTGACTTCTTTAATATATCACCATCATCATCATACTTTGTTATAGTAGTAATCTGACCATCTTTATTAAGTTCTACTTTTTGGTAGTATTCCATCCCCTCTTTATGGATTTCACCAAACTTTTCTTTGGCATACCAAAAAGTGTCTGTAAAACTGATAATGTTTCCTTTCAGTCCATTTGCTTCTACCCAAGTTTTTTGGTCATTACAACTTGATAAGCAAATGGCCATCAGCAATAAACTAAACAAGAATAGTTTTTTTCTCATATCTAAATTATATGTTAGTTTATATATTTTGAGTAATTTTTATAGGATAAGTTTGCTATTGATGGTAATGCTTTAATCTTCTTCAAAGACTGAATCAATGTAACGTAGCAATTCAACCTTGTTTTTCAAGGGGTGTTGTATGCTTTTTCCACCCTTGAATCCGTGTTGGGCTAAATCTTCTTCACTTAGCTTATTTCCCGTATATTCCTTGACCAATTCCAACTTATATGTGAAGTGCATATTTGGCTTAATTTGCCAATAAGCAATATCAGTCCTATCACAATCTTTGGCAACTACTTTTGTTTTGAAAGCTACTTTTCTTTCATCAGACATAAAAAGGAATACAATATCACCAACTTCAAAATTGGTTCGGTGCATTGTCCAGTTTATATAACCAAGTTCCAACAAAGCTTCTCTGTGATAGCAACTTTTTCTTTGTGCAAAGGCTAACCACATGTTACAAAAATTATCGGTTTATCTTATTCTTGATTTACAAATTATCCATTTATTGTTACATTTCTTTACCGTACCGCAATTTTAGCAACGGAATTCATGGACAAAATTACGAATAAAGAAGCGTAAAAGCAAATTTAATTCTAATTTTTAAATGGTTTCTTGCATTATTGATTCTCCACTCATATTATTGGCTGTGATAACAGAGAAAATGAAAGTTGGTTAATTGGTTATTACCCTTTCCTTTAATGATGTTTTGCATTGCAAAAACGCAAAAATGCAAAGAATGGTTACAATGCGCTGACATATAGCATGTTGTAACAATTTCCATTTTGCAAGCCTTTGCAAATTCTTTGCAAAAAGGGGGAAAAGGGCGTTTTTGGTTTATTTTGACCATCCATTCTGACAGCAAAACATCGGTAAGGGCCATCCCAGTTTCACTCGAAGCCACACATAATGTCATCCTGAATTTAGTTCAGGATCTGTCCGCGGTAAAAGAAAACAGAGGCTCGCGGTGAGATGCTGAAACGAGTTCAGCATGACATAATAAGACAACCACCCTTAATGAAAAGCGCCCTACCATTACCCCAAAAAACAAAATGTCAAAATTTGCGAAAACTAAGTTTTTGCTATGTCGCGTAGTTGGGGTTTTTCCCTCACGAGGCAGTACTTTTTTCCTCGCGAGGCAGTGTTTTGGGGCATTTACGGATGCCTCTATAGGAGGTTGGGTTTGTAAAAAATTTTACACTTTTTCACTGGTTTTTGGCCTGTTCTTTCGCCTAATCATTTGCATCTGTTTTGCATTTTGTCTTGCATCAAAGTGGGTGGGCAAAATGTGGAAAATGCGGGGTTGAAGCCCAAAAGGGGTGGATTTAGGGGTAAAAATGCCAGAAAAGTGGGAAAAACCATTTTTTCATATGAGTGCAGAAAACGGGCAAAAAGGTGTGCGAAACGGGTGTTTTGGGCGAAGAAATGGGCAAAACGGGCGCAGAAACAGCGTTTTTCGTGCAAGTTGGACAAATATCACATAATACTGATATTCAATGCATTACACAGAAATGGGCAGTTTTTTGCACTAAAAACCTTTGCATTTCGTTTGCATTTGCAAACCGTTTCGCAAACTCCTACATGATTGATTTTCAGATAGTTTTAACCCTAATTTTGTGTTTTTGCATTTTTGCATGCAAAAAATGTATGGGTGGGAGGAGAGTCTATATATATATAATAATCAATAAATGTATTTATTGATTTAATAAGGTGTAGGGTGCTTGGGGTATGATTTTTTGCGTTTGCAAAATGCAAAAACGCAAAAAATCAAAAAGACGGGTTGCGCCAGACGTCATGTCCGCAGCAACCCGCCATTTTTTATTTTCCAATATCCAATAGGATTCTTACTTCACAATTTCGCAGAACTCGATGCGTTCCTTGTTGGGGCCTTCAATGAAGAAATAGCGTGCGCCCTTCTCCCAGAAAGCGATGTCCACGATGTTCTGGTCAATCATCTTGTAGCCGGCATCCTTGATCTTCTTGTAGAGTTCTTCAATCTTTGTCACGTTCAGACAGATGTGGTCCACGGCTCCGGCACGCATGGTGGGCTTGTCATTGGGAATCACTTCGATGAGCAGGTTGCCCAGCTTCATGAAGGCAAAGTCGCGGCCGTTGATGTCATGACGGGTGGCGAGGGTGAAACCCAGACCCTGATAGAAGTCGATGGTCTTCTGCACCTCTGCGGTGGGCAGGCCAATGTGCTGCAGGCCGTCAGAGTAAGCAGTTACGTTTACGGGGTTTGCGGGGCAGTTCTCGGGAACGAAAGTAACCTTTCCGGGGCAGTCACCTTTCTTGCAGTCACCCATTTTGCAATCGCCTTTTTGGCACTCACCCTTCTTGCACTCGCCCTTCTTGGGACAATTTGCGGCCTGGGGGCAGGTTGCGGGGTCGCCGGTGCATCCTTCCTTGGGACAGTTGGCCTTGTCGGGGCAGCATCCTTCTCCCTTTTCGCAGTTGGCTGCTTTCTTACACTCGCCTGCTTTCTGGGTACACTCTTTCTGGCACTGGGCACTTTCCTGGTCGGCGGTCTTCTGCTGGCAGCAAGACATGGCCGTGAACATGGTCACAGCAAGAATCAAAAGTTTCTTCATAATTTTTCTTTGTGTTAATGGTTATTTAATTGGTTATTCTTCTCTATCTCCGCCACTTGCAGCGGTTTAATCTTTGCAAATATAGAGAGAATTGGGCAGATTATGAAATTTAAGGGACAAAAAATGGAAGTAAGGGAAAAAAACTATATCTTTGCAAACGAAAGTCGGGAGGATTCCGCTTTTTTCCCGGCTACCCGCATCCGAAACAACTGATTAAAAAAAACATTATATCATTTTATGAAGAAAAAACTATTATTGATGATGCTTATGCTGCTTCCTGTTCTTGCGCAGGCACAGCAGCATGTGACCCTTTCGCCGCTTCCCCAGAAAATTTCATGGGGCGGAAAGGCTTTCTCCAACGCACAGAAGTTCTACATTGTGGGCGCCAACAGGGCCGACAGCGATGCGGTGGAGCTGCTTGCCGCCAAGCTGGACATTGTGGGTGTGAACGAAAAGGTGGATGCGAAGAAGTTTCCCCTGGCCAAGCCCATTATTCTGGGCGAGGAGGACGACAAGGCCGTAAAGAAATTCAAGAAACAGATTCCCGCCAAGGCAGAGGGCTACTATCTGCAGGTTACGGCAGACCAGATTGTGGTTGCCGGAAAGGACAACAACGGTACATATTATGGCGTGCAGAGCCTGTTGCAGGTGATGAGCAAGCCCGAGGTGATGCAGTGCGAGATCACCGACTGGCCCAGCGTTTCGTGCCGTGGTGTCATTGAGGGCTTCTATGGCAATCCCTGGAGCCACAAGGACCGTCTGCGCCAATTTGACTTCTATGGCCAGAACAAGATGAACATCTATGTCTATGGTCCCAAGGACGACCCCTATCACCGTGCCAAGTGGCGCGAGCCTTACCCCGAGAAGGAAGCTGCCCTGCTGGGCGAACTGGTGCAGGCTGCCCACCGCAACAAGGTGCAGTTTGTATGGGCCATCCATCCCGGAGGCGACATCAAGTGGAACAAGGCAGACTCTGTGGCCGTGGTGGAAAAGCTGGAGAAGATGTATGCGCTGGGCGTACGCACCTTTGCCGTCTTCTTTGACGACATCTGGGGCGAAGGAGCCAAGGGCGACAAGCAGGCCGGACTGCTCAACTACGTTACCGACGAGTTTGTGCGCAAGCACACAGACGTGGAGCCCCTCATCATGTGTCCCACCCAATATAACAAGGCATGGTCTGGCGGTGATTATCTGCCCACCCTGGGAAGCAAGATGTATCCCGAGGTACGCATTATGTGGACCGGCAACAGCGTGGTGGACATGATTGAGAAGAACGACATGGAATGGATTAACGGACAGATCAAGCGCAAGGCTTTCATCTGGCTCAACTATCCCGTAAACGACTATTGCCAGAGCCGTCTGCTCATGGGCAAGACCTACGGCAACGGAAAGGACATCTACGACCTGGTAAGCGGTTTCTGCTCCAATCCCATGGAATATGCCGAGGCCAGCAAGGTGAGCCTTTACAGCATTGCCGACTATACATGGAACATGCCCGCATACGATAGCGAGTCGAGCTGGAAGCGCTCGCTGCATGCCCTTATGCCCACCAGCCCGCTGGCCTTTGCCGCCTTCTGCCAGAACAACGTAGACCTGGGAAAGACCGGACACGGACTGCGACGCGAGGGCGAAAGCCAGCTCTTTGCGGAAAAGAAGATGAAGCCCGCCTTCTACTTTACGGCAATGACCACAGCCGCAGACGCCCTTTTGGCAGACAGCGTTAACCAGCCCGAAATGCTGGCCGAGATTGGTCCCTGGGTGGAGAGCATGCGTCTGTTGGGCCAAAGAGGACTGCACGTCCTGCAAATGGAGCACAGCTTTAACCAGGCAGACTCCGTGGCCTTTGTGGGTGCCTACCGTAGCCAGAAAGCCATTGAAGACGCACAGAAGCGCATTGTGAGCCGCAACTTTGAAGGTTCCATTGTGAAGGCCAAGCCCGTTGTGAGCGGTGATGTGGTTACGCCCTGGGTCAACGAAAAGGTGAGCGAACTGGTGAAGGCGTACAAGAAGAAGCACACCTACGGACTGGAACACTTCCCCAAACAGGTTGTTGAGGATGGACAATACTTCATAAAGGCCGGTGGAAAGTTCCTGACTGATGTGCAGGCATCGCCCGACCGAACCGGAGACTACCCTGTATTTGTGGCCGAGCGCGACACCATCAATCCCCAGCGCCAGCAATGGTATCTGGAACTGATTGCCACCACCGGACGCTACAAGATCACCAACGTGCAGGACGGACGCTATATCAACGAGCGCGGAACCTTCTGGAAGGACAAGAACAACAATCCCTATGACGCTGACTGGCACACCTATATCCTGACCAAGACACAGGACGGAAAGTTTACCATCCAATGTGCAGACAGAGGCGGAAAGGGCTTCTTCAACGTGGAGGGTGACCACCTTGTAAACCATAAAGAGGCTGCCGTCTTCGAAATCATTCCGGCAAACAAGTAAAATCAGACTAACACAATAAGAAAAATGAAGAAAAACCTATTTTGTGCCCTGGCGCTTGCCGTTTGCGCCAACGGCTGGGCACAGACAAACATCACCCCAGAGGTGTTGCAGACGCTGGAGGGAAGCTACACAGGCACTCCCGCCGAGAAGGCGCTGCGCAATGCCATCAGCAACGTAAGCATAAAGCAGATGGCCGTGAACCAGGACAACAAACAGACCAAGGATACCCACTTCAATGTGGAAGTGAAGAACTCGGGCATCAGCGACCAGCAAAGCAGCGGACGCTGCTGGCTCTTCACCGGCACCAATGTGCTGCGCCAACGCGCCATGAAGAAGCTGGGCGTGGACAATTTCTTCTTCAGCCACGTCTACCTGTTCTTCTATGACCAGTTGGAGAAGAGCAACCTCTTCCTGCAAGGCATAATTGACACCCGCAAGAAGGATATTGACGACGAGATGGTACGCTGGCTTTTCAAGAACCCCCTTTCTGACGGCGGAACCTATACTGGCGTGGCCGACTTGGTGACAAAATATGGCCTGGTTCCCAAGGATGTAATGGCAGAAACCCTTGTCAGCAACAGCACCAACGAGTTCTGCGGACACCTGAAGAGAAAGCTGCGCGAGTTCGGCATCCAGTTGCGTGAGAAGAGTCAGGCCGGTGCCGATGAGAAGGAACTGCAGGCCATGAAGGTGGAGCAGCTGAAGACCGTTTACCGTCTGCTGGTGTTGGCTTACGGCGAACCTCCCAAGAAGTTTACCTGGGCGCCCATGAAGAACGGAAAAACCATTGGCGAGCCCAAGACCTATACACCGCAGGAATTCTATCGCGAAGTGTGTGCCGAGGGCGAAGACCTGAATGCCGACTTTGTCATGCTCATGAACGACCCCAGCCGCCCCTATGACCAGGTGTATGAAATTGACTATGACCGCCATGTCTACGACGGACACAACTGGCTCTATGTCAATCTGGACATTGAGGAACTCAAGCCTTTGGCCATAGCCAGCCTGAAAGACAGCACACAGATGTACTTCAGCTGCGATGTAGGCAAGTTCATGGACCGCAACACGGGTATGCTCGACCTCAAGAACTTCGATTATGAAAGTCTTCTGGGCACCTCTTTCGGCATGACCAAGAAGCAGCGCATACAGACCTTCGACAGCGGAAGCTCGCACGCCATGACACTGATGGCCGTGGATCTGGACAAGAACGGAAAGCCCGTCAAGTGGAAGGTGGAGAACAGCTGGGGAGCGTCCAGCGGACACAATGGCTACATGATTATGACCGACGAATGGTTCAACGAATACATGTTCCGAGTGGTGGTGAACAAGAAGTACTGCACACCCAAGGTTCTGGAACTGATGAAGAAGAAGCCCATCCGTCTGCCTGCATGGGATCCCATGTTTGCCGATGAACAATAACTTTAGGAATGTTTTAAAAAAAGGAAAATAATGAAAAAGAACAAATTATACGCTGCAGCACTGCTTGCTCTTGCTTCTGCATGTACCGAAGCACCCCAATTCATCACTTATACCGAGGCCAAGGATCCCGTTCCGGTTTCTGAGCGTAGCATTGCCGCTTGGAAAGAGGTTGGCGCGCTGGAAGCACAATGGGTTTCTGCAGACTCTCTGTATTCGCGCAGCGAGGTGCCTGTGAAAAGCGCCACCGAAATCTGCCGTCTTGAAGGATGGAAAGGCGAACGTGTTTCTGCCCAGATCCTGTTGTGGACAGGAAAGGGAATTGACGGTGTCATGAGCAAGGTAAAGGATTTCAAGGGCGATGCAGCCACGCTGGATGCCGGCATAGCCTCCACTGGTTTTGTGCGTTACACCCTTGCAGACCAGGGCGGTCCCGACTGCCGTTGCGAGCGCGGACCAAGACACAAGTCCATCCTTGTTCCCGATATGATTGATACCTTGAAGGTGTTCAACATGGATGCGCAGACGGTTCGTCCCGTTTGGGTTACCATCAACATTCCCCAGGATGCACAAGCCGGAATGTATAAATCAGAAGTACAGATAGTAGCCCAAGGCGAAAAGATCAGCTTGCCGCTGGAATTGGAGGTGATCGACCAGACACTTCCCACCTATGACCAATGGAGCTATCACCTCGACCTGTGGCAGCACCCATCGGCTGTGGCACGCATGGAAAACCTGGAAATGTGGAGCGATGAGCACTTCGAGGCTATCAAGAGACAGATGAAGCCTCTGGCTGAAGCCGGACAGAAGGTTATCACCACCACGCTGAACCGCGACCCTTGGGGATCGCAGACTTTTGACGATTATGAAGACATGATTATCTGGACCCTGCGTAAAGACAGCACTTGGAGTTTTGACTATACCGTGTTCGACCGCTATGTAGAGGTGATGATGTCGCTTGGCATAAAAAAGCAGATCAACTGCTACTCCATGCTTCCCTGGAACAACAAACTGAACTGGTACGAAGAAAAGAGCAACGCCTTCAAGGAAGCATCTGTTTCGCCCCAGTCTGAGCGCTACGAAGAAATGTGGGGTGCATTCCTTCAAGACTTCGTACGCCACCTGAAAGAAAAGGGATGGCTTGAAATAACCAACATTGCCACCGACGAGCGTACGCCCGAAGACATGGAGGTTGTGGTAAAACTTATCAACACCTATGCGCCCGAACTTGGCTTTGCCATGGCAGACAACCATGCCTCATACCGCCGAATCCCTAATGTAAGGGACTGCTGTGTGGCCCAGCGTCAGCTCTATCTTACCAAGGAAGAGATTGAAGAACGCCGTGCGAAAGGTTATGTAACCACATTCTATGTATGCTGCAGCACATTCTTCCCCAACAGCTTCACCTATTCCCAGCCTTGGGAATCTGAACTCCTTAGCTGGCATGCCATCTCCAAGGACTACGACGGACAATTGCGTTGGGCATACAATTCATGGCCTCACCGTCCCGAATACGACTCAAGATTCAGAAGATTCGGTTCTGGTGACACCTATCAGATTGGTTCCTACGGACGTTCCACATTGCGTTTCGAACGTTTGATTGACGGTATTGAAGCCTATGAAAAGGTGAAAATCCTCCGCAAGAAATATGCCGGCCGCACCGAAGAGATGAAGCCCGTAGAAGACATTCTGGCACAAATGGCAAGACTGAAGTTGACCGACACCACCTTGCCCTGGCACGACATTATGGACGAAGCCCGCCAAAAGCTTAATGCAGCATCAAAGGAGCTGGCCAAGTAAAATAACTGATGAACATTCTCGTAATAAACCACACATAAACGAACAGGGATGCAACCGAAATTGCATCCCTGTTTTTATTTATCTTCTTTTTCCCTTTTTGATTTTCTTGTCCTTCTTCTTGCCTTTCTTTTCCGGCATGGGAGGAAGGGGAGGAAATGTTTCATTGCGAGGCGATTCTGGACGTATCAATTTATAGTCCAGTTGCTTGCGATAGAGGTCGGCACGGGCAACCTGAATCTGTACCGTATCGCCCAAATTGTAGCAATGGTGGAAACGGCGGCCCCGCAGGCAATAGTTGCGTTCGTCAAACTCGTAATAGTCATCATCAAGGTCGCGCAGGGGAATCATTCCCTCGCACTTGTTCTCGTCCACTTCCACATAGATACCGAACTCGGTGACACCGCTGATGGTTCCCTTGAAAATCTCGCCAAGATGTTCGCTCATGAACTCCACTTGCTTGTACTTGATGCTGGCGCGTTCGGCCTGGGCGGCAGTCTGCTCCATCTCCGAGCAATGTTCGCACAGAGATTCGTATTTCTCCTGTCCCACGCTTCTTCCGCCTTCAGCATATTTGGTCAGAAGACGGTGTACCATGAGGTCGGGGTAACGGCGGATGGGACTGGTAAAGTGGGTATAGTAATCGAATGCCAGTCCGTAATGTCCGATGTTCTGCGTGCTGTAGCGAGCCTTCATCATGGCACGCAGGCTGACGGTTTCAACCACGTTCTGTTCCTTCTTTCCCTTCACATCGCCCAGCAGTTTGTTCAGGCTTTTGGTGATGTCGGCCCTTGAACCGCCGGTACGTAGCTTGTAGCCAAACTTGATGACAAAGTCGGCCAGATTCATCAGTTTATTTGGGTCGGGAGTGTCATGTATACGATAGGGCAACACCTTGGGTTTCTTGTTTTGGGGTACCTTGCCTACGCTTTGGGCCACGGTGCGGTTTGCCAACAGCATGAATTCCTCAATCAGTTTGTTGGCGTCCTTTGCCACCTTGAAATAGGTACTCAGCGGACGGCCTTTCTCATCAATGACGAAACGGACTTCGCAGCGGTCAAAATTGACAGCCCCGTTTTCGAAACGGCGACGGCGGAGTTCCTTGGCCATGCGATTAAGCATAATCAGTTCGGTGGCGTATTCCTCTGCCGGAGGCGCACCTTCGTAAGTGGGTTCTGCCGGTCCGTCTCCCGGAGCGTCATAGTCCTCGGGGCTGGCTTCCTGATGGTTTTGCAATACCTGCTGCACCTCTTCGTAAGTAAAGCGGCGGTTGCTCCTTGTTACGGTATGTGCCAGTTGCCAGCTCTTCACTTCCGCCTTTTCGTTGAGACGGAAAATCACGCTGTAGGTGAGTTTGTCCTCATCGGGGCGTAGGGAGCAAATAAGATTGCAGAGCCGTTCGGGCAGCATGGGAATGGTGCGGTCTACCAGATAGACGCTGGTGGCGCGCTTGAGCGCTTCACGGTCTATAATGCTGTTTTCCTGCACATAATGGCTCACATCGGCAATGTGAACGCCCACTTCCCACAGGTCTTCTTCAAGTTTGCGGATGCTGATGGCATCGTCAAAGTCCTTGGCGTCGCGAGGGTCAATTGTAACGGTGAGCACATCGCGCATATCCAGTCTTCTGTCCACCTCCTCTTGCGGGATTTCTGCGGAAATCTGCTCGGCAGCCTTCTCCACTTGTTCGGGATAGACATAGGGCAGTCCGTATTCGGCCAAAATGGCGTGCATCTCGGCAGTGTTCTCTCCTGTGCGCCCCAAGATGTCAATGACCTTTCCGATGGGATTCTTGGCATTCTCGGGCCATTCGATAATCTTGACCACGGCCTTGTCTCCGGTCTGTCCCTTCTTCAGATAAGGTTTGGGGATGAAGATGTCGTTGGCCAGAGTGCGGTCTTCCGTAAGCAGATAGGCATATTGCTTGCTGACCTGGAGTGTTCCCACAAAAGTCTTGTCCGAGCGTTCCAAGATTTCGGTTACCTGAGCCTCTCTGACATGATTCCTCCTGCGGGCCAGAAGCGTGGCCTTGACAAAGTCTCCGTCCATGGCATGCAGGCTGTTGCGCTCGGCCACCAAGATGGGCTCGCCCCCTTCAACGGGCTCCAGCGTGTTCTTTCCGTTAGCTTTCCGTCTGAAGGTTCCCTCCACAATCTGAGTGGGTCTGTTCAGCACATAGACATTGCGTTGGGTCTCCTTCACATAATCATCCAGCATCAGCTCTTCCAGTACATCCAGACAGAGCATCTTGGCCGGATGGGTGGTCAAATGCAGCAAACGGTGTACAGTCTTCAGTTCCAAAGGCTGCGAAGGGTTGTTCTCGAACAGCTCAACCAGCATTCTTGTAAGTTCCGGTTTTCTGATTCCCCGGCCTCCAGTCTTCTTCTTTCCCATAATAATTTCCTTTATGTTTTCAACGGCTTTTACGCAAAAATAGCCATTTTTTCCCATATAGATACAAACTCAGTGAAAAAAAAAACTTATCTTTGCCCATATAATCATATAAATGTAATTCAAGCATGACAATATTAGTGACAGGAGCCAGCGGATTCATTGGAAGCTACATTGTGGAAGAGGGTCTGCGCAGAGGTTACGAAATGTGGGCAGGAATGCGCGGAAGCAGCAGCAAAAGCTATCTGCAGGACGAACGGATCCGCTTTGCCCATCTTGATTTGTCCAATCCCCAAAAGCTCCAAGCCCAGTTGGAGGATTATCGCCAGCAAATGGACGGCAAGAAGTGGGATGTAATCGTACATGCAGCCGGAGCAACCAAATGCCTGCATGAGGAAGATTTCTTCAAGGTAAACACCCAGGGCACACGCAATCTGGTGGAAGCCCTGCAAGCAGCGGACATGGTTCCGGAGCGCTTTGTCTTCATCAGCAGCCTGAGCATTTACGGTGCCATCCGTGAAACTCCGGTCAAGACAGCAAAGAGCGGAAGCCCCTGGATATACAGTCCCATTTTGGACGCTGACACTCCGCAGCCCAACACAGCCTATGGCCGAAGCAAACTGGAGGCCGAGAAATACCTGCAGTCATTGCCAGACTTCCCCTATACGATTCTGCGCCCCACCGGTGTGTATGGTCCCAGGGAGAAGGACTATTTCCTGATGGCCAGCAGCATTGCAGGGCATGTAGACTTTGCCGTTGGCTACCAGCCACAGGAAATCACCTTTGTCTATGTAATGGATGTGGTGAATGCCGTGTTCGGCTGCATGCAAGCCCCCAACGCCCTGCGGAAAGCCTATTTCCTCTCTGACGGGCAAGTATATCATAGCCGACGTTTCAGCGACCTTCTGCAACAGGAAATGGGCGTAAAATGCGTGCTTCACATCAAGGCTCCGTTGTGGTTCCTTCGCGTAGTATGTAAAATTGCCTCCCGATGGAGTAAAATCACCGGCAAGATGAGCGCCCTGAACAATGACAAGTATCACATCCTTAGCCAGCGCAACTGGCAATGCGACATTGAGCCTGCACGCCGAGATTTTGGCTACAACCCCGAATGGCCGCTTGAACGTGGAGTGAAAGCCGCTGTTGAATGGTACAAGCAGGAAGGATGGTTGTGATTAAAAGAACTTAGACACTATAGAAAAGCTAGCAAAACCAGAACAACTAGAAAAGCTAGAAAACCTAAAATAATAAAAAACAGAAAAACATGAAGAAGATTCTTACAGGATTGGCGGCTCTTGCCACGCTTGGAGGCTGCCCGACACAACTCTTGGCAGACAATCTGAATACAATGGAACAGAAGTTCCGCGAGACACCGCAAGACCAGCCGATTGCCGTATATTGGTATTGGATTGCCGGAAACATATCAGAAGAGGGTGTGGTAAAAGACCTGCATGCCATGAAGAAGGCCGGCATAAACCGTGTGCAGATTGGCATGATTGGCGAAGGACAAGGCACTCCGGTGGGTCCGGTACGTCTGTTCAGCGATGAATGGTGGAAGATACTTCACACCATGTTCCGCACCGCAACGGAACTGGACATAGAGGTGGGACTGTTCAATTGCCCGGGATGGAGCCAGAGCGGAGGTCCTTGGGTGAAGCCCAGCCAGTCCATGCGTTATCTGAAAACGGTGAACGACACCATACAAGGCCCTGTGAAGTTCAGCGCCAAGCTTCCCGCTCTGGGAAAGGACGGACAGGACGTAAAGGTGCTGGCCTATCCTCTCACTGAGCCACAGGCATTGTTCGTGGCCCAGCAAGATATAAAAAAGGAAAAGGTAGTTACGTTCAAGAGCGACAAAGTTGCTGTTGCCCGCAGTCTTACTCTTTATCCCGCAAAGGCCGGTTCTGGCACTGCCGAAATAGCCGTACTGAAAGACGGAAAATGGATAATGATTGACAAATACAATCTTGATCGCAGCAATGCTGGCAAGAACGTTGGTTTTGAGCCGTTGGCTCCCTTCACCTTTTCTCTGCCCGAAACGGAAGGAAGTGAATTCCGCCTGACACTGAACAACACAGGATTCATCGGAAAGGCCGAACTGTCTGACATTCCTCGTGTGGAACGCTACGCCGAAAAGTCTTTTATGAAGATGTGGCAAACCCCGTTGCCTATGTGGGATGCCTATATGTGGCGCAACCAACCCGAATATAAGACAGAAAGCGCATTGCAGGCCAGCCAGGTAATGGACATCACAACCTTTATGAAGGCAGACGGCACACTTACCTGGGATGTGCCCGCAGGAAAATGGGTGGTTTCCCGAACAGGAATGCTGCCCACCGGCGTGGAATGCAGCCCTGCCCCCAAAGAAGGAACCGGACTGGAGACAGATAAGATGAGCAAAGAGCACATCCGTGCCCACTTTGACAACTACATCGGACTAATCCTCAAACGTATTCCGGAAAAAGACAGAAAAACATTCCGCATTGTGGTGGAAGACAGTTACGAAACCGGTGGACAGAACTGGACCGACAACATGATCGAGGACTTCAAGAAGGTCTATGGATACGACCCCGTTCCCTTTATGCCCGTGTACAACGGAGTTACGGTAGGTTCGCCCGATATGTCCGACCGTTTCCTTTGGGATGTGCGCCGCCTCATTGCCGACCAGATTTCATACAATTATGTGGGCGGACTGCGCGAAGTGAGCAACGAGCACGGACTTACCACTTGGCTGGAGAACTACGGCCACTGGGGATTCCCCGGCGAATTTTTGCAGTATGGCGGACAGTCTGACGAGATCGGCGGCGAATTCTGGAGTTTCGGCGACTTGGGAAACATAGAGAACCGTGCCGCATCCAGTTGCGGACACATCTACGGAAAGAAAAAGGTCTGGGCGGAATCCTTTACTTGTGGAGGACCAGACTTTACCCAATATCCCGGCCAGATGAAGCAGCGCGGAGACCGTTTCTTCACCGAAGGCATCAATGCCAGTCTCATGCACCTCTATGTGCAACAGCCCGATGACCGTGTGCCTGGAATCAATGCCTGGTTCGGAAACGAATTCAACCGCAACAATACATGGTTCTCTCAGATGGATGTCTTCTCTGCCTATTTGAAGCGATGCAACTACATGCTGCAACAGGGACGTTATGTGGCCGATGTGGCATACTTCCTTGGCGAAGACGCGCCCAAGATGACCGGTGTACGCAATCCGGAAATTCCCCGCGGATATTCTTACGACTACATCAATGCCGAAGTGCTGATGACGGCCAAGGCCAAGGACGGAAAACTGGTATTGCCCAGCGGAATGGAATATCGTGTGCTGGTATTGCCCAAGATTGAAACCATGCGCCCCGCCTTGCTGGCAAAATTGCAGGAACTGGTCAAGGAAGGCATCGTCATTCAAGGACCTGCCCCCAGACGCTCACCCAGTCTTCAGGATTACCCCGAAGCTGATATGCAGGTTAGGAGAATGGCAGAAGAGATGTGGCAAACCTCAAGCCTGCCCCACAACGCCATGGTTGGCTATGGCAAGGGACGTATCTATAAGGACGCTTCTCTGGAGCAGATATTCGGCGAATTGGGCGTTCAACCGGATTTCACGGTTTCAGACCCCATGCTGCCCGTTCTTTTCATTCACCTGACAAACACCGATGGCGAGGCTTACTTTGTTTCTAACCAGAGCGACCGCCCCATTGCCTTCGATGCCAATTTCCGTATAAAGGGAAAGCAGCCCGAACTATGGAATCCGCTGACCAGCGAAGTGCGTCTGTTGCCCGAATTCAAGCAACTTACCGGCGCCACCTCCATTCCCATGACATTGGCTCCCTATGAAAGCTCGTTCATAATCTTCCGTTCAGAGGCAAAGGAGGAGCAGATGGCCCAGAATTATCCCGAACCCACCTTGCAGACCGAACTTGCCGGCCCTTGGACCATCAGTTTCCAGGAAGGACGCGGAGGCCCGGCCGAGCCGCTCACCACAGACAGCCTGTTTGACTGGACCACAAGTGAAGACCCGCACGTCAAGTTCTTCTCCGGAACAGCCACCTACAAGACCACATTCAAGATGAAGAAACTGCCCGAAACCCCTCTTTACATAGACTTGGGCAAGGTCATGGTCATGGCCCGCGTCAGAATCAACGGACAGGAAGTGGGTGGCGTATGGACATCGCCCTACCGTCTGAACATTTCCCAAGCCGTGCGCAAAGGATTGAACGAACTGGAAATTGAAGTGGTGAACTGCTGGCGCAACCGCCTCATCGGAGAAAAGAAACTGCCCGAGAACGAACGCTTCACCTTCCAGACCTCTTCTTATCTGAACGAGAATTCAGAACTGCAGTCATCCGGTCTGATGGGCCCCGTACAAATATTGTCTTATCCTTATCTTATCATCAAATAAATCAAAATGAGCAACAACAAACAAGAGAAAATCAAGTTTAGCAAAGCCTTTTGGGTGGCCAATACAGTGGAGCTGTTCGAGCGTGCCGCCTACTACGGTGTATTTATCGTAATCACACTTTATCTGAGCCGCATCCTCGGCTTCAATGACATCCAGGCAGCCAGCATTGCCGGAATCTTCTCGGCCTGCCTGTACCTGCTGCCCACCTTTGCCGGTGCATTGGCAGACAAGATCGGCTTCCGCAACTCCATGCTGATTGCATTCGCCCTGCTCACCATGGGCTATGCCGGACTGGCGGTCTACCCCACTTGGCTGGAATCGGCCGGACTGGTGTCTTATTCCGCCACTACCACCTTTACCGGACTGCTGGAAAGCAATCTGCAATACGGCATCCTGCCCATTATGGCGCTGATTGTCTGCGGAGGAGCCTTCATCAAGAGTGTCATTTCCGGCACCGTGGCCAAGGAAACCACGCCCGAAACCCGCGCCAAGGGATTCTCCATCTTCTATGCCATGGTAAACATCGGCGCATTCTCCGGAAAGACCATTGTGAAGCCCTTGCGCGAAGCATTGGGAAACGAGGGCCTCATCACGCTGAACTACTTTTCGGCAACCATGACCTTCCTGGCGCTTCTGGCCATCTGGTTCTTCTATAAAAGCACAGAGCACAGCGGCGAGGGAAAGACCTTCAAGCAGATTTGGAATGCCTTGATAAAGGTGTGCTGCAACGGCCGACTGATTACGCTTATCATCATTATCACCGGCTTCTGGATGGTGCAGCACCAGCTCTATGCCACCATGCCCAAGTATGTCCTGCGCCTTGCCGGAGAAGGAGCGTCACCCTCTTGGTATGCCAATGTCAATCCCTTGGTGGTGGTGCTTACCGTCAATTTTGTCACCTCCCTCATGAAAAAGCATACCGCCCTCACCTCCATGACCATCGGTATGTTCATCATGCCCATTTCGGCCCTTTGCATGGCTTCGGGAAATATGCTGGACGCCAATTCCACTTATCTGGGCATGCATCCCGTAGCCCTGATGATGGTGGTGGGTATTGTGTTCCAGGGTTTGGCAGAGACTTTTATCTCTCCCCGCTTCCTTGAATATTTCTCCCTGCAGGCTCCCAAGGGCGAGGAAGGACTTTATCTGGGATTCAGCCATCTGCATTCCTTCCTGTCCTCTGTGCTTGGTTTCGGACTTTCCGGCTTCCTGCTGAGCAAATACTGCCCCGAGCCTACGCTCTTTGCCACGCACGAGGAATGGCTTGCCGCAAGCGCCAATGCCCATTACATCTGGTATTGCTTTGGCGGAATCGCCTTGATCTCCGCCTTTGCTCTGATCATCTACGGCCAGGTTGTAAAGCGCATTGATGCCAAGAAGCAGGCATAATCGTCTGTATCAAAAAAGACAAAAATCAAACTCCCTCCCGAGGAAAAAAGAATTACCTCGGGAGGGAGTTTTTTTTCGGACCATTACGGCCTGTCTGATTTCTTTTACTTTATCTTGGTCCAGTAAAGTGTGGTGCCGATACCCATGATGGTGCCGCGCAGCTTCAGGCGCTTGGCGTCCACAAACTCGCAGGTTACGTTCACACGGATGCCCTTTGAGGGGTCGTAAATCTTGGCGTCGCCCCATTCCTTGTCATCGGCGTCGTACTTCAGGCCCTGTACAACCACAACCTTGTCAATGTCCACCTGACGCAGCTTCTTGTCGGGGTTCTTCACGTCCTTGCGCTTCTGGCCCTTGTCATCCAGGGGCTTCTCCACCCAAAAGACCTGAGCATCGTATGTGCCCTGGGCGTTCTTGGTTACGCGAACCTTGCTCTTGCTGCCGCCACGGTCTGTCAGATACTCGCCCACAATGTTGTCGGCCTTGTCGTTGAAGTTCTGTGCAAAAGCGGGCGCAAAGGCCATCACTGCACAAACGATTGTCATTAAAAACTTTTTCATTTTTCTGCTCATTTTATCAAAAACTGTGCAAAGATACGGCAAAAGCTGCACACAGGCAAGGTTTTTGTGCATATTATTTTCCTTTTTCCGCTCTGCATAAGCCAAATATCAAAAAACAAATGCAAGGGTTTTGACAAATTCTTCGTAACTTTGTGCCATTGTAAGACCAACATTAAATAATAATACTGATATGAAAAAGATTACACTCCTCCTCACCGCTTTGCTCGTTACCTTCGGCCTTGCGGCACAAGAAAGACAAACCGTATGGCCCAAGGGCAAGATGCCCGACAAGCAGGACCATCAGATTGCGGCCATGACCAACGAAACCAGCCAAAAGGACTTCAAGGCCGACAAACATCGTGTGGCTTATCTGGAATGGTTCGACGCTCCGGCTAAGGAAATCCACAACGGCGGCTGCATGATTCTCATTTCGGGCGGCAGCTACCAGAACTGCTGCGATGTGGGCCTCATCAAGAAATGGAACGAGGAGTTCACCAAGCTGGGATTCCAGTGCGTGAACTTTGTCTACAGAACCCCGCGCCCCGTAGGTCTGCCCATATACCAGTCGGCCTGGGAAGACGGACAGCGTGCCGTGCGCATGGTCAGAAGCCAGGCCAAGAAGCGCGGTTTCAATCCCGAGAAGATTGGTGTCATCTCCATGTCGGCCGGCTCCCACCTGGGCCTGCTGCTCGCCACGTCTTCACAGACTCCGGCCTACGAGGCGGTGGACAAGCTGGACACCACGTCCTGCCACATCAACTGGG